>WYBE01000030.1 GCA_011526045.1 Nevskiales bacterium | reverse complement strand
CTCCACCGTCCACGGCGGCATCAGCCCAAGCAGCTGCCGGTACAACTCCACGCTGTCCATCGCACTCGCTCCTGCATCGCGGTGCCAGAAAGCGTACTACCGACCCACACAGATGTCTGAAGGACCACAGATCAAAACGCTCGGGTATCGGACCGAGCGCGGCGGCGAGTTCCGGCAGTTCCGGCCGGGCACTGTGATCCCGGCCCAGTAGCGATGCGAGCGCATCGGCCGCCGCGCCGGATGCCATGCCCGCTTCCATGACGCGGATGGCGAGTCGGCGCAGCGCGAACTCGAGATCGAAGATCGGATTGATCAAGGTCGCCGATTCGATCGGATTACGCGGATCGGCGAGCAGATGCGCAGCGACGACCGAACCGACCGAATGCGACACGAGCGTGACACGTGTACCGCAACGCTCGGCGGCTTGCAGCAACTTCGCGCGCGCCGCGTCGACGAGGCTATCGAGTGGCGCCCCGTCCTCGGGCCCGATCAGCGGTTGATCCCACCAGTCGATGGGCAACGAGTCGCCGAACCACGCCCTCTCGACGACCGCGGACAACCCGGGACCGCCGTGCAGATAAAGGCTCGTCGGAACTGGCGACGCGTCCACGTCCAACCTCTTGGGGTGGAATTGTTCGGACACCCGCGATCAGGATCACTCCCCTCGTCGGCCAATTTGCCACCGATCCGACGAGGTGGCAACCACCGTTCAGGCCGACAACGCGTCGAGGAGCATCAGGTATTCCCAGGCTCGGGTAGCCCAATTTGGGGCATCGCAAACCGGGGCGGCTCGTCCTAGAGTTTCACGAAGCAGGAACAGCACGAAATCCGTATCGGCACCGAACATGGAAGCCGCCAGGAAGATCCGGGCCACCGACGACTCGCGGAAGTCGCAGAAGTCGGTCGTCTCGCCGCGTCTCGGCGGCGAACCGCCCACTGCCGGCGCCTGCACCCGAAACACCGTTCGACGCGACCTCGACATCGATGCGCGTCATCTCCGCAAACTGCGCGACGAGCAGGCCGCGTTGATCGCCCTGACCGGGACGTTTACCGTATAGCCGCTTCGATCGATACCCCTGGCTTCGACGCCGCCGCATCCGGCGATGTCATTCACCCCGTACGGGAGGAGCCGTGAAGCTCAGCACCTATCTTTCGATCTCCGCGATCATCGGCCTCGCCTTCGGGCTGATGTTCCTGCTGGCCACGGGGTTCATGCTGGTTCTATACGGAACCGCGACCGATCCGCACAATTTCTTTCAGGTGCGCTACTTCGGCGCGACTCTCGTCTGGGTATCGCTGATTACCTGGCTCGCGCGCCACGTTCGCGACGAAACGGCGATACGCGCCATCCTCATCGGCACGGCCGTCGGGTGCGTCCTCGGCGCGGCGATCAGCCTCTGGGGCGTGATGTCCGGACTGACCAACGCGCTGGGCTGGACCTCGGTCGTCGTGTACGTCGCAGTGCTGGCGGGCGCGCTGTATCACCTCGCGCCGGCTCACAGACCGTTGCCCGCGTAGGAACGACGCAGCCACGGCGCGCATAGGAAATTCAAACGGTTCTCGGAAGCCCCGTTGGGACCTGGGTTGCCAGCCGATGTGGGCTTGACGGGCCTGGAACTGGCGCCTGAGCCGTTGCCTTGTGCGGATTCGGACGATTCGGCCCGCTGGGACACTTCGGATCGGGCCTGGCCGGCTTCGATCCCGAGGTTGACGCCGAGTCATGCGGCGTGGCGCCGACATGCGGCGCATGTATCGCCTGCGGCTGGCGCCAGGCTGCGCAGCCGGTGTCGTGATGTGTCCGCTGCCCGGGAGGGCCGGCGTATGGCCGGCGCAAGGTGGCTTCGGTCGTGCCCCGCCTCGCGCGCCCGACCCCTGGGCGGGGGCTGCGGGTCCAGGCCCAGGTGCGCCAGGATCTTCTCGATGACTGGCCGCTCGAGGATGGCCGCGTGCTGCTGGACCAGGCGATACAGCGCCGTTCGCTCCGGGCGGTGGCGCTCGTAGTGGACGGGGACAGCATCGGGCAAGCGACGGCGCTCGCCTGTCGACGGCCGAGCTGCTGCGGTATGCATGCGGGACCTGCGCGGGGGCTTGCCCGCACGGTCTCAGTGTCGGCGCCGCTTCGCCATCGTCCACATGACTGCGAACCGGCCCCATGGCGTAGGTCCGATGCCTGTACGGGAAAGCACGCCGCCCACTGGACGCCGGCAGCACCGACCCTGTGACCGAGCCGCGGTTACAGCCGCCCCCGGCCACGGGCAGCGGCAGCGTGTGGATCGACGGCACGGTCAACAAAGCTCTACGGTCTGCGCGACGTGCGCATCGCGCAGATCCGCGCGCCCCGGATCCTCAAAACCGGGGCTGCCGCTCGCGGGGTCGGTGGTCGCCTCGGATGCCTTCTTCGTGTTTCGCGTCGTCGTCGTCGGCGGCGGCGGCGACGGCGCGGTCGCGATGATCCAGCCGGGTGGCTCGGTGTGCGCCGCCGAGGTGATCGCGGCGGCCCCGGACTTCCCGCTGATCAACAGCGAAACCTGCAGAAGGTGATGGCCGCCCTGCGCACCGGCGACAGCGCAGCCGCCGCCGCGGCGATGCTCGAGCACCTCGTCGGGGCAAAGCGCGCCTACCTCAGCGCGGACGCGCTCGGCACGCGCATCGTGCTCGACGCCTGCCTCGCTGCCGGCGTCAGGCGCATCGTCGTCAGCCCGAGCGGCGCGGCCTACGGCTACCACGCCGACAATCCAAATCCCTCATCGGCAACAAGGGCTTCCGGCGCTTCGTCACCGGCACCGGAGGCGACTGGCGCATCGAGAAGAAGGAGGCCGAGTTCGCCAGGCTGCTCGATGACTATTCATCGATCATGCTCGAGGCGATCGCAGACCGGCTGGCCGAAGCCTTCGCAGAATGCCTGCATGCGCGGGTGCGCAAGGACCTGTGGGGCTATGCGCCCGACGAGGGGCTGAGCAACGAAGATCCGATCCGCGAGAAGTATCGCGGCATCCGGCCCGCGCCCGGCTATCCGGCCTGCCCCGAGCACACGGTGAAGCGCGCGCTGTTCGATGCGCTACGCGCCGACGAGATCCGCATGTCGGTGACCGAGAGCATGGCGATGCTGCCGGCCCCCAGCGTCAGCGGCTTCTATCTGTCGCATCCGTTGGCCGATTACTTCGACGTGGGCAGGATCGGCGAGGATCAGCTGCAGGCCTATGTCGCACGCTCGCGGACGCGATGAGGAGGAGCTGCGGCGTTCGCTGGGGTCGGTGTTGTAGCGGCGCAATCGGACTTTGAAATTCGAACATCGCATGTTGGCATTTCATGGTAGGTTTGGTAGATTGCCGGCATGATCGGCAGACTCAGGCTCCATGAGCGTGTGCGCCACGCTCTATCCAGAGCGCGGGCGGTAGTGCTGGTCGGGCCGCGCCAGGCCGGAAAGTCCACGCTCGCCCGGCAATTCCTGCCGCTCGGCCACCCGAACTATTTCGATCTCGAGGATCCAGCCTCCGCTGCGAGCCTGTCGGAGCCCAGAACCGCGCTGGAACATTTGCAGGGCCTGGTCGTCATCGATGAGGTGCAGCGTTCCCCGGAGCTGTTTCCGATCCTGCGGGTGCTGATCGACCGGAGCAATCGGCCGGGTCAATACCTGCTGCTCGGCAGCGCCGGCCCGCAGTTGCTGCGTCAGGCTGGCGAATCTCTGTTGGGACGGGTGGAGGTCATCGAGGTGACGCCTTTCAATCTGTCGGAAGTCGGCGCCGGATCTCTGAACCGTCTTTGGCTGCGCGGCGGATTCCCTCCGGCTTTTCTCGCTGTCGACGATGCCGATGCGGCCGCATGGTGCGTGCAGGCGATCAATCGGTTCGTCGAGAGCGATCTGCCGCAGCTTGGGGTGAACGTTCCGGCGCCTGCGATGCTGCGCTTCTGGACCATGCTCGCGCATCTGCACGGCCAGATCTGGAACGCGGCCGATCTGGCGAGATCGATGGGCGTCAGCGAGCCGACGGTGCGACGGTATCTCGATTGGCTTACGCAAGCGCTGATGGTGCGCCAGCTCCAGCCATGGCATCAGAACATCGGCAAGCGCCAGGTCAAGGCGCCGAAGCTGTACTTTCGCGATACCGGTCTGCTGCATGTGCTGCTCGGAGTGCGCAGCGCGGATGCCCTTCAAGTCCATCCGCGGGCGGGCGCATCCTGGGAGGGCTTTGCGCTGGAGCAGGTGCTGCGGATCAGCGAGCCCGATGAAGCCTACTTCTGGGCCACCCATGCCGGTGCCGAGCTTGACCTGCTGATGCTCAAGTACGGCAAGCGCGTGGGTGTGGAGTTCAAGCGGGCGGATGCCCCTCGTCTGAGCCCGTCGATGCGCACGGCGCTGGTCGATCTGTCGCTGGATGCACTGTACGTGGTGTACTCGGGCACGCGGCGCTATCGGCTGGCCGACGGCGTCGAAGTGGTACCGCTGCCGGAGTTCGCCTGAGTCGCTCAAGTCTGTACTGCTCGGCGATCTCCTCGTCGGTGTCGGTGGCGGGCCTGGCGGAACGCCGCGCTGCGACGGGTGCGGCGGCGCGCTGTGAACGCTCCAGCCCTCGCCGAAGATCGGGTCGTCGGGTTTGGACTCGCCTCGGATGACCTTCACCATGTCGTTCTCCATACCTCGCAGACGTCGCTGCAACGTCTGCCTGCGTGCGGGGAGGAGGGTGCGGGCGCGACGCTTTAGTCCGAAGTTCCGGCCCAACCGAGCCGCTTGCGGCCATCTGATCCGAGTCAGCTCAATGAGATAGACGTAGTTGCCGGCTGGATTGTGTAGGCATGTATATCCACGTCGTCCCCAACCGCGGCTCGCCACCCACCGTGTTACTGCGCGAGTCGTATCGCGAGGGATCGTAGGTACGCAAACGAACGCTGGCCAATCTCTCGGGCTTGTCGGCTGCGCAGATCGAAGCCAGGCCTCGGGCAGAAGATCTCGCACCGCCTGGCGCAGCAGCCCGGCAGCTACTCCGTGCCCGAGTACGTGCGCTCGGTGATCGAGCGCCGGGACAGGCAGACGCCGTCGCGCCCGCCTCGGGCCGGAGATGGGGGAGCAGGCACTCGTCGAGCATGGGCGGGTCGGCGTCGAGCAACTCGTGCAACGCTCACCGCTACGTGCGCGCCGGCAGCCGGCGTGCGATCAGCATGCCCAGTGCGTTGATGCCCGCGGCCATCCACACCACCCCTGCATAGCTGCCGCTGTGATCGAACAGCGCTCCGGCCAGCACCGGCAGGCTGATCGCTGCCATGCACCAGGCGATGTAGAGTCGACTGGCGACGAAGCCGAACGCGTTCCTGTGCCAGTACTGCGCGATTGCACCGGCGATGAGTCCCGAGACGATGCCGTAGCCCATGCCGATGAGGGCAAGCGCGAACACGGCCGTTGCCGGTGTCGGAACGACGGCCAGCATCAGCGCGCCGGCGAGCGAGCAGGCGTGCGCGCCGATGCCCACGCGTGCGGCGCTGAAGTGATCGACGAGCCAGCCGCCGGTGACGCGGGCCGCACCCACGGCACCCGTGATGAAGGTCGTCGCACCCACCGCGAGCGCGGCGGCTCCGCCATAGGCCTGCACGATCGCCGCAGCCTGGCTCAGGACGGTGAGGCCTGCGGCTGCGGCGAGGAAGAAGACGCCGGCGAGCAGGTAGAAGGTGGGTCCGAGCCGGCGCCCGCCGTCATCGGCGGCGTCGGCATCGCGCATGCGGATCGCAGCGGCGCGCACGAGCGCGGCGGCGATCGTGCATCCGAGCACCACCGCCAGGCCGAGGCCCGCGAGCGTGGCGCGCACGCCGAACGCCTGGATCGACCAGCCGAAGATCGGTGCCCCGAGCATGGCGCCCAGCGGGTAGAGGCTCACGACGTAGCCGTTGGCAAGCCCGCGTCGCGCCTCGCCGACGGTCTGGTTGACGGCCTGCTGTCCGAGGATGAAGACGACGCCGGCGCCTGGCCCGAACAGCAGTCCGTAGCCCAGGGCGAACTGCACGATGCTCGACGCCTGCGCGGCAAGCCACAAACCTGCGGCGCTCGACAGGCCGCAGGCGACTGCCAGCGAACCCGGCGAAAACCGGTGGTAGAGCCGTGGGGCGACATTCATGCCCAGCGTGAGCGTCACGGTGGCCAGGCCGAAGACGAAACTCATCTGCGCGCGGGGCGCACCGATGAGCGCCTCCATCGGCGCGAGAAAGACGCTGAAGGCGTAGAGGGTACCGAACGGCAGGTTGGAAACGGTTGCGGCGAGAAGCGCCGCAACGCCGCGTGAGTGAGCGATCAAAGCGTGGGTTCAGGCATTCCTGTGCGTGAGGCGCGGCAAGGTTGTCGCGCCGACTCGTTTCGGCATCCTACCGGAGGCCGGCGCATCACTCACTGCGACGGCGTGCTTCGCGAAGCAGCAGGACTGAAGCACGCCCGGATCGAGCAGCACCGAACGCGCTGGCCGGTGTCGCTGAGCTGCGAGGTATCGGGCGCGAGCGCGAGCGGCTACCACGGACCGGCGTCGATCGGGCTGCACCTGACGGTGGTCCTGGACCTGTTCGGCCGGCACTTACAATGGCTGAGACTCGCGAGGGAAGCTATGCAGACGATTCTGGGTGCCAATGGCGTCATCGGTCACGAACTCTCGCGCAGCCTCTCGGCCTCGACCGACCGGATCCGGCAGGTGAGCCGCAATCCGCGCCGGATCAACGCGAGCGATGAGACCGTCGCAGCGGACCTGCTGGATCCCGAGGCGACCGCCCGGGCCATCGCCGGCAGCGACGTCGCTTACCTGGTTGCGGGGCTGAAGTACGACGCCGCGGTCTGGCAAGCGCAATGGCCGCGGGTGATGCGCAACGTGATCGACGGTTGCAAGCGGCACGGCTGCCGCCTCGTCTTCTTCGACAACGTCTACGCCTACGGCAAGGTCGACGGCCCGATGACGGAGCAGACGCCGTTCAACCCGTGCAGCCGCAAGGGCGAAGTGCGGGCCCGGATCGCGACCATGCTGCTGGACGAGATGCGCTCTGGCAACCTGCAGGCGATGATCGTGCGATCGGCGGATTTCTACGGACCCGGCGCGGTGCAGAGCTTCCCGCACGTCACCGTGTTCGAACGTCTGAAGGCGGGCAAGACGCCGCAGTGGGTCGGCAACGCGGAGGCACTGCACACGTTCACCTACACGCCCGATGCGGGCCGGGCGGTGGCGGTGCTCGGGCAGTCCGCGCAGGCGTACGGGCAGACGTGGCACGTGCCGACCACGAAGGAGCCGTTGACCGGAGAGGGGTTCGTGCGCCTGGCGTGCGAGCTGGCGGGACGCCCCTACGGGATGCAGGTTGCGCCTCGCTGGGTGCTGCGGCTGATGGGGCTGTTCGTGCCGGTGCTGAGGCAGAACAACGAGATGATGTACCAGTTCGAGCACGACTACCTGTTCGACAGCGGGAAGATCGAAGCGGCCCATGGGCTCGAACCGACACCTTGCCGGACCGGGATCGCCGCTTGCCTGACCGACCGGAGCGCGAACGCCGCGGCGTGACGCAGTCCTCCGCGGGCAATCCACAGGGGTCATCCCCATGAGCGCCGTTCAGCGGCAGCGCGTCCTGCGTGCCGCCCGAACGGCTCGCGGCGGTGATCCGCGACGACCTGGCCAAGTGGTCGCGCATCGTGAAGATGACGGGCTTCAAGCCGGACTGAGGCGGATCAACGGTGCAGCAGGTCGTGCACCGCGCCGACCACGGCATCGGGCCTGTCGCGCTGCACGTCGCCCGCCAGGGCCGCAGAGGGCGTCATTTCGTCATGTTCCGCGTCGCAAGGGCGCCGGACGGCAACGTGATCGAGGTCTTGCGCCTGCTTCATGACGTACTGGATCTGCAGCGCCATCTGCCCCCGGCCGTATCGGTTCCCGCGAATTACCGAGATGTAAGCTTGCGGTAAGCCCGTCGTCGAAAACGAGGCGAATAATCGTCGAAGTGGACAGGCGCCCGACTCCCGGGTCGCCTCGAACGCTAGTGTCGTGAGTTGGAAATACGTGGCGTCGAGATTCAACCAGACGGTGATGATCGTGCGGCCGATCCGCCGAGGCAGATACCGGGTGGTATCTGCCTCGGCGGTCGGGCGGGCGAGGGCGCCG
>WYBE01000029.1 GCA_011526045.1 Nevskiales bacterium | reverse complement strand
GACACAGCCATCGCCCATCGGCGCGAGTTCTACAATGAGACCGTGCGCATCAACAACGTGACGATCGAGCGTTTCCCGAACAAGCTGATGGCCGGTTGGTTCAAGTTCCGACCGGCCGCGCTGCTGAAGTTCGCGGATGGCTGACGACGGGCAGGCATTCGTGGCCGCCGTGGCCATCGCCGCGAGCGGCTACGTGATGTGGCGACGCTACATGCGCGCCGCCAGCCTGATGGAAGGCACGGCGACTTCGCGCGTCGCGACCGCCGCCAAGGGCTATGTCGAGCTGGCCGGTACCGCCCGCGCGGCGGGCGGCGCACCGGTACGCGATCCGATCCAGATGCAGGAATGCCTGTGGTTCCACGTCGTCACCGAGAAGCGCGGCAGCTTCAGGAACAACAACCGCTGGCACGTCGAGAAACGCGTATCGAGCACCGAACTGCTCGCGCTGCAGGATGAAACCGGCTTCTGCCTGATCGTGCCCGGCGAGGCGAAGATTGCCGAGGAGCAGGAGCCCGAGACGATCGTCAAGGAAGGCTCGTCGCGCCGACACAGGATCTGGCGCATCCGCGACGGTGATCCGCTCTACGCGCTCGGATTCCTCGTGCGCCGCAATCCGCCGCTCGCCGGACCCGCCCCGGGCAGCATCGCCGCCGCGCACGCCGAGGTCGAACTGCTGCGCGTGTGGAAGCGCAACCAGGCGGACCTGCTCGCGCGCTTCGATGCCAACGGCGACGGGCGGATCGACGCGGCGGAATGGGAGAACGCGCGCCTCGCTGCGCGTGCGGCCGCTGCAACGGACGCCGCGCAGGCCGCGGAACGCAGCCGGCGGGAGGCCGCCGCCGCGCCCGATGCGCATATCACGCACGAGCTGCGCCGTCCCGATGACGGCCGGCCGTTGCTGGTCACCAGCGAGCACGAAGAAAAGCTGACGAGGCGGGTGAAGCGGCGCTCACGCATTGGACTTGCGATGTTCATCGGCGGCATGCTCTATATACTGTTCGCTTTGAGCCGCTGCGTGTCATGAAAATCCAGTTCAGCCCCATCGAAGCGCGCGTGATCGGTTGCCTCATCGAAAAGCAGGTAACCACGCCGGACCAGTACCCGTTGTCGCTCAACGCGTTGACGAATGCCTGCAACCAGAAGAGCAACCGCGATCCCGTTCTCGCGCTCGACGAGGCCGAAGTGCAGCGGACGCTGGATGCGCTGTCGCGCAAGCATCTGGTGATCGAGCGCGCCGGGTTCGGCAGCCGCGTGCCGAAGTACCAGCAGTGCTTCTGCAACACCGAGTACGGCTCGCTCAAGTTCACGCCGGTCGAGCTTGGCATCGTCTGCGAACTGCTGCTGCGCGGCCCGCAGACACCGGGTGAACTGCGCACCCGCGTGCCGCGCATGGCGCCGCTCGGCGATCCGGCGGAGATCGAGACCGCGCTGCAGGCGCTGGCCGGCCGCGAGAGTGGCCCGCTCGTCGTGCGTCTCGCGCGCGAGGCGGGCCGTCGCGACGCACGGTACGCCCACCTGTTTTCGGGCGACATCGAAGCGGGCGAGGACGCGCCACTGCCGGCCGCACCGCCACCCGCGCCGAGCGCGGCACAAGCTGTCGCATCGGCCGATGACGCCAGGCTGGCCCGCCTCGAGGCGCAGGTGAGCGCGCTGCGCGCCGAAGTCGACGAGCTGAAGAGCCGCACTACGGGCTAGGAGTCTGGGCGGCAGAGTCTTTGCGGCACTTGATGAGCGCTGGTTTTCCCTGAGTGAGGGAATGGCGTAGCGTCATCAGTGCCGCTGCGGGCGCCGATCGACTGATGTGCGTCCTTGAAGTGGTCCGGCATGGCCGTATTGCAGGCCAGCGCCTCTCTTACGTCACCATGACCGCCATGCGCCGCAGGTTCAGCGCCAGACACACCAGCCGCCACTCGGCTCTGGCCTTGTGTAGCCCGCGCAGACTGAACTGGCGAAATCCCAGCACGCTCTTGATCCAGCCATTGGGCGGCTCGGCGATCCACTTGCGCTTGCGGTAGGCCGCTTTGCCCGCCGCAGTTTGCAGCTTCGCGGCCATCGCCGCGGTGTGGGGGTGAGTCTGCGGATCGATCTGTGCGTGTTGCTTGCCTTCCCGCCCCAGCGCCACCACCACTTCGACGGGCGCATGCTTCAGGTTCTCTTCACTGCGATAGCCGGCATCAGCCAGCGCCAGTTCGGGCAGCTGCCCCAAGTTGGTGTTGACGGCCTGGATCATCGGCAGCAGCCACTTCGTATCCGGTGCCGCGTTGTCCAGTTCGGCTGCCACGATCAGGTGTGCGCTCTCGTCCACCGCCGTCTGCGCGTTGTAGGCCGGATCAAAGCCCCCACCGGCGCGCTTCATGATGCGGCTGTCCGGGTCGGTGAAGTTCTCCTGCGCCTTGGCCGCGGGCTCTCCAAACTCGCGCTGGTAGCGTCCGCCTCTGGGCTTGCCGTCCGGACCGCGCGGGCGTCGATCATCTTCGGGGCTGCGCCCGCGTTGCCGATCGGCCTCGCGCTGGCGTTGTTCGAGCCGCTCGCGGGCCGCGTGGATCGCTTCCAGGCGGGCCTTGCGCCGCGTGATCTCGGCCGGAATATCCAGCTCCGGCTCGTCGGCCTCGGCCTCGTCGGTGCGCGCCGCGCGCGCCAGCAGCGCCTCGATCTGTCCCTTCAGTTCGGCCTCGGCCTTTACCATGTGCCCGTAGCTCATCGCCTTGTGGCGGCTGGCGTTGGCCTTCACCTTGGTGCCGTCGATGGCTACCGTGCCGAGCTTGACCAACCCCAGCTCGCGCGCCAAGCGCACCACCTGCACAAACAGCTCCGAGAACTCCTGCAGATGGATTGCCCGAAAGTCCCGGATCGTGCGGTGCGCCGGAAAGTTGCCCGCCGCCAGCACCCGAAAGGCCACGTCCTCATGCAGCTTCCTGGCGATCTTGCGCGAGCTGAACACCCCGGTGGCGTACCCGTACAGCAGCACCTTGACCATCATCGCCGGGTGAAACGGCTGGTTGCGCGGGCCGTCCTGCTCGTAGCGGGCGTGGAACGCCTTTAAATCCAGCTCATCCACCGTGTCGCTGATGAAGTGCGCCAGGTGGCCCTCGGGCAGCCAGTCCTGCATCGCCTCGGGCAGCAGCAGCATCTGCTGCGGATCGTACGGAAGGTAACTTGCAGCCATCGCTGCAAACTACCTCACCTCACTCCACTCGTCAGTAGGTTCTGCCGCCCAGACTCCTAG
>WYBE01000028.1 GCA_011526045.1 Nevskiales bacterium | reverse complement strand
GTCTTGGTTGCGCGAGAGGTTGTCGATATCCTCCACTTCCATCATCAACCCTGGATAATGCCGCCGCCGTCATCGCCGCCGACGCCCGTGCCGGGCTTTTCGGGCCTGTCAGGCTTGCTCGGCCTTCGGCCTGCCTGGGCGAGATCTCCGGCGGACGGATTAACGGCGGAGCTTCGCCGCCTTTCGTGCGTGTGAAGGCCGAAGATAGTTCTCTCAAAAACATCCGTTTATGAGAGATGCAAAAGACAGCAGTCTGCTGAAGATCTAAGATCTCTCAAAACTGTCCCTCGCTTCCCGTCTCTCACCGATCTATGTTTCTAAGTGTTTTGAGAGGGGAACGGCATGTTGGTGGGGTACGCCAGGGTCTCGACACGTGATCAGACCCACGCGCTGCAACTCGATGCGCTGAGCAAGGCAGGATGTGAGCGCATCTTTGAGGAGACCGCCTCGGGTGCGCTCGGCTGCTGGAGCGAGTTCCGCAATGATTGCGCGGCAATAGCGTGCAGCTTCATGCACGTCGTCGACGCAGGTCTTTTGGGCGGAGTCGAGCCGCGCCGCTCACCCCTGGATCGCCGCGATCATCGGCCGGACCCCAAGAATGGCGATGGTGCGCTGTAGATTGTAGGCGAGCACCTGGAGGCTCATTTCCGCGGCGACGTTCGGAAGCGCGAGATCGGCCGACCACAAACCTACGGGCCCGGCCAGTCGGCCGGGCTCGTTGACCTGCCTCGGCTTGATCGCCGGTGCGGTCAGTTTGGCCAGTCTGCTCTGGCTCCTCGTGACGCTGAAGTCGTTGCTCGGCTAGGCCCAGACTGATGCTCTCGGTCTTTCGCCGGCGAGAGATTTCGAAGCAGTAGACAGAGCCGCTGTCGGTATCGAGCCGGCCCATGACGACGAACCTGTCCCGCCCCGCCGCTCCCCATGACGGCGCTGGTCGCAGCATCATAGTTTCACCCGCCAATGCGTGAAGGGGATCCTGCCCAATCAAGCCGCCCCCTCCGTGGCGAGCCAGTAGATTGAACGCCCGGATAAGCGTGCGCGCGGCTCGCTCCACCGATTTGGCTAGGGGAGCGCGGTGCTGCGCCAGCTTTCTAGAATGTCGCTTACTTCGCGGCTGACAATTAACCGCGCCTCGGCGCGAGCCATACCGGAGATCGCCAAAAGTCGATCGTAGTCGGTAAGTTGGTGGCGGGCGAAGGTTGAGGCCACAATGCCGACGACCTTGCCTAGCGAGGCTTCTGTCCACCGTTTGGCCAGAATCCGTTCGATGAGGATCTCGCGGTATTCCGGCGGGCAGCGAGCTTGATGTTTGCGAAAATGTCGCTCGACCGTCCGCCGGGTGAATAATGTGCCTTGCTGCATGCGATGCCTCCAAGGAGACGCTCGCATCGGCCTACGCCAAAAGGGGTCGCATGAGGTGCTTGGGGGCCGCCAAAAGGGTAGCTCAGCGACATGCCTTCCGATGTTGCCGTCAGCTAATCGCCAACCTTGGGGGGCGGCAGTTCGTTCGGCGTTCCCCACGACAATAGCCAGGCTTTCACAGCCTCGTGGCTGATAGTCCGGCCTGCCTCAATGTCGGCAATGCCCTCGGCGGTCGCTTCCTGGTCGTCGTCAAAGTTGTCGGCTTGGGAGTTCACGCAGTCCAACTACCACAACACCCGACCGCCCGGCCACACCGGTCCGACGCCTACGCCTTTACGGCCACACGGTGTAATGGAGGAGAGAGAGCCAACACATGCGCCAGCGCGAATGGCTTGGCGGCGGTCCGCAGGATTTCAGTCGCCGCCTCGTAGGCTTCAGACGGGACCACTCGGTCCGGAGGCGTTGCGGCGGGACCCCTAGTGTGCGCCCTTCACAGACCCTGAGGAGCGCACCGCTCGCCTTCTTGCTGCCCATCGCGATAGCGGGGACATCACAACTGAGCAAACTCAGGGACGCCCAGTGTTGCGGCGGGACATCCACTTCTGCGTTTTTACACGCGGCCTGGCGTTCGCGCTTGTCGCGACTGGCGTCGCTCCTACAAGGCGCGTCTGGCCGTGACGGTGAACGCAGCAGTGTAGGAGCGGCGTGAGCCGCGACCCGCTTCCGGCCGCAACGGCGAATGAAGCCGTGTAGGAGCGACGTGAGCCGCGATCCGCTTCTGGCCGCAACGGCGAATGGAGCGGGGTAGGAGCGGCGCGAGCCGCGACTCGCATCTGGCCGCGACGGCGAATGGAGCAGTGTAGGAACGGCGTGAGCCGCGATCCGCGTCTGGCCGTGACGGTGAACGGAGCGGGGTAGGAGCGGCGCGAGCCGCGACTCGCGTCTGGCTGTGACGGTGAACGCAGCGGGGTAGGAGCGGCGTGAGCCGCGACCCGCTTCCGGCCGCAACGGAAGTCGCGGTCGCTGGCATGGCGGCGCATAATCGCGCGCATGGTCTACCTGATCGATGCCAGCGTGTTCGTCTTCCGGGCCTGGTACTCGATCCCTGCCGAGATGACCGACCCGGACGCCAACCCGGTCAACGCCTTGTACGGCTTCGCGCGCTTCCTCGGTGACTTCCTCGAAAACGTCCGGCCCGAGCTCGTCGCTGTCGCCTTCGACGAGAACCGGGGCGAGAGCTGCGTGCGCACCGCGATCTACCCACCGTACAAGGCGAACCGCGAGCCGGCACCGCCGGAGCTGAAGCTGCAGTTCAGCCGCTGCCGCGCGGTGACGCGCGCGCTCGGCCTGACCGACTGCGCTGACCCGTGCTTCGAGGCCGATGACCTGATCGGGGCCATGGCCACACAGATGCGCGCGGCCGGTTGCAGCATCACCATTCTTTCGCGCGACAAGGATCTCGCCCAGTGCCTGCGCCCGGGCGACGAACTCTGGGACTACCCCTCCGGCCGACGTGTCGCCTACGAGCAGGTGCCGGAGGTCTTCGGGGTTCGCGCCGAGCAGATCGCGGATTTCCTGGCGTTGACCGGCGACGCGGTGGACAACATCCCGGGCGTGCGCGGGGTCGGCCCAAAGACGGCAGCGGCGCTGCTGCGCCGGTTCGACACCGTGGAGGACATCTACGCGAATCTCGAAGCCGTGGGGCAGATGAAGTTCCGCGGCGCGCCGCTCCTGCCGCAGCGGCTGCGTGAGGAACGTGACAAGGTCGAGATCGCGCGCCGCCTGACGGGCGTGCGCTGCGACGCCCCCGTGCAGGTCGACCGCCGTTCGCTGGCCCGGCGGGCACCGGTGCTCGACACCCTGAGCGCGCTCTACGACGACGCCGGCTTCGGCAGCGCCCTGCGCAGGCAGGCCGAGCGGTTGTAGGGATGCCTGGAGAAGCGCCGTAGGAGCGGCGCGAGCCGCGACAGATGCTGTCGCAGCACCGAACGAAGCGGTAGTCGCGACTCACGTCGCTCCTGCCGGGCGCTGGCCGACCGCAGCGCTGAAGAAAGCGCTGTAGGAGCGGCGCGAGCCGCGACCCCACGCCCGGGCTGCTGCCGACGGAAATGGCCTGGCGGGACCGTACCCCGCGTTTGGCTTTTTGACCCACCGCAGGCAACATGCGCGACGGCACACAAACCTGATCCGCCACATGCCGACTCACCCCTTCCGGTTGCTGCCGCTGGCCGCGGCGCTGCTTATGGCCATGACCAGCCCCGGCCTGCGCGCGGAACCCTGGATCGACCCAGGCGACAGCGGGCTGCGGCACGACCTGCAGTTGCTGGCCGATGCCGGCGTGATCGGCGCGCCGCTGACGGCCTGGCCGCTGTCCTGGGGCGATATCGCCGCCCAGATCGCCGAGCGGGACGAAGTTCCCGAGTCCGCCGCCGCGGCGCTCGCACGCGTGCAGACCCGCGTGCGCGAGGCCCGGGTCGGCGGCCGCTGGCGGTTGCAGGCGGAAGCCGGCGGCGGCAGTGAGGGGCGCCTGATCCGCGACTTCGAGGATCTGCCGCGGGAGAAAGTCGAGGCCTCCGCCGCTCTGGAGCGCATGGGCAATCGCACCGCGGTGAAACTCGTCACCCAGTTTGTCCATGATCCGGATGACGATCGCGAGCTGCGGTTCGACGGCAGCTACGTCGGGCTTGCGCTCGGCAACTGGATGTTCGCCGGCGCCATCACGGACCGCTGGTGGGGGCCCGGCTGGCAGGGCAGCATGATTCTCTCCAACAACGCCCGCCCGATTCCCGCCTTCACCATCGACCGCAACTCGACCGCGCCCTTCGAATCGAGGTGGCTGCGCTGGATCGGCCACTGGGATCTGGTCACGATCTGGGGTTTTCTGGAGAACGACCGGGCGATCTCCAACGCCCGCTTCTTCGGCATGCGGTTCACGTCGCGACCAGCCCGCTGGCTGGAGGTGGGGCTGTCGCGCACGGCGATGTGGTGCGGAGAGGGCCGCCCCTGCGACTTCAGTACGTTCACAGACCTGCTGGCCGGCAAGGACAACGCGGGCGATAACGTGGCCGCCGAGGATGAGCCGGGCAACCAGCTTGCCGGTTACGACATCCGTCTGACCGGCAGCTCGTTCGATTGGCCCGTCGCCCTCTATACCCAGCGCATCGGCGAAGACGAGCAGGATTTCCGGCCCTCGCTGTTCCTGACGCAGGCCGGGATCGAGACCTGGGGTGAGTTCGGTGCGCTGGGCGACTATCGGGTGTATCTCGAGGTCTCCGACACCCTCTGTGGCGGCAATATCACCGGCGGTGGCCAGCCGGACACCTGTTATGAGCACCCGATCTACGCCACCGGCTACCGTTACCGGGGTCGGACCATTGGTCACAGTTTCGACAACGACGCCGAGGTCTGGACGCTCGGCACCATGCTGAATGACCGGTACGCCGGTTCCTGGACCGCAATCCTCGCTGCCGGCGACCTCAACCGCGAAGGCGTCGAACCGAGCCTGACCAACACCGTGGCGGCGAACAAGACGCGTTACCGTAGCGCAAGCCTGGTGCACCGTCGATTTCTGTGGCTCGGTGAGGTGCAGGCGTCCCTGGGGTTCGAGTCGTTCGACGACCGTACTACCGGCGAGACGGACGATCAGTGGCGTGTCGGCTTGAACTGGCGGCGCACGTGGTAGGTCGCCGCCGTGTCAGTTCAGGCGATTGGCACCCGCGGCAGCATCTCCGGGCGGGTTGAGCCGCACCACCTCGGCCGGACGCTTCGCGGGGAGGGGCACAGCGATTCTGCGTTGCCAGACCAGGTCCTTGATCTGCTCGCAGGTCGGCTTGTAGCCGTTGACTGCCTCCAGCAGCACCTTCTGCATCTGGTCGCAGTCGTAGGCATTCGTTGCTGCCAGCAACTGTTGCAGGTTGCGCTCGACTACGGACCAGGGGAGCTTCTCTTCGTAGGCGCGCATGATCCTGGGATGCCGGGTGCCGCTGACATTGTTGCCGATCAGCAGCTCCTCATAGAGCTTCTCTCCGGGGCGTAGCCCCGTGTACTCGATCTCGATGTCGCCATGCGGGTTGGCTGCGCTACGCACCGTCAGGCCCATCAGCTGGATCATGCGCTGCGCGAGATCGGCGATGTGCACCGGCTCGCCCATGTCGAGCACGAATACATCCCCGCCCTTGCCCATCGAGCCTGCCTGGATCACGAGCTGCGCCGCCTCCGGTATGGTCATGAAATAGCGGATGACTTCCCGGTGGGTCACGGTAACCGGCCCGCCACGCTGGATCTGCTCGCGGAACAGCGGTACCACTGAGCCGGAGGACTCCAGCACGTTGCCGAAGCGCACCATGCAGAAACGCGTGCGGCTGCTGCGCTCCGTCATGCCCTGCAGGACCAGCTCGGCGAAGCGCTTCGTTGCGCCCATGACGTTCACGGGCCACACCGCCTTGTCGGTGGAAACGAGCACGAAGGTCTCCACGCCGGCCTGCCCGGCGGCCTCCGCTGCGTACCAGGTGCCGATGACGTTGTTGTGTACGCCTTCGACCATGTTGTACTCGACCATCGGCACATGCTTGTAGGCAGCAGCGTGATAGACGGTCTGTACACCGAAGCTCGCCATGGCCTGGTGCACCCGCTGCTGGTGGTGCACGGAGCCGAGCAGCGGCACGAGGTCGACCTGCAAGTTGCGCTCGCGCAGCCGTTCGCGCAGTTCCTGCTCAATCGTGTACAGCGCCAGTTCGCTCATCTCGAACAGCACGAGCCGGACCGCGCCAAGCTCGATTACCTGCCGGCAGAGTTCGGAGCCGATCGAGCCGCCCGCGCCGGTCACCATCACTGACTTGCCGCGTACGCAGGCATCCAGCAACCGCCGGTTCGGCGCCACCTGCTCGCGGCCGAGGATGTCCGCAACCTCCACTTCCCGCAGCTCGTCGAGCCGGGCCTTGCCCGTCACGAGATCCGCGATATCAGGTACCGTCTGTACATGTACCGGCAGCGCTTCGAGGTTGCCGAGGATCTGCTGGCGGCGATGGCGGCCGATGGAGGGCAGCGCGAGGAGGATCCTGCGAATCCCGTACTTGTCGATGAGATCCGGCAGTTCGGCGGGCGTTGACACTGGAACGCCCGAAATGAGCCGCCCGCGCAAGGCAGGATCATCGTCGATGAACAGAACCGGTCGCAGATCGTGGCTGTTGGCGGCTGCGGCAACCAGGCGGCGGCCGGCCTCACCCGCGCCGTAGATGGCCACCCGCTCGCCCTTGCCGTTGCTGCCGATAACGATGAAGCGCATCAGGAAGCGCGCACCGCCGAGCACGAGGGTCGCGAAAGCCCAGAAGACCAGGCCGAGCGCGATCGCGCCGCGGACGGTATTCACTTCCAGCAGATAGGCTGTCAGAGCCAGCGGTGCAGCAATCAGCGCCGAACCGCGCAGCAAAGCCGCCATCATTTCGGCGCCGATGAAGCGGATGCTCGCGCGATACAGGCGCTGGGATGCGAGGGCGGGGATCGTCAAAGCGACGGCGATGCCGAATATGGCGCCGACAGCTCCGGGAGAGAGCCAAGGATCGCGCCCCAGCACCGTGAATGTCCCGGCCAGTACCAGCGATACTAGAATTACGTCGCTCATGGCGACGATCGCCAGTTTTGCTGCGACTGGCAGCCGTACCAGCCAGAACCGCAGTTCCGCCCGCATGATCAGCACTCCCTGGCTCAATGACCGCGCCCGCGGAAATCGAGTGTCTGCGTCGTCAGGAGCCGTCTCCTGGCATCAAAGTCTTGGCCCGATCGGGGTGACCGGTCAGTGATTATGGGTGTATCAGGCGGGAGCATCCCCGTGAGAAACACCCCACAACCGCCCTTTATTCTCTATGGTAATCATACGACAGTGACAGACGCTTGAAATCCCCTAAACGGGCTATTCTGCGCCGTCTGGCTTGCCCGCGCCGACCCGGATCGCTCCATATACGAGAGGCAGGTAGGCGAACGCCGTTATCCAGGGGCCAAAGTGCGGCCAAATCTCGACAAGAATCGCGAGCGGAGCGAGCCAGAAGAAATTAAGACCCGCGAGCAGAATCGTTACCGGCCGGTGGCTGCCCCAACGATCAGCCAGGTGCTGGTAGGCATGGCTGCGGTGAGCTTGGTACGCACGTTGCCCTTGCAGCAGGCGAATGACCAAGGTCACTGTTGCATCGATCACGAATGCCCCGACAACAATTATTACCGACCAGACGCTTACGCCAGCCAGCACGGCAGCCAAACCAGCATAGCCAAGTACATAGCCGAGGAAGCCGCTTCCCGAATCACCCATGAACAGTTTTGCGGGTGGCCAGTTGAGGGCCAGAAAGCCGATTGCTGATGCAGCAATAGCGGCTGCCGGAAGTCCCGCATCCAGGTTACCTGCCAAGGCTGTCAGGCCGAACAGTGCGGTACCTGCGAACAGCGCTTCGACTCCGGCCAGTCCATCTATGCCATCCATGAAGTTATAAAGATTCACGGCCCAGATCATCGCCGTTACGACGACGGCCCCCTCCAGCAGTCGAGTCGGGCCAAAGGCTTCTGCTTCCGAAAAAATTCCCATGGGCAGCAACAACCATCCGCTCGCGCAGGCCAGAGTGTGGACGACGAGTCTCGACCGGGCAGAGAGCCGCCGGATGTCGTCGTACAGCCCGACCATGGCTATTGCCGCCCCCGGCAGGCATATTCCGTACAGCAGCCATAGCGGCACCTGCCCGTTACGCCAGAACAGCCATACCCCGAAAATTGCGGCGATCGCGATTGCAATACCCCCACCGCGGGGAGTCGGCACCTGGTGTGAACTGCGTCTGTTGGGAACGTCGAGCACGTTGGTCCATAACGCCATGCGCCGGGTACCCTCACACAGAAGGCCCGACAGACCTGCAGTAAACAGCACGATGGCGACCGTGCGCATTACTGGACCGCGAATGAAGGTGGTTTGGCCATTCAGGGCTTTGGGGCTTAGCAAGAACCGGTCAGTGTGCGACGGAGTCCATCTTCGGTGCTGAAGGGCGGGGTCCATTGCAAGACCCGGCGTGTTTCCGACCCGTCCACCTCGAGTGACCCAATGAGCCGGGAGATCTCCAGGTGCTTTCCAAGCGCTGCTCCGAGACCTGCCAACAGACTCCGTGGTACCGGCATCAGACGAATTGTCGTACCCATGGCAGATGCAATCATCCGCAACAGTTCCGGAGTCGAGACCGCATGTTCGTCAGCCGGCAAGAGAATTTGACCAGCCGCCCCCGGGTGTTCAAGGGCGCGTACGATCAAGTCGCAGAGATTCCCCACACTGACCAGGCTTCGACGGTTTTGAATGGCACCAAAGGGCAGCGGCACACCGCTGCGGACCAGAGTGACGAGGCGGTCGAAATTGCCTTTCACGCCGCGGCCATAAACGAGCGGAGGCCGTACGATCACGGCCTCACACGGGCTGCCAGTGGTTTCCGACAGCAGTGCCTGCTCGGCGCCCAGCTTCGAGCGGGCGTACGCATCGTGCGGCATCGGTGGATCGCCTGGACTGAACGGCTTCTCGCAGCTCTGTTCGCCAAAGACCTTGACGGTGCTGACCAGAATCAGCCGTTGGACACCGGATTGCGCTGCCGCCTTGCTCAGGGCCCGACTGGCGGTCTCGTTGATTTCCGTATACGCCGACTGCGCAATTTCATGGCCTCTTGCGACGTGAGCGAGTCCCGCAAGATGAACGATGCGATCAATACTCTCCAGATGCGTACGCCAATCGGCGGCAGAACACATGGACCGCAGGTCTGTGCACGGAACCTGCTGCACACCTGGCGGCAGGGTGACGGCTTGGCTGCTTCCAAGGCGGACCGGCGCACGGACCCGGAAACCCTGTTCGACCAGGCGCTCGCAGAGGTGTCGGCCGATGAACCCGGTTGCGCCGGTTACCAGGATCTGCATGGGCGTTCAAGCAGCTTTTCATAAAGTGCCAGGGTCTGGCCGACGATGATCGACAGATCGAACTCTGCCGCGGCAAGCTGCCGTCCCGCCAGACCGTATTCGCGTCTCAGTTCCGGAGCACGAATGAGTTGTTTCATGGCATCGGCAAGAGCGCGGGCGTCGCGCGGCTTCACGAGACAACCGTTGACGCCTTCGCGAACGATATCCCTGCAGCCAGGCCGATCAGTGGTGATGATTGCGCGACCGCAGGCTGCTGCTTCGATGAGGATCTTCGGGACGCCTTCGCCGTAATATGTCGGCAGACATACCAGATGCGACGACAGCAGCAATGCAGGTATGTCACTCACGAAGCCCAGGTAATTCACAACACCCGATCGATGCCATGCCGTGAGTTGTTCAATCGATACAGTGCCTGGGTTGGAGTCGTCAGGCACGCCGGCGAGGAGGAACTCGGCATTCTCCCCGGCAGCGCGCAGCAGACGCGCCGCCTCGACGAATTCCACGAGACCTTTTTCCCGCAGCATCCTGCTGGCAAATACCACACGCACCGGGCCGTCGGGCTCCGAGAGCGGTTGAATTGCGGAAACTGCGACGCCCGACCCGCGTACGAGGACAGCCGACTCCCGGTTGATTGCCCCGGCATCGACGAGGGCTTCCAGATCCTCGGCGTTCTGCAGTATCACGGTCGCTCCGGGCCAGCGACAGGAAAGCCGCAGCGCGCCAAGGAGCAGCAGCCTGCGCAGCCGGCCGGACATGCCATCCCCGACGAACCCGTAACCGAGCCCCGGGACTGCCTGCACCACCCGCCGCATTCCGAGCATCCGCGCCATGAGGCCCCCGAAGACGACCGGTTTCAGCGCCACGTGGTGAGTCAGGTCGGGACGCAGCGTTTTATAGAGCCTGAATATTTCCCGTATCGATCGCAGATCGTACAGCAAGCCGGAATCGCCTCGCCCGATTTCAATATGGTGCAGGACAAGGCCGGCAGCGCGGATGCGGTCCGCATCTGCTGCGCTTGTTACCCGCGTTGCGACATGCACATCATAGCCGGCGCGCAGCGCGGCCTTCGCCAGTTCCAGGCGATGGGAAATGAAAAACCATGAAACATTGACCACGAAAAGCAGGCGTGACCGGGTTGTCATGGGAGGAGCCAAGAAGCTTCAGTCGGCAGACGAAATCGCGGGCCGCAGGACAACGTCGAAACCGCTGACGCACAGATCAGCGCTCCGGTTGCTGAGCATAGCTGGATGAATGGCACTACGGTTAATGGGTGGAGTCGACCACCGATCGACGTTCAGAATCTCGGTGGTGAAGCCGCCCGAATCGAAAAGTCCGAGCATCTGACCGAAACCAATGCGATTGGTGTAGAAGCCCGATCTGGCCATGAAATCAGACTCCCAGAGGTTTTCCGGAAACCGCAGATTGTTCAGACCTCCAGAGAGATGATCCCGTAAGTCGACCCGATGAGAGCAGATACCCGCAGGGCGAATGACGCGCCGCATCTCCGCGACCAGGGCGGGAAAGTCCTTCAATCGAATGTGTTCGAGCACCGCATGAGACCATAGAAAATCAATACTTTCATTGGGCAGTTTACGCAGGCTCGACAAGCCGTTCGTCAGATACTGCGCGTTGCAGGAGGCAAGAAAGGTCTCCAGATTGGTGAAATCAATACTGTCCGGCGCTGGACGACCGGCTGTCACCGAGTGCCGAGCCACCGACCGATAGACATCCATGTCGTGGTTGGCGAACGGACCTGCGTCGGTCAGGAAAGTCTGTTCGGCCCCCGCTATTTTAGCCAGCAGTGCTGCGGCCACCGAGTCTCCGGGTCCAAGCTCGAGTGCCGTGAAGCGTTCCGACAGGCCGCGCGTCCGGGCTCGCCCTAGGTGAGTCATGAAGACTGACACTGCGTAACCCGCCGAGTCCATTTCGCCGTGGCGAAACATCCCGAGCATACGGAAAAGTCGGTAACTGACCGGAAGCCTCGCCAGGATGATCTTGGCCGGGATCTTCAGGTACCACATCGAGGTATGTCCTCGATGAGTCCTGGCGTCGGCTGGGCCGCCTCCAGGTGTCGCAGCCATGCCTGAAACATGAGGACATCCCACACAAAATAGTGCGTGGCTTTGCCGCGAAGTACTAGGTCGTTCCACATCTCATGGACCGGCGCGACAGCAAAATAGCCGTCCATCTCCAGTTGCTTTTTCGTCAGCAGGCTTTCCGCCCAATCGCGCAACGGACCTCGCAGCCACTGCTCCAGCGGTACTCCAAAACCGGTTTTGGCGCGGTCGAAAAATTCATCGGGAAGGAACTTCCCGAGAATTCTTCTGAGTATTGCTTTGCCCGATGCGCCATGCAGCTTGTGAGCAAGCGGTAGCCTTGCCGCGAATTCGATCACGCGATAGTCGAGAAGCGGAGCCCGGACCTCAAGTGAAACCGCCATGCTCGCCCGATCGACTTTGACAAGAATGTCGTCCGGCAGGTAGTTCTGAATGTCGAGGACCATCATGCGGTTGGTGAATTCGTCAATATCGCCTGTGTCGCGGTACTCGTCACGGGGAATTCCGGGTTCGGACCCGCCAATCACGACTGCGGCGGGGTCCTTCCAGTGCGACACGAGGCGTGTATACAGAGCGTCAGGCGAATCGACGGCGAGCAAGTCAGCGAGTTTGTGAATCTTTTCGCCCGCCGCGCCGTGACGGAATTCAGGCGGAAGGATGCGCAACACGGGTCTGGCGGTCTTGTCCCAGACCGGGACGCTGATACCTTTCACAATGGAAGTGAGTGCGCGTCTCGACCACATCGGCAGCTTTTCACTCACGCTCCAGATTCTGCGCCACCATACGTATCGGTTGTATCCACAGAATCCCTCGTCCCCACCGTCGCCGCTGACCGCAACTGTTACAAAGCGCCGCGCTTCCCGGTTGACGAGGTACGTCGGAATCTGAGAGGAATCAGCAAACGGCTCGTCGTAAATCTCCGGCAGGCGAGGAACGACATCCAGAGCGTCTTTTGCGGAAAGGAAGATCTCGGTGTGGTCGGTGCCAAGATGATTGGCAATCCGTCGCGCGAAAACGGATTCGTCGAAGCCTTTCTCCCGGAAGCCCACGGTGAATGTCCTGATGGGTGCGGTGCTCTGGGCCTGCATCAGGGCGACAATCAGCGATGAATCGATTCCGCCTGACAGGAAAGCGCCGAGCGGCACGTCGGAAATCATGCGTTTTTGGACTGCGTCCCTGAGAAGTGCCTCCAGGTGCCTAGCTGCCTCTTCCGGGGAGTCCCGACTTGGATCGCCGGAACCTTGCCGGGCGACGTCTTCAATCGACCAGTATCGTACGGTGTTCTTTCGCGACACCTGACCGTTCTGGACTTCGAACTGCACGAAGTAGCCCGGCCGTAGTTTCTCGATTCCGACATAGATTGATTTTGGCGCGGGAACATAGTTGTGGCGAAGAAACAGGGTCAGCGATTCGCGGTCTATATCTCCACGAAACCCGGGCACGCAGCGTATCGCCTTTAGCTCCGACGCGAAGCATAGAGCTCCATTGACAATGCCAAAGTACAACGGCTTCTTGCCAAGTCGGTCGCGCACCAGCCATAGCTGTCGTTCGTGCCGATCCCAGAGGGCGAATGCAAACATGCCGTTGAGCTTGTCGAGAGCCGCCGGTACACCCCAATGCGATACTGCAGCCAGCAGGACCTCGGTATCGTTCCTGCCGCGGAATCGATGCCCGAGTTGCTGCAGTTCCGTCCGCAGTTCCTGAAAATTGTAGATCTCGCCGTTGTAAGTGATCACGAAGCGCCCGGCGCCGCCACTCATCGGCTGCGCGCCATCCGCCGTGAGGTCCACAATTGCCAGTCGCCGGTGGCCAAGGAAAATGCCGGCATCAGGATCAGACCAATGACCGTTACCATCCGGACCCCGATGCAGCAGACGGCCGGTCATGTGGCGAAGCGTCCGGTCTGGCGAGGTGATCTTCGCACCGGGATCAAGTAAGCCGGCAATTCCGCACATGTTCGCTCAGCTGGTTTATGAATGCGTTGCCGGATCGAACGCATGTCCGGCCAGGACCGACTGGTACAAGCCATCGAACGCATCTGTCATGGCTTCGGCAGAGAATCTCTCCGTCACGCGATGACGCAATCGCATGCCGACGCTGGAGCGCTGACTGGCAGTCCAGGTGAGCGCTTTTCGCAAGGCGGAAACCAGCCCGTCATGGTCCCGCACAGGTACCAGCAGGCCATCGTCGCCCACGATGGCCGCCGCTTCGCCGACATCAGTCGCAACACATGGCAAGCCACAAGCGGCTGCTTCAGCCAATGCATTGGGAAACGCCTCACTGATGGACGGCAGGCAAAATACATCGAACGCAGCCATTAATTCAGGGACGTCGTTTCGAGACCCCAGGAGCAAGACCTTGTCCATGATTCTGTGTTGTTCGAGCCAGCCTAGAAGCACTGGATTGTGATTATCAACGCCCGGCCCAACCAGCACGAGGCGAACCATGGGTATCGATACGATAAGCATTGCGGCTGCATCAACCAGACCAGCATGATTCTTTATAGGGTCAAATCGTGCCACATGTCCGATGACAAGATGATCTGGCAAAAGTCCCAACCGGCCGCGAACCGCAGTCCTGATCTCGGGATTGGGACGCAGGCGGTGTCGATCAATGCCATTCGGAATGATTGCGCTCAGCCGGGACCTGAAACCGAGTTTCTGGTGCTGCATGGCACTCGTACGGGAGGGGTAGACGGAAGCCGCGGTTCGTCCGGACACCTTGGCCGACAAACGGATAACTCGCCTTGTCGACGAATTCTCGCTCGCCAGATCATAGACACACTGGCGTACCCCCCAGACAACGGGCGCGCGGCGTGAAACTGCTGTTCCAGCCGCTATGGCGGCAATATTGCCATGGTACATCCAGCCCTGGAGCAGATCCGGGCGGAAGGACCGAACTGTCCGCAGGAGATGTGGAACATCCCATGCGATACGCCAAGGCTTTCGCAGATTGACACAGCTGACCCCAATCTGCGAACGGCGAAAGTCGCCCGCAATCTCTCCCTCGCCGGTCAGCGAGATCACGCCACAGCGATAACCCCTGGATTCGAGCGCCACGACGAGCCGCAACAGGATGTTCTCGGCGCCGCCGATTCTCAGGCCGCTCGTGATGAAGAGAATTCGGGTGCTGTGGGAGCTGCCGCCGACGCCGGTTTCACCGGTCACGTTGAAAGACCAGCTCATTGCATCCGCTTCTTCGGCCGACCGACTTCGAGTAAACGACGGAAAAACCGGCCGATCGGACGCGCCGCACGACGTCGTCCATGCTGGCGACCTCAAATGGGTAGCCGCCGAGCCAGTTAACTACGTCACGCATGAAATGCATGCCGCGAAGGTCGTGGGATTTCCGTCGTAGTCGACGGGCGATGCTTCCGGCAGCGCGTACAGCACAGAAATATGGAAGACGAACGGCGAGGAGGAGAACACGCCAGACCGGCCAGCGGTTGTACATCTTCTTGATCAGTCGCCAATAAATGCATATCGCGCCCTGGTCATTGTAGATCGCTATGAACAACCGACCCTCCGGGCCGACCAGCGATGCGGCATTGTCTATTGCCTCCCACATCGCGCCGGTGTGGTGGAGCACGCCCCAGCTGTAGACGATATCGAACGTGCCGAGCGATGCCAGAAATGTCCGGTCGAGAATCGAGCCGCGCAATACCGTCCACTCGGCTTCGGGCGCCGACCGGCGACGCCGGAGCTCAAGTGTGCATGCAACCGACTCCGGATCGAAATCGAACGCGACCACATGCGCGCCGGATCTCCATGCAGCGAGCGAAGACAGGCCGCTTCCCGATCCGACATCGAGAAATGTCGATCCATCCAGGCGTTTGCAGCCGAGGGCGGTCAGCGGGCTGCTGGAGGCGGCAGCGACTTCCTTTTCGCCCACCCCTTGCAGAAATTTCCGCCAGTTTGAGCCGAACTCGAAACGCTGGCGGTGCTTTACTTCAATTTCATGGGCGTCCATTCAGATCTCATCGTCCATTCTGCTCACGGATCGAATGCAATCATCCCATTCCATTCGCATTCTTGCCGGCGAGAAGCAACTCCTTGCGCGAGTCAGCCGTTCGGCAGCGTGTTCATCATTATCCATGTTTAGCTGCTTCAGGATGGCGTCAGCCAGTTGTCTGACGTCTCCGGGTGGCACGAGCACGTCGCAGCGAGCCAGAAATCTCGCGGCATCACCCACATTCGTGGCCACGATCGGTCTGCCGCAAGCCATGGCTTCGGCAAGAGCGTTCTGCACGCCTTCTCCGCAACGGGAGCTCGAAACGACGACACGGGCGGCATTGAGTATGGCGCTGACGTCTGACCGGTTCCCCAGTAAAGTGAAAACACTATCCAGCTGATGCTCGCGTATTGCGTCGACCAGTCTGGCGGTCGCAGCTGGCGCGCCGCCACCTGCGATGGCGAAATGGACGCTTGGCGCTTCCTGGCTGACGAGATACGCGGCGCGAATGAATGCCAGATGGTCTTTCTCAGGCGAGATTCGTCCGATGCTGGCCACCAAAGGCATGGTAACGCTGAATCCCATTTCCCGAAGCCACTTCCGGCCAAGGCTCGGGTCCGGCCGGAAGGCATCGAAATCGATCGCATTCCAGATGATGCGATGAATGACGCCGTCAGGCCTGATTCCATAGGAGTCAGCCCCCGCAAAGCTGTTGAAGACGACCCCAAGGCCGCTGCCGCGTCGCGCCAGGCGTCGATGCAGCTGGAAGACCAGGGCCGTTATCCGGTCGTAGGCAGAAAGATCCAGATGGGATGTGCGGACGGACCACAGGATGCGTCGGCGTTGCGCCCCAGCGGCAAAGAGCCAGGTCAGCAGGCCCTCGGCTGGCATCCAGGGGCAGACGATGTCGGGTGTCGCCTCCCGCAATACCCGACGGAAGCGGCGAATCCAGTTCAGGGTCGGCCAACGACTGACCTTATCGATCACGACCAGCCTGACCTTTGTCCCGGTCAGCGGCGTTGCCAGCGAGAGATCGCTGGAGAGAACCACGAGTCTCACGTCGTGCCCGGCTTCGGCAAGCAGCCGGCTGGTTGCCACCACCTGGCGCTCGGCGCCTCCCGTCGCGAGCGAACGAACGACGAAGGTTACCCGCATACGGCTGATCTCTCGGGACGTCACGGCGACGTCAGGCTATGCCGGGCCGCTGCGCAATGCCATCCCCTGCGCGATCAGATCCGCCGCACGACGAGTCACCCTGCGAATGGTGTAGTCCCTCATGACTCGAGCCTGTCCGGCGGCGGCAATACGTTCGCGCTCCCCGTCGTTTGCGAGGTAGTAACGTAGCGCGGCCAGCAAATCCTCCAATGTCCGATACCCGACGATTTCCTGTTCCGGCAGAAATATTCCAGGGAGCAGGTCCGGGCAGTCACAGATCTGCATCACTCCGTTCGCAGGCAGGTGATACAGGCGCTGATTTCCCAGTCCATCGTGATTCCAGTGAATGTTGAATCCTGTCTTCGCGCGTCGGTAGAGCATGACTCGCTCGGCGAACGACACCGAACGCACCCAGCCGGCGTAGCCGTGCCGCAGGACCAGATAGGCATTGTGTGTCCAGCGGAACCATCCGTGGATCCTCGCTCGTCGTCCGAACACTCGGCGGATTGAGGCGAGAATTGGCAGTTTCTGCAGATAGCATGCCCCGACGTACACAATGTCGATGTCACGCTGCACGGCCGGCCCGCAGTTCGGATGCGCCATCTCGTAGTCGAATACACCGAGCGGAAGCCAATCGGCCCGACGCGCGCCTGCATACCGCAATTTCTCGCCAAGATCCATGTCGCGGCTGTATCCGGGTGCGCAATACATCAGGTGGTCGTATGCGTGGATGTAGGGAATCGTTCTCTTATACGTGGCATCCGGGTCATCAGTGCTGTAGAGGACCTTGTAGATCCTCAGAGGTCGGAGGAAGTCAGGATGGTAAGGCGGCGCATTGGTAACAAACAGGACATCGGCGCCCGACTGTTCGATCGCGTTTGTCAAAGCGTCATGCAGCTGATGCAATCTGGCATCACCTGACTGATACAGACGATCCAGGCCAACGCTGTCCTGACACTCTAACCAGGGCAGGAAATCCGCGTGATTGAACGGAATGAAAGTTACTTCCGAATCCGATGCGGCAGCGATCTCCTCACGCCATCTTTCGGCTTCAAAGCCGGATTTTCCGTACGAATACAGGATCCGCACGCAATAGACCCTCCTTTTGCTTCGTCAAACTCGATGCGATTTGTCAAAGATGGCTGTCACGACGCTACTTTGGCAGCCACCTTCAGCCGACACGCAGTGCCGGGCCAATAGCGGTTTTCAATCGGCGGAGTTGCTTCGGTTCATGGCCGGAGCCTACCCCTATCAGTGCCGGGGCCGCCGTAGCGATGCCGAGGAGGAAGTAGAACATCTGGAAGTCAAGAAGTTGATGAAACATCGACAGCAAGAGAACGCCGGTCATGGCAATTGCAACCGCAACATAGTATTCCCTGGCCTGGCGTCGCGGGTCGATCAGGCATCCCCGACGAAGGGTCGAGAAAAAGGAAAATATCAGAGCGCCAAAGGCAACCGTGGCTGGCCATCCGGCTTCGGCCAGCAGAGTAACAACCAGATTGTGCGAACTGGAGTTTACTCCATACCGATCATCCAGCCAGACACGCATATTCTGGTAGCCAATGCCGGTGTATGGATGTTCCTGGAAGGCGCGCAGTCCTTCGACGTACGTCAGCGCGCGTTCGTAGTCGGCCTCCCGTGGATCCAGCAGTGAACCCGAATCGAGCAAGATTGTCGCCGAAATTTCCAGTCGCCCGATCGTGGTCTGGCCTGCCGGCGTTGCCGCCGCCAACGCGCTTGCGCCGGCGACAATCAGTGCAGCGCGCAGCATCGCAGTCAGCCGGAATTTCCGACTTGCGTTGAACATGACCAGCGCCGCGGCCGTGACCAGCGGCGCGACGAGGAATGCCGCACGCGTACCCGATACGATGATCAGGGCGGCCGCCAGCGCCACCGTCAACCAGGACAGGGAATCCTGGCCAACCCGCGCCCGCCAGAGGAGCAGCGGAGCCGCCGCAACCAGGTGCATGGCGCCGGCGTTGCTGCCAGCGCCGAATGTGCTCGCCACCTCCTCGTCGATGGGCTTGAGCGTGCCGAACCGGAGGAAGACATACGCGTACACGGCACCAATGGCCCAGACCATGACGAGCAACGGCGTGGTCTGCCGCAGTAGCGGTTGCTCCTGAGCCCATCCGGCGACCGACCAGAACAGCAAGGTGAAGACCAGTGGCAACCCCAGTCCGGTCAGGGTCACCATCGGGTCAAAAGCCCACCACGCTGACATCGATAACGCCAGCAGGAACAGGAGCTGCGGAATGATCAGGCGGCGTGAGGATCGCCACGACACGAAGGTCCACCATTCGCGCGCAATACCGGCGATCACTACGGCTGCCACGCAGAGGAAGTACCAGCGGTACTGGGTTACGATCGCCAGAAAATAAACGCTCGGCAGGGCGATGATTGCGAGGTGGCGGATCTCGCTCATGATTGTGCAGACCGGCGGGATTTCAGTACGAAGTTGTGACTTGGCAGCCAGTCCTGGTTCCGATAGTCCGACAGCACATCGAAGAACTGCGACATGCGCTTCCTGACGTCCTTGACACGAAAACCGCGCATGCCGATCTCCCAGTAGTGCTGGCCGTCCATGTAGGCAGGGGTGTCGCCGGACGGCGCGCGCAGGAAATTCGTGAAGTCGATATTGATAGAGAAATCGAGTTTCGGCAGCCCGGGCGCCACCCGAATCTGCGTGTGAACGCCATGAACCGGCAGATAGATGATCGCAAACCGACCGACCCTTGCGATTTCCGAGAACGCGCGATCCAGATCCAGAACCGGCAGGTGTTCGAGGACGTGGGACGCAATCACGACATCGAACGCAGCATTGGCGATAACGCCGAGATCGCGTGCATCACCGAGGAGGTCGGGCTTCGAGGAATCGTCGATGTCCAGCGTGGTTACATCGTACTGGCGCCAGCGTAATACCGCAGTATCGAGACCTTTTCCCGGCCCAATGATAAGCACCTTGCTGCAACCCGGAATATTCCGCAGATCCCTGTACTGGTAAAAGCTGTTGATGAAATTGCACAGGCTCAGCTCGCCGAACCAGTTGTTCGGCGGCGTCGGTTGCCCGGTCCGGCCAGTTATGTTCTTGTCATTTTCGGCCGTCATGGTGTCCTGCGTTTCTGGCGGAACAAGTCCGGCTCGAGATAGTAAGCGGTGATCACGGTGACCGCGAAACCGGCGCCCCACGCCATCGCATAGGCCGCAGCAAAACCGACCGCACCCCAGGCAGGCGCGAGCACGAGGGTCAGCGCCACGAACAGGACGTCGCGAGGCAGCGCAATCGTTGCAAACGACCGCCACATGAGTCCATGACTCAGGATGACCTGATACACAGCTGCGCCAAGTGCCTCAAAAAGTGCGACCCACAACATGATCCTGAGTACGGCCGCGCCGGAATTAAAGTCCGGACCATATAGAGTTATAACGCGCTCGGCCGACAGCCAGAGCAGAACAGCAATGACCACGATCACAGTGGACGTGGCATACAGATTGGCATGAAAAGTGTTGCGAAACACGTCCGGTCTGTTGTCGCCGCGTGCGCTGTTCATCACGGCTGTCGCTACGTTGCCCATCAGGCCGGGCAGGAAAACGACCAGATTCTTGATTGACAGTGCTGCGCTCGCGAGTGCTACCTCGGCGGCGCCATCCGACTGCCGCATCAGGACAGCGGTTGCTATCCACAGAGCCGGCAATGTCGTTGAGCCTGCAAGCGCGGCCGGCAAGGCGAATCGCGTGAGGATCAGGCGCTCCCGATCTCCAATGGTCGGCCCGCCGGCCGACGCTATCGTCGATATCCGGCGACCGGCGAAGTACTCGAGCACCATCCAACGGAGTGCAGCGGCGGTCATCGTGCCGCCGACCGCTCCGGCGACGCCGAGTCTGCTGCCGAGAAGAGGGACGAGGCCCACATATGCGATGGCTCCGACGGCGCTCGCGGCTGCGAGATTCCGGAATGCTTCCAGTCCAGCGAGAACGCCGCCTGGAGCAGTCAGCCAGACCGAAAACAGAACCACGCCGCCGGCGACGCGAAACGATGTGGCGATTTCCGGTGTCCGTAGCACGCTCTCCGCAAGCAACGGTGCGGCCACCACAAGAGCGAGACCAGCGGCAACACCCATCCAGCGCGTCACTCGCGACGCAAGTATTGCGACCCCAGCGGCCGCCCGCGGATTCGAATTCCGGAATTCCGCCACGAACTTCGTGGCAGTCGAAGCCATCGCCAGCTGGGAAACCCCGGCGACACTGTTGATGGTGGCCACTACGACACTGAAATGGCCGAACGCTGCACGCCCAACCAGATTTGCGAGGACAATGTGCGCCAGGAATACGCCCCCCTGCGCAAGAATCGCCGAGAGGGCATTCCATAGTGTGCCGGCTGTCAGGCGGTTTACGTATTCTGTTCGCTTCTGCGATGTCATGGGGCTGGCGTCACCACCATCAGTACCATCGCAGCCAACCATCGCGTGCCCCGAGGCCGAATCAGGTCGTCAGTTCGGCGGTCCGGCCAAACTCTTCCTGACGCTGCGACGGCGTTGCCTAAGTCCGAGGGCGATTGTCAGTAGGCTGCCGCCGGCAAAGCCCAGAAATCCGAACCCGGTAACCAGCAGCAGCGGCCTGGGCCGCACATACTCGTTTTCTTCGGGAAGCATCGCCGGATCGATGATACGCAGGGCGTAGTCAGTCCGAATATTGGCAAACATGATTCGTTTGAGTTCCTGCTCGGTGAGCCGATAGGCGGCATCGCGCAGTGGGAGAATCCGTGTGCGCTCTGCATCACGCTCGAGATAGTCAAGGCTGGCCTTCGCCTCTGCGATGACCTGCTCGCGAAGATGAGCGTTCACGCGCGCCACCAGCTCCGTGGCCCAAGCGGCCGCTTGGGCGCGATCCCGCCACTCGATGCGCAAGGTGATCAGGCCTGTCTTGCGATCCTCGGATACGGACCGGATATTCTCGTCGAAATATCGCACGGCATCGGCCAATGTCGGCGGCGATCCGAACCAGCGTGGCTTCCATTGCTGTGATTCGGCATCCCACTGGTCAGCGAAAAGCACGGTGAGCAGTTGGTGATCACGAATGAATTCCGCAGCCAGCGACTTGGAGTCCAGTGTCGCAATAGCAGCGTTGCGCAAGTCACTACCGGCTGTCCCGAGCCCAACGAGTCCCGCCAGACCGCTGAGGGCGCCAATTGAGCCGGAAAGCGCAAGCGAGCCCTGTTCCTCGTTTACCGCGGCCAGCACAATCTCCGCGCGATACTGTCGCGGAATTGTCAAAGATATTGCGAATCCGGCGGCGAGAGCCAGTACGGTGGCCGCGGCTACCAGCGGCCAGCGCCCGGAAATATCCTGCCAATAGCGTTGAAATCCGGTGTTCGGGTCGGCCGGTGCCTGGACCTGAACGGGCAACAAGTAAATTGCGTTCTGGTCGATCGATCGGCTCTCGGATTGCTGCACGGTCTTTTCCAGCTGTTTTTCCGGTCGATCAGAACGAATTCACCGCCGCCACCGCGATGGCGAGGTTGTAGATGATGGTCGTCACCGAGGTCCACAGCGGCAGTGGCGGCAGGCGCTCCGCGTCGAGCGGCACGACGATGGTGTCGCCGGGCCTGACGTCCGAGCCTTTCTGGCCGAACCAGCGGTTGCTCGAGTGGGTTTCGACGCCGCCGTTGGCGCGCACGATGTAGATGCGGTTCGCGTCCGCCTTCTGCGTCAGCCCGCCGCTCAGCCGGATGTAGTCGTCGCGGGCGAGTGCACGGTCGTACAGGTGCGAGGTGCTGCCCTGCACTTCGCCGATCACCGTTACATCCTGGGTCTGGCGCGGCACGATCAGCCGGTCGCCGTCCTTGAGCACCACATCATCGGTCGAGCCGGGTGCGGCGGCCATCACGCGCGGCAGATCGATGACGAGCCGGCCGACGGGCTCGCTCTTGCGCAGTTCATCGAGCAGCGCCTGGCTGGCGATGAGCGCCTGGGTGGCGCTCTGCGCACCGGTGCCGGACACCTGGCTGGTCTGTACCGACAAGGCGGCGAGATCGCGTTGCATGCGGTTGGTGAGCTGCTCCAGCTGGCGCGCTTCGCGCTCCTTGAGGCTGGTGCGGGTGAACACGCTGCCCTCGACGAAGGCGAGGTCGGTCAGCCCGCCGGCGCGGTTGAGCGCCGAGGCGAGTGTCTCGCCGCGCTTGATCGGGTAGCGGCCGGGGAAGCGGATCTCGCCCTCGAGCAGCACGCTTTCCTGCTCGGTCCACTGCGAGAGTTCCTTGATGACCAGGAAGTCGAAGGGCTGCAGGTCGATGTTCGCCTCGGGGTCGCCGGCGAGGGCGCGCGCGAGGTCGATCTCGATGAGCACGGTTTCGCGGGCATTGCCGTTCACGACCTCATAGCGGGTGAGCTCCGCTTCGCCGCCGAAGGCGGCCTCGTCGAGGCTGCCGCCGGCACGCACGAGGTCGGCGATGGTCATGCCAGGCTCGAGCGGGTACTGGCCCGGCATGCGCACGCGTCCGCCGACTCCGACGGTCTGCGGCGGATCCGAGCGTGTGCCCTGCCGGTCGAGTTCGGCGACGATCGGCGCGAGCAGGCGTTCGCGCCCCGCATCCATGTCGAAGACCGTGACCTCGTCGCGCGGCGCCAGTGCGATATCCGCGTCGGAACCCGGCTCGGCCCAGGCCTGCGCGAGGTCGGCAGAAACGGCGCTGACGCGCAGTTCCGGTCCGGTCTCGCGCCGGATCAATACGTAGTGCAGGTCGGCGTTCGGCCGCAGGTCATCGACGCTGCCGATGAGGTCGGAGAGGCGCATGCCCGGCTGGTACTGGAAGGATCCGGGCCGGTGCACGTGACCGCGCAGGGTGACGGAATTCACCATGGTCGGGCGCACCGGGTCGAGCCGGAGGACATCTCCGCTGCGCAGCGGGGTGCTACGCCCGGCCTCGGTGGTCAGGTCCACGTTCACCACGATCCGGCCGTGCTGCGGGTCGATGCGCTCGATCCGCGCGCTCGCCGCGTTTGCCTCCGGAGTCAGGCCGCCGCCGAGTGTCACGAGATCGCCGGCGGTGGTGTCAGCCTGGATCTCATAGGTTGCCGGGCGCCTGATCTCGCCGAGCACGCCGGCGGTGCGTCCCACGGGCGGAATGAAGACCACGTCACCGGACAGCACGCGAGCGTCATCGCTGGTATCGCCGTGCAGGAGCACGTCGTAAAGATCGAGCCGTGAGACGAGCTTGCCGTTGCGCTTGAGCTCGATGTTGCGCAGCGAGCCGATGTCCTTGACCCCGCCGCTCGCCCCGAGCACGTTGGTGATGGTCGCAAGCCCGCCCACGGTGTAGGTGCCTGGCTGCTTGGCTTCGCCCGTCACCAGCACGCGGGCGGAGCGCAGCCGGCCCATGGTGACGACTGCCCGGGTGCCGATCATCTGCTCGCTGACGATATTGGTGATCGCGTCCTGCGCCTGCGGGAAGGTGAGGCCCGCGATCGTCACCGGGCCGATCTCGGGAATGCGCACGTCGCCGTCCCGGCTCACCACGAGGTTGAACTTGCCCTTGGTGTTGCCGAGGAGCTGCAGTTCGAGTGTGTCGCCCGGTCCGACGACGTACTCCGCCGGTACGGGAATGTTGGCCCCTGACTGGAAGGTCGTGCCTCGTGGCGCGAACACGTCGTAACCGAACGGCTTCAGCGACTCCACGCCGAGCGGCTGCAGGTTGAGCAACGTGACCTTCACGGTCAGCAGCTCCATGGCCGGCTCGCGCGCGAGCCGCTCGGTCGCCTGTTCCTCGGTCAGGCCGGCGAGCGCGATGGCCGGCAATCCCGGGATCCACAGCTGCCCGTAGCGGTCGAGCTGGTAGGGATTGGCCGCCATGGCCTGGCGGCGCAGTTCCTCGGCAGCCTCGAAGGCCTTGATCTGGTGCTCCGGCAGCAATTGCAGGGCGCGCCGCCGCATGTCCTCGCGGGCTTGCGCCGCGCGCACCGGGTCTTCCGGGGCAGGCTCCGCTTCGGGCAGGGTCCGTTGCCCGGCACCCGCCTGTGACATCGGCCCTCCGGCGACGGGTGGTGGGGTGACCGGCGTCGGCTTCGGCTGTTCCGTGGCCGTGATGCGCAGGTCGAGCAGCACGGTGTCCTTCGGCTGGATACGTGGTTTGCCCATCAGCATGCGCTGGTCATCGAGCGACGGCTGGGGCACCCGCAGGCGCTGGCTTTCCACCTCCGGTGGCATGAAGCCGGAGTCGGACTGGATGTCCTGGTTACCCTGCAGCGACTCGAGCACGGCCCGCTGCTGCTCGGGGCTGAGCGATTGGAATGCATCGAGCGCGCCCGTGCTGGGGGTCTGCGCTGCGGCAAGCAACGGCAGAGCCATGACCAGCAAGGTACTCAGGATTCGGCTGGCCAGTGCGGGCGCGGATTTGTACAGGGCGGGCATTGGAATCCGGTTCTTCTCTGGGGTCTTTGTCGGCTGCCCGGCCGATCGACCGCGGCAGCCCGGCGTCCAGGCCGTGGAAAAACGCGCCAAGCTTACAGAATCCTCGCGGGGCCGGGTACCCGCGGACCTGCCGCCGGAAGTGCTCCCGCATAATGATTCCATGCTGCCGGAGTCCGTCTCAGCGAGCCTCACCGCAGCCGGTTTCCGGTTGCAGGCGCGCTCGATCCGGGCGATCGCCGGGGGCAGCATCAATGAGTGCTATCGCGCCACCGCCGCGGGTGCCCGGACGTTGTTCATCAAGCTGAATGGCCCGGACTGCGCGGCGATGTTCGCGGCGGAGTCTGCCGGGTTGCAGGCGTTGCGCCGGGCCGGTGCCGTACGCGTGCCCGAGCCGCTGGCCCGGGGCGCGACCGCGGATGCGGCCTGGATCGCGCTGGAGTGGCTCGACCTGGAGGCGGGCACGCCGCGCGCCGGCGCACGCCTCGGCGAACTGCTCGCCGCCCAGCATCGGCACACCGCGCCGCGCTTCGGCTGGGAGCGCGACAACACGATCGGCACGACGCCGCAGCCGAACGCCTGGCTCGACGACTGGCCCGGCTTCTGGCGCGAGCGGCGCCTGGCGCCACAGCTGCGGCTGGCCGCAGCGGCCGGGCATGGCCAGGCGCTTGCCGGGAAGGGCGAACGGCTGCTCGACGTCCTGCCGCAGCTTTTCGCCGGACACCAGCCGGTCGCGTCGCTGCTGCACGGCGACCTGTGGGGCGGCAACTGGGCGATGACCGGGGCCGGCGAGCCGGTGATCTTCGATCCGGCGGTGTACTACGGCGACCGCGAGTGCGATCTCGCGATGACGGAGCTGTTCGGTGGCTTTCCGCGCGAATTCCGGGATGCCTACGAGGCGGCCTGGCCGCTGCCGCCCGGCTATGCGCGGCGCCGGGACATTTACAATCTCTACCATGTCCTCAATCATCTGAACCTGTTTGGCGGCGCGTATCTCGGCCAGGCCGGGTCGCTGATTGATAGGCTGTTGACCGCGTTGTAGGAGCGGCGCGAGCCGCGACCGATGGTGCCGCGGCGCTGAACGGTGCGGTGGTCGCGATGCCGGTGGTGGTCGCGACTGACGTCGCTCCTACAGGGTGCTGGCCGGCGCGGCGATGAACGAAGCCGTGCAGGAGCGGCGCAAGCCGCGACCGATGATGCCGCGGCGCTGAACGGTGCGGTGGTCGCGATGCCGGCGGTGGTCGCGACTGACGTCGCTCCTACAGGGTGCTGGCCGGCGCGGCGCTGAACGAAGCCGTGCAGGAGCGGCGCTGAACGAAGTCGTGTAGGAGCGGCGCAAGCCGCGACAAAGGGACGGACGCAATACGATGAATGAAAAAGACCTCGAATCGATCCTGCGCGAACAGCGGGTGTTCCCGCCACCGCCGTCGTTCGCGCAACGCGCCCGCATCACGGCCGCCGCTTACGAGCGGCTGGTCGCCGAGGCGGAGCGCGACCACGAGGCGTTCTGGGCGCGACTCGCTCGCGAGGAACTGCACTGGACAAAACCGTTCACCCAGGTGCTCGATGCATCGCGGGCGCCGAATTATCGCTGGTTCGCTGACGGCGAACTCAACGCGTCGTACAACTGCCTCGACGCGCACCTGCAGGCGCGCGGCAACAAGACCGCCATCATCTTCGAGTCAGAGCCCGGCGACGTCCGGCGCATGACTTATGCCGAGCTTGCGGCCGACGTGAACCGGCTCGGCAACGGACTGAAGAAACTCGGCGTGACGATGGGCGACCGCGTCGTGATCTACCTGCCGATGGTGCCCGAGGCGGTCGTGGCGATGCTGGCCTGCGCGCGCATCGGCGCCGTGCATTCCGTGGTGTTCGGCGGCTTTTCCGCCAGGTCGCTGCGCGACCGTATCCAGGACACCGGCGCGCGCGTGGTGATCACGGCCGACGGCGGGCGGCGCGCGGGCAGGCTCGTCGAGCTGAAGGCGGCCGCCGACGAGGCGCTCAGCCAGAACTGCCCCACGGTGGAGCAGGTGATCGTGCTGCGACACGCGGGCAACGAGATCGCGATGCAACGCGGCCGCGATCGCTGGTGGTCCGATCTGACTGCCGGCGAAGCCGCAACCTGCGAGCCCGTTGCCGTGGGCAGCGAGCACCCGCTTTTCCTGCTCTACACCTCCGGCTCCACGGGCAAGCCGAAAGGCATCCAGCATTCCACGGGCGGCTTCCTGCTCGGCGCGAAGACCACCACCCAATGGGCGTTCGACCTGCGCGATGACGATGTCTTCTGGTGCACGGCGGACATCGGCTGGGTCACCGGCCACACCTACGTCGTGTACGGACCGCTCGCGGCCGGTACCACCATACTCATGTACGAGGGCGCCCCCGTGCACCCGGATGCCGGGCGTTTCTGGAGCATCTGCGAGCGTCACGGCGTCACGGTCTTCTACACGGCGCCGACCGCGATCCGCGCGCTGATGAAATTTGGCGAAGAAATCCCCGCGAAGTACGACCTGTCGAAGATCCGGCTGCTCGGGACGGTCGGTGAGCCCATCAACCCGGAGGCCTGGATCTGGTACCACCGCCACATCGGCAAGACCCGCTGCCCGATCGTGGATACCTGGTGGCAGACGGAGACCGGCGCCACGATGATCGCGCCACTGCCGGGCGCGATCGCGACCAAGCCAGGGTCGTGCACGAAGCCGCTGCCGGGTGTCGACGCGGCGGTGGTCGACAATGACGGCAACGAGATCACGGACCCGGACCGCGGCGGGTACCTCGTGATCCGCAAACCCTGGCCGGCGATGCTGCGCACCATCTGGGGCGACAACGCGCGCTATCTCGATACCTACTGGGCGAAGTTTGCCAACCGCTTCTACGTCGCCGGCGATACCGCGCATCGCGATGCGGACGGTTACTTCTGGGTGATGGGCCGGGCCGACGATGTGCTGAAGGTTTCCGGCCACCGGCTCGGCACGGCGGAGGTCGAATCGGCCTTTGTCGCCCATCCGCGGGTCGCCGAGGCGGCCGTCGTCAGCCGGCACCACGACATCAAGGGCGAGGCCATCTGCGCCTACGTGGTGCTGAAGGGCAGTCGTCCGACCGGCGCCGAGGCGCAGCAGCTCGCCGCGGAATTGCGCGAATGGGTCGGCAAGGAACTCGGCGCGATTGCCAAGCCCGACGACATCCGCTTCGCCGACAACCTGCCGAAGACGCGCTCGGGGAAGATCATGCGCCGGCTGCTGCGGGCCATCGCCCGCGGCGAGGAGATCACCCAGGACGTGTCGACACTCGAGAACCCCGCGATCATCGAGCAGCTCCGGGGCGAGGCCTAGCAGGTATTGGTAGGCAGGAGCCGGACAGGAACTCCTCCGGGCTCCTCGCGACGCCTGCCGGCAAGCCGGCAGCGATGATCGTGCGCGAGACGACGGACGTCCGCTTCAGGGCGCGAGCACCAGCCGGGTGCCTTCCGGGGCCAGCAGCACCTCGCCCTCCGGGCGGCTGACCGGCAACAGGTCGAGCGCGGCGAGCGCCGCGCGCCGGTGCTCGCCATCGGTGGCGGCGAAGCGCAGGACCGCGGCTGCAGAGCGCGGCGCTTCGCGCAGGCCGAGCAGGACGCCAGGCGTGTGCAGTTTTACGACCTCGCTGCCCTGCTCGTCCGCCGGGAGGAAGCCCGCGGCCTCGAAGAAGCCGCGCGTGGCATCGCGGCTGCGGCAGGCGAGTGTGACCTCGACGCAGGTTCCGACGATGGGTGGAGTGGCCGGCGAGTCGCCCCCCGGCGAGAAGGTGCGCGCTTCCATCATGAGCACGCGATGCCCGTCGGGCCCGCGCAGCGCGGCCTCATGGAACTCGTCCGGACCGAGCCGGCGCATGTCGAATTCGTGTCCGGCATCCTCCAGCGCGCGTACCTGGCTGGCCAGGTTGGGACGCACGAAGGCGAGCGCCGGTTCATCGATTCCGGCGGCGTGCAAGCCGATGGCGATGCGGCCATCCGTGACCACGGCGTAGTGCCACGGACGGATGTCGCCGGCCGGCAACTCGAAGAATCCCAGGCTGCGGTAGAACCCGAGCGACTGCAGTATGTCGGGGGCGGGCACGCTCAGTTCGAGGAATCTTCCGAACGCGCCCATCATGGCTGGCTGGTCGCCATGTCGCGGGTACGCGGTTTCTCGTCGGCGGATGAGGCGGTGATCGCGGCCCCAGCGCGCCGCGTACAACGCCGAACGGCACATGTGCCGTGCCGCCGACCGAGGCTGCGCTCGGGACGGCCTGCAACGGGCGTGTGAGGCCGGCGTCGCAGGAGCGAAGCCGCAAGCCGAACCCGAGCGAGCACAGCACAGGGATGTGCAGAGCGAGCGTCCCGGCGCAGGTCGTCCCGAGCGCAGCTCCCCGCATCCGAATCGCAGTGCACGGTCCGCACCCAGGACCAGCTGCGCAAGTCTGCTGACGACGACATGCCGACACTCTAGCAATCCGGCCTGGCAACGGGGGCTTCTGTCATCCGGCAGCAGCAACGTTGCCCTGCCTCCCATCGGCACAAAGGCCTGACGCCGGCGGGCTGCCGAACCGAGACCCGTTTTGCATAACGCCGGTCCGGCCGGCCCGGCTGTGACCGGAATGTGACATATGACACGCCGCCGGTTCACATGAATCCGGAAGCTGGGTCCGCCATTTCTCGGTAGGGCGCGAATGGCCCCGGCTGCGCTGCGGGCGCAAGCGGGCGACCCGGTCTGGAGCGGTTATGTCACAAATACCCAGGATCGTGACCTGCACTGAGGTGCGCATGGCCGACGCAACATGCTCTCGCGTCCGTACCGGCGTTGTGCTCGCGATATCGAGCGCTGCCGTCACGGTGCTCGCGGGCTGCGGCACGCTCACGCAGTTCGACCCCGACCCAGTTCATCTCGAGCAGCCGGTGACCGACGCCGGCATTCCGGCACCCGTGACGCAACTCCCGGTGCCGCCTCCGCCGACACCCGCCCCGCCGCAGGAAACCTACAGCCTGGTAGTGACCGACATGCCGGTGCGTGACGTGCTGTTCGCGCTCGCGCGCGACGCGCGCGTGAACGTGGACATTCACGGCGAGATCGGCGGCAACGTCACCATGAACGCCATCGACCAGACCCTGCCGCAGATCCTCGACCGGATCAGCCGCCAGGTGAGCCTGCGTTACCAGCTGGAATCCGGCAGCCTGGTGGTGACGCCGGACCTGCCCTTCTGGCGCAACTATCGCGTCGACTACGTCAATCTCGCCCGCAGCAGCGAGGGCGAGGTCAGTGTCGCCACGGCCGTTGCCTCCACCGGCGGCAGCGTCGAGGGCGAGGAATCCGGCGGTGGCGGTGGCGGCGGCAGTTCCGGCGGCAGCGAGCTGGGCAACGTCTCGCGCACCACGGTGCGCAGCGTTTCGGACAACGCGTTCTGGACGATCCTCGCCGCCAATATTCGCCAGATCGTCACCGGACAGGGCGCGGGCAGCGAGACGGCGACCGGCGGCGCGCCGGCGGCGGGCGGCGACCCGGTGCTGGTGAACCCGATCGCCGGCATCGTGAGCGTGCAGGCCACCCAGGCCCAGCACAGCCAGGTGCAGGCCTTCGTGGACCAGGTGTCCGTCAACTCGAAGCGCCAGGTGCTGATCGAGGTCACCGTGGTCGAGGTCAATCTCGGCGACCAGTACCAGGCGGGCGTGGACTGGGCGCGGGTTTCCGCCGGCGGCGGCGCCGGCAGTAACGGGCCCTCGTTCCTCTCGGAGATGACCGCCAACAACCTGGGCGCGCCGCCGGTGTTCACGATGACGTACAACAACTTCGATGCGGACGGCAGCGGCATCAGCGCTGCGGTCAAGCTGCTGGCGCAGTTCGGCGACACCAAGGTGCTCTCCAGCCCGCGCATCATGGCCCTGAACAACCAGACCGCGTTGCTCAAGGTGGTCGACGAGCGCGTGTATTTCAGCCTGCAGCAGGACATCACGGAAGCCTCCAGCAACAACCCGCAGCGCACGGTGATCACGAGCGAGATCCGCACCGTGCCGGTGGGTTTCGTGATGAGCGTGACGCCGCAGATCAATGCGAACGGCAACGTCAGTCTGAACATCCGGCCGACGATCACGCGGATTCTCGGGTTCGCAGTGGACCCGGCGCCGGAACTGCTCGGTGCCGACTTCCAAAACCTCGTGCCCGAGATTCACGTGAACGAGATCGAGTCGTTGCTCGAGGTGGCCGACGGCCAGACCGTGGTCATCGGCGGGCTGATGACGGATGAGGTCAGCAAGAATCGCGACGAGGTTCCGCTGCTCGGCCGGCTTCCCGGGATCGGCGACCTGTTCGCCTACCGCGACGACAAGGTGACGAAGAGCGAGCTCGTGCTGTTCCTGCGCCCGACGGTGATCCGCGGCGCAGGCGTCGGCGACGCGGCCATCGCGCGCGGGCCGGCACCGACCTCGGTCGGCGCCATCGTCCCGCAGTCCGTGGAGCCGCGGCTTTGAGCTCACTGCTCGACGTGCTGCACCGGCGCTCGTCGCGGCCCGGGGACGCGGCGGCGGCCGCCGAGGTGGTGCCGGGCACTCCCGAGTCGGTCGAGGAGGCCGCTGCGGCGCTCGACATTACCGCGGAGCTCGAGCTGGTCGCCGCACCGACAGGACCGTATCGTGAGCCTGCGGTCACTGCCTCCGATGAGACGGTGGACGACAGCGTCCCACACAGGGATGTGCCAGCGGAGGCAACGCAGGCGCTCGGCACGACCACGGAACTGCGCCGGTGGACCGACGTGGCTCAACCCGGCGCGGCGCCGGCCGCGATCGCAGTCGCTGGCAGCAGCCCGGTGGCGCGAAGCCGCGTGGGCTTCGTGCTGGTCGTGCTCGGACTGGTTGCCGTCGCGGCCGCGCTCGCGGCCTGGCGACTCCTGCAACCGCCGCAGGAGAGTTTCCTGGCACAACCGGAGCCGATGCCGGCACCGGTCGCCGACACTGCGGTCGTCGATCCCGGTAACGAAACCGGACCGGTGGCAAGCGCACCCGCGCCACCGCCGGCTGCCGCGCCCGTGGAGCGCCGGCCGGCCATCGACACGGCGACCGAGGTTGCCTGGTACGACCAACCGGCGCTGCCGGCAGCGACGCCGGCGCCGCAAGCCGCGCCCCTGATCGAGATCACGCGCGGCACTACTGGGCAAAGCCCGGTCTTTCCGCGATTGCGCGCGGCTTACGATGCGCTCCTTGTGGGCGACGGGTTCCGCGCCGAGGCCCTCTATCGCGAGGTGCTCGGCATCGAGCCGGCCAACATTGACGCGTTGCTCGGCCTTGCATCGCTTGCGGCCCGCGCCGGGCGCACGCCGGAAGCGCTCGATCTTTACCGCAGTGTGCAGCGGCTCGACCCGAAGAACGCCAGCGCGGCGGCAGCGCTGTCGGCCCTCCCCGGCGGGGCAGCGCCGGCCTCGACAGAGAGCGAGCTGAAGCTCATGTTGCGCGAGCAACCGGCGGCCGCGTCGCTGCACTTTGCGCTCGGCGTGCGCTACGTCCACGAGCAGCGCTGGCCGGACGCCCAGGCGGCGTTCTTCGAGGCGGTGCGCCACGAACCCACCAACGCCGATTTCGCCTTCAATCTCGCGGTGAGCCTCGACCGCATGGGACAAGCGCGGCAGGCGGCGAGTTATTACGAGCGCGCCATCGAACTCGCAAGCGGTGCCCAGCAGTTCGATCCGGTGGCCGCGCGCGCGCGGCTCGCCGTGTTGCGCGGCGGGCAGGGCTGAGTCCCATGGCGACGACGGCTCCAAATGCCGCCACTGCGAACACACGGCCATCGCCGGAGCGCACGGAGCGGCGTGGCCCGCGCCGCCAGCTCGGCGAGTTTCTTCTCGAGCAAGGCCTGCTCACCCGCGACCAGCTGCGCGTCGCCCTGACCGAGCAGAAGCAGAGCAACGATCGGCTCGGCAAGATCCTGGTGCGGCTCGGGCTCATCAGCGAGTCCGTGCTGCGCGATGCGCTCGCCGAGATGCTGCGCGTCGAGAGCGTGGACCTCTCCCGGGTGGTGCCGGACCATGACGCCGTCATGCTGCTGCCGGAGGAGCTGGCGCGGCGGCTGCGCGTATTGCCGGTTGCCTACGATCCGAACACGCGGGTGCTGACGCTGGCCATGTCCGACACCTTCGACGTGGTCGCGATGGACCAGGTGGCGGCGCTCCTTGGTCAGGACATCGAGATCCGCACGCTGCTCGCGAGCGAGGCCGAGATCTACGGCGCGATCGAATCGTTCTACGGCCGTGAGTTCTCGCTGGCCGGGATCCTGCACGAAATAGATTCGATGCACGATGCGGCGGCTGCGCCCGCCGTGGTCGACGAGGTGACGCAGCCGATGGTGCGGCTCGTCGATGCGCTGCTCGCCGACGCGGTGAAACGGCGCGCGTCCGACATCCACCTGGAGCCCGAGGAGGGCTTCATCCGCGTGCGCTACCGGGTGGACGGGGTGCTGCAGCAGGTGTCGACCATTCACAAGAAGTTCTGGAGTGCCATCGTGGTGCGGCTGAAGGTCATGTCCGGCATGGACATCACCGAAACCCGCGCCCCGCAGGACGGCCGCATCTCGCTCTCCATCGGCGGACGCAGCGTGGACTTCCGCGTGGCCGCCCAGCCGACCATTCACGGCGAGAACCTGGTGTTGCGCATCCTCGACCGGCGCAGCGGCGTGGTGCCGCTCGAGCAGCTCGGGCTGCACGACGACCAGCTCACGGTCCTGAAGATGCTGATGGCGCGCCCGGAGGGGGTGATCCTCGTCACCGGCCCGACGGGCAGCGGCAAGACCACGACGCTGTACTCGATCCTCAACTACCGCAACGACGAGTCGGTCAACATCATGACGCTCGAGGATCCGGTGGAGTATCCCTTTCCGATGATCCGCCAGACCTCCCTCGGCGAGGCGGTGAAGCTCGACTTCGCGGGCGGCATACGCTCGCTCATGCGCCAGGATCCCGACATCATCCTCGTCGGCGAGATACGCGACGAGGCGACTGCGGAGATGGCGTTTCGCGCGGCCATGACCGGGCACCAGGTCTACTCGACGCTGCACACGAACTCCGCGCTCGGCGCGATCCCGCGCCTGCTCGACATCGGCCTGCAGCCGGCGGTCCTTGCCGGCAACATCATCGGCGTGCTCGCGCAGCGGCTGGTACGCCGCCTGTGCACGAACTGCAGGACGCCGTATCAGCCCGATGACATCGAGTGTCGGCTCATGGGCCTGGAGTCCGCGGCCACGCCGACCCTCTACCGCGCCGGTGGCTGCGAACGCTGCCACCAGCAGGGCTTCAAGGGGCGGCTTGCGGTCATGGAAGTCCTGCGTTTCGACCAGGACTTCGACAACGCGCTCGCGCAGAACCAGTCGCTCGGCGAACTGCGCCGGCTGGCCGCCGCCAAGGGCTTTCGCGCGCTCGCCGACGACGGCATCCGGCGCGTGCTGGCCGGTGACACGAGCCTGGAGGAGATCGCGCGGGTGGTGGACCTGACGGAGCGCGCGGCAGGAGTCGTGCCGTGAGCGCCTACGCCTATCGCGCGCTCGACTCGGGCGGGCGCGTCGTCCAGGGCCAGATCGCCGCGCTCAGCGAGGCCGACCTCGACGGCCGTCTCGCGTTGATCGGGCTGCAGCTCATCCGCTGCCGCAAGCTGCGTGGCGACGGCCGGGTGACCGGCGCCAGGGTGGGGCGGCGCGAGCTCATCAATTTCTGCTTTCACCTCGGCCAGGCGCACAAGGCCGGCCTGCCGCTCCTCGACGCGCTCGGCGACTTGCGCGAGAGCACGGGCAATGCCGGTTTCCGCGTCACGCTTGCCGCGCTGTGCCTCGCCGTGGAGAGCGGCCGCAGCCTGTCGGAGGCGATGGCGGAGTTTCCGGCGACCTTCGACCGGGTCTTCGTGAGCCTGATCCGCGCCGGCGAGCAGTCCGGCGAACTCACGCAGGTGCTCGCCAAGATGACCGACACCCTGAAGTGGCAGGACGAACTGGTCTCGCAGACGAAGAAGCTCGTGCTCTATCCCGCCTTCGTCGGTGCGGTGGTTGCGGGCGTGGTGTTCTTCCTGATGCTCTACGTCGTCCCGCAACTGACGGAGTTCCTCGCGAACATGGGCCAGGAGATGCCGTTGCACACGCGGGCGCTCGTCGCGGCCTCGGCGTTCGTCGTGGCGTGGTGGCCGGCACTGCTCGCCCTGCCCGTGATCGCGTTCTTCGGCGCGCGCCTGGCGCTCGCCCGCAGCTTGACGGCGCGGCGCGCGTTCGACCGGCTGAAGCTGCGCGCCTGGGTGGTGGGGCCGATCCTCGAGAAGATCGTCATGAGCCGCTTCGTGACTTATTTCCAGATCATGTATGCCTCGGGCATCACCGTGGTGGATGCGCTGCGGACCTCGCGTGAGCTGGCCGGCAACGCGGTGGTGGCCGATGCCCTCGACCAGGCCAGCGCCTTCGTCGAGCAGGGCAACGCGCTGAGCGCGGGCATTGCCCGGGCCGGCCTGTTTCCGCCGCTCGTCGTGCGCATGGTCAAGATGGGTGAGGACATCGGGCAGCTCGATGAGGCGCTGCTGAACGTCACCTACTTCTACAACCGCGAGGTACAGGAGTCCGTCGACCGGCTGCAGAGCATGATCGAGCCGGCGATGACCGTGATCCTCGGCCTGATTCTCGGCTGGGTCATGATGTCGGTGCTCGGCCCGATCTACGAGACCGTCGGCAACCTCGGAGCCGGATGATGCGCGCGGGCCATGTCGTTTACTTCAGCTCCCTCGGTTGCACGCTGTGGAGCTGGCACGAGCGGAAATTCCTGGCGAGCCCGGTGCGCATTGCGGTTGGCGCAGACCCCGGCGCCATCGTCGCGGAGCTGCAGCGCCTTGAGCCGGCGCCGGTCGCCGTGCTCGTGGACATGATCGACGAAGAGCACGTGGTCGACACGATGGCCCGTCTCGCCCGGCGCGACCAGCGCGCATTGGTCGAGCGCAAGCTCGCCAAGGCCTTCCCCCGCACCCCATTCCGCGCCGCGCAACCGCAGGGCCGCCGGCAGGCCGGCGCCACGGAGCAGCGGGTGCTGCTTTCGGCACTGACGCGCCCGGAACCCGTGCGCGGCCTGTTGCAGCGTCTCGCCGAGGCGCGGCTCCCGGTCATCGGAATCTACAGCCCGGCGCTGCTCGCTTCACGGCTGCTCGACGAGCAGGCGCGCAGCGCGCCGACGGCGTTTCTGGTGCTGCGCCGGAGCAACGGGCGGCTCCAGCACAGCTTCTTCCATCACGGCGAACTGGCCGGCAGCCGGCGGCTGCGCGCGGTAGCGGTCACGGCGGAGGAGGACCCGGGCCTGTTCGTGTCGCAGATCGAAGAGAGCCTGCGCTACTTCGAGCCGAGTTTCGCCGCAAGCCCGGCCGCGCCGCTGCAGGTGCTGCTGCCGTCGGCGGATGTCACGGCGCTGCAGTCCGCAGGGGTGCACGGCGACGGCTGGCAGCCGCGTGCACTGCCGCTCGCGGCGATGCGCCGGCGCCTGCGCATCGCGGCTGATATCGGCGAGCAAGAGTCGGAGCGCTGGTTCATCGAACTGCTGCGCCACCCGCCGCAGGAACCGAACTTCGCACCGTCCGCCGATCGTCACTACTTCGGCCTGTTCAGGCTGCGCCGGTTTGCCCATGCGGCCTGCTACGCGGTGGCCGGTGCCGCGCTGGCCGGCGCGCTGTACAACGCGCTTGCGATCGCCGATCTGCGCCAACGCGCGGCTGAATCCTCCGATACCGCGCTGGCGCTGCAGGCCGTGCTGCCCGGGACGACGGACGAACAGTCGCCGGAGCCCGACCCCTTGCAGATGCGCGAGGCGGTACTGATCTTCGAGTCGTTGCGCGCGCACCAGTCGGATCCGGCCACGATCCTGGCCACGGTTGCCGCGGCGGTCTCGCGCCAGCCCCACATCCGCATCGACACGATCCGGTGGGCGGCGCCGGCAGACGCCGCAGTGCCTGCAACGGACGACACTGCCGGGGCGACGGAGGAGCTCCCGGCTGCCGATCCCGGTGGCGTCAGCGTCGTGATCGAGGGGCGTGTCGAGCCGTTCGATGGCGCCTACCCGCGTGCGTTCGAGGAGCTGCGCGGGTTCGTGGAGGCGCTGCGTGCGGCGCCGGGGGTGCAACGGGTACAACCGACGAAACAGCCGCTCGATGTGAATCCCGATGCGACATTCAGCGGCGAAGTGGCGTCGGGCGGTGCTGTACCGCAGGCACCGTTCACCGTCGAGCTTGTGATGAGGACCGGCCATGAAGCGGCCTGAGTCCGACCGCGCCTACCTGCGCCAGGGGCTGGTGCTGCCGGCGTCGCTCGCTGCCGCGGGTCTTGCCGCCCTGTTGCTGACGGCCTGGGCGCTTGGCGGGATCGGCAGTGCACTCGCGCGTGACGAGCAGCAACTTGCCGGCCTGGACCAGCAGCGCACCGAACTGGCCGCGCGCCTGCAGGCGCGCAGCGATTTTGCCGGACGGTTCCATCAATTGCAGGCGGCCGGCGTCATTGGCGACGGGCAGCGGCTCGCCTGGGCGCAGCAGATGCGCGACAGCGCAACCGTGCTCGGACTTCCCTACCTGCGCTTTGTCGCCGCTGCCGAACAGCCGTTCACGGCGCCGTGGCTGCCCGGCGAGAGCGGGCTGCCCGTGACCGTAACCACGGTGGAGCTGCAGGCCGGCCTCGTGCACGAGCTCGATCTCCTGCGCCTGCTCGCGCGGTTGCGTGCCGCGCCCGGCTGGCTCGATGTCGCCGGCTGCACGCTGGAGCGTGCGGAGAAGGAGGCGGCGGTTGCGCCGGAGCGGGCGAATCTGGCGGCAAGCTGCCGGGTGCGCTGGTTCGCCATACCGCTGCAGCCCGGCCCGCTCGTGGCGGAGGCGGGCCCGTGAGCGCGGCATTGCGTCCGCCCGGACGGCGCCGCCGCATGGCGGTGGTGGGCGCGTTCATCGCCGGCGTGGCGGTCTGGTCAGTCTTGTTGCGGGCAGAGGAAGCGCCCGAACTCGGCCGCCTGTTTTTCGCGCCCGAACAGCGCCACGAACTGGATCGGCAACGGCAGCGTGAGCCCGGCGCAGGGGCGACGATGACCACGGCCGGCTCCGCTCCGGTGCTGCTCAACGGTGTGCTGCGCCGGCCGCACGGTGCCCCGGTGGTCTGGGTCAACGGAGCGGCGCGCGCGGGTGCCACCGAAGCGGGCCCGCCGGATGCGCAGAATCGCGTCACGGTCCGAGCGCCGGACGGCAAGGCCGTGGCGCGCCTCAAGCCGGGCCAGGCCTGGGACCCGGTAAGCGGCGCCATCCGCGACTGCGTGCAGTGCATGGCGCCGCCGGTTGCGGGGCCGGCGCCCGTGGAGCCGTCTGCAGCCGATGCCGTCCCGGCAAGCGCAACGCCGCCACCTGCCGCGAGCGCGCAGGCGCCGTGATCCGGTGTGCGGGCCCATGCGGGTTGAATGTTCCTCTCATCGCGATCGCGAGCGTGGCGCGGCCCTCATGATCATGATGCTCATCCTGGTGCTCGGTGTCGCCGCGGTGCTGGTGCGCGAGCTCTCGGCCCGCACCGGCACAGCCGCGCGGATCGACGCGAATGCCGCGGCACTCGCCCAGGCCAGGGAAGCCCTGCTCGGTTACGCGAGCACCTACGACGCCAGCCACCCGGGGCGGTTCGGCTTGTTGCCGTGCCCGGATCTCGACGCCGCAGGCAGCTTCGCCGAGGGCGAAGCGCACGACAGCGCCTGCCTGGCCCGCTACCGCAGCGTGATCGGCCGCTTCCCGTGGAAGAGCGTTGGCGTGAACCCTGCCCGTGGCGAGACCGACGAGTGTCTCTGGTACGCGGTCTCGGGCACCTGGAAGGCGGCCAGCGCGGCACTGCCTGAGCTGCACAACCCGGACAGCAACGGCCAGTTCCGGGTCTACGCGGGCGACGGTTCGACGCGGGTTGCCGGTGAGCGCCCGGCGGAGCGCGCGGTGGCGGTGATCATCGCGCCCGGGTCGGCACTGTCCGGACAGCTGCGCACCACGCTCGGGGCCGGCGTGGAGCACTGCGCAGGATCGTACTCGGCAGCCCGGTACCTGGACGCCGATGGCGCCTCGGGCATCGACAACAGCGACCTCGCCGCAGCGGCCGATGCCATCGACGACTTCATCGGCGCAAGCCCCGGTCGCGAGGACGTGAACGACCAGCTGATCTACATCACGCGCGCCGAGCTCGAGGAACGGCTGCTGCGCCGTGCCGACCTGCAGGCGAAGCTGCGTTCGCTGACCGAGGCCGCTGCACAATGTGTCGCCCAGTTTGGGCGGAGCAATGCGGGTGGCCCCGGTGACCGGCGCCTGCCCTGGCCCGCGCCGGTCAGCCTGGCTTCGTACCGGGCCGACAACCGCTACGACGATTCCGCGATGGGCTGGTTGAGCGGCCGCCTGCCCGACCGGGTCGATGATTCCAGCGCGCAGACCGGCAACCCGCTCACGCAGCTGCTGACGAACTGCAGCCCGGTCGCGGTTCCGGCGTGGACGCCGGAGCTGCTGGCGCTGTGGCGCAACTGGAAGGACCACCTGTTCTATGCCGTCGCGGGCAGTTTTCGCCCCGATGCCCTGCCGCATTCGAGCTGTGGCGACTGCCTGTCGGTGAATGGCGCGGGCAGCTGGGCCGCCGTCGTGATGTTTGCCGGCCCGCGGCTCGACGCCCTCGACCAGGTGCGCGACGAGCCGCCCGCGGATGCGGATACGCGCGGGGTCATTGGCAACTACCTGGAAGGCCGCAATGCCGCCAATCACCCGGATACCGGCGGCAACGCCGACTACGAGTCCGGCGCGCCGGGCCCCACCTTCAACGACGTGCTGTTCTGCATCGACGTGAACCTGGGAGTGGCGCCATGTTGAGCACTGCCGCTGCACGGCTTGCGCCCCGATCCGCTCAGGCGACCCCGACCGCACAGGCCGGCTTCAGCCTGCTCGAGCTGGCGATCGTGTTGCTGATCATGGGACTGCTGCTCGGCGGGCTGATCATGCCGCTCAGCACTCGCGTGGACCAGCAGCGCGTCGTGGAAACCACGCGGCAGCTCGAGGAGATCCGCGCCGCGCTCGCCGGCTATGCGCTCGCCCATGACGCCCTGCCTTGCCCCGCGACGCCGGGCAGCAACGGCCAGTCCGCACCGTCGGCCACCGGGTGTGTCACGCAGCACGGCTTCGTGCCTGCGGTGACCCTCGCTCTGGGCGGCGCGCGTAACGACGATCAACTGCTGCTCGATGCCTGGGGCAACCCGCTGCGCTATTCGGTGAGCGCGAGCGATGCCGACGGCGACGGCAACTGGGACTTCGTCCGCCCGGGCGAGATGCGCAACGTCACCGTGGCCGCGCTCCTGCCGGACCTGCGCGTGTGCACCACCGCGGCCGGTTCCTCGCCGACCGCCTGCGCGAGCAACGCGACGACGGTGGTGGCGACGGCTCCGGCGGTGGTGTTGTCGATGGGCAAGGACTGGGCGTCGCCCGGTTCGGCCGACCAGCAAGCGAATGTCGGCGCCAGCCTCGGCGGCGGGCCTTCCGGGCGCAGCTACCCGGTGGCCGCCAACGGGGTGTTCGTCAGCCGCAGCGCTTCGGCAGCCACCGGCAACGAGTTCGACGATCTTGTGACCTGGATCTCACCGGCGGCGCTCTACGGGCAGATGGTCGCGGCGGGGCGCCTGCCGTAGACCGTGGCGCGTCGCGCCATTTGTCAATTGTGTGATTGCCTTTACAGAACCTCCTGCGCCGATCACGCAAGCTGCGCCGGAGTTTCTCCTGGCGACCGCGCACCATGGTGGGCGTGGTTCCCGGACAAGGAGTGTTGCATGGGTGCATCGGGCAGGCAGCAAGGCTTCACGCTGGTGGAAATCGCCATCGTGCTGGTGATCATCGGTTTGTTGATCGGCGGCGTGTTGAAGGGTCAGGAGATGATCACCAACGCCAAGGTCACCAAGGTGGAGAACGACTTCAAGGGCATTACGGCCGCGATCCTGGCCTACCAGGACCGCTACGGCGTGTTGCCCGGCGATGATCCGGCAGCCGCCACCCGCTTTCCGGGTACCTGGACACCGGCCGACAACGGCAACGGCAACGGCGTGGTGCAGGGCGCCTGGGACAGCACCAACAACGCGCAGGAAACCCGCAAGATCTGGAAGCATCTGCGTGGTGCCGGTTTCATCAAGGGCCCGGTGGATGGCACCGCGGCGAGCTATCAGCAGCCGACGCACGCCTTTGGCGGCCTGATCGGCTTCGAGCAGGGCGTGTACAACCTGAGCGGCCACGTGGTGGTGTTCGGCGCGCTGCCCGGGAACATTGACCAGATCGTCGAAGCGCGCGGCGACGACGGCCGGCCTTCGGCGGGTTCCATCCAGGGCCACGCAACCCAGAACACCTACAACATCGCTTCCAACTACAACCTCGCCTTCAGGTTCTGAGACCGACTGACCACGGGGCCGGAGTCTGCCGACTCCGGCCCCTTTCGTTTGGTTCTTCCCGCACCGGGGGTGCGACCACCGCAACGTCCACCGATGATCCACTGTATTCCCGCAGATCAGCGTGGACTATTGCTCCAGCGCCGCGCCGCGCGCTCACCCAAACGACGACCGCCGGATGAGTCCACTCGTCAGGCGGCCCGTCGCATCGCCATCGCCGGCGAGCGGTCGGGCGACGGCAGGCGCAGCCTCGCGAAGTGCACGCAGGTCATGATGAATGCCAGCGTGATGCAGATCTCACCAAAGTTGGCGATCGGCAGCGACCATGGCGAGCGGGTGAATGCGCCTGCGGCGACGAACATCGTCGCCGAACCGACCGCCAGCCACGGCCAGCGTCGCTGCGCCCAGAGCGCGATGCCGACCGCGAGCACCACCAGGTTGGTCAGGATGGCCACCAGCGGCCCGCCGTGACCCTGGACGGGCTGTCCGCCCGGGCAGACCTGCGCTGCGCTGACCTGGGTCGAGTAGCGCACCGTGTCGGCCAGGCAGGCAGGCTGCAGGTCCATCGTGAATATCTTCGGCAGGTCGAGCGCGGATAGCAGGACGGCAGCCACGCAGAAGCACGCCATGACCAGGCGCCCCCGGGCCCACGGCAGCCCGGCGAGGCGCGCCACGGATCCTGCCGCGATGACCAGCAGCGGCAACATGGTCCAGTGCCAGGCGAAGGCCGGCACGCTCAGCGCGTGGAGGAGTTCACCCGGCCCGATGAACCGGCCGAGGCCGATGCGCAGGTTGTCGTAGAAGAGCAACGTGCCGCCAAACAAGACCAGGAACAGCGCCACCGGCCGGCCGGTTTGTGCCCACAGCCGCCAGCCCCACAGCCAGATCCCGAGGTGCACGAGCGCAAAGGCGAGGAATACGAACGACAGCATCCGGCACTCCCTCCGGGCCCGATCCACCGTCGATGCTGGCAGATGGCAGGTCGGTGCGCCGGTCAGTCTACGCGGTTGCGCCGCGTGCCGGACAGGTAGGCCTCGATGTTGGCGGCAATCTCCGCCAGCGCGCGCTCGCGCGCCTCGCGGGCTGCCCAGGCGATGTGCGGCGTCACGATCAGGTTCGGCAGTCGCGCCGCGACCAGCGCTTCATCGCTGGCCGGCGGTTCCTGCTCGAGTACATCGATGCCCGCGCCGGCGATCGCTCCATCGTGCAGGGCGCACAGCAATGCGGCCGGATCGACCAGCGCCCCGCGCGCGGTGTTGATCAGGAGCGCGTCGCGGCGCATTCGCGCCAGCGCGTCCGCGTCGATCAGCCGCCGCGTTTCCGCGGTGAGCGGGCAGTGCAGGCTCACCACATGGGAGCTGGACAAAAGCTCGGTGAAGGCCACCCGCCTGATCCCGTGCGTCTGCCCCCCGCCGGCGGAAGCAGCGTAGGGACGCTGCGCGGCGATGACCTCCATGCCGAAGGCCTGCGCCACCTGTGCGACGCTGCGCCCGAGTGCACCGAGGCCCACGACGCCCAGCGTACGCCCGCGCAGTTCGTGGAAGGGATAGTCGAGCAGGCAGAAACTGCGGCTCGCCGCCCAGGCGCCGCCGGCGAGCAGCCGGTCGTATTCGCGCAGGCGCTGCGTCAGGGCGAGCATCAGGGCAAAGACGTGCTGCGTCACGGACGGTGCGCAGTAATCCCGGATGTTGGTGACGGCGATGCCGCGTGTGCGCGCGACGTCGAGCGCCACGTTGTCGGTGCCGGTGGCCGCACAGCAAATCAGCTTCAGTTGCGGTGCCAGCGCCAGGATGCGCGCGTCGAGCACGACCTTGTTGACGATCACCACTTCGGCATCGCGCAGCCGTCCGGCGAGGGTCATCTGCGGTGAGTCGTCGTGCAGGCGGATTCCGGGCAACAGGCCCGTCAGCGGCGAGCAATCGAGGTCCGCCGGGCCGAAGGTTGCGAAATCGAGGAAGACCGCCTGCATCGGATTGCGCAGTCGTGGCGGCGGCCGCGACCTGCCGTCAGCCGGAATCCTGCAGCCCGCGGACGACGCCGTTGATGCTCGCCACCAGCGCACCGAAGATGGCTTCGTCCTGCCGGCCGCCTTCGCGCCAGCGGCGCAGGAGCACCATCTGCAGCATGCTCATCGGGTCGACGTAGGGGTTGCGCAGGCGGATGGAGCGGCGCAGGCTCGGGTTCGTCTCGAGCAGCGTCTGTTGCTCCTGGATGGCGCGGATCTGGCTCACGCAGAGATCGAACTCCGCGCGGATCGGCTCGAAGAAGCGCTCGTGCAACTCCCCGGCGAGCGCCGAGTAGCGGCTGGCGATGCTGAGGTCGGCCTTCGCGAGCACCAGTTCCACGTCACCGAGCAACGCACGGAAGAAATACCACTCGCGCGCCATTTCGCGCACCGCGGTGACTCCGTACCGGCCGGTGAGCGCCTGCAGCCCGGTGCCAAAGCCATACCATCCGGGAAGAATGTGCCGGCTCTGCGTCCAGGCGAAGGTCCAGGGTACGCCGTGCAGGTCTTCGATGCCGGCGCGCCCGGGCGGCTCGCGGCTGGTTCCGGTCTGCATGCGTTCGATGACGTCGACCGGGGTCGCCTGCCGGAAGTAGTCGTAGAAGCCCGGCGTGTCATACACGAGCGCTTTGTACTTGTCGCGGCTGACGCGGGCGAGTTCCTCGGCCATGTCGTGCCAGAGCGTCATCTCCTGGGGTGACGCGTGCTCGGGCAGCGCGGTGGCCAGCGCCACCGAGCCCGTGGCCTGCTCCAGCGTGCGCAGCGCGATGCCGCGCACGCCGTACTTGATGCTGACCAGTTCACCCTGCTCCAGGGCGCGCAGCCGCCCGCGCACCGCGCCCGGCGGCGAGCCCAGCACGGCAGCGTGCGTCTTGCCACCGCCACGGCTGATCGTCCCGCCGCGGCCGTGGAACAGCGTGAAGTCGACGCCCGCGTCGTCGAGCACCTGCACCAGCGCCGACTGCGTCTGCTTCAGCAGCCAGCGGGCGGCGGCCAGGCCGCCGTCCTTGTTGCTGTCGGAGTAGCCGAGCATCACGAGCTGGCGGCGATCGCGCCGCGCGAGGTGTTCCCAGTAGAGCGGATCCTGCAATAGCTGGCGCATGGTGCCGTGGGCGTTGGCAAGGTCCTCCGTGGTCTCGAACAGCGGCGTGATGTCGAGGGGAACCGAGCCGCCCGGGCCATGCAGGTCGCCCCAGCGGCCGAGCAGCATCACGGAGAGCACGTCGTCGACGCCGTGGCTCATGCTCACGATGAACGGCCCGATGGCGCGCTGGCCGTACTTGCGGCGGCAGAAGGCCACCGCCTGGAAGATGGCGAGCGCCCGCTTGGCCTCGTTATCGAGAGTTTCGCAGGGCGATTCATTGCGACGCAGGGCTTCGCGGATCCGCTCGGCCCGCTGCTCGGGTGTGCGCTCCGGCCAGTCGGGCTCGTTCAGGCAGCGGCCGACGATGTGGCGCAGGGCGAGCGCGCTTTGCTTCAGATCGAGGCTGAGGAAATGGAAGCCGAAGGTCTGCACGCGGCGCATCAGCCGGCGCACCGCGAAGAGTCCGGCATGAATGCCTTTGTTGCGTTCGAGGCTCGCTGCAATGAGCCTGACATCGCCGAGGAACTCCTCGGCTGATTCGTAGGGAAAGCCGCCGTCGTCGTGGGTGGCCTGCAGGCGCGCCATCATGAGGCGCAGCAGGACACGATAGGGCATGTCGCGATGGCGCAGCGGGATTGCGCCCATCGTGCTGCCAAAGTGGCCGGCGTAGAAGCGGATGCGCTCGTGTATCTCCGCGTTCACGCCGGTGCGGCTGGTGGTCTGGGACAGCTTGCTCGAGAGATCGCGGCACTCGCGGTGGTACAGGTCGAGAATCAGCGAACGCTGCCGCGCGAGGGTTTCGCGGATCGTCCTCGCGGTGATGTCGGGGTTGTCGTCCATGTCGCCGCCGATCCATGAGGCGAAGCGCACGATGGCAGGCAACTCGACCCTGGCTCCGTAGGTGCTGCCCGCCGCGGTTTCGATGGCCTCGTAGAACAGCGGAATGGCGCGATAGATCACGTCCGTGAAGAAGAACAGGATGTGCTCGAGCTCGTCGGCGATGGTGCGCGCCTCGCGGGGCGTTTCCTCCGTCTGCCAGATCGCGGTCACGTCGGTGCGGATCGCATCGAGCACGGCGGCCAGCTCGCTCTCCGTCAGGGTGGAGTTCTGCATGTCCACCAGTCGTCGCGCGATCGCCTGATGCTTGCGCAGGATGGTGCGCCGCGTGGGTGCGACCGGATGCGCGCTGAACACCGGGACGATGCGCAGGCTGGCGAGGAGTTTCTGCAGCGCGGGCAGGCTGATCCCCGCCTCGTGCAGCCGGAAGATGGTTTCGGCAACGCTGCCCGGCTGGCGAATCGAGGCGGTGCGCTGATAATCGCGCCGCCGCCGCAGCCGGTGCACCTGCTCGGCCATGTTGACCACCTGGAAGAAGGTGGAAAAGGCGCGCACGAAATCGCGCGCATCGGTGAGACTCAGGCCGCCGAGGATTTCGTCGAGACGCGCGCTGGCGGGGGCATCGCCCTCCCTGCGGCCAATCGCGGCGCGCCGTGCCTCTTCCACGGTCTGGTACAGCGCTTCACTGCATTGCTCGCGCAGCAACCCGCCGACCAGCGCGCCGAGTTCGTGCACGTCGTGGCGCAGCTGTTCGTCCGTGCCGGCGAACTCGATGTCCTGGCGCTTCTCGGCGGGGCGCGCGGTGGGATGCAGGCCGGTGAGATGGTTGCTGTTCCAGGCGGACATGCGGCGCGACGGGATCGGGCGAAGCCCCGGGCGAGGCGGGTGGCGGACCGGGCGCCGATCTTAGCACCCGCGCCTGTGAATCGGCACGAAACGGGCCGTTTCGGCGGCGGACCGCGCCACCCCGATCTGGCACTGTGCGGCGCCTGGCTGGCTGCGGAGGGTCGCCGGCGGTGGACAGGCAGTGCGCGCGCGGACGTTCCCTCGCCGGTGCGGGCGTGGACACGGAGCTGCTCGAATTCGGTGCCGGCGTCGAGGCGAACACGCGCTTCTGGCGTGCCGAGTTCGCCTGGCTGCTGGCGCATCCGGCAGTGGCCGCGGTCGCGCCGGCGGACGCTCAGCCACTCACGCTGCGCGCCATGGCGGGTGAGCACGCGACGCGTTTTCCGCTGGTGTCGGGCGATGCCGACTGGTTGCGGCAGCGGAGCATGGCGGTCGTCGCGCGGCGGCTCGCCGCGCACCTTGCCGCGGGCTCCCGGGTGGCGCTCGACGTGTCCGCGCTCGCGCGTGGTGAAGCTGCCGCCGATCTGCGCCGTGAACAGATGCGGCTGGTGGCCGCCGGCTTGCGGGAGGCGCTGCCGCAGTCGTTGTCGCGCTACGGTGTCACAGCGGCGGGTCTCGTGCTGTCGCTCACCGCCGACCACCCGGGTCTCGGCGCGTTGCTGGGATTACGCGAGTGCACGACGCTCGGCCGACCACCGGTGATCGTGCGTATCCCCGACCGGGTGATGCTGGCGCTCGGCAGCGTCAGGGCGCATCCGCCCGCCGGCGGTCCGTGCGACAGCCTGCGGCTGTGGCAGGCGATCACCGCGGTCGCGCACCGGGAACCGGGCGTGCGCCTCGTGCTCGAGCACACGACCCGGCCAGCCTGCACGCTCGCCTGGGGGGAACGTGGCGATGCGGTGCTGCCGCTCAGCCAGTTCGAGGTGCGCGCGGAAACCGCCTGGCTGGCGCTGCGGCTCCGCCTCGATCTCCTCGACCTCGGCTCGGTGCGCGCTGGCCTGCACGAGCTTCGGCGCCTGTTGCGAGCCAGCCTGCGCCTGGCCGACAACCTGGTCGAGCAGCTCGACTGGCCATCCCCGGAGCTCGCGCAGGATGCACTGGTGAACCGGCGTCTGGCGGTACACGTGACCGGCATCGGCGACCTCATCGATCGCTGGGAACTCGATCCCGCTGCGTTCCGCTCCGTCAAGCTCGCCGCGCGCTGGCTCGCGCTGGTGCGCCGGTTGATGGTGCGCGAGTCAAACGCGCTGGCACGCGAGCGTGGGCCATTTCCCGGCCTGGAGCTGCGCGACCTGGCGCATTCGCTCGCCGTGAGCCTCGGCGACGAACGTGCACGACGGCTGCTGCGCCAAGCCGGGCTGCGCCACCGTCACCTGCTGGTGCTCTCGCCCTACAGTGTCTTTCCCGAGCGCGCCCCGCGCCGCCCGCTGCCCGATTACCTGCACCTGCTGCCCGTGGTGCAGGCCGCCGACACGATCGCCATGCGCGGCGATGGCGTCGCGCGAGCCCTGCCGCTCGATGCGTTTCGCCGCCTGCTGCGCACGACCTGGGCCATCGCCCGCAACCGCGCCTGATCCGGCCGACGGTGCAGGAAATTCCCTCGCGGAATGGGCATATCGTGGCCTGGTGATTGTCGGGCTTTCCCGCAGCGTGCAATCTATGCGGCTCGAGTCAGCCGCTGCAGGCGCTGCTCGCATGCTGGCGTGACCGAAGTACAGCGGCCTGTGACCGATCCCGGAGTTGGCATTGTCAGACCTGCCGAGCATGCACGCCGTGGCAACGATCGCGCTCGTGGCCGCAAGCCTGTACCTGTTCGCGAGCGACAGGTTCCGGGCGCCCTCGGTTGGCCTTGCGATATTGCTGACGCTGACGCTCGGTTCCTACGTGTTTCCGTACCCCGGGCTCGAGCCAACGGATTTCTTCGCCAGGTTCGGCCATGAGGCGCTCGTCACCGTCTGCACGCTGCTGCTGCTGGTCAAGGGCCTCGAGACCACCGGGGCGCTGCAGCCCCTGACGACCGGCCTCGCCAGGTCCTGGCAACACATCCCGCGGCTCGCATTGCCGCTGACGCTGGTGTTGACGGCTTTCTCCAGCGCCTTCATCAACGATACGCCGCTGATGACGATCCTGCTTCCCGTGATCCTCGCCGTCTCCCTGCGCGCCGGCGCGGCGCCATCACGGGTCCTGCTGCCGTTCAATTACGCCGTGCTCATCGGCGGAATGGCGACCACGGTCGGCTCGTCGACCAACCTGCTCGGCCTCGGTGTGGCCGAAGACCTCGGCCTCGAGCCGCTCGCGCTCTTCGACCTGGCGCCCCCGGTGCTGTTTGCGGGTGGCCTGGGGCTGCTCTTCGTATGGATCGCCGCCCGCTTTCTTCTGCCTGAGTCCCGGCCGGCCAGTGACGAGGAGGCCCAGCGACGGTTCAGTGCCGTGCTGTACGTCAACGAGGGCAGCTACGCCCAGGGACGTGCGCTGGCTGAAGTGCTGGTGCGTACCCAGAATCGAATGCATGTCGAGCGCATTCAGCGGGGCGACGACCTGACGGTTGCCAGCCTCCCGGACACCGTCCTGGTGGCGGGTGACCGCCTCTTCGTGAGCGACTCGGCGGGAAATCTCAAGGAGTACGAGAGCCTGCTCGGTGCAACGCTCTACAACGCGAGCGATCTGCAGCATCCGGTGAGCGAGCGCTTTCCGCTCGACGCCGCCGGGCAGCGCCTGGCGGAGGTCGTCATCACGAGAGGATCGCCGCTCTACCAGCGGCCGCTCGACATGGCGGATTTCGTCTACCGGTACCAGTTGCTGCCGCTCGCGGTTCATCGCGGCAGCTCGATCGGGCCCGGCGCGCACGAGGCCCATGCCGAGCGGCTTCGTGCCGGGGACGTGATTCTCGTGCAGGGCACGGCCGAGGCGATCGGCCACCTGAAAGGCACCGGCTCGATGCTGGTGCTGGATGGCGCAGTGGATCTGCCGCGGACGGACCGCGCGCCGCTCGCGCTGGCAATCGCGATCGCCGTGATGACCGCGAACGCCCTTGGCCTGGTGCCCATCTCCGTCAGCGCATTGCTCGGCGTTGCGGCGATGCTCGCCACGCGCTGCCTGCAGTGGCGGCACATCTCCCAGGTGTTGAGCGCAAGTCTCCTGATGGTGATGGTGTCGACGCTCTGCCTGGCGACTGCGCTCGACAAGACCGGGGCCGCGGAGTTCGTCGCCAGGGCCTTTGTCGCGATCATGCCGCAGATGCCCCTGTATGCTGTGCTCGGCGTCGTCATGCTCGGGGTCACGGTGCTGACCAACTTCGTCACCAACAATGCTGCGGCCGTGATCTGCGTCCCGACCGGAATCTACATCGCCCGGCAACTGGGCGCGCCGGAGGAAGCGTTCGTCATGGCCATCATCTTCGGTGCCAACATGGCTTTCGCCACGCCGTTCGGCTATCAGACCAATCTGATGATCATGAAGGCCGGCGGTTATACGGGCGCTGACTACCTGCGCATCGGTATTCCGCTCACAGCGATCATGCTGGTTGCGCTGACCTTCGCGCTGAGCGTCCTCTACGGATTGCAATAGCGCAAGGGTATCGCTGTGCCTCCTTTCCCCGGACTGCACGCGACGGTCACCCTGCTGGTCATGCTGGTCGCGCTCTTTCTCTTCACGCGGGACAAGATTCCGATGGAGGCCACCAGCCTCGGCGTGCTCATCTTCCTGGTGGGGTTTTTCCAGTTTTTTCCCTATCCGGGCGTCGACCCGCAACGGTTCCTCTACCATTTCGGCAATGACGCACTGGTCATCGTCGGCGTGCTCCTCATCCTCGGCCAGGCGCTCGAGATCACCGGTGCCCTCCAGCCATTGGCGTTTCTGCTGACACGCTACTGGCTCGCCCGTCCCCGCCTGGCGCTCGCCGCAACGCTGGTGACCTGCGCCCTGAGCAGCGCCTTCATCAACAACCTGCCGATGATCGCGGTCATGATGCCGATCATGGTTGCCTGCTGCATGAAGGTCGGCACCCCTGTATCGCACGTGCTCATGCCGATGAATTTCGCCAACACGCTGGGCATGTGGACCACCATCGGTACCTCGACGAACCTGTTGGCGGTGGGTATTGCCGCGCAGCTCGGCGTAGGGGAGTTCGGCATATTCGATTTCGCGGTGCCGGGCCTGCTCGGCGCCATGGTGGGCGTTACCTATCTCTGGCTCTTCGGTTCGGTGCTGTTGCCGGAGCGCAAGCCGCCGCTGCAGGACATTTCGCCACGGGTGTTCAACGCAGCGCTGCACGTGAGCGAACGCAGTCCCGCCGCGGGGAAGACCATCGCCGAGGTACTGGCGCTGACACAGAACCGGATGCGTATCGACCAGATCCTGCGTGGCGAGGGCCTCACGGTGGCCAGGCTGCCGCTGGTGCGCATTCGCGCGGGGGATCGGCTGCTGGTGCGCGATACCTCGGATCGGCTGAAGGAGTTCGAGCAACTGCTCGGCGTCACCCTGTTCAGGCCAGAGGACATCGAGCATCCGGTGAGCGACAAGTACCCGCTCGGCACGGATGGGCAGCAACTGGCCGAGGTGGTGATCACCCGCGGGTCGCAGTTGTATCAGCGCGTGCTCAACCCCAGCGAACTGCTCGAGGGCTTCGGGCTGCTGCTGCTCGCGGTGCATCGCAGTCGCGCGGTGCGCACCACGTCGCTGGACGACTTCCGCCTGCGTGCCGGGGACGTGCTGCTGGTGCAGGGCACGCGTCAGGCGATCGCCAGGCTGCGCGTCAGCGGCTCGATGCCGGTCCTCGACGGCACGGTCGATCTGCCCCACACGGCGCGGGCGCCGTGGGCGCTCGCCATCATGGCCATGGTGGTGTTCATGGGGGCATTCGATGTGCTGCCCTTGTCGATTGCCGGATTGCTCGGCGTCACGCTGTTGCTGGCCACGCGGTCGATGCGCTGGCGCCACGTCGGCGAGGCGCTCGATCCGGGCGTAATCATGATCATGGTGGCGAGCCTCGCGCTCGGTTCGGCCATGCTCGACACGGGTGCCGCCGAGTACATCGCCAGGCTGGTGACGGTGGTGACCAGCGGCCTCTCGCCGGCAGCGGTGCTTTCCGTGCTGATGGCGATCATCGCCGCGCTCACCCAGATGGTGTCCGCCAAGCCCGCGGCAGCGCTAGGTGTGCCGATTGCCATCGGCATCGCGCGGCAACTGGGTGTGCCTCCCGAGCCGTTCATCGTGGGGGTGATCTTCGCGGTCAACCTGACCTTCGTGACCCCGATCGGCCACCCCACCAACGTCATGATCATGACCGCGGGAGGCTACAAGTTCAGCGATTTCGTCCGCTTCGGCCTGCCTCTCACCATCCTCATGTGGCTGGCGTTTTCGCTGATTCTCCCGGCGTATTACGGGTTGTGAGCGCAGCGCGGCGCTTGACCTCACCGGGAGCGCTGGGGATACTGCCGCCCATGCAGGCCGTGGTTGCCAACGAGCGCTGGTGGCGGACCCTCTTCGCGGAGTGGGTTGCCGGCTAGCGCACGCGAGGTTCGTACGGCCGATGACCCATCTCCGCGGCAGCGGAGGTGGGTTTTTTTTGGCCCGTCGCTGACGCGGAGCTCGAGGGTGGTACATGCCAGCCTACCGCCGGCAGCCGATAGATCACGTACCCGATCCGGTGCGCAGCATTGCCATGGCGGGTCGGAAGAGGACCGGTTTCGAGCGACCAGGAGAACATGCAAGGACCATTCGATATAGCTGCGGATCTGGACACGCCGGTGTCCACGTTCCTGAAGCTGCGCCCGCTCGGTCCGCGCTACCTGCTGGAAAGCGTGGAGGGCGGCCTGCAGCTCGCGCGCTATTCGTTTCTCGGCTTCGGTGAGGCGACGCAACTGCGCCTCGATGCATCAGGCCTGCAGGTCGGCGGTGTTCGTCGTGCGCATCCGCCCGGGCGCGCCGGATTGCTCGCGGCCGTTCGCGAGACGCTGGCTGCCACGCCGCGCCTGCGCCCGGAGATTCCCGGCCTGCCGTTTGCGGGTGGGCTGGTCGGTGTCGCCGGCTACGATGTGGTACGCAACTTCGAGCGGCTGCCGCAGCCGCCGCGTGGCGCCGCCGTGCCCGCGGTGCCGGATGCGGTGTACCTGGCAGCCGGCTCCATGCTCGTTTTCGACCATCTCACGCGTCGCATCGCGTTGCTGCACGCGGGCGATGAGCGGGAGCGGCAGGCGCTGCGCCGCGAAGTACTGCGCCTGTTGCGCGGCGCGGTGCCGCCCGGCAATGGCGCGTCCCGTCACGGGCCGGCGGTGCCAAGCTTTTCGCAGGAGGAGTTCTGCGCCGCGGTGGAGAATGCCAAGCGCTACATCACGCTCGGCGAGGTCTACCAGCTGGTGCTCTCGGTGCGTTTCGCGGGCGAGCATTCGCTCTCGCCGTTCGAGACCTACCGCGCACTGCGCCTGCTGAATCCATCGCCTTACATGTTCTACCTCGATCTCGGGGACGTGCAGGTGGCCGGCTCCTCGCCGGAAGCGCTGGTGCGCCTGCGCTCCGGCCGGGCGTCGCTGCGGCCGATCGCAGGCACCCGTCCGCGGGGCGCCGACGCCGCGCAGGACCTCGCGCTGGAAGCGAGTCTCAGGGCCGACCAGAAGGAAAACGCGGAGCACGTGATGCTGGTCGACCTGGCGCGCAACGACCTCGGCCGCGTCGCGCAGGCCGGCTCGGTGCACGTGGACCCGTACAAGGCGATCGAGCGCTACAGCCACGTCATGCACATCGTGAGCGGCGTGCAGGGGCAGCTTGCGCCGGGCCGCGACGCACTCGATCTGTTCGCCGCCGCGTTCCCTGCCGGCACCCTGGTTGGCGCACCGAAGGTGCGCGCGATGGAGTTGATCGACACCATCGAGCCGGTGCGTCGCGGCCTGTACGCAGGGACGGTCGGCTACTTCGGCAACAACGGCGACATGGACCAGGCGATCACCATCCGCACGCTGGTGTTCCGCGACGGCACCTACAGCTACCAGGCCGGTGCGGGCATCGTCGCCGACAGCGTGCCGCAGGCCGAGTACGAGGAAGTGCTGGCCAAGAGCGCAATCCTGCGCCGCGCGCTCGCCATGGCGGAGGACGGGCTGTGACACCGAAGCTGCTCCTCATCGACAACTACGACTCGTTCACCTACAACCTCGTACAGGCGTTTCTCGTGCTCGGGGCCGAGGTCCATGTCTTTCGCAACGATGAGATCACGGTCGAGCAGGCGCTCGCGCTCGCGCCCAGCCACGTCTGCATCTCGCCGGGCCCCGGCCGGCCGGAACACGCCGGCGTGTCGCTCGGCATCATCGCGGCTTTCGAGCGGCGCACGCCGCTGTTCGGGGTCTGCCTCGGACACCAGAGCCTCGTGCATCATTTCGGCGGCCGGATCGTGTCCGCGCCGCGATTGATGCACGGCAAGACGTCGATGATCAGCCACGACGGCCGCAGCATCTTCGGCGGGTTGCCGAATCCGTTCGAGGCCGGCCGCTACCACTCGCTCACCGCGGAAGACCAGTCAATGCCTGCGGTGCTCGAGGTGAGCGCGCGTTCCGAGCAGGGGGAGATCATGGGTGTGCGCCATCGCGAGCTGCCGCTCGATGGCGTGCAGTTCCATCCGGAGAGCGTGCTCACCCCGGAGGGCAACCGGTTGATGGAGAACTTCCTGCGGGGCCGCGCATGAGCAATGCGGTCCAGGCGGCGCTCGCGCGCCTGCTCCGCCGGGAGAACCTGTCGCAGGCGGAATCTGCGGCGCTGATGCGTGCGCTGGCCGATGAGTCGCTGCCACCGGCGCTTGCTGGTGCGGTGCTGGCCGCCTTGCGCAGCAAGGGCGAGACCGCCGAGGAGCTGCGCGGTTTTGCGAGCGCCATGCGCGACCTGGCCTTCCGGGTGGAGCTGCCGGGTGATCTGCCGGCCGCCGACGTCGTGGGCACCGGTGGCGACAGTTCCGGCAGCTTCAATATTTCCACCGGATCGGCGCTGCTCGCGGCGGCCTGTGGCGTACCCGTGGTCAAGCACGGCAACCGCTCCGTTTCCTCGCGCTCGGGCAGTGCCGACGTGCTGGAGGCGCTCGGTGTGCCGCTCGCGCGGGACGCCAGCCATGCAATCGAGTGCCTGCGTGAATGCGGCTTCACGTTCCTGTTCGCGCCGACATTTCATCCGGCGATGAAGGCAATCGCCCCGGTGCGCCGCGCGCTCGGGGCGCGTACCGTGTTCAACGTGCTCGGGCCGCTGACCAATCCGGCGGCACCGCCGTTCAGCTGCATCGGTGCCTTCGATCTGCCCACGGCCCGCTTGATGGCCGAGGCGCTCTCCGGGCTGCCGATCGTGCGCGCCTTCGTCGTGCACGGCGAGCCCGGTTGGGACGAAGCCACGCCGGTCGGCCCCTTCACCGTCTTCGATGTGCGGCCGGGCACGGTGCGCCGCGCGCGGCGCAATCCGCTGCACTACGGGCTGTCGGCCTGCAGCCCCGCGGCGCTCGCCGGCGGCGACGTTGCCACCAACGCGCGTGCGCTCGAGATGGTGCTCACCGGCGCCGACCGCGGCGCGCATCGCGACGCGCTGCTGCTTGGCGCGGGCCTTGTGCTCGACCTCACCGGCAGAACGCGCGGCCTGCGCCGTGGCATCGAGGCCGCGGCCCGGGTCATCGACTCGGGCGCTGCCGGCACATTCCTGGCGCGGCTTCGCGCATTTGCCCGGGGGCGCCCATGACCGGCCGCGGCGACTTCCTGGTGCGCATGGCGCAGGCGAGCCGGCGCAGGCTCGAGGCGGCCGCTGCGGTTCGCAGCGGGGAGGACCTGCAGCGGCAGATCGCCGCCCTGCCGGCGCCGAATGCCCCGCGCTTTACCGCGGCGTCGTTTCACCTCATCGCCGAGGTCAAACGCCGCTCGCCCTCGGTCGGTGAGCTTGCGGGCGCGACGCTCTCGCCTGCCGGGCAGGCGCGGTGCTACGCGCAGGGCGGCGCCGTGGCGGTGTCGGTGCTGACCGAGCCCGAGGAGTTCGGCGGGGATCTCGCGCATCTGCGCGCGGTAACGACGGCATTGCCGGGCCTGCCGGTCATGCGCAAGGACTTTCTCGTCGGCAACTACCAGATCCTGGAAGCACGCGAGGCGGGGGCCGCAGGCGTGCTCCTGATTGCCGCCATGCTCGACCCGAAGCAGCTGCAGGCGATGATCGACTGCGCGCTCGGCCTCGGCATGTTCGTGCTGGTGGAAGTCTTCGACGGGGCGGACCTCGACCGCTGCCTGCCGGCGGTCGAAACCTCGGCGGCAACCACGGCCGGCCGCGGGCGGGTGTTGCTCGGGGTGAACTGCCGCAGCCTGCGCACGCTCGCCGTGGACTTCAACCGCTTCGCGGCGCTCTCGCCACGCCTGCCGCACGGCGTGCCCTGGGTGGCCGAGAGTGGCATCGAGACGCCGCAGCAGGCCGCGGAACTCGCCCGCCTCGGCTACCGTGCAATTCTCGTCGGCACCACGCTCATGCGCGCGGCGGACCCCGCGCTCGCGGCGCAGGCGCTGCTGGCGGCGGGCCGCGCGAACGTCCCGCCATCGTGACCGGCGCCCCTTCCGGCTCGCAGTGGATGCTGCCCATGGCGGCCGGCCCCGGCGGTTTGCAGGGGCGCAGTCGGCGCCACGCAGGAGCGGCGTGAGCCGCGGCTCCCGGGTGCGCACCTTCATCAAGATCTGCGGCCTGACCACGGCGGAAGCGGTTCGCGCCGCGGTCGCGGCCGGTGCCGACGCGGTCGGTTTCGTGTTTGCCGCCTCGCCACGGCGCGTGACTCCGGAGGATGCGGCGGTGCTTGGCGCGCTGGTGCCGGCGGGCATCCTGCGCGTGGCGGTGATGCGCCATCCGTTGCCGGAGGAATGGCAGGAGGTGGCGGCGGTCGCGCGGCCCGACTGGTTGCAGACGGATGCGCGCGATTTCGCGGCCCTGCAAATGCCCGCGGGTGTCGGGTCGCTGCCGGTGTATCGTGACGTTCCCGGTCTGGACAGCGCGGCACTCGAACGCGAAGATCGCGCTCTTTTCGAGGCGGCGGCGAGCGGTTCCGGCCAGATGCCCGACTGGGACCGCGCTCGCGCGCTCGCGCGCCGCACCCGCCTCGTGCTTGCGGGCGGCCTGGACCCGGGTAATGTGGGCGAGGTCATGCGGCGTGCGCGGCCCTGGGGCGTCGACGTCAGCAGCGGCGTGGAATCAGGTCGCGGGGTCAAGGACCCGGCGAAGATCGAGGCGTTCATCGCGGCGGTGCGCCGCGTGGAACGGGAATTGAACGGTGCAGATCAGTAAAGAAGAATCCGCGGGCCTGCTCGCGCGCCTGCTCAGGGGTGAACTGCCCGACGCCCACGGCCGTTTTGGCCCCTTCGGCGGGCGTTACGCGCCGGAGACCCTGGTGCCTGCGCTCGAGCGTCTCGGCGTGGGGGCGCACCGGTTCCTGCGCGACGCGCAGTTTGCCGCCGACCTGGGCCGGGAGTTGCGTGACTGGGTCGGGCGGCCGACGCCACTCACGCCGGCGCCCCGTCTCGGCCGCAGCTGGGGCGCGGAGGTGTACCTCAAGCGCGAGGACCTCGCGCACACCGGAGCGCACAAGATCAACAACGCCCTCGGCCAGGCATTGCTCGCGCGCCGCCTCGGGGCGCGTCGCGTGATTGCCGAGACCGGCGCCGGCCAGCACGGGGTCGCGACGGCGGCGGCCTGTGCCCGGGTCGGCATTCCCTGCGTGGTGTACATGGGCGCGGTGGACGTACGCCGGCAGGCGCCGAACGTCGACCGCATGCACCAGCTCGGCGCGAAGGTCGTGGCGGTGGAAAGCGGCGACCAGACCCTGCGCGCGGCCATCGACGAGGCGTTCCGCGACTGGGTCTCCGACCCGGAGGGCAGCTACTACCTGCTCGGCTCGGCGGTGGGCCCGCATCCATATCCCTGGCTGGTACGCGAACTGCAGTCGGTGATCGGGCGCGAGGCGCGCGAGCAGTTCCTGCAGATGACCGGGGGGTTGCCCGACGCCGCGTTCGCCTGCGTGGGCGGCGGCTCCAACTCGATCGGCCTGTTCCATCCGTTTCTCGGAGACGCCACGGTTGCCTTGATCGGTGTCGAGGCGGGCGGCCGCGGCAGCGGGCTCGGCGAGCACTCGGCCACGCTCGGCCGCGGCACGCCGGGGGTGTTGCACGGCAGTTTCTCGCTGCTGCTGCAGGACGCCGAGGGCCAGGTCCAGGAGACGCACTCGATCTCCGCCGGCCTCGATTACCCGGGCGTTGGCCCGGAGCACTCGTTGCTGCAGGCGATCGGGCGCGTGCGCTACGTGCCGGCAACGGACGACGAGGCGCTCGAGGCATTGCACGAGTGCTGCGCCGCCGAAGGCATCCTGCCCGCACTGGAGTCCGCCCACGCGTTCGCCGGCGCGCGGCGCTGGGCGCGGGAGAACCCCGGCAAGCGCATCCTGATCGGGCTTTCCGGTCGCGGCGACAAAGACATGCCGACCCTGTCCAGGGTATTTCCCGGCGACAGCGCGCCGGCCAGCCACCACTGAGCGACGTCATGGCCCGCATCGTTCCCCACGACCGTATCACCGCTGCCATCCGCCACGGCGCCAGGGAGCATGGCGTGGCGCTGGTGCCGTACATCACCGCGGGCTATCCGGACCGCGCGAAGTTCATCAACACGCTGCGCGCGATCGCCGAGGTGGCCGACGTGGTCGAGGTCGGCGTGCCGTTCAGTGACCCGATGGCCGATGGCGTCACCATCCAGCGCGCCAGCCACGCCGCGATCGCTGCCGGGGTCTCGTTGCGCTGGATCCTCGCGGAACTGCGCACGGCCGGCGAACTTCCGGCGCCGGTGGTGCTGATGAGCTACCTGAACCCGCTGCTCGCCGTCGGCTACGAGCAACTGGCCGTCGCTGCGGTCGAGTCACATGTCGGTGGCTTCATCGTGCCCGACCTGCCGCTGGAGGAAAGCCGGGACCTCGCCGGGCGCCTCGATGCCCGCGGGGTCGCGCTCATTCACCTGGTCACGCCGGCGACGCCGGAGGCGCGCGTGCAGCGACTGTGCGCCGCGAGCCGGGGGTTCGTCTATGCCGTGACCGTCAAGGGCATCACCGGTGGCGCCCGCAGCCTGCCGGCCGACGTGACCGGCTACCTCGACCGGGTCCGCGGGGTCTCGGCGCTGCCGGTGTGCGCCGGCTTCGGTGTGCGCACCGCCGAACAGGTGCGCGCGCTGAGCGGGCACGCGGACGGGGTGGTGGTCGGCTCCGCCCTGGTGGAAGAGCTCGAGGCGGGCAACGATCCGGTGAAGTACCTGCGCGCCCTGCGCAGCGCGCGGCACTGAACGCTCCGCCGCCGGCCTTCTGCCCCGCGCCGCTGCTACTGCGGCCGCGGCCGGCCCGCCCAGAGCGTGACGAGTCCTGCAGCACCGAGTAACCAGCCCGCCCAGTCCGGCTGCGCGCGCAGCCCGATGAAGAGCACACCGGCAAGGAGCAGTGCGGAGCCCGCGCCGAGCGCGTAGCGTTCGGCGCGCCGCCTGCGCGCCGGCAGCGCCTCCGGATCGTGGCTGAAGCCGCTCCCGCGATGCTGATCCGCGCGCTGCCCCCGGGCTGGCGCAAGCCCGGCTCCGGATTCCCGCTCGACGAACCGGCGCAGCGCCGTCGGCAGCCGCTCGAGGGTATAGCGCAGATCGGGCAGTTCCCGCCGCAGGCGCCGGAGGGTCGCCCGCGGCCCGGACTGTTCGCGCAGCCAGGCGCGCAGCACCGGCAGCCCGGTTTCCCACAGGTCGAGCTCCGGGTAGAGCATCCGCCCGAGACCTTCGATCTGCACCAGCGTTTTCTGCAGCAGCATGAGCTGCGGCTGCACCTCCATGTCGAACTGCCGCGCGGTCTGGAACAGCCGCAGCAGCACGGTGCCGAAGGAAATGTCTTTCAGCGGTTTTGCGAACACCGGCTCGCATACCGAGCGGATCGCGGACTCGAACTCGTCCACCCGGGTGCCTTCCGGCACCCAGCGGGAGTCCACGTGCAACTGCGCGACGCGGTGATAGTCGCGCTCGAAGAAGGCGAGGAAGTTCTCGGCCAGGTAGCGCCGGTCGCTGTCGGTGAGCGTGCCGACGATACCGAAGTCCACGGCGCAGTACTGCGGGTGCTCGGGGTCGCTCGCGTCCACGAAGATGTTGCCCGGGTGCATGTCGGCGTGGAAAAAATTGTCGCGAAATACCTGCGTGAAGAAGATGGCGACGCCGTTCGCGGCGAGCCGCGGGATGTTCACCCGGGCCGCGCGCAGTGCGGCCATGTCGTCGATCGGGATGCCATGGATGCGCTCGAGCACCATGACGTTCGGCCGGCAGTAATCCCAGTACACCTCCGGGACGTAGATCTTCGGGTCGTCGGTGAAGTTGCGTCTCAGCTGCGTGGCATTGGCGGCTTCGCGCAGCAGGTCGAGCTCGTTCAGGATGGTCTTCTCGTACTCGGCCACCAGTTCCACGGGCCGCAGCCGCCAGCTCTCCTTCCAGAAGCGTCCGGCGAGCCGTGCGAGCGCATAGAGGACTTCGAGGTCGCGCTCCACCTGCTCGCGCACGCGCGGGCGGAGGATCTTGACGACCACCTCTTCACCGCTCGCCAGCCGTGCCGCATGCACCTGCGCGATGGATGCGGCAGCCAGCGCCTGCTCGTCGAACTGCGCGAAGACCGTGGACGCCGGGCGGCGGTAGGCACGCTCGATCTCGGCCAGCGCCTGCTCCGGCGCAAAGGGCGGCACCTCGTCCTGCAGCCTGGCCAGTTCCACACCGATGTCCGGTGCGAGCAGGTCCTGGCGGGTGGATACTGATTGACCGAACTTCACGTAGATCGGGCCGAGATCCTGCAGCGCCTCGCGGATGCGCACGCCGCGGGGCTTGGCGTGATCGCGCCCGAGCCAGTGCAATGGCCACAGGTACAGCAGGAACCGGAACGGGCGGAAAAGATGTGTCTGGACGATCAGGTCATCGAGCCCGTGCCTGAAGAGCACGCGCTGGATGGCGAGGAGGCGCAGGATCAGGCGGATTCTTGGCATGAATCGGGGGCAGTGACCTCAATGGTCCAGGGCGGCGAGGTGCTGGTCGTTCCCGTGCATGGCCATTGCGGTCACCGTGCCCGGGCCTGCAGCTGCCGGATGCGGGCCTCGGCGCGTTCGACGTCGTTCACGAACTCGTCCACGCCACGCCCGAACTCCCGTATTTCGTCGCCGCCGGGCACCATTTTCGCGTCTTCCCGCAGGTAGCGGCCGATGCCGCGGGCCACGTCATCGCCGACTTCCTCACCCCAGCCGGTCACGGTGCGCGCCGCTGCACCGATGTCCTGCGCAAGCGATGCGCCGACCAGGCGCGAGAATTCGTGCTCGAGGTCCGGCGCAGCCTGCCGCAGCAGTTCCTCGAACTGGCCGGCGATTTCCGCGTCGCCCGAAATGTGCACGGAGCCGTCGCGGATTGCGGCCTGCGGATCCCGGCCGAGCAGGCGGCCGAGTGCGAGCGGGGTGCCGCGAATGACGGCATCCGGGGCTGCGCCATCCGGCAGGCACACGCCGATGCGCCCGCCGCGGACCGCCAGTCGCAGGTCGAACGGTGTGGCGTCGATCGTGAGCGCGAGCGTGCGACCTTCGAGCTGCGCCGCCAGCGCCTCTGCGCCGGTGGATTGCGCGATGCCGCGGTTGAGGAGCGCCTCGAAGGGACGGAAGAGGAACCCGGCCAGCATGCGCGATGCCCTCAGTAGCGAAAACCGGTGTGCAGGGCGACGATGCCGCCGCTCAGATTGAAATAGTTCACGTCCTCGAGGCCCGCCTCCGTCATCATCGTGGCGAGCGTTGCCTGGTCGGGGTGCATGCGGATCGACTCGGCGAGGTAGCGGTAGCTCGCCTCGTCCCGCGCGACCAGGCCGCCGAGCAGCGGCAGCACGCGGAAGGAGTAGGCGTCGTACAGCGGTGCGAGCGCCGGCAGCACCGGCTTCGCGAACTCCAGCACCAGCAGCCGCCCGCCCGGGCGCAGGACGCGCGCCATGGACTTCAGTGCAGCCAGCTTGTCGGTGACGTTGCGCAGGCCGAACCCGATGGTGACGCAATGAAAGCTCGCGGTGCGGAACGGCAGCCGCTCGGCATCGGCCTGGACGTAGGTGATGTTGCCGGCGATGCCGCGGTCGGTCAGGCGGTCGCGGCCGTGCGCGAGCATGGCGGCATTGATGTCGGTGAGGCACACCTGGCCTTCGCGGCCGACCTGCGCGTGCAATCCCGCGGCGAGATCCCCGGTGCCGCCGGCGACATCGAGTACGCTCTGGCCGCGCGAGAGGCCCGTGCGCAGCAGCGCGAAGCGTTTCCACAGCCGGTGCAGCCCGCCGGACATGAGATCGTTCATCAGGTCGTAACGGCCGGCGACCGAGTCGAACACGTCGCGCACGCGCGCAGCCTTCTCCGTGGTGGCCACGGTCTCGAAGCCGAAATGCGTGGTCTCTGCCATGCGCGCAGTCTACCAGTCGCTCAGAGGATGTAGCGGCTCAGGTCCTCGTTCCTGAGCAGGGCACCGAGCTGCTGGTCGACGTAGGTTTCATCCACGGTGAGCTGCTGCCCGCCGCGATCGGCGGCCTCGAAGGAGATCAGGTCGAGCAGCCGCTCCATGACGGTGTGCAGGCGCCGCGCACCGATGTTCTCCATCTGCTGATTGGCGTGGTGCGCAATCTCGGCGAGCCGGTGCACGCCGGAGGGTTCGAATGCGAGCGTCACGCCCTCGGTGGCGAGCAGTGCCGTGTACTGTTCGCAGAGCGAGGCGTCGGGCTCGGTCAGGATGCGCACGAAATCCGCGGCGGTGAGGCTCGCCAGCTCCACCCGGATCGGAAAGCGGCCCTGCAACTCCGGTATCAGGTCGGAGGGTTTCGAGGCGTGGAAAGCGCCCGAGGCGATGAACAGCACGTGGTCGGTCTTCACCATGCCGTACTTGGTGGACACGGTGCAGCCTTCCACCAGCGGCAGCAGGTCACGCTGCACGCCCTCGCGGGAGACGTCTGCGCCCATGGCCTCGCCGCGCTTGGCGACCTTGTCGATTTCGTCGATGAAGACGATGCCGTTCTGCTCGACGTTGGCGAGCGCGGTGAGCTTTATTTCCTCGTCGTTCACCAGCCGTGCGGCCTCCTCGTCGAGGAGCATCTTCAGCGCATCACGCACCTTCAGCCGGCGGGACTTCTTCCGCTGCATGCCGAGATTCTGGAACAGACCCTGCAACTGGCTCGTCATTTCCTCCATGCCGGGTGGCGCCATGATCTCCACGCCGCCCGGCATGGCGCGCACCTCGATCTCGATCTCCCTGTCGTCGAGGGCGCCTTCGCGGAGCATCTTGCGGAATTTCTGCCGCGTGTCGGAATCGCCCTGCGGCTTTTGTTCGCCGGCAGCGAAGCCGAACGAGCCCGCCGGCGCAGCCGGCAGGAGGGCGTCGAGCACGCGGTCCTCGGCGGCGTCCTCGGCGCGATGGCGCACGCGGGCGGTCTCGGTCTCACGGACGAGCTTGACGGCCACATCGGTGAGGTCGCGGATGATCGAGTCCACGTCGCGACCGACATAACCGACCTCGGTGAACTTGGTCGCCTCGACCTTGATGAACGGCGCGTTGGCGAGCCGGGCGAGGCGGCGCGCGATCTCGGTCTTGCCGACGCCGGTCGGGCCGATCATGAGGATGTTCTTGGGCGTGATCTCGTTGCGCAGCGAGGGGGCCACCTGCTGGCGCCGCCAGCGGTTGCGCAGCGCAATCGCAACCGCGCGCTTGGCCTGGTCCTGGCCGATGATGTGCTTGTCCAGTTCCTGGACGATCTCGCGCGGAGTCATGCTCGACATGCGGTGTGCCCGTTTCCTGTCGCTACTGCGCCGGCAGCGTCTCGACGACGATCGACTGATTGGTGTAGATGCAGATGCGCCCGGCGATCGCAAGCGCCTTGCGGACGATTTCGGCGGCAGGCAGTTCCGTGTTGTCGAGGAGCGCTCGGGCGGCGGCCTGCGCATACGGGCCGCCGGAACCGATGGCCATCAGGTCGTCCTCAGGTTCGATCACGTCGCCATTGCCGGATATCACCAGCGATTTCTGCGTGTCGGCCACGCAGAGCAGCGCCTCCAGCCGGCGCAGGCGCCGATCGGTACGCCAGTCCTTGGCGAGTTCGATGGCAGCGCGTGTGAGGTTGCCGTACTGGGTGAGCTTCGCTTCGAAGAGCTCGAACAGCGTGAAGGCGTCAGCCGTGCCGCCTGCGAACCCGGCAATTACCTTGCCCTCGGCGAGACGGCGCACCTTGCGGGCATTGGCCTTCATGATCGTGTTGCCCATCGTCACCTGGCCGTCGCCGCCGATGGCGACGACGCCGCTTCTGCGCACCGAGATGACGGTGGTGCCTTCGAATTGCTGCATGGTCATGGAGGGCAGGCCGCAAATTTCGGGCGCTCAGTCTACCGCCTCGCCGCCGCGGGCACATGAGGACATTCCGGACCCGCGGCCAAGGGATGTGCGAGGAGCGGCAAGCGTCGGCGACGCGATCGCCGCGCAACCACCAACCCCAATCCCACCGGCGGTCAACCGCCGCCCCGCCGGTGGGTGCAGAACCCGATCCGCGCTTCAGGTGCCCTGCTGGCCCTGACCGCCACCCTGGCGGCGCTCGCGCATCTGCTGCTTCATCTGCTCGCAGGCAGCGGGGTCGGCGTCGCACTTCGCCTTCATGTCTTGCATGCGCTGGCGGCGCTGCTCGCGCTGCTGGGCGCACTCTTCGGGGTTCTGCTCGCACCACTCACGGCGCTCGGCGCGTCTCTGGCGCCGCTCGTCGCAACGCGCCGGGTCAGCGTCGCAGCGTGCCTTCATCTCCGCCATGCGCTGGCGGCGTTTCTCCTGCTGGGCAGCACACTCCTCGGGGTTCTGCTCGCACCAGGCCTGGCGCTCGGCCTGCCTGGCCCGCATCTTCTCGCACTGTTCGGGGTTGTCCGCGCACCATTGGTCGCGCCGCGCGCGCATTTCGGCGCATTTCTCCGGGTTCTTGTCGCACCACTCCTTGCCCATGGGCATGTTGGGCGGCATCTCGTCGGCGCTCAGGGCGGCGGTCGACAAGCCGAGCATTCCCATGGCCGTGGCGGCCAGCATCAGCGTTCTCATCCTCATCTCTTTTCTCCTCAGATGGTTTCCTGGTTACTGCGGCGCATCCGTGCAGGTTGCCGCCCTCGAACCAGTAAAACGCGGCCGGCCGTGACCGGTTGACCGGGTGGTCTCAGGCTTTGGCCTTGCGCGCGCGCGGGTGAGCCTTGTCATACACCTGGGCCAGATGCTGGAAATCCAGGTGGGTGTAGATCTGCGTGGTTCCGATATTGGCGTGGCCGAGCATTTCCTGCACCGAGCGCAGGTCGCCGCTCGATTCGAGCACGTGCGTGGCGAAGCTGTGGCGGAAGAGGTGCGGGTGAACGCGCTGGCCGAGCCCGGAGCGTTGCGCCCAGTACCGCACGCGCGCCTGCACCGAGCGCGGGCTGATACGCCTGCCGCGCACACCGGTGAACATGGCCTGTTCGCCGACGGCTGCGAGCGCCGTGCGGGTCTTCAGCCAGGCACCGAGCGCCTGTCGGGCCTTGCGACCGACCGGGACGAGCCGGGTTTTGCGCCCCTTGCCGGTGACGCGGACCATGCCGTCCGCGAGATCGACGTCGCCGAGGTCCAGGCCCACGAGCTCACCGAGGCGCAGACCCGAGGAGTAGAGCAGTTCGAGTATCGCGCTGTCGCGCGCGGTGAGCGGGTCGTCGCCCCTGATCTCGAGCAGTTGCGCCATCTGGTCTACGTCGAGTGTGGTCGGCAGGCGGCGGGCGGTGCGTGGAGCCGAGACGCCCACGCCCGGGTTCTGCGCGAGCTCGCCCTCACGGACCAGGTAGCGGAAGAAGCTGCGTGCGCCCGAGAGGCGGCGCTGGATGCTGCGCGGGTCCAGGCCCGCGCCGTGGCTGACGGCGGCGTAGCGGCGCAGGTGATGGGGTTGCAGTTGCGGCCAGGTATCGATGCCTTCGCGCCGGCAGAACGCCGCGAGGCACTCGAGGTCGCGCCGGTAGGCGGCCACCGTGTGCGCCGACAGGCGGCGCTCCAGCGCCAGGTGGGCGATGAAGCGCTCGGCTTGCTGCCATTGACTGGTGTGCATGACGATATGTGCGTGCCCGGTTACCGGAGCCTGACTCGGGGCTCGCGCTCTGCGCGCGACGGGCGGGTTACCGCAGCGACAGCGCGCAGGCGATCAGTTCACCGAGACGCGCGAGGAAGTCGATGCTCTTCGAGGGCTGGAAATGATCCGGATTGCGGTTGCCGATCGCGAGAAAGCCGAACTCCGAGCGCGGGCCCAATGGCACCAGGGCCATGGACTGGATGTCCGTCCCGGGTCCGAAGAGAAAATCCCGCTGTGCCTCGCGGGCGCGCGTGCAGCGCGGCGAGGAGCCCTGCAGGAACGACTTGAACGGCCCCACTGCCGGGTCTTCGCGGTGCACGACGCGCACGAACTGCGAGTGACCCTGGACGAGCCCGGGTACGCTGTCGAACAGTACAAGCGCTGCCCGGTCGACCGAGAACCCCTCGCGCAGCTGCTCGTCGAGGATGTCGATCACGTCCTCGCGGCTGCGTGAGCGCATGAGCAGCAGCGCGAGCGCGTGAATGCGCCCTGCCAGGCGGTCGTTGGTCCGCGCAACCTCGACGAGTTCGCGCAGCTTGGTTTCGAGCGCCGCGTTGCGCTGGCGCAGCACGTCCACCTGCCGCTCCACCAGTGAGATCGCGCCGCCGGTGGTGCGGTGCGGGAGACGCAGGCCCGACAGCAGGGTCAGGTTGCGCTCGAAGAAATCCGGGTTGGCCTTCAGATACTCCGCGATGGATTCCTCGGAGATCTCGGGGTAAGCGAGGTGTTTCGAGACTGTGCTCATATGTCCACCGTTCCCTCGAAGACGGTAACCGCTTCGCCGCTGAGCCAGACCGGAGAGCCGGGGCCCTCCCAGTGCACGAGCAACTCACCACCCGGCAGCCTGACCATCACCCGCTCGGCCAGCCAGCCGGCACGCCGGCCCACGACGGCCGCCGCGCAGGCGCCGGTCCCGCAGGCCCGGGTCTCGCCTGCGCCGCGCTCGAACACGCGGAGCCTGACATGCTCCGCATCGAGCACCTGCATGAAACCGATGTTAGCACGGTTTGGAAAACGCTCATGGCGTTCGAGCGCGGGCCCGAGCGTGGCGACCGGCGCGGCATCGACATCGTCCACGCGCAGCACCGCATGCGGATTGCCGAGCGAGACCACGCGCAGCTCAATGGATCGCCCGCCGGTCGTCACTTCGTAACTGTCTGCCTCACGCCCGGCAATGAACGGCACCTGGTCTGGTTCGAAACGCGGCACCGCGAGTTCGACGCTGACGCGGCCGTTGCGCTCCAGGCGCGCGCGCGAGGAACCGCCACGGTGCTGGAGCACCAGCGTGTGGTCACCGTCGCCGCCGATGAGACGGGCGATGCAGCGGGCACCGTTGCCGCACTGCTCGGCTTCGCCGCCGTCGGCGTTGAACACCCGGTAATAGGCCGCGGCGTCGGGCGTACGCGGTGGCTCCACCCAGAGCAGCTGGTCGAACCCGATGCCGGTCCTGCGATCGGCGAGGGCGTGAATTACCCTGACCGGCGGCGGCGTCGTGCCGTTCGCGCGCACGACCATGAAGTCGTTGCCGAGACCGTGCATCTTGGTGAAGGTCAGGCGCATGGAGGCTGCTCGCAACAAGGCCGGCATTATATCGGCCGCTGCCTCGCGTGTTGCCCGTCGACGGCGCCGGGCGCAGCCGGCAAGTACGAGACCGGCGCACGGGGCGACGTGCAGCGAGCCCGGCATGGACTTTTGCGGATGGCCCCGTTAAGTTCTCGTTCCGTCCCCGGAGGAACTCATGGACCAGGCGTGACGGTCCAGAAAAAGGAACAAGAATCATGCGGCATATCATGGTGCTGAATGCGAAGGGCGGCTGCGGCAAGAGCACGATCGCGACCAATCTTGCGAGCTACTACGCCACCCAGGACAAGAAGGTAGCCCTGGTGGACTACGATCCGCAGCGATCAGCCCTCGACTGGCTGGCCAAGCGTCCGGCTGACCGTCCGCCGATCGAGGCCGTGGAGGGGTTCACCCACGGCCTGCGTAATCTGCCCCGCAGCGTCGAAGTGGCCGTCATCGATGCGCCGGCGCGGGTCCATGGCCCGGAGCTGACCAATCTCGTGCGCCACGCGGAGACGATCGTCGTGCCGGTGCTGCCGTCGACCATCGACATCCAGGCAGCGTCACGCTTCCTGGAAGACCTCAAGACCGTCGGCCGCGTCGAGCGGCGCGAGGTGCGCATTGCGGTAGTGGCGAACCGGATGCGGGAGAACACGCTCATTGCCGGGGAACTCGATGAGTACCTCGATAATCTGCGTACACCTTATGTGGCGAAGCTGCGCGAGGCGCAAAACTACATCCGCGCCTATACCCGCGGGCTCGGAATCTTCGAGTTGCCGGAATACCTGGCCTGGCCCGACTGGGAGCAGTGGGAGCCGCTGGTCGAGTGGCTCGGCAGCCGGCGCAGCCGCCCCGTAGCCGCCTGAGGTCAACGCGCGCTCCGGGCGAGCGGCTGGCACCGCCTGCTAGCCCGGATTTCTCACCGATAGGAGATGCATCGGGCCGGTGATTGAGTAAAACTTGTTTTGCGACGACGAGTTAGACATCAATCACCGGAGGACCCGATGCCGACACAGTGTAACGCTGAACAGCTGGAGTTTTCATGCGTCGAACGGCGCCGTGTGGTGGCGGCTTTCGACGGTGGCACGGTCAGCTCGGACGCCGGGGCGTTGCTGCTGGGCAAGGCCGATGAAGCGATTGGATTGATCGATCGGCTGGCCGGATGCTTTGTAGACGAGCGCGATCCGGACCTGATCGAGCATACGGTCAGGACGCTGATCGGGCAGCGCGTCTTTGGGATGGCGCTGGGGTATGAAGACCTCAACGATCATGAGCAGCTGCGCCATGACCCGGTGTTCGGCGCGCTGCTGGGCAAACTCGAGCCGCAGCGTCGCACCGACTGCGCGGCGTTGGCCGGCAAGAGCACGCTGAACCGCCTGGAATTGCACGCCGCGCAAGGCAGCAGCCGCTACCACAAGATCCGCCCCGACACCGAGGCGATCGAGCGGCTGTGGGTGCAGGTGTTTCTCGACGCCCATCGCACAGCGCCTGCGGAGGTGATCCTGGACCTGGACGCCACCGATGATCCGCTGCACGGGCGGCAGGAGGGGCGCTTCTTTCACGGCTATTACGACGGCTATTGCTACCTGCCGCTGTACATCTTCGCCGGCGAGCATCTGCTGTGCGCGAAGCTGCGTCGCGCGAACATTGACGGGGCCGCCGGTGCCCGCGAAGAACTCGAACGGATCGTCGCGCAGATCCGCGAGCGCTGGCCGCAAGTGAAGATTATCCTGCGCGCCGACTCCGGCTTCTGCCGCGAGGAGCTGATGAGCTGGTGCGAGCAAAACGCGGTGGATTACGTGTTCGGGCTCGCCAGGAACAGCCGCCTGGTGCGCGCCATTGGGGCCGAGCTGCAGGAAGCCAGGGCCGAGTCGCAGGCGACGCAGCGCCCGGCACGACGCTTCAAAGAGCTCCTCTATCGTACGCGCAAGAGCTGGTGCCGGGCGCGCCGCGTCATCGCCAAGGCCGAGCAGACCGGGGACAAATCCAATCCACGCTTCATCGTGACCTCACTGTCGCAGCAGCAGTGGCCGGCGCGTGAGCTGTACGAGGACTTCTACTGCGCGCGTGGGGAGTGCGAGAACCGCATCAAGGAAGCGCAGCTTGATCTGTTTGCCGATCGGCTCTCAGCCGCCACCTTCCGCGCCAACCAACTGCGCCTGTGGCTCGCCTCAGCGGCCTACGTGCTGATGCACGCGCTGCGTCGTGTCGGACTGGCGGGCACCGCGCTCGCACGCGCCTGCGCAAACACGATCCGGCTGCGGCTGCTGAAGATCGGCGCCGTCGTCACCGTGAGCGTGCGGCGGGTGAAGCTGGCGATGAGCGAGGCTTGTGCCAACCAGCGAGAGTTCATCACCGCCTTCCATAACTTGAACGCCGCGGCGCGATAAGCCGCCCCACGAACCAGAGATCGCCACCCTCAAGCTGCTCACCCTCGCTGACTCCGGCGGCGGATACCTGTGGCTGAAAAATGCTCTCCGCATCGCTCCGGCGTCGTCCGCACGGTATCTTGCAACCTGCGCCCGCACCACCGCCAAGAAACCAGAAAATCAGGCCGGCGGTGAGAAAAGCGGGCTAGCCGCGGTCAGCCGTAACGCGGGCGGACTCCATCGCGGTCGTTGCGGCACTCTTGACTTCGATGCTGGCGGACCTGGCGGTGGCCGATGCCTGCCCGGCGGTCGCGGCCGTTCGCAGCGCAAGGCCGCGCTGGAAGGCCCGGGCCGCGGCGTCCTTGTCGCCGATGCGCTGCATCAGCTGGCCGAGCGCTTCGCAGGTTTCCGGCGTCGGGCGAATCGCGAGGCTTGTTTCCAGGTAGCTGCGCGCCTTGCCCCAGAGCTGGTTGCGATAGGAGAGCCGCCCGACTGCGAGCAGCAGATCCGGATCCTCGGGGCGCTCCTTCAGAAACGCCTCGGCGTGCTTCAGTTGCCGGCCGACGTCGGGCAGCTGCAGTTCGCCGTAGAACGCGATCAGCTCCGGGTCCCAGTGGTCGCGCAGGGCCCGGCGCACCTCCGCCTCGGCTACCGTGACGGCTCCGCAGCGTGCCAGGGCTGCGGTGCGCGCATGGACCAGCGCCGGGGTATGGCGCAGCCCCTTCGGTACTTCGTCCCAGATCCTGCCGATGCCGGCCTCGTCGAGCGCCGGGTCGCCGAGCAACGCGCCAAACGCCTCGGTGGTCCAGCGGTTGAGTTTCTCCGGCGGCAGCGGCGGTGCCGCGCGCAGTGACGGCAGCAGGTCGATGAGTGCGCGATAGTCCTGCCGGCGCCAATACAGCGCGGCGAGCAGACGCAGCGCCTGGCCATGCCGGGGGTTGTGCTCGCGGATCCGGTTCAGCGTGATGAGCGCGTCGTCGAACGCCTGGTCGTCCATCTGCATCTCTGCCTGGGCGAGCAGCACCGCATCGGCGGCGGCCGGTTCCTGTTCGTAGGCGAGGCGCAGCCAGCCGTCGCGGCGGACCGCATCGTTCTGCTGGTGGGCGAGGCGCGCCGCGGCCAGGTAGTTCATCAGCGGCGCTCCACTGCGCCGCGCCCCGCGTGTGAGCAGGCGCTCGCCGCGGGCGAGTTTGCCCTGCGCGATGGCGATGTAACCGCGCGTCGCCTGCCGCCCGGCCCAGCGCACGCGGGCGCGTGCCGTCGCCTCGCCGAGTTCACGCGGCACCCTCCAGAGCCAGACGATCAGCCGCACGACGAGATAGGCAATGAGCAGCACGAACAACGCGACCGGGACCGACATCTCGACGACGTAGCCGAGAAAGCTCACCAGCACGTAGCCGTTGTCCTGGACCAGGTAATGGGCAGCCAGCGCCCCGAACGCCAGCGTGAGGACGATGGCGAGCCCGGCCATCATGGCGTGAGCGCATGCTCCTTGATGCGCAACAGTGCGCCGAGCGATGCCGACACGTCCGGCAGCGATTCCGGCGGCGCGCTGCGCATCAGCTCGTCGATCGACGTGAGCGCGGCCTCGACCGCGACCGCGCCGGTATCGAAGTTGCGCTCCAGCGCCTGGCGCACGTTGGTGAGCGACGCCAGGTACACACCCGCCTGCCCGCGCAGCAGCGCGAGCCGTGCCATCTGCAGTTCGAGTTCCAGGCTGCGGACAAGGCTGTCCGCAGATTCCTCGCTGAGCATGGTGTCGGCCGGCGTGCCGGTGCGCCGGATGCTGACGATGCTGCCCAGTGCCGCGCGCAGCGAGGCGAGCAGCCGCTGCGTGCCGGTCAGGTCGGCGTCCGGCGTCGCGGCCGGCGCGGGCGTGAACGCTGCCGGTGCGCTGCGCTTGAGCGGCAGGCCCGGGATCGTTCCCGCCAGCGCGGTCAGCTTCAGGACCAGCCCTTCCGTATCCACGCGCGGGATGGCGCGCAGCGCCGCGATGTCGTCCGCGAGGAGCTTGCGCACCGGGGCGAGGCGCGGGTCGGCCGCGTCCCGCAGGTGTTCGTCGGCGATGGTGAGCGCGGCGAGCGCCCCGGCACTGTCTCCCGCGAGCGTCTGCTGGGCGTTGGCGACGCGCATGAAGTACTCGGCCTGCTCCACCCGCCAGGTCAGCCGGACGCGCTCGCCGCCCGGCAGCTTGGCGATGGCTTCCTCGAGCTGTGCGATGCGGCCGGCGAGCGAGTCCTCGGCGGCAGTCCCGGTGCCCACGCGCTGGCCGAGGCGGTCGAGGTCGTCGCGCTCGCGCCGCATGCGGTCTTCGAGCGCACCCATCCGCCGCTGCAGCTTGCCCGCGAGTTCCTCGCCGCTCGCCTGCCCGGCGGTCGCCCGGGTGGTGGTGTAGGCCCAGTTGGCAGCGGCGGCCGCGAGTGCGAGCAATGCCAGGAAGACGGCAAGACGCGGCGCACGCGCGGGTACCCGGGCTGGTTGCGCCTCCGGTCGCTGCTCTTTCCGTTCGATCTGCTCGTCGCTCATGGCTGGCGCCCGCATTCTGCCACGAGCCGGTCGCGACGTACCTCAGGACTCGCCAAGAAGCCGGCGCCTGACCTCCGCAGCAAGTCTGCGGCTGACGGGCAGGGGTTCGTCGCGGTGGGCCAGCCAGGCCACGCAGCGGCCGTCCTCGGTGGTCTCGATGCGCTGCAGGTAGCGGACCGCAACCAGCGTGTTGCGGTGGATGCGGATGAAGTCGCCCGCGAATTCCGTCTCGAGGTCTTTCAGCGTCTCGTCGGTGACTTCCTCGCCGTCGAGGTGCACCAGGGTTACGTATTTCTGGTCGGCCTGGAAACAGATGATCTCGCTGACCGGCACGAGCCGCAGGCCGCGCAGCTTGCGGACGCAGATGTGGGCGCGCCGGCCCGCCTGCGGGCTCGAGGCTGCCAGCGCGTTCATTTCGCCACGGGTCAGCCGCGCGGCCTGTTGCAGCGCGCGTTGCAGGCGTTCACGGCGCACCGGCTTGACCAGATAGCCGATCGCCTGGGCCTCGAAGGCCTGGATCGCGTAGTCGCTGTACGCGGTGGTGAAGATCACCGCGGGCGGATGCTCGAGCGAGGTCAGGTGACGGGCGACTTCGATGCCGTCCATGCCGGGCATCCGGATATCGAGCAGCACCACGTCGGGGTCGAGCTGCTCGCACAGCTCGAGCGCCTGGCGGCCGTGGATGGCCTCGCCGGCCACCTGCCATGCGCCGATGTCCTCGATCAGCTGGCGCAGGCGCGCACGCGCCGGCGGTTCGTCGTCCACGATGAGGACGCTGTGTCCCGCGGTGCTCACCGGCCCGCCTTCCGGTAGGGCAGCCACAGGGTGACGCGGAACTCGCCCGGCCGCTCCTCCACGCGCAGCCCGGCGCGTTCGCCATAGGCCAGTTCGAGGCGCTGGCGGATGTTCTCGAGCGCGATCTGGTTGCCGGAGCGCTCCGCGCTGCCTTGCGCCGGCGTGGGGTTGGTCACGGTCAGGCGCAGGCTGTTGCCGTCGCACTCCCCGCCAATGCGCACCACGGCGCATTCGGCCAGGCGCTCGACGCCGTGGTAGATGGCGTTCTCCAGCAGCGGCTGCACGGTGAGCCCGGGGAGCATCGCGTCGGCGGGCAGCGCCCCGGTCTGCCATTCGACGCGCAGGCGCTCGCCGAGCCGGTGCTGCTCCATGCGCTCGTAGACCCGCGTGATCTCGAACTCCTCGGCGAGCGTGATGAACCGGCGCTCGTCGTTCAGCGAGGCGCGGAACAGATCCGCCAGGTCTTCGACCGCCTGCTCGGCTGCCGCCGGATTGCTGCGGGTGAGGCTCGCGATCGTGTTCATGCTGTTGAAGAGAAAATGCGGCCGGATGCGCGCCTGCAGGGCGTGAATGCGCGCTTCGGCCTGGCGGCGCACGTTACCCTGCCACTGGGCGGAGACGTAGAAGTAACGCAGCAGGCCGCTGGCCACGATGCCGCCGATGGCGAGGTTGCGGGCAGCGAAGAACCGGTGGTCGGTGGGCAGCCAGCCGTCGTTCGCCACGCCCGGTGCGACGAAGTAACCGACCCAGTAGATGGCCTCCGATACGACCAGCACATTGACCAGCACGGCCCCGAGCGCCAGAGCGCTGCCCTGGCGCAGCGGGAGGCGTGCAGCCCAGGGGCGCACCGCGCAGAGCACGGCGGCCGAGGTCAGCGACAGCCATTGCAGTACGACGGAAGTGCGGCCGAGATCGGCAAAGAAACTGACCCATTCATCCTGGCGGGCGAGCGCCAGGGTAATGGCGACGAGCTCGGCAATGAGCACCACGCCCAGGACCGCCATGGGCGCGCAAAGATCGGGAAGGTAGCTGCAGGTGTCGGCGCGCGGCCTGTCCGGTGTGTCGGTCACCGGGTGGGCGGCGTCACTCGCCGCACCACTCTTCCACGGTCCGGCGAGCCTCGAGGCGAGCTGCATCGATCTGTTCATCGCTGAGGTAGTTGCGTTGGCCGTCCGGGCCCGGTTTGTAGAGCCGGTGGGCGGTCTCGTACTTCTGCAGTCGCTCCCGGGCCTTCGCGCAGCCCTGCTCGCGCTCGCTCAGGACCTTCTCGCGGTCGGTGTCGTCGCTGGCCTGGTCCTCGGCCTGCTGCTTCTCGCGCAGCTGGGCGACCGATTGTGCTTCCGCGCGATTCTTTGTCGCGGCGGCGAGCGCCGGGGAGTCGGTGAGCTTGTAGCGCAGGCTCAGTTCCTGGGCGGCCTCTGCGCCCTCCGGCGGCCGGTCCTGGTAGTGGGGGGTGCCATCCGGGTCCACCCACCGGTACACGGTACCTTCATCGGCAGCGCCGGCCAGCGTGGCCAGCGCACCCGACAGGACGATCCCCATCACGGCGGCAGAGGCTTTCATTGCGTTCGCCCTCGCATCTCACAACGCCGGCGGGTACAGCTGCCCGAGAAAGAATGGCCCGCGGCGCCGGCAATTATGCCACCGCCCCGGGCCAGGAAGTTTGAACGCCGTCACGCAAAAGCGCGCTCGCCAACGAGGCGGACGGCCGCGGCGCAGGCCCCGGGCGGCACGCGTCGGCCGCGGCACCGGCCCGGACGCGCGGTACTCAGGTGTAGGCGCTCTCCCCGTGCGAGCTCGTGTCGAGACCGGCACGCTCCTCGTCTTCGGTCACGCGCAGACCGATGGTCGCGTTCACGATCGCGTAGCCCGCCACCGACACCAGGCCGGAGAGCAGCACGGTCACGCCCACGCCCCAGAGCTGGCTCACGAACTGCGCGCCGATGGAGTACTCCGCCACCGCGCCGGCCACGTAGTCGTAGACGCCGGTGCCGCCGAGCGCGGGGTCGCAGAACACTGCGGTCAGGAGCGCGCCAAGAATGCCGCCGACGCAGTGCACGCCGAAGACATCGAGAGAGTCGTCGTAGCCGAGGGCCGCCTTGAGCCGGGTGACCGCCAGCAGGCACACGACGCCGGCGAGCAGGCCGATGATGATCGAGCCCATCGGCCCGACCCAGCCGCAGGCCGGCGTGATGGCGACCAGGCCCGCGACCGCTCCGGACGCCGCACCGAGCATGGTCGGCGTACCGCGCCAGAACCATTCGGCGAAGGTCCAGGCAAGCGCCGCTGCCGCCGTGGCGAGGATCGTATTGGCGAACACCTGCGCGGTGAGGCCATTGGCTTCGAGATTGGAGCCGGCGTTGAAGCCGAACCAGCCGACCCACAGCAGCGAGGCGCCGATCATCACCATCGGCAGGTTGTGCGGCGGCATGGGTGCCCTGCCGTAGCCGACGCGCTTGCCGGCGAACACGGCGCCGACGATCCCGGCGATGCCCGCGTTGATATGCACGACCGTGCCGCCCGCGAAGTCGAGCGCGCCCTTCTGGAAGATGAACCCGGCACTGGCGCCGGCCACGGCCGCCGCCTCGGCGTCCGTGTAGGCGTCGGGGCCCGCCCAGAACCAGACCATGTGGGCCACCGGCAGGTAGGCAAAGGTGAACCAGATGACCAGGAACAGCAGCACGGCGGAGAACTTCAGCCGCTCGGCGAACGCACCGACGATGAGGCAGGGCGTGATGGCGGCGAAGGTCAGCTGGAAGACGAAGTAGGAGAACTCCGGGATATAGACCCCCCTGGAGAACGTAGCGGCCAGCGACTCGGGGGTGAGGCCGGCAAGAAAGGCCCGGTCGAGGCCGCCGAGAAACGCGTTGCCCGCGGTGAACGCGAGGCTGTACCCGTAGATCGCCCACAGCAGCGCCATCAGGCAGAACGTCATGAACACCTGCATCAGCACGGACAGCACGTTTTTCCCGCGCACCATGCCACCGTAGAAGAGGGCCAGCCCCGGGATGGTCATCAGGATGACGAGCACGGTGGCGGTCAGTACCCACGCGGTGTCGCCCTTGTCGGGCGTGGGAGTGTCGCCCGCGACAGCGGCGAGTGGCGACAGGGCGGCGAGCACCGGCAGAGCCGGGCGGCACAGGATGAACCGGGCAGGGGCCGGGTGTTTCACGTTCTTGCTCCTTGGCGGGTTCGCGGGCTGAAGGGGGGCGGCTACAACGCTTCCACGCCGGTCTCCCCGGTGCGGATGCGCACGACCTCGGAGAGTTCGCTCAGGAAGATCTTGCCGTCGCCGATCTTGCCGGTGCGCGCCGCCCGGATGATCGCTTCGAGTGTCTGGTCGAGCAGTTCGTCGGCAATCGCGATCTCGAGCTTGACCTTGGGCAGGAAGTCCACGACGTACTCCGCACCGCGGTACAGTTCCGTGTGGCCGCGCTGGCGGCCGAAGCCCTTGACCTCGGTGACGGTGATGCCCTGGATGCCAATCTCGCTGATCGCCTCGCGGACGTCGTCGAGCTTGAAGGGTTTGATGATCGCGGTGACGAGCTTCATGGGTTCCTCGAATTTCCCGGTGCGGCGGTGTTCGCGGCGTGGCCACCTGCCGCTCCCGTCCAGGGGCGCGGCATTTCCCGGCGAACACGCGACGTTCATGGGCTTGCTGCCGCCCGGCCCAGTTGGCACGATGCCGGCAGCGTCACCGAGGTATAAGCAGGTTCCGTGCCAGCGCGACGACGGGCACTGAATGCCCCGCCACTGCGGCTGATCGGCGGGCCTGGCGAGCGGGTCCCTGCACCGTGACGGAGCGCGGGTGAATGTTCGCGCACGGTTGCGGAGCGGCTGCCGTGCCCGGGCAATCTTCAAGGAGCACACCAGCCATGGAAGCCAAGTTGATCGAGGAACTCGCCAGGAAACTCGCTGAGGCGGTGCCCCCGGGGCTGCGCTCGATGCAGGCGGACATGGAGAAGAACTTCCGCGCCCTGCTCGAGTCGGCCCTGGCCAGGATGAATCTCGTCACGCGCGAGGAGTTCGAGGTGCAGCGACGCGTGCTCGAGCGAAGTCGCGACAAGCTCGCGGCGCTCGAGGCGCAGCTCGCGGCGCTCGAGGAGCGGCAGGCGGGCGGCAAGTCATAGGCTGCGTCGCGCCGGCCGGGATCTCGGCAGGTGACCGTGCGACTCGCCAGCGTCATGACCCGCGGCGAGTTCGGCCTGGAGGCGCCCGAGGTCGGGGTGGAGGTGCGCCTTGGTGGCGGGCTGCCCGGGCTCACGATCGTGGGGCTGGCCGAGACCACGGTGAAGGAGAGCCGCGAACGGGTCCGCGCTGCGATCTCGGAGTGCGGCTTCGAGTTCCCGAACCGCAGGATCACCGTCAATCTCGCACCGGCGGACCTGCCGAAATCCGGCGGACGTTTCGATCTGCCGATCGCTGTCGGTCTGCTGGCGGCATCCGGCCAGATTCCCTCCACGGAGCTCGCTCGCTGGGAATTCCACGGCGAGATTGCCTTCACCGGCAGCCTGCGCCGGGTAGGCGGACTGCTGCCCGCGCTGCTCGCGGCACGCCGCGCGGGCCGCGGCGTCATCCTGCCGGCCGCCTGTGCGGCCGAGGCGGGGCTGGTGGGCGGCGTGGACATACGCGCGGCCGATCACCTGCTGGCCGTCGCGCGTCACCTGCAAGGCACCGCGGCGCTCACGCCGCCGCCACCCGCGGCACCGATACCGTCCCGCATCACCGGAGACGACCTGCGCGACATTCACGGCCAGCAGCAGGCCAAGCGCGCGTTGGAGATTGCCGCCGCGGGCGGGCACAACCTGTTGCTCGTGGGTCCGCCCGGCACCGGCAAGAGCATGCTGGCGCGCCGGCTGCCCGGTCTGCTGCCGCCGCCGGCCGACGATGAGGCGGTGGAGGTTGCCGCCATCGCATCGATTGCCGCCCTCGGCGTGCTGCCGGCGGGCCGGCCGTTTCGCGCCCCGCACCACAGCGCCACCACCGCGGCGCTCGTCGGCGGCGGCAGCAATCCGCGCCCCGGAGAAATTTCCCTCGCACACCACGGGGTGTTGTTCCTCGATGAGGTCGCCGAGTTCCCGCGCGCGGTGCTCGAGGCGCTGCGCGAGCCGCTGGAAACCGGGCGTATCGCGGTGGCGCGCGCGGCGCGCACCGTGGAGTTCCCAGCCTCCTTTCAGCTCGTGGCGGCGATGAATCCCTGCCCCTGCGGCTACCGCGGTGACCCGGATCTCGGCTGCCGCTGCTCGCCCGACCAGGTGCGGCGTTATGCCGAGCGGCTTTCCGGGCCGTTCATGGATCGCATCGACATCCGCATCGAGGTGGCGCGCTCGGCCGTGCGCCTGGGCGTCGATACGGAGGGGGACAGCAGCGCCGCGGTGGCCGCCCGGGTGGCGGCCGCGCGCCAACGGCAATGCGGGCGTTGCGGTGTCGTCAACGCTCGGCTCGCGGCAGCCGAGGTGCGTCGCTGGTGCCTGCCCGGCGCGCCCGGCCGCGAACTCATGGAGCGCGCTGCTGCGCGCCTGCGCCTGTCGCGCCGCGCCTGCGACAGCGTGCTGCGGGTGGCGCGGACCATCGCCGATCTCGCCGCAGAGGAGCCGGTTGCGACCGAGCACGTGGCCGAGGCGCTCGGGCTGCGGGCACAGCGCCAGGCGGAGTCCTGATCGCCGACGGACGCATGCGGGCGCGTATCGCCGCGCGTGTAGCCGAACGTTTGACGACGGCCCGGGTTGCCGCCGTAGCATGGCGGACCGATCCGACCGGTCTGCTTCCCAGGGATTGCGCATGTCGCCTGACGAATCGAGGACGCGCATCGTCCTCGCCTTCACCTGCATCTTCGTGGTGTGGGGAACCACGTATCTCGCAATCGCGGTCCTGCTGCGCTCGTTGCCGCCGTTCGCGTCTGCGGCAATGCGGTTCGCGCTGGCCGCGGCGGCGCTCTATGCCTGGTTGCGGTGGCGCGGCCCGCGGCCGCTCGCCGGTCTGCCGACGCGCACCGTGATCGCCAGCGGGGTGCTCATGTGCGGATTCGGCAACGGCTTCACGGTCTATTCGATCCAGGGGGTGCCTTCGGGCATGGCCGCGCTGCTGAATGCGACGATCCCGATCAGCATCGCCCTGCTCGACTGGGGGTTCTTCCAGCGACGGCGTCCGGCAGCGTGGGTGCTGGCCGGGCTGTTTGTCGCAATTGCCGGCGTCGCGCTGGTGGTGCAGCAGAACCTGTCGCTCGCCGGCGTCCAGAGCATCGGCTACGTAGCGGCTCTCGGGCTGGCGGTCACGGCCTGGAGCGTCGGCACACTCCTGCAACGCGGTGCGGTCACCGCCGATCGCCTGCTGGCGCTCGGTTGCGGGCAGATGGCCGCCGGGGCCGGCTTCCTCGCCGTGGCGGCTGTTGTCAACGGCGAGCTGGCACGTATCGAACCCGGTGCCGTGACGCTCGGTGGATGGCTCGCGCTGCTCTATCTGGCGGCTTTCGGCAGCGTGCTGTCGCAATCGAGCTATCTGTGGCTGCTCGCGCGTTTCCCCGCGGAGAAGGTCACGGTGTATGCGGTGGCGAATCCCGTGGTTGCGCTGCTCCTCGGTGCGTTCGTGCTTGGTGAGCAGCTGACGCCCGCGAGCTTGCTCGGCGCCGTGCTGGTGCTGGCCGGCGTGAGCCTGGTCCTGTTCGAGAGACGGGTGATCTCGGTGCCGGCCGCAATGCTGCGCCGCGTTCGCCTCAGCGGGGCAGCAGGCGGCGGGGGGCCGCGAAATCCATGACGCCGGCCAGTTCGCGCAGGCCGACCAGATCGGTAATCCGGATGTTGTGATTGTCCACGCGGTGTATCAGGCCCCGCCGTTGCAGCGCGCCGAAGCTGCGGCTGACGGTTTCCTTCGTCAGTCCGTGAAAGTCCGCGATGTCCTCGCGCGTCATGGGCAGCGCGACGTCGTTGAGCTGCGGGTTGCTATCGTCGGCGATTTCATCGGTCAGCCGCCGCCAGTGACGCAGGTACAGGATGAACACCGCCAGCCGCTCGACCGCCGAGCGCTGGCCGAGGCTGTAGATGGAATCGATCATGTCTTCGAGGACCCGCACCATCATGCTCTGGAAGGCGCGCTCCGCTTCCGGGTCGCGTTCGAGGCGCGCGTTGAAGGCGTCGCGCGTGCAGCAGGCCACCCGCGCCGTCGTCACCGCTTCGACCGTGAAGAAATAATGGTCGGTGGCAGTCAGCCCGAGAAAGTTGTCGCGAAACAGGAAGCTTAGTACCTGGCGGCGCCCGTCGCGCCCGGCGCGGCTCATCATCAGCATGCCGCCGAGAACATTGAAGACCTGGTCGGCTGGGGCGCCGGCGGCGAGCAGTACCTCCCCCGGCTGCAGGTCGCGGGTCGGGGCGTGGTCGAAGACGTCGAGGAAGACATCGTGGGGAAAGAGCGGGTTGGCCATCGCGGCAAGCATGGCGCGGGTTCCGGCGAATCCGCAAGCGGGGCCCTCGCGCAGGCATCGCTTCGCGTGGACGCCGCCGGATTCGCGGCGTTATCATGCCGGCCCTTTCCGCGCCCGTAGCTCAGCTGGATAGAGCGTCAGCCTCCGGAGTTGAAGGTCACAGGTTCGAATCCTGTCGGGCGCGCCAGGTTCGACAAAATCGCAGAGCGATTTTGGACGGCGCAGCCGCCCGGAGGGCGAGGGACCGTAACCGGTCCCGAGTCAATCCTGTCGGGCGCGCCAGGTTCGCCTGCGTCGCAGGGCGAATCGGAAGGGGTCCCCTGCCCGGGGGAGGCGGGACTCGAATTCCAGGCGCCTGGATCAGCCCGATGCAAACTTCGCCGGTCGACGGCTGAAGCTCATCACCGGTTCGGAGTAGTCCTCGTCTTCATCGCCGGCGGCGTCACGGGCCGGTGCGGGCCCGGTCAGCAATGCAGCGATGTACGGATCCCAGCCACCGTCGGTGGACTCGAATTCGGGCTCTGGTGGAGCAGACGCTTCATCTTGTTCGTTGGCCGGTCTCACGTCAGCGTTCTTGTTCTTGTAATGAGTGCGAACGACTATAGCCGTAACCGCACGGCAATCACATAGGTATTTACAGGTGTGACATAACGCGGCAAAAGCCGCTGGTGCTAGCATGAATCGACCACCACACACCCGCAGACCAGCATGAGCACCCCGGCGATCTACGAGCACGGTCTCGAGCGCAATCCAGCCAATTTCGTTCCGCTGACGCCGCTCTCCTTCATTGCCCGGGCGGCGCAGGTCTGGCCCGAGCGGCTCGCCGTGGTGCACGGGGAGCGCAGCTACCGCTGGCGCGACACCTACACGCGTTGCCGGCGACTCGCCTCGGCGCTGGTCCGCGCCGGCGTCAGGCCCGGGGACACCGTGGCGGTCATGCTCGCCAATACGCCCGAGATGGTGGAGGCTCATTTCGGTGTCGCCATGACCGGAGCGGTACTCAACACACTCAATACCCGACTGGACGCCGAGGCGCTCGCGTTCATGCTCCAGCACGGTGAGGCGCGTGTCCTGATCACCGACAGCGAGTTCTCGACGGTCATCGGCAAGGCGCTCGGCAGGCTCGATCCGCGGCCGCTGGTGATCGATGTCGAGGATCCGCTTTCGGCGGGCGGCGAGCGGCTGGGGCGGCAGGACTACGAGGCGTTCATCGCCACGGGCGATGCGGACTTCCGGTGGCGTCAGCCGGCCGATGAATGGGAGGCGATCGCGCTCAACTACACCTCGGGCACGACCGGCAATCCGAAGGGTGTGGTCTACCATCACCGCGGGGCCTATCTGGCATCGCTTTCCAACATCCTCGACTGGGGCATGCCGCACCACGCGGTCTATCTCTGGACACTGCCGATGTTCCACTGCAACGGCTGGTGCTTCCCCTGGGCAGTGGCCGCCATCGGCGGCACGAACGTCTGCCTGCGGCGGGTGGAAGCCGCCGCCATTTTCGATGCAATCCGCCGGCACGGTGTCACGCATTACACCGGTGCGCCGATCGTCCACAGCATGCTCATCAATGCACCCGAGGCGCTGAAGACCGGCATCAAACATCGCGTGGCGGCGATGGTGGCGGCGGCCGCACCGCCGGCCGCGATGATCGAGGGCATGGATCGCATGGGCTTCGATCTCACCCACGTGTACGGCCTGACCGAGACCTACGGCCCGGCGACGATCTGTGCGAGGCAGCCTGAATGGGCGGAACTCGATCTCGCGGCCCGGGTTGAGCGCAATGGCCGGCAGGGTGTGACCTATACGCTGCAGGAGGCGGTCGCTGTGATGGACCCGCAGACGATGACGCCGGTGCCGTCGGATGGCGTCACCATCGGGGAGATCATGTTTCGCGGCAACATGACCATGAAGGGCTATCTCAAGAATCCGCGCGCCACGACCGAGGCGTTCGGCGGCGGCTGGTTTCACTCCGGGGATCTCGCCGTGGTGCAGGGTGACGGCTACGTGAAGATCCGCGACCGGTCCAAGGACGTGATCATCTCCGGCGGCGAGAACATCAGCTCGCTGGAAGTCGAGGATGCGCTCTGCCGCCATCCGGCCGTGCTGCTCGCGGCCGTGGTGGCGCAGCCGGACCCCAAGTGGGGCGAAAGCCCGCGCGCCTACGTGGAGCTGAAACCCGGGGCGAGGGCGGGCGAGGAGGAGCTGATCGCTCATTGCCGCAGTCTGCTTGCCGGGTTCAAGGTGCCGAAGCGGGTGGAGTTCGGCGAGTTGCCGAAGACCTCCACCGGCAAGATCCAGAAATTCGTGCTGCGCGAGCGTGCCCGCTCCGCAGGTGCCATAGAGTGAGCCGCTGCCGGGTGAAGGGAGGAGCAGGGTGAACACGCAACCGTCCTTGCTGCGCGCCGATGCCGCCGGCGTCACGACCCTGACCCTGAACCGGCCGGCCCAGTTCAACGCCCTCGATCACGCGCTGCTCGGCGATTTGCGCACGGCGCTCTCTGCCATTGCGACGGACGAGCGTGTGCGTGTCGTCGTGATCGCGGGGGCCGGGCGCGCGTTTTGCGCAGGCCATGACCTGAAGGAGATGAGCGTCACGCGCGACGAGGCCGCGATCAGTCGCCTGTTCCACGACTGTGCCGACCTCATGCTGGCCATTCGCGACCTGCCGCAGCCGGTAATCGCCAGGGTGCACGGCATCGCGACCGCCGCCGGATGCCAGCTCGTGGCTGCCTGCGATCTGGCGATTGCCGCAGCGGACGCGCGTCTGGCGACCTCGGGCATCAATCTCGGGCTGTTCTGCGCCACACCGGGTGTGCCCGTTTCGCGCAATATCGCCCCGAAGCGCGCTTTCGAAATGCTGTTCACCGGCGAGTTCATCGACGCTGCGACCGCGCTGGCATGGGGGCTCGTGAACCGCGTGGTTCCACCGGCCGAGCTCGATCCGGCGGTCGGAGCGCTGGCCCAGGCCTTGCTGGCGAAGCCGCGGCGCGTGGTCGCGGCGGGCAAGCGGCTGTTCTACCGGCAACTCGCGGAGCCCCTGCCGGACGCCTATCAGATCGCGGCCCGCTGCATCACTGCCAACCTGCTCGGGCCCGACGCGCAGGAGGGCATCAGCGCGTTCATCGGCAAACGTCCGCCGCGCTGGCCGGACTGAGGCCCGCCGCATGGGGTTGCGCGCAGGCGCCTGTGGCGAGCTGCCCGCGCTGCCGGAGGCGCTCGCGGCGGCAGTCCTGCCGGCACCGGTTGCCGTCCCAGATCGAGGGGGTGCTCCGGCAGTCCTGCCGCGACGTCGGCCAGCGGCGCCAGGGCAGAACCATTACACTAATCAAGGCATTGTCCGGAGATCGAAATGCGATCCCGGTCACTGCAAATTCGGCAGGGTTTCGGAAAATGTCAAATGGCGAACCGGGCCCGGCCCGTCGCGACCATGCCCGCGGCGGATGGTCCGTCGGACCTGTTCCCGGGCGCCCGGAAATATTTGTTGGGGGAACACATGGAAATGCCAATGATCGGACGTTTGACTTGTGTGATGGCCATTGCTCTCGCTGCGCTGACAGCGGGCTGCGCAACTTCCGAGCCGCCGCCGGCGCCGGTCACGGCGGAGACTCCGGCGCAGTACCTCATCGGGCCCGGTGACCAGCTCGACATCTTCGTCTGGCGCAACCCGGAGTTGTCGGTGAGCGTGCCGGTGCGCCCGGACGGCCGCATTTCGACGCCCCTCGTGGAAGACATGCAGGCAGTCGGCAAGACACCGACGCAGCTCGCGCGCGACATGGAGACAGCACTCGCCAATTTCGTGAAGACACCCCAGGTGAACGTCATCGTGCGGGAGTTCGTCGGCACCTTCGGCGAGCAGATTCGCGTAGTGGGCAAGGCCGCGCAGCCGAGGGCGCTCGCCTACCGGCGAAACCTGACCGTGCTCGATGTGCTGATCGACGTGGGCGGGCTCGCGCCCGGGGCGGCGGGTAACCGCGCCAAGATCATCCGTCGCGCCGACGGACAAAAGGTGGAGATTCCCGTTCGTCTCGCCGACCTGCTGAACGAGGGCAAGATCAGCGAGAACATCGAGATGATGCCCGGCGACGTGCTCTTCATACCGGAATCGCGGCTGTAGGCAAGACAAGACGATCCTCATGGCAAGCACTGTCAATCAGGGCGGGTTCGACCCCGCGGAGTTGATCGACTACCTCCGCGGTGTGCTCTGGGGTTGCTGGCGGTTCCGCTGGGTTGCGGTTGCGGCCGCATGGCTGGTCTGCGTGGTCGGCTGGACGGTCGTGTTCCTGCAGCCCGACGTCCACCGCGCGTCGGCGCGCGTGTACGTCGACACGCAGAGCACCCTGCGGCCGTTGCTGCAGGGCCTTGCCGTCAACACGGACGCGATCGTCGCCGCCAACATGATGACCCGTGTGCTGATGAGCCGGCCGAACCTCGAGCGGTTGATCGAAGAGGCGGGGCTGCGCGGCGAGGGGGGCAAGGGCCCGACCACGGAGGCGCTGCTGGATAACCTGCGCCTGAACATCAACCTGAACTGGGAGAGCAACAACATCGTCAATGTGAGCTACCAGAACACCGACGGGCAGAAGGCGCTCGCTGTGGTGACGGCGCTGATCAGCACCTTCATCAGCGGCGCGCAGGGCAAGAGCGTGACCGATGCGGCTGCCGCCAAGACCTTCCTCGACGAGCAGCGCAAGGACTACGCGCGACGCCTGAACGAAGCCGAGGCAAAGCTCGCCGAGTTCAAGCAGCGCAACGTGGGCCTGATGCCCGACGATGGCGTGGATTATTTCGCGCGTCTGCAGGAAGCGGACAACAAGCTGCAGGACATCGCCTCGAAGCTGCGGGTGGCGCAGAACCGCCGCGCCGAGCTGCAGCGCCAGCTCGAGGGCGAGGAACCGGTCTTCGGCCTGGCTCCCTCCACGGGCGGCCAGTCGGTGGATTCCCCCGAGAGCCGGCAGATTTCGCAGTTCGAGGCGCAACTCGCGGAGCTGCGCCTGAAGTACACGGATACTCATCCGGACATCGTGGCGATCAACAAGACCATCGAGGAGTTGCGGGCCAAGCAGGCCGCGACCGCGACGGTTCCCGGAGCCCGTTCGCGCGCCTACTCGCCGCTCGACCTCAATCCCGTCTACCAGCAGATGAAGATGCAGTTGTCGCAGACCGACGTGCTGATTGCGCAGTTGCAGACCCAACGCTCCGAGCAGGCCGGCGTCGTGGCCGGGCTGCGCCGCAAGGTGGACACCGTGCCGGCCATCGAGGCGGAGCTGAAGCGGCTCACCCGCGACTACGATTTCACGCGCAAGCAGTACGAGGAGTTGCTCGCGCGGGTTGAATCGGCACGCATCTCGGATGCCGCGGAAGAAAGCCGCAGCGACGCGACGTTTCGCATCATCGATCCACCGACCTTGCCGGCAGTGCCGGCAGGCCCGCCGCGGGGGCTGTTCGTGACCGGGGTGCTCGTGTTTGCACTGCTCGCCGGCGCGGCGCTCGCCTTCGGCCTGAACCTCATCCGGCCGGTGTTCTTCACCGGCAGCGACCTGGAGCGGCGCTTCGGTGTGCCGGTACTGGGCGCCGTGCGGCTCGTACGGGCCGACGCTGAGCAGGCCATGCTGCGCAGGAACACCATGCTGCTGGCCGGCAGTGTTGCCGGGCTTTTCGCGGTGTACGCCGTTTTGCTGGTTACGTGGCTCGCGCTGCGGGCGACCGAGGCCGGCGCCGTCGCCGGGGTGGCCGCGACATGAGCAGCATCGTCGAGAAAGCCATGGGCCGTTCCCCGCCGGAGCGGCGCGGGGATCCCTCGGCGGTGGTCCCGGCCATCCCGAAGGCCGCGCAGCCGCGGCTGCCGGTTGCAGATCGGCCGCCGGTCGCATTGCGCAGCCTGTTGATGCTCGATAGCTCGCCGATGCTCGCGCGTGATTTCCGCTTCCTCAAACGCCCGGTGCTGGCGCGAGTCTTCGGCATGTCGCGGTCGGCACCCAAGGGCGGCAATCTCGTCATGCTGACGAGCGACCTGCCGCACGCCGGCAAGTCCTTCATTGCGTTGAACCTGGCCGCGAGCATGGCGAGCGAGCAGATGACCCGGGTCGTGCTGATCGACGCCGATCCGGCGCGGCGCACGCTCAGCTCACGGCTGGGAATCGACGATTGCCCCGGTATGCTCGACCTCCTCGCAGCGGAAGCGCGCGACGTTGCCGAGGTGCTGCTGGCGACCGACGTGGAGTCGCTCTACGTGATGTCGGCGGGTCGGCCGCGCCAGGATGCGACCGAACTGCTGGCAGGCCCGCGCATGGGCCAGATCCTCAAGTCGTTCAACGACGCCAACACGGTGGTGCTGCTCGACTCACCGCCGCTGCTCCTGAGCAGCGAGGGGCGCGTGCTTGCCGACCAGGCCAATCACGCGCTGGTCGTGGTCGAGGCGGGCCGCTCGACGGCCGGCGATGTCGGGCAGGTCCTGCAGTTGCTGAAGGGCACCAACGTGACCGTGAGCCTCGTGCTCAACAAGGCGCCTGCATCAGGGCACTCCCGTTACAAGGAATACTACTATCCTTACACTCAGGACTAGGGGTGGCGTCGTGATGCGGCACAAAGCGGCGTTGTGGTCGACCACGGCAATCCTGGCGTTCGGTTCGTCCGTCGCGGCGGCGTGGGAGATCGAGCCGTCGATCACGCTCAGCCAGACATACACGAGCAACGTCAACCTAGCTCCGAGCGACGAGGAGGAGAGCGACTGGGTCACCCGCGTGCTGCCCGGCATCGACATGCTGTTCGAGGGCAACCGGCTGCGCGCCGAGGTCAACTACGAGCTCGAGGCGCTGTTCTACGCTGACGATTCCGATCGCAACGAGGTGTACAACCACCTCGACGCTGATGTGCTCGCCAATCTCATCGGCGAGGAGCTGCAGCTGCGGGGACGCAGTTATCTGTCCCAGGTGACCGTCAGCCCCGAACTGCCGGTGAGCTCCAGCAACATACCGGTGACGGGCAACCGGACCGATGCCTTCATCTGGGACGTCGGTCCGGAATGGCGGCGCGGTGTCTTCGGGCATTCCGAAACTGAAGGCCACTTCCGGGTGGGCCAGGTGCTGTTCGACGACACTCCCCGTACCGACGACCAGACCGTCACGGAACCGCTCGACATCCAGGACATCGACACGATCGATGGCGCCGCATACCTGCGGTCGCAGGACGAATCGCCCCGGCCGCTGCGCTACGAGCTGGCCTACGAGTACGAGAGCGTCGACTACGAGACCTCGGGCGAGCTCGTGCAGCAGTCCACATGGCTGCGCCTCGGGTACCAGACGACGCCGGCGTGGCAGGTGTTCGGGCTGGCGGGACTCGACAGCGACTTCCAGGATCCGGAGGACGACTCGCTGAACGAGGGTCGCTGGGAGACCGGCGTCGCCATGGCGACCGAGACCACGATGCTCGAGGCAGCCGTCGGACACCGGTACTTCGGCACCACCTGGCGCCTGCTCGGCGAGCTGGTGGAGGAAGACGTCCGCTACCGGCTGAGTTACGACGAGACGCCGACGACGACCGACCTGACCGAATTGCGCCGGCTGCCGGCCGGGGTGCCCGGGCAGGAGCAGCCGCCGCTGCCGCCCGGCTCGCAACTGGGGCGCACGGGCACGGGCAACTTCTACCTGTACAAGCGGGCCGATGCTTCTGTGCTGCGCGAGCTGTATCGCAGCCGCGCAACTTTCGGCACGTTCTGGGAGCGCCGCGAGGACAACATGTCCTTCGACCCGGATACCGCGCAGATCCAGAACCTGGACGACGAGACCGCCTGGGGTGTCTACACGGATCTCGGCTGGGACATCGGGGCGCTGACCACGGCGTCGTTGAACGCTGCCTGGGAGAACCGCGAGTACAACAACACGCTCGACGACACCGCGCCGGCCTTCGAGGACGACAACCTGTACCTGCGCATGGGCGTCGCCCGCGAGCTTGGTCTGCGCACGCAGGCGTCGCTTTTCACCGGCTGGAGCAGCAGGGATCGCAAGGGCGGCTCGTCCGCCGACTATGACGAGTACTGGGTCAGTGTCGAACTCGTCCGCACGTTCTGATGGCGTGACGGCAAATGAGCGGCCTTTCCCGGAAGAACCGAATGGCGTCTCCGCGGGACGGGACAACGCCATGTCGGTCGACGTCGAGGACTATTTCCAGGTCTCGGCATTGCGTCCCTACGTGTCCCCCGACGACTGGGATCGCTATCCGCTGCGCGTCGAACGCAACGTCGGGCTGATCCTGGACATATTCGCCGCGGCCGGTATCCGCGCCACGTTCTTCTGGCTCGGCTGGGTCGCAGAGCGCCTGCCGGGAGTCGTGCGTCAGGTTGCGGCTGCGGGCCACGAGATTGCCAGCCACGGCTACCGCCACATCCGCGTGCACGAGCAGCAGCCGGCCGAGTTCAGGGCGGACATCACCCGCACCCGGGCGTTGCTGGAAGACCTGTCCGGCCAGCGGGTCATCGGCTATAGGGCCGCGAGCTTCTCGCTCAATGCCGACTGCCTGTGGGCGCTCGATGAGCTGAGCGAAGCGGGTTACCGCTACAGCTCCAGCATCAATCCCGTGCGTCACGACCACTACGGCATGCGCGAGGCGCCGCGCTTCCCCTTCCACTTCGACGGGCACCCGTTGATCGAGATTCCAATCACGACACTGCAGTACGGCGGCTGGCGTTTTCCCTGCGGCGGCGGCGGTTTCTTTCGCCTGCTGCCCTACTGGTGGAGCCACTGGGCGCTGGCTCGTGTCTGTGGTGGCGAAGGCCGGCCCGCCGTGTTCTATTTCCATCCCTGGGAGCTCGATCCCGACCAGCCCCGCGTCGGCGACATCGACCTGCGCACGCGCTTTCGCCATTACGTCAACCTTGCCCGCTTCGAGGGCAAGCTGCGCCGGCTCGCGGGTGACTTTCGCTGGGCGCCGGTGGGCGAAGTATTCGCGAAGGTGATTTGACGCTGCGGTGAGCCGGCTGGCCATGCGCAGGTAACCCGCGGCTGTTGGTGTGAAATGAAGCGAAGAATCAGCATCGCGCACGTGATTTTCCGGCTGGACTACGGTGGTCTGGAGAACGGCTTGGTCAATCTGGTCAACCGCCTGCCACGCGAGGAGTTCGCGCACACGATCATCGCGCTGACGGGTGCGACAGAGTTCCGCCGGCGCCTGCCTGCGGACGTTCAGGTGCACGCCCTGCACAAGCCGCCAGGCAAGAGCCCGGCGTACCTGTACCGCCTGTGGCGGCTGCTGCGCGAACGACGTTTCGACATCCTGCACACGCGTAACCTGCCCTGCCTGGAGTCGCAGCTCGCCGGGCTGCTCGCGGGCGTGCCCGTGCGCATACACGGCGAACACGGCTGGGACGTCGTCGACCTGCACGGCACGCGCCGGGGCTATCGCGAGCTGCGCCGGGCATTCCGGCTGGTGGTGACCCGCTACGTCGTGCTCTCGCGGCACCTGGAGGACTATCTCACGACGAGTATCGGTGTGGATCCGCAGCGCACCAGCAGGATCTGCAACGGGGTGGACACGGAACAGTTCAGGCCCGATCCGGCCGGGCTTCCCGCCAGCGGCTTCGTCGTCGGCGCGGTCGGCCGGGTGGAGCCGGTGAAGGATTTCATGACGCTGGCGCAGGCCTTTGTCCGGCTGGCCGGCAGTTCGCCGCTGCCGCGTCTCACGCTGGTCGGCGAGGGCAGCGAGCGCGGCGCGGTTACCGCCATTCTCGGCGACGCGGGCCTCTTGTCGCGCTGTGAGGTCGCCGGTGCGCGCGACGACATTCCGCAGGCCATGCGGGGGTTCAACGTCTTCGTGCTGCCGTCGCTCGCGGAGGGCATCTCCAATACCATCCTCGAGGCCATGGCTTGCGGTCTGCCGGTCATCGCTACCGCGGTAGGCGGTAACGCAGAACTCGTCGTGGACGGCGAAACGGGCTACCTCGTGCCGGCCGGCAATCCCGCGGCGATCGCGCAGCGCCTGCGCCATTACCTCGAACATCCGGAGGTGGCGGCCCACCACGGACGCGCCGCGCGCGAGCGGGTCATGAGGGAGTTCAGTCTGGATGCGATGGTGGCCGGTTACCGGCGCCTGTACCTCGACAGCGTGGCGGCCGACTCCCGCCTCGGGATGGCGGCTTAGGCCATGTGCGGCATCGTCGGCATCGTGGATCTGCGCGGCGTGGAGCCCATCGACGAGGGTGTGCTGCGCGCCATGAACGACATCCAGGCGCACCGCGGCCCGGACGATGCCGGGTTTCACGTCGAGCCCGGCGCAGGACTCGGGCATCGGCGCCTGTCGATCATCGATCTGTCCACCGGCAAGCAGCCGCTCTACAACGAAGACGATTCGGTGGTCGTCGTGTTCAACGGCGAGATCTACAACTTCATGGATCTGCGCCAGGAGCTGCAGACTGCCGGGCACGTGTTTCGCACCCGCACGGATACCGAGGTCATCGTGCACGCCTGGGAGCAGTGGGGGCGCGATTGCGTGCGCCGTTTCCGCGGCATGTTTGCGTTCGCACTGTGGGACCGCAATCGCCGCGAACTGTTCCTGGCGCGCGACCGGCTCGGCAAGAAACCGCTGTACTACGCCGTGCTCGCGAACGGCCAGGTGGTGTTTGCCTCGGAACTGAAGTCGCTGCTACGCCATGGCGGTGTGCCGCGTGACATCGACCCGCTCGCCGTCGAGGAATACTTCTCGCTCGGCTACGTCGTCGATCCGCGCTGCATCCTGGCCGCCGTGCGCAAGCTGCCGCCCGCCTGCACGCTGGTCATGACCCGGGGCGCCCCGGTGCCGGCACCGCAGTCGTACTGGGATCTGAGCTTCCGGGCAACCACGCCGGCCGACGAGGACGTGGTCATCGGCTCGCTGCTGGAGCGTCTCGAGGAGGCGGTGCGCGTGCGCATGATCGCCGACGTGCCGGTCGGTGCCTTCCTGTCGGGCGGCGTGGACTCGAGTGGTGTGGTGGCGATGATGGCGCGTGCCTCGTCGCGGCCGGTCAACACCTGCTCGATCTCGTTCGGCGATCCGGCCTTCGATGAGTCCCGCTTCGCGGCACGCGTGGCCGGCGCGCTCGGTACCGAGCACTTCGTGGAGACGGTCGATCCCAACGACTTCAGCCTGATCGACCGGCTGGCGAGCATCTACGACGAGCCCTTCGCGGACAGCTCGGCGCTGCCGACCTACCGGGTCTGCGAGCTCGCGCGCAAGCGCGTCAAGGTCGCGCTCTCGGGCGACGGCGGCGACGAGGTCTTCGCCGGTTACCGCCGGTATCGCTGGCACATGCACGAGGAGCAGGTGCGGGGTCTGCTGCCCTATGCACTGCGGCGACCGCTGTTCGGGCTGCTGGGGTGGGTCTATCCGAAGGCCGACTGGGCGCCGCGGATCTTCCGCGCCAAGAGGACCTTCGAGGCGCTGGCACGGGAAAGCACCTCGGCCTACTTCGACAGCGTCTCCATCACCACGCCGCAGTTGCGCCAGCGGCTGTTCACGCCGCGGCAGCGCTCCGACCTGCAGGGCTACCGGGTGCTCGACATCTTCCACCGGCACGAACGCGAGCTCGACGGCGTGGACCGGCTCTCGCAGATCCAGTACATCGACATCAAGACCTATCTCGTCGGCGACATCCTCACCAAGGTCGATCGCGCGAGCATGGCGAACAGCCTGGAGGTCCGCGTGCCGATGCTCGACCACGAGTTCATCGAGTGGGCGGCGACGGTGCCGCCGGAGCTGAAACTGCGTGGCGGCGAGGGCAAGTACGTGCTCAAGAAGGCGATCGCGCAGCAGATACCGCGCGACGTGATCTACCGGCCGAAGATGGGTTTCGCGGTGCCGATCGGCCGCTGGTTCCGCGAGGAGCTGCGCGAGCACGTGCGTTCGCGCCTGCTGGAAGGCTCGCTGGCCGACACCGGGATGTTCGAGATGCGTGCCGTCGAATCGCTCCTCGCGCAGCACCAGTCGGGCCTGAGCGACCACAGCCCGGCGCTGTGGTCGCTGCTGATCTACGAATCGTTCAACCGCGCGGTGCTGGCGGCGTAGGGGCCTGGGCCCGGTCGCGGTTCATTCCGTCATGTGCGGCATACACGGTGTTCTTTCCCTCCGGCCCGGCACCGGCCTCGATCCGGCCTGGGCCGCGCGCATGGGCGAGGTCACGCGCCACCGCGGCCCGGATGACCACGGCTGCTACACCACCGAGGGGCTCCTGCTCGGCATGCGCCGCCTGTCGATCATCGATGTCGCGGGTGGGCACCAGCCGCTGCACAGCGAGGACGGCCTCATTCAGCTGGTCTGCAATGGCGAGATCTACAACTTCCGCGAGCTGCGTCGCGAACTCGAGCAGGACGGCTACCGCTTCCTGACCGGCAGCGACTGCGAAGTGCTGGTGCACCTGTACGCGCGCGACGGCGAGGCGATGGTCGAGCGGCTCGACGGCATGTTCGGCTTCGCCCTGTGGGACGGGCGACGCCGGCGCCTGCTGCTCGGACGCGACCGGCTCGGCATCAAGCCCCTGTACTACTGGCTCGATGCGGACCGGCTCGTGTTTGCCTCCGAGGCGAAGTCGATCCTGACGCTGCCGGGCATCGACGCGGCGCTCGACCCGGAGAGCCTCGATCAACTGCTCTACCTCGGCTACGTCCCGGCGCCCCGCACCCTGTTCCGCGGCATCCGCAAGCTGCTGCCCGGGCACCTGCTGGTGGCTGCGGAGGGATCGGTCACGACCCGGCAGTTCTGGCAGATGCCACGGCACGCGACTGCCGCGATGGGACACGAGGATGCCCGCGAAGCGTTGCGGGCAGCCCTGCAGCGCTCGGTGACCGCGCAGATGGTCGCCGACGTGCCGCTCGGCGCGTTCCTGAGCGGCGGCATCGACTCGAGTGCCGTGGTGGCCTTGATGACCCGCTCGGCCAGCGAGCAGGTGAAAACCTATTCCATCGGCTTCGACCTCGGGCGTGCGGGCGCGTACTACAACGAGCTGCCCGATGCACGGCGTGTCGCCGCGCATTTCGGCACCGACCATCACGAGATCATCGTGCGGCCCGACGTCGCGCGTCTCCTGCCGCGGTTGCTGTGGCACATGGACGAGCCCGTGGCCGACTCGGCGATCATCACGACCTTCCTCGTGGCCGAGTTCGCGCGGCGCGATGTCACGGTCATTCTCTCCGGGGTGGGCGGCGACGAGCTGCTCGGCGGCTATCGCCGCTATCTCGGTGCGCATTACCTGCGCCGGTTCAACCGCATTCCCCGCTGGGTCCGGGAGCGCTGCCTCGTGCCGCTGGCGCGCCGGCTGCCGAGCGACCGGCACGGGCCGGTGACGAACCTGCTGCGCTACGCGCGCGAGTTCATCGGCCACTCGACGCTGCCGCCGGAGGCCCAGTACATGGCCTACGTGCGCCTGTTCGATGCGCAGGCGCGCGCGCGGCTGTCGCTGACGGGCACAGCGCGCAGCGATCACGACCCGCTGCAGGCGGCTTTCGACCGCGCGACCGGCAGCGACGCGGTCAATCGCCTGATGCAGGTGGACCTCGAGACGCAACTGCCCGACGACCTGCTGCTGCTGACCGACAAGATGACCATGGCCGCGTCGCTCGAATGCCGCGTGCCATTGCTCGGCAACGAGCTGCTCGACCTCTCGCTGCAGCTGCCGGCCGCGCTGAAAATGCCCGGAGGCCGGCTCAAGCACCTGTTCAAGTCTGCGGTAGCGGACCTGCTGCCGGCCGCCACGCTGGAGAAGAGCAAGCGTGGCTTCGGCGCGCCGATGGGCGCCTGGCTCAAGCGGGAGCTGCGACCCGTGATGCGCGCCGTGTTGTCGCAGCAGGCGCTGGAGCGGCGCGGGCTGTTCCGCCCGGGCGAGGTCGGCGAGGTCATGGCCCTGCACGAGGCCTCGCGGCAGGATTACTCCGATCACCTGCAGTGCCTCATGAACATCGAGATCTGGTGCCGGATATTCCTCGACGGGCGCAGCCACGAGGACGTGGCGGCGGAGCTTGCCGACCTGACCCGTGGAGCGGCGGCGGCGTGAAGGCCCTGTTCGTCTGCCACCGCTTCCCTTATCCGCCGGCGCGCGGCGGCAAAATTCGCCCATTCAACATCATCCGCCAACTCGCCGGGCGCCACGAAGTCACCGTGGCGGCGCCGCTGCGCTCCGAGGCCGAGCGCGAGGCGGGCGCCGGTCTTGCGGAACACTGTCATCGCATCATCGCCGAGCCCATCGGTACGCTGGCTGCCGGGGCCCGCATGGTGGGGCGGCTCGCCAGCACGCAGCCCTCGTCGTTCGGCTACTTCTATTCGCCGGCACTGGCGCGACGCATTGGCGCCGAACTCGCGAGCGGCGCCTACGAGCTGGTGTTCGTCCACTGCTCGTCGGTGGCGCCCTACGTGGCCGGCCACGAGGGGGCCTTCAAGGTGCTCGACTTCGGCGACATGGACTCCGAGAAATGGGCCATGTATGCCGAGGAACGGCGCTTTCCGCTGTCCGCAGGCTACTGGCTGGAGAGCGTGAAGCTGCGTCGTGTGGAGGCGGCGCTCGCGGCCCGGTTCGACCTGTGCACCTGCACCACCGCGGCGGAACTCGAGTCACTGCGCTCGCTCGGCACCGCGCGGCAGACCGGTTGGTTTCCGAACGGTGTCGACACGGAGTACTTCGCGCCGGCCACCGAGCCCTACGACCCCGATCTCGTCTGCTTTTCCGGGCGCATGGATTACTTTCCGAACCAGCAGGCGGTGCTGCGATTCTGCGACACCGTGCTGCCGCGGATTCTCGCGCAGCGGCCGTCGACCCGGTTCGTGGTCGTGGGCGCCGAGCCGCCCGCCGTGATCCGCCGCCTCGCCGACCGGCCGGCCGTGACCGTGACGGGCACGGTGCCGGATGTGCGACCGTTCGTGCGACGCGCGGCGGTCAGTGTCGCGCTGCTCGATGTGGCCCGCGGCACCCAGAACAAGATCCTGGAGTCCATGGCGATGGGGGTGCCGGTGGTGTGTACGCCGCTCGCAGCGCAGGGTGTCGATGCGGTCCCCGGCGAGCACCTGCTGACGGCCAGCGGACCGGCGGAAGCGGCGGCGACCGTGCTGGCGCTGCTCGGCGATCCGGCCAGGCGTGATACGTTCGCGCGTGCCGGCCGCGCGCGCGTCATCAGTCACCACAGCTGGGCGAGTTCCCTGCGGCGCATGGAAGAGCTCATCGAGCGCTACGCCGGGCCGGCGCCCGCGCGCCGGGCGTCGGCGTAGGCGGACGGAGCGCAGAAGGCCATGCTGCGATCACTTGCCGTGCGCTGCGCCGAGAGTCTGGTCCGCTTCGCCGGGGCGCGGCTGCTGGTGCTGATCTATCACCGGGTTCGCACCGAGCCCGATGCGATGTTCCCGGACGAGCCCGACGCGCGCATGTTCCGCGAGCAGATGACGGTGCTCGCCGAGGACTTCCGGGTGCTGCCGCTCGGCGCGGCGCTCACGCTGCAGGAGCAGGGCCGGCTGCCGGCGCGCGCGGTTGCCGTGACTTTCGACGACGGCTTTGCCGACAACGCCACCGAGGCCCTGCCGATCCTGCGTGAACTCGGCTTGCCGGCGACGTTCTTCGTCGCCACCGGCTACCTCGACGGCGGTTTCATGTTCAACGACGCGATCATCGAGGCCTGTCGCCAGGCGCCCGCCGGCCTGTGGCAGACCGGTACCCGGTGGTTCGGTGACCTGCAGCTCGATTCCATGGACAGCCGCCGGCGCGCGGCACTCGACATGATCGACCGGTTGAAGTACGAGGATCCGGGCCTGCGCTTCGATTACGCCCGGCAGCTGCTCGAATCGGCGCGCGCCACCATGCCGGCCGGCCTGATGATGACCTGCGCACAGGTACGCGAGCTGCACGCTGCCGGCATGGAAATCGGCGGCCATACCCGCAGCCATCCCATCCTGGCGCGCCTGGACGAGCGACAGGCGGGATTCGAGATTGCCGCAGGTCGCGACGACCTGCTCGGCATCGTCGGTGCTCCGATCGAGTTGTTTGCCTATCCCAACGGCCGGCCGGGTCGTGACTACGGCATGCGCGACGTGGAGCTGGCACGCAAGGCCGGCTTTCGTGCGGCCGTGACCACTGCCTGGGGCTATTCCGACCGCGCCACCGATCCGTGGCAGATCCCGCGCATTGGCACCTGGGGCGGCAGTCGCTGGCGCTTCGCCGCGCGCCTCACCGAGGCGCGGGCCCGCGCGCGGGGCGAGACCTGTACGATTCCCGCCAATGGCTAGGCGTCGGGGGCCGTCACGATCCGCAATGCGCAGCGCCCTGCCCGCATGAACGTGCTGACCTTCGGCATGCTGTATCCGGACGCCAGCCGGCCCTGGTACGGCGTGTTCGTCGAGCAGCGCCTGCGCCAGCTCGTGGCTCTCGGCGGAGTCAACGCACGGGTGGTGGCACCCGTCCCGTGGTTTCCTTCGGCGCGGTCGCAGTTCGGCGCCTGGGCGGCATACGCGCGCGTGGCGCCCCGCGAAATACGCCACGGCATTCCCGTCGAGCATCCGCGCTTTCCGAGCGTGCCCCGGGTCGGCATGTCGATCGCCCCGGCACTGCTCGCGCTGGCCGCGCTCCCCGCGCTCCGCCGCCTGCGCGCCGGGGGCTTCGATTTCGACCTGATCGACGCGCAGTATTTCTATCCGGACGGCGTGGCCGCCATCCTGCTCGGCCGGCATTTCGATCGGCCGGTGACGATCACGGCGCGGGGCAGCGATCTCAACGTGATCGCAGGCTTCGCCCTGCAGCGGCGCATGATCCGCGCCGCGGCCAGGCGGGCGGCGGCACTGATCACCGTCTCGGCGGCACTCAAGGAGGTGCTCGTCGGAATCGGGCTGCGTCCCGAGGCGGTCGAGGTCCTGCGTAATGGCGTGGACCTCGCCCAGTTTCGCCCTCCGGCCGAGCGCGCTGCGCTGCGCGCGCGCCTCGGCCTGGCGCGCCCGACGCTGCTGTCGGTCGGGAACCTGCTGCCGGTGAAGGGGCACGACCTCGTGCTCGGGGCGCTGGCGCTGCTGCCGGGCTACGAACTCGTGATCGCCGGTGCCGGCCCGCAGGATGCGGCACTGCGCGAACTCGCCCGCGCGCGCGGCGTTGCCGAGCGCGTGCGCTTCACCGGCGCGGTCGAACAGGCCGAACTGCGCGACTGGTATGGTGCCGCTGATGCCCTGGTGCTGGCGTCAGCCAGCGAGGGCTGGGCCAACGTGCTGCTCGAGGCAATGGCCTGTGGCACGCCGGTCGCGGCCACCGATGTCGGTGGTACCCCGGAGCTGGTGTGCGCGCAGCCCGCCGGTGTCCTGATCCGGCAGCGCACGCCGCAGGGCGTGGCCGACGCCGTGGGCGTGCTGTTCGCGAACCCTCCCTTGCGCGGCGCCACACGCGCCTACGCCGAGCAGTTCTCCTGGCGCGAGACGGCCTGCGGCCTGCGGGATCTGTTCACGCGGGTGATCGCCAGCCACCGGCCGCGCTGAGCAGCGCGCGAGCGCCTCACAGGCCGCGGCTTTGCAGCCATTCCTCCAGCGCGAACAGCGGCCAGATGAGGGACCCGTAGAACGAGGCGTGCTCTCTCGCCTGCAGATCGAGCAGGTCGTCGGTAATCTCACGGCGGACGATGCCGCGGCGGGCGAGCGCGTCGAGGCGCTCGCGCACGCGCTCGCGCAGATCCGCATCCTGGTTGACCCAGATGCCGACTGGCACGCCGAAGCCGTGCTTGCGCTTGCGGATCACCTCGGGCGGCAGGAAGCTGGCGAAACTCTCCTTGTAGAACTTGCGCAGCTCTGCGCGGTTGAGCTTCGCCTCTGACGGCACCTCGGTGGAGACGCGCACCACGGCGGGGTCGAGCATCGGGAAGCGCACGCGCACCCCGGCCAGCTCGCAGGCCACCCGGACCTTGGGCAGATCGTTGTCGGTCAGGGTGGCGGTCCAGTCCAGGTACATCATGCGATCCACGACGTCCCCGCTGGCCGGCGCGGCGTACAGCGCGCGCGCGTATCGATACGGCGATTCGGGATCGATCGCGGCCAGGAAGTCGGCGGCGACGACCGTCGCCGGCGGTTGGTGAACCAGCAGGTTGTAGCTGTAGAACCGGTCGGGCAGGGGCGTGCGCGCCTGGCGCACGTAGCTCGCGAGCTTGTCGAGTGGCGCCGGAGCGCGGGCCGAAACCGCAGCCAGCGGGTTGACGAGACCGCCACGCAGCCAGCCGGGCAAGCGGCCGTAGACCTCGAACAGCAACTGCTTCTGGTAGCGCTCGTTGCCGGCGAACAATTCATCGCCGCCATCGCCCGCAAGCATGTGGCGTACGCCGGTATCGTGCGCAAACTCGGCGCAGACGTAGGCGGGAATCGCGGACGGGTTGCCGAAGGGTTCGGCGAATGCGTCGATGACCCGGCTTGCGCAGCGGCCGATTTCCGCCGAGCGGATGACCTTTTCGTGCAGCGTCATGGCGAAATGCCGTGCGCTGATGCGGGCGAACTCGCGCTCGTCGAACTGCGGAACGTCGAAGCCGATGGTGAATGCAGCGACACCCGGCCCGGCGTGCCGTCGGGCCATGCCGCTGACGGTGGAGCTGTCGAGGCCGCCGCTCAGGAAGCAGCCGGTTTCCGGTAGCCGCGACCTTCGCTCGACCGCCGCCGAGATGGCCTGCACCGTGCGCTCGCCCAGTTCCGGCACGTTTGCGCGTTCACGGCGGAAGTCCGGGTCCCAGTAGCGGCGGATGACGCAGCGCCCGTCCTGCCAGATCAGCACGCTCGCCGGCGGCAGTTTCCGGACGCCCTCGTAGATGCAGCGATCGTTCGGGACCAGCGAGAAGAACAGGTAGTCGTACAGCGCCTGGTGGCAGAGGCGCTTGCCGCCCGGCGCCTGGCTGCTGACCCAGTCGAGGTCGGTGCCGAAACTCAGGCGCTCGCCATCGACCACGTAATAAAGCGGCTGGATGCCGAAATGGTCGGTCGCAATCAGCAAGCGCCGTGTGCGGGCGTCGTGGCAGGCGACCACATACTCTCCGCCGAGATCGGCGAGCGCAGCATCCTGGCCGGCGCCGACCCTGGAGAGCAGGGCAAGCACACCGCCGGATGGGTTGGTACCCGGGTCGCCGCTCGCGTACGCGTCACCGATGCAGCCACGCCAGCGGTCACCGTCGCGGGCGCTCACGACCGCGCCGTCGGCCGCACACCAGAAGCCGGGCGCCGCCACCGCGCCCTGCGGTGCCGCCAGGCTCAGTGGGTCGACTGCGATCTGCCCCGTCAACCGATCCATGGTGCTGCCGCCAGCGGCTGATTCAGATGATTGCCGGTCATCGGGCTACACCGGTATCGATGCGCGCCGCAACCCGCTCCAGCCAGGCGCGTGTGCACGCGGCGACTTCGTCGCGCCAGGCAGCCGTGGAAAACGTGTGGCTGGCCGCCGGCAACACATGGCGCTCGACCTGTGGCCTGGCGAGCGGACCGGACCATGGTCCGGTGGCGGAGAGCTGCACGAACTCGGCCGCAGTCAGGTCGTCGCCACTCAGGATCAAGAGGACCGGATTGCGAAAAGCGCATAGACCCTCCCTCATGCGCGTGACGAAATCCGGCTGTTGCTCTGCGACCGGCCGGCGTGCGCCGACGCGCAGCGTTGCGACCAGGTCTCGCAGCGCGCGCGATGGTGAGAGCGCACCGGACAGGAGTTTGCCCCAGAACTCGCCGCTCATGAGGCGGGCGAAATAGTACGTGCGCAGCTGGGTGCGGGCCAGCGTCGCCTGCGAGCGCACCCAGGGATTGGCCAGCACCAGGCCGGCGATGCGCTCATCGCCGGGCACGTACATGAGCGCCGCCGAGGCGGCATCGCACAATCCCCACAGCACGACCGCGCGCAGTCCCGGCAGCTGCGCGAGCAGCGCGTCCACCGCTGCCCTGATGTCGTCGGTGATGGCTTCGAAGCCCGGAAACTCGCCGCCGCTGTCGCCCATGCCGCGGCAATCGAAACGCAGCACCGGGAAACCGCCGGCAGCGAGATGGCGCGCCAGCAGCACGAACTGGCGGTGACTGCCGACCCGGTATTGCGGGCCGCCGACCACCACGACGACGCCGACCGGGCCGGGCTGCGCCGGGCGGTGCAGGATGCCCGCCAGCGTAAACCCCTGGCAGTCGAAACGGAGCGGCATTTCGGCGTTCATGCGCGCTCCTCCAGCCAGCGCAGGGATGCCGCGACGCTGGCGTGGCCGGTGGTGGTCTCGGTCGTGGCCCAGAAGGGTGGATCCTGTGCGCGCAGGAGTTCGGCCTGCAGGCCCGCCTCGACCAGCCGCGCGACCGATTGCGCCGCAACCGGGCGCACGTCGGCTGCTGCGTCGGCGACGATCTCGAGCCAGGCGATTCGCAGCCGGCGGTCGGCCGGCGTCGCTCCGATCCGGGCCGCATCGAGCGCGGCTGCCAGCTGCGGCGAGAGCGTGTACCCGGCGGCTTCCACCGCGCTGCCGCCCTGCAGTTGCGCGCGCAGTGCCGCGACACCCTCGCGCTTGCCGTCTGCGGCGGGCGCGAGGAGCCGGGTGCGCAGCAGGTCCGTGAGCACCGCCTGGCCGGTCGGCACCGGCTGCCACAGCAGCAGGCGGTGGAACGGCTCACGCGCCGCCAGCGCGAGCTGCCAGGCGAGCAGTGCGCCGGCCCGCACGCCGAGGAGTGAGACCTGGGTGCAACCCTGGCGCCGCAACCAGTCGCGGCCCTGCTCGAGGTTGGCGAGCCAGTCCTCCCAGCGCGCGTCGGCGAACTCCCCGGCGCTGTCGCCTGTTCCTGCGAGGTCCACGTTGATGACGGCAAGGCCCGCCTGCGCGGCCTGTTCCATGAGGAGGCGCACGGTACGTCGCGTGCGGTTCATCTCCTCGGCGAACGCGGGACAGACCAGGACGCCGTGGCGGGGCGCTGCCGCGGCCGGCAGCGCGGCCGAGGCGAACAGGGGCTTGCTGTCGGGGTCGAGGAAGAAAAGTTGCGGGGCGAAACGGCCAGCCGGCGTCACTACTGCGCCACTTTGCTGCGGACGAATTCCACCAGTGTGCCGAAGGTCGCGAAGGTCTCGGCCGACACCTCGTCGTCCCCGACGACGACGCCGAACTGGTCTTCGAGTGCCGTAATGAGGGTGACGACCGCCATCGAGTCGAGCTCCGGCAGTGCGCCGAGCAGTCCGGTATCCGCGTTGAGCTGGGCGGCCCGGTCACCGAGCTGCAGGGTGTTCTTGAGGATGGTGCGAACCTGTTGCTCGATCATTGGTCAGTGGCTCCCGGCAGCGGCGCGCGCAAGTCTACTGGCGCGGCTCCGGGAAAACCACGGACGGAGTCGGCAAAACGGTTCCCGGCGCAGACGGTGAATTATGCCGCAGTTCGCAGCCGCCCGGCCGGCGCCCCGATTAGAATGTCGGCGCTCGGCAGCCGGCCGCGAGGCCGTCAACGGGAGATCCGGGCCGGGAACCTTTTTTGTGACTGCACTGCTTCACGAACTGATCCTCGCTTCCGCCGACAGGCACGCAGAGCGGCCCGCGCTGCGTGACGGTGCGCGCGAGCTGAACTATGCGGCACTCGCGCAGGCCGTGACGCGGACCGCTGCCGGGCTCGGCGCGGCCGGGCTTGCCCGTCACGGGCGCGTTGCGGTGTTCCTGCCGAAAACGATCGAGACGGTGGTGTCGTTCTTCGCGACCACCATGGCCGGCGGGATCTTCGTGCCGGTGAATCCGCTGCTCAAGGCGAAACAGGTCGGGCATATCCTGCGCGACTGTGGCGCGACGCTGCTGGTCACCTCTGCGGATCGGGCGGCACTGCTCCACGAGGAACTCGCCACCTGCCCGGAGCTGAAACACATCATCACCGTCGACGAGCCGCGCGACGGTGCGCCGCTGGCGCGCCATCGGCTCGCATGGACCGCACTGCAGGACGCGGGCAGTGGCTTGCATCGGGCGAGCGGTATCGACGAAGACGTCGCCTCCATCTTCTACACCTCCGGCAGCACCGGCCAGCCGAAGGGTGTCGTGCTCAGCCATCGCAACATGGTCACCGGCGCACGCAGTGTCGCCAGCTATCTCGGCAACACGCCCGACGACAGCCTGCTCGCCGTCCTCCCGCTCAGTTTCGATTATGGATTCAGTCAGCTATCGACCGCCTTTCACACCGGCGCGCGCGCGATCCTGCTGAACTACCTGCTGCCGAACGATGTGCTGCGCGCCGCTGCGCGCGAGCGCGTCACGGGGCTCGCCGGCGTGCCGCCGCTGTGGATCCAGCTTGCCGCCCTCGAGTGGCCGGAGACGGTCACGCGCCACCTGCGCTACATCACCAATTCCGGCGGCAAGATGCCCGAAGCGACGCTGCGCCGCCTGCGCCAGAAGAGCCCGGCGACCAGGGTGTTCCTGATGTACGGCCTCACCGAGGCGTTCCGCTCGACGTACCTGCCGCCGGAACTCGTCGACGAGCGCCCGACCTCGATCGGCAAGGCGATCCCGTTCGCGGAGATACTCGTGGTGCGACCGGACGGCACGGAATGCGGCGCCGACGAGCCGGGCGAACTGGTGCACCGCGGCGCGCTCGTCGCCAAGGGCTACTGGGGCGACGAGGAGCGCACGCGCGAGCGCTTCCGTCCCGCGCCCGGGCAACTGTCCGGCGTGCCGTTGCGCGAAATCGCCGTGTGGTCGGGCGATGTCGTGCGTCGCGACGCGGAGGGTTTTCTCTATTTCGTCGGGCGCAACGACGAGCTCATCAAGACCTCGGGCTACCGGGTGAGCCCTACTGAAGTCGAGGAGGCGCTGTACGCGACCCATCTCGTCTCCGCCGCAGTCGTTTTCGGCGTCACGCATCCGCTGCTCGGGCAGAGCATCGCCACGGTGGTCGAGCCTGCCGCTGGCGCCGCGGCCGACACGGAGCAGCTGCTCGACGCCTGTCGGGCGAACCTGCCTCCCTTCATGGTGCCCGCCACCGTGATCTGGGAGCAGGATCTGCCGCGCAACCCCAACGGCAAGCTCGATCGCAGCGGCATCGTTGCGAGATTCCGCCCCGCGCTGGAAGCGCAGGCCAATGCGTCCTGAACAGCCGCTCCGGCATGCGGTGCTGGAACATCTGCGCAGTCGCGACGGCAGCCTGCTCATCGGCGAGCTCACCGCCGGGGAGGTCTGCGAACGGGCCGGTCGTACCCCGGTATACGCCTACGATCGTCGCGCCATCGCCGAGCGCGTGGCGGAGCTGCGCCGTAGCCTGCCGGCGGAACTGCACCTGCACTACGCCATCAAGGCCAACCCGAATCCCGAGGTGGTGCGGTACATGGCCGGACTGGTGGACGGCTTCGACGTCGCATCCGCCGGTGAGCTCGCGGTGGCGCTTGCCAGCGGCATGGCGCCGGGGCGGATCAGTTTTGCCGGGCCCGGCAAGCGCGTCGAGGAGCTCGAGGCGGCGGTGGCCGCCGGCATCACGGTGCACGTCGAGTCAGAGCGTGAGCTGCGGGAACTCGCACTGGTCGGTGCCCGGCGCAAACAGCGCCCCGTGATGGCGCTGCGGGTGAATCCCGACTTCGAGCTGAAATCCGCCGGCATGAAGATGGGCGGTGGCGCGGCGCAGTTCGGCATCGACGCCGAGCGCGTGCCCGCAGTCCTCGGCGGGATCGATACCGCCGTGTTCGATTTCCGCGGCTTTCACATCTTCGCCGGTTCGCAGAACCTGAGTGCCGCCGCAATCATCGAGGCGCAGAACCTTACCGTGGCACTCGCCGAGCGGCTGGCCCGCGACGCGCCGGCGCCGGTCCGCGAACTGAACATCGGCGGCGGTTTCGGCATCCCGTACTTTCCCGGCGAGCGGCCGCTCGACGTCGCCCCGGTCGGCGCCAACCTGCAGCGGCTGGTCGAGCGCTGCCGCAGCTCGCTGCCGCAGGCGACACTGATCGTCGAACTCGGCCGCTACCTGGTCGGCGAGGCGGGTTACTTCATCTGCCGGGTGCTCGACCGCAAGGTCTCGCGCGGCCGGGTGTTCCTGGTGACCGACGGGGGCCTGCACCACCACCTCGCGGCGAGCGGCAATTTCGGCCAGGTGATCCGCAAGAACTACCCGGTGGTGATCGGCAACCGCATCGGCGCGACGGACACCGAAACGGCCTCGGTGGTCGGCCCGTTGTGCACGCCGCTCGATGTGCTCGGCGCCGGCATGACGCTGGCGAAGGCGCAGCCCGGCGACCTGGTCGTGGTGCTGCAATCCGGCGCTTATGGATTCTCGGCGAGCCCGCGGGGATTCCTGAGCCACCCGGAACCGGCCGAAGTGCTGGTCTAGCGTGCCCAACGAACGAATCGTCGCGGGCGATTGCGCGCAGGCGATTGGTGGCGGAACGCTATAATCCCCGCCTCGTGGAAGGAGCCTGATGACGCAATTCGTGAGTCTGCCGGCCCGCCGACGCCATCTGGCGGTAGGCGCCAGCGCGCTCGTGCTGCAGCTGGCCGCCGGCCTTTGCCTGGCGCAAGCGGCGACGGGCAGTGCCGCTGCGTTACAACCCTGCGGCGATGTATTTGCCGCCCCGGCCGGACCGTGGGATTACAACGATCCCCAGTATCAGAGCAACATCCGGCTCATGGAAACCGCCCATTTCACGCCCAGGGTGCAGGCACTCGAGCGCGGCGAGAGCAGCGTCGAGATTCTCGATGATCTGTCGTTCGTGCTGCGATATGTCCCCAATCACTATCCCGTCCTGAATACCATCGCGCGCTACGAGGTTGAGAAAGGCGGCATTCCGCCGTTCTCGGAGCGGTGGCTGACCGCCGACTGCTGGTTCCAGCGTGCCTTGCAGTTCCGTCCCGATGATGGTCGCGTGTGGCTGATCTACGCGAACCTGCGAGCGCGGAAGAACCAGTACGATGCTGCACTGGAAGCCTATGAGAAAGCGCGAGTGCTGCTGCGTGACAACCCGGAGGTCCACTACAACATGGGCCTGCTCTACCTGAAGATGGCCGACTACGAGAAGGCGCGCACCCACGCCGAGCTGGCCTACGCCGGGAATTACCCGCTGCAGGGTCTGCGCCGCAAACTGGCCGAGAAAGGCTACTCGCTGAAGAACTGAGCCGCGTGGCGCGGCGCAGGCACGCGCTGCGCATCAGGCCATGCCGGCCCACCGCAAAACCTGCGGGGAATTTTACAAAATCACTCCATCGTGCCGGCAGGCGCCAGCCTGTCTCGTTGCGGCAGGTTGTCGGCGTAACCGCCTGTCTGCGACGGAGAATGACTTTCTAGGCGCTTCGCTGATAGCGCCGATGACTCGTCGCAGCGTTGGTTTTCGCGACTTCCGGTGATAGGTTCCCCACGCTTTTGCGAAGTCCGGTCCCGCGTGGATCGGCGATGCAGCGCTCTCGGTCCGATGTGGAGTAGAGACCCATGCGCTGCCGATCAGGCCGGCGCACGCCGGGCGCAGGTGGCTTCCTCGACCTGCGAACTGTGTCACATCTGCCGCTAATTCAATACGGCACATTGTCGCAAGTTCTGACAAGGGCATACCCGTCGTGAGGCGGGGACGCAAAGCTTCCGGTCCAGAGGTTGGCTCTAGGACAGCGGGGTTGCCAGATCCAGGCGGAGCTGCAAGCGGAGGCAGCCCGACCCTGGCGCAAATTCCCCACGTCGCGGCCTCCTGTGACCGGTCCGGTGCAACCCTCCTGTGTGCGGATGGTGTTGCGGTAGACGCGATTGGGAGTAGTTATGACTGTATTGCGCCTGGGCGGGGAACGCTTCATCTGTCTGATTCTGGGTCTTCTCGTTGCCGGCACCGTTCACGCCGGTCCATTCGATTCCCTGGCGCCGGGTCACTGGTACCAGATTCCCAATTCGCGCATGTCGGGCGTCGATCCCTGCCCGAACGGCAATTGCTCCTACTCCGGCAACACCCAGCAGTCCGCGGTGATGGACGCATGGGGTGGCGCTGCGCTGGACACGAACCGGAGCCGGCTCATCGTCTGGGGTGGCGGGCACCATGACTACGCGGGCAACGAGGTCTACGCCTTCGATCTGGCTACGCAGAAGTGGCTGCGGCTGGTCGATCCGACTCCGAACGTCGCGGAGAACGTTTGTCATTACTCCGACGGCCGGCCGAGTTCGCGCCATACCAACGGCGTTCTGCAGTTCTCGGGCGCGCTGGATGCGCTCGTCTCAACCTCTGGATCCGGAATCTATGGTGACGGCAACACGACCTGCCGGGCCAACAATGCGCTGAACCTCGGCTCCCTGCAGTGGCAGCGGCTGGCCGAGTCGCCCTGGCCCAATCCGGTCGAGCGCGCGACCACCGCCGTCGATCCGTCGACGGGACTCATTTACAGCATGGGTGACTTCTACGACTCCGCGAGCTTCGATCCGGCGGCGAACAAGTGGACGTCCGGAGCCTCGCAATGCGGGGTCGGTCTCGCCGTCACGGCCGATGTGGACCCGGCGCGCCGCCTGATGGTGGCAGCCGGTGCCTTTCCGTCTTCAGGCCATTGCGGCCGCGGCCCCGGGACGGGCGTCAAGGTCTGGAACCTGAGCAGCTTCCAGTCCGGGTACACATTCCAGGCCACTTCGGGTGACAAGACGGCGGAGAATGCGAAATCGCCCGGATTCGCGTTCGATTCGCAAAGCCGGAAATTCGTTGCGTGGACGGGTGGGGCGGACGTGTACACGCTCGATCCGGCCAACTGGACCTGGCAGAAGGTCGCGCCGGCCTCCACCAACACGGTGACGCCGACGGCACCGAACTCCAACGGCACCTACGGCCGCTTCCGCTATGTACCGGCCTACAACGTCTTCGTGCTGGTGAACCGCACGAACGACAACGTGTACGTGTATCGCCTGTCCGCCGGCGCCGGTAGCGGCAGCAGTGGCTCGGGGAGCACGACGCCCGCGCCGGTCGTGAGTATCAGTGCGAGCCCGGCAACCGTCAGTTCCGGCGGCTCGACAACCCTCTCCTGGACGACGCAGAATGCCTCCTCCTGCACGGCCTCGGGCGGCTGGAGCGGTGCGCGCGCGACCAGCGGCCAGCAGACGATCTCCTCGCTCTCCGCCAACAGCAGCTTCACTCTGACCTGCAATGGCACGGGTGGCTCGGGCAGCGGTACCGCAGCGGTCACGGTACAGGCGACATCCACGGGTGGCAGCACGGGTGGCAGCACCGGTGGCGGCAGCACGGGTGGCGGCAGCACCGGCGGCACGAGCGGTGGCAGCTCGGGCGGTACGAGCGGCAGCGCGAATGCGGGTGCTGACTGGCAGACCCGCTCCACCGGCTCGGGTGTCGTGCTCGCGCGCGGCTTCGACACGCAGGCGGAGTGGCTGAACAGCGGCTACGAGAAGAGCAGCTGCGATCCGGCTTATGCGCCGGGTTGCCGGGCGAATGCCTGGGACCAGAACCAGAAGGCTTCGGGCGCGGGTTCGGTGCGCTTCGACATCCCGTCGAACAGCCATGACAACATCGGCGGCGCCCTGGCCATCAATTTCTCGTCGAACCTGGCGACCCAGTTCGGCGAGAACGAGGAGTTCTGGGTGCAGTGGCGTCAGCGCTTCGACCAGTTCTTCATCGACCACCAGTACGCTTCGACCAAGTACAGCGACGGCACGAACTGGAAGCAGGCCATCATCGGCGAGGGCGATCGCCTGCGCAGTGACGGCACGGTGCTCACCGCCAACTCCTGCACCCAGCTCGAGCTGGTCATGCAGCGCCGCTCCAACGACTCCGTGCGCTATCCCGCCATGTACATGACCTGCGGCGAGTACCTGCCGTTCCAGGATGCGCTGCCCTACGACTACAACTACACCGAGCAGAACCAGCGCCTGCGCTCCGACGGCCGTTCCTCGTGCACGAATTACGAGGGCCGGGAGTTTTCGGATGTCAGCGGCTGCACGAAGTACGTCGCCAACGAGTGGATGACCTTCATGGTGCACGTGAAGCTCGGCCCCTACGGCACGGGATTCAGCGAGTTCCACGACACCAACCGCACGGGCTTCACGAACAGCACGGTGGAGTTCTATGTGGCCCGGCAGGGCGGGGCGCTGGAGCTGGCGCATCGCGAGCAGAACGTGGTGATACCGAACTCCACCCGCGACGCCAAGTACGGCAAGGTGTGGCTGTTGCCCTACATGAGCTACAAGGACGAGGCCGAAACGCACACCAACGCTTCGACCTGGTACGACGAACTGATCGTCTCCCGGCAGCCGATCCCGGCGCCCTCCGGCGCCAGCACCGGTGGCGGCTCCGGTTCTCCGTCCACGCCGTCGGCCTCGGTGACCTTAAGCGCCAGTCCGACGACGGTGTCCTCGGGCGGCTCGAGCACGCTGAACTGGTCATCGCAGAATGCCTCCTCCTGCAGCGCCTCGGGCGGCTGGAGCGGCGGCAAGGCGTTGAGCGGGCAGCAAGCCGTGGGGCCGTTGTCCGCCACGACGACGTTTTCGCTGAGCTGCGGCGGTGTCGCAAAGTCGGTCACCGTCACGGTGCAGAGCAGTTCCGGTGGTGGCGGCAGTGCGCCGAACCAGCCACCGTCGGTACCCACGGTGCAGGCACCGGCGGGGGCAGTGTCGCCGGATGGCGCAGAGATCGACACCACTTCCTACAGTGACCCGGAGGGGAATTCACTGGGCGCAGCGGAATGGCAGATCGCGCGTGACCAGGCATTCAGCCAGACGGTGCTGAGCAAGTCCCTGCCGAATCGCACATCGCTGACGCTCGCCGCCGGGGTGCTCGACCGCTCCAGCAGCTACTGGGTACGGTCCCGGCATCGCGATTCGCTCGGCGCCACGTCGGCCTGGTCTGCGCCCGTGCGGGTCAGCACGCTCGCGCAGCTTGCCGGTGACGGTGACGGCGACGAAGTCGTCGATGCCTACCAGGTGCAGGGCTTTGCCGACAGCAACGGCAATGGCCGCAATGACAGCGAAGAGGGCATCTGTAACCTGCTCGACGCCCAGGCCGGCAACGTCGTCGGCCTGCAGGCGGATGCCGGCAGCATGCACTGTTACCGCTCGGTGAGCACCGGTGATCTCGCGCAGTCGCCGCCCGCCGGCGTGCAGTTGCCTTACGGGTTGTTCAACTTCCGCATCGACGGTCTGCGGGTCGACCCGGTGGAGCCGGCGCGGGTGACCGTGCGCGTGCACCTGCCGCAGCGACCGAGTGGTACCGTGAAGTGGTACAAGTTCGACCCGGCGACCGGCAGTCTCTTCCAGCTCGACGGCAATGTGACCTTCGAGGGCAACACCGCGCTCTTCGATCTCGTGGATGGCGGCGCCGGTGACTTCGACGGCATCGTCAACGGCGTGATCGTCGACCCGAGCGGCCCGGTCTCCGGCTCGACTTCCGGTGGCAGCACCGGTGGTGGCAGCAGTTCCGGTGGCGGGGGCAGCTCCGGGCTGTTCCTGCCTTGCCTGCTCGCGGGCGCGGGTCTGGCGCGGTGCCTGACACCGTCGCCGGACACGACCCCGGCGCCGACCACCACCTGCACCCAGGGATCGAGCAAGGAAATCGCCCGCTGCAAGCGCGCCGAGCGTCGCGCGGCGCGCAACAACCGCCGCTAGCGCCGCAAGCGCTCCGGCGACGGCGCGCTGGTCAGCTACGGCGCGGTGACGGGTTGCTGCTGGCGACCAGCCTGCGTGGTGGTCTGCCCGGCCTGGCCGGCGGGCGCAGCGGAGCGGGCCGCCAGCAGTTGCTCGATGCGCGGCGTGAGCGCTGCTGCAACCGCGGCATGACCGGCGGCGCTCCAGTGGAAATCCTCGGGCAGGTGGGCGGCGGGATCGTCCGGCCGGATGTAATCGTCCAGGCTCAGCACGTCCATGCCGAGACCGGCGAGATAGTCGGGGAAGCGGCGCCCGGCATAGATGTCGTCCACCATCACGACGAGGAACGCCGCGCCGCTCTGCTCGACCTCATGGCGAATCTCGGCGATCAGCCGCACGGTGAGTTTCTCGGCGTGTGTGGCCGGGAACGGACGGCTCGCGACGGGCTGGGCCTGGCCGGCCGGTGTCTCGAGCGCATTGTCCAGGCTCCAGGTCTCGCGCAGCCGGTTGAGCTGGTTCAGGACATATGATTGGCGCGCGAGAGAAAACACTGCGCGTTCCCACAGCGGCGCGAGCGGCACCGGTTCGTTGGTGAGCGTCAGGCGGTCGCCCTCCAGCTCGAATAGCGGTTTGCCGTAGACCACGTAGGCGACTGATCGGGCGTTGTCGGCGACGTCGTTGCTCGCCACGACCAGCACCACGACGTCCGGCGCATAGCGGTGACCGGCGTTTCGATACACCAGCAGCTCCTGGTCGGTGCTGTAGCCGCTCACCGCCAGATTGACCACCTCGGTCCCCGGTCCGAGCTGCTTCTCGACGAGCGTGGTGAACAGTTCCTCCTGTTCCACGCCGAAGCCCCAGACGAAGGAATCGCCGAGCACGACGACCCGTATCGTGCCCGGTGGCTTGTCGTAGCTGCGTTCCGGGCCACGGAAGCCGTGGCTGTTGATGTGCACGGTGGTGTCGAAGCCGTGCGCCGCAAATCGCCCGACGCTACCCGGCTCATGCGCCCAGCCGTAGACCGGATCGTGGTGCCAGAACTCGGCGAGGCGCCCGGTGCGTGGTGCCCAGGACGGGAAGAGCACCCGCGAGATACCTTCCATCGCGATCACGGCGATCACGCTGCCGAGTACCAGCGATGCAATGACGAGTAAAGCGCGTCTCACGCGGCGTTCCGGCGCACAAGATTACGCGACAGTGTACCCGTTTCAGTCCGTCGAGGACCGGACGCGGGAGCCGCCTGCGAAATAGTTGAACTGTCCGGGGCTGCTGCCGCCGAGCACGTCGTCCGTCGGTGCCGGGCTGGACGCGTCGGTCGCCGCCTCGTCGCGCAGCTGCGACAACTGCGCGAGACTGATCGCCAGCACGGCGAAGAGCCAGATCTGCACCTCGGCCAGCAGGTAGTCGGCAAACTGGCCGGCGACCCAGACGACGGCCATGCCGCCGCAGGCGGCGATGGCCGGGCCGGTGAGTTCGACCGGTGTGCCGGCGCGCTGCATCGATCGCAGGCGCCGCACGGTCCTCACGCCCCACAAGCCAAGCCACGCATAGATGACCACGCCGGGGATGCCCTGCTCCACCAGCAGCGACATGAAGGTGTTGTGGGATGAACGCGCGGGCGGAGCCTCCGGGGCGTGGTCGTCCAGGGTGAGCCATTGTCGGTCGAGGTACTGCGGGCTCAGCACGGCGGTGCCACGATGCCCGGCGCCGTACGGGTACCGCGCAGCCATGCGGAACTGTGCCTCGATCAGCACGAGACGGCCTTCCGCGCTGCTGTCGATCTGCCCGTCCTCGCGCACGGCCTCACGGATGGTCAGCATGCGGTCGATGAACGTCTGGTCGACCAGGCGTACGGCCAGCACGACGCCGAGCATCGCGGCACCCCAGAACACCCAGCGGCGTTCCGGCGGGCAGAGGTAGAAGACGATGGCGCCACCGGTCAGCAGACCGAGGAAGGCGCCGCGACTGCCGGTCAGGATCAGGCCATTGAGGATGATGGGCATCATCAGCACGATGGCAACCCGGCGCCAGCCACGCACTGCGAGGAACAGCATCGCGCCGATGATCACCCCCGTGGCGAGGAACATCCCGAGCGTGTTGGCGTCGTCGATGCCGGGACCGCCAACGCCATCGAGACGGCCGCCGTAACCGCGGCCCTGCGAAAAGGCGAGCAGGCCGAGGTAGAAACACCCTGCGACGTGGGCGAGCAGGATATCCACCGACTCGGCCGCGTTGCTGGCCAGCCGGTACACGAGATAGAACACGACGATGTACTTCGTGTACTGGATGGAGGCGTTGAGGTGGGTCGGGCCGTCGAGCGCCCACAGGTTCTGGATCCAAAGCCAGCCAACGAAGGCGAGCAACATGGTGCCCGGGGTGGTTGCATACCAGCGCGTCTCGGGCACCGGCAGCTTCTTGCGGTGGATGATGAACGCCAACAGGGCCACTGCGGCGGCAAACAGCGACCAGCGCAGGTCCGGCAGGTTGGCGCTCCACCAGCGCGATGGCGGGTGGATGTAGAAGACCGCGAGATAGAGGTACAGCCCATAGGCCGGATGTCGCGCGAGCGCCAGCACGGCAAGCGCGAGGAACAGGAGCAGGAAGGCGGCGGCGGTCAACATGCGGGAAACTGCGGCATTCCTGGTTTCATGCGCGGCCTCGCGGCGGCATCACGGGCATTGCCGGGCCCGGAGCCGGACGGAGACGGAAACCAGCAACATCCACGTCCGGCGCGGATCTTTGCACACCCGGCCCGGGCCTGCCATAGACGCCATCGCAGACACGGTGAGACGCGCTTCGCATCTCGTGAATGAAGGCTGCCGTTTCCCCGTAAGATTGCGGTGCTGACGGCGAGGAGTACCGGGAGCCCCGCATGCCGCACCTGAAGAATCTGCTCGACAACAACCGCGCCTGGTCGCAGCGCCTGCGTGCGCAGGAGCCCGATTTCTTCCTGAAGCTGTCGCGCCAGCAATCGCCGCAGTATCTGTGGATCGGCTGTTCCGACAGCCGCGTGCCCGCCAACCAGATCGTGGGTCTTCTGCCCGGCGAGATCTTCGTCCACCGCAATGTGGCGAACGTCGTCGTGCATACGGACCTCAATTGCCTGTCGGTGTTGCAGTACGCGGTCGAAGTGCTGCGTGTCCGGCATGTGATCGTCTGTGGCCACTATGGCTGCGGCGGCGTGCGCTCGGCCCTGCGCGACGAGCAGCTCGGATTGATCGACAACTGGCTGCGCCACGTTCAGGACGTGCGCCAGAAGCACGCTGCGATGCTGCGCGACATCGCGGGCGAACCGGGGCAGACCGACCGGCTCTGCGAGCTCAACGTCATCGAGCAGGCAGTCAATGTCTGCCAGACCACCGTCATGCAGGGCGCGTGGGCCCGTGGCCAGCAAGTCGCGATCCACGGCTGGATCTACAGCCTCGCCGACGGGCTGCTGCGCGACCTGGGCGTGTGCGTATCCGGCCAGCAGGAGATCGCGCCGGTGTACGACGAGGCGCTCGTGCGGCTGGGATGAAGACGCTCCGGCTCGTCCCGCCCGTCTATTTCGTCCTGGCGCTGGGCCTGTCGCTTGCACTGCATCGCTGGCTGCCCGTGGCGCAGCTCGTGGTGCCGCCGTGGCGCTGGGCGGGCCTGCTCCTGTTCGCTCCGGTGCTGGCGCTGGGTGTTTCGGCGGCGCGAGCGTTCAGTCGCCGCGGCACCACGCTGCATCCCTTCGGCCAGCCGAGCGCACTGGTCGTGGAGGGGGCGTACCGCTACAGCCGCAATCCGCTGTATCTCGGCCTCGCCCTGCTGCTGCTCGCCACGGCGATCTTTCTCGGCAGCCTGACGCCGTTTCTGGTGGTGCCCGCATTCATGGGCGCGGTCAGCAGCGCCTTCATCCGCCGCGAGGAGCGCGCGCTCGAGGCGGCCTTCGGCGCCCAGTACCGTGACTACTGTCAGCGGGTACGGCGCTGGTTGTAGGCCGATTGCGGCAGAACTGCGGCACCGGTGCAGGCATGAAACAGGCAGGGCGTGGGATATCTGCAGCGATGGCGGGCAGTACCCGCCTTGCAGCCCTTCAGATCTGGAGCAGGCGTTGAGGATCGAGCCGAAGAAACCGTCCGACTGCCCGTGGTGGCTGCGCCCGTTCTTTCGTCGCCAGCAACGCCGGTACGGCCAGGTGCTGCTGCCGGGCCTGTTATGGGCGCGGGTGCCGCGGCTGTTTGCGGCAGTCGCACTGCTCTACGGTGCGCTCGACCGGGGCTCCTCGCCGCTACCGGCAGCGCTGCGTTCACTCGTCACGGTGCGGATCTCGCAACTGAACTGGTGTCGGTTCTGTGTGGACATCAACTCGATGACACTCGCGCAGCGCAGCGGCTCCATGGCCAAGGTCGATGCGCTGGCGAGCTGGCGGGACAGCACCCTCTTCGACGAGCGTGAACGTGTTGCGCTCGAATATGCCGAAGCGATGACGGATACCAGCCAGCGCGTCAGCGACGAGCTGATGGGCCGCCTGAAGCAGTGGTTCGACGACGACGCCATCATCGAATTGACGGCACTGATCGCGTTTCAGAATCTCTCCAGCAAGTTCAACAGCGCACTCGACGTGCCGGCCCAGGGTTTTTGCCGGCTGCCCGGGGCAGAGCGCTCCGGGGATGGCCGCCCGCCGTGATGTTCTGGCGCGTGATCGCCGACCTGGTGCTGGTCATCCATGCGCTGTTCGTCGGCTTCGTCGTGATCGGCCAGCTGCTGATCATCGTCGGCCTGTGGCGGCGCTGGTCCTGGGTGCGCAACCGGACCCTGCGCCTGGCGCACCTGGCTGCCATCGGCATCGTCGTGGTGCAGGCGTGGGCCGGCGTGCTCTGTCCTCTGACCATTCTCGAGAATGCGCTGCGACGACGCGCCGGTGACGAGGGCTACAGCGGCTCCTTCATCGAGTACTGGCTGCACCGGCTGATTTTCTACGAGGCCGAGAGCTGGGTGTTCACGGTCCTCTACACGGTGTTTGCAGCCGCCGTGGCACTGACCTGGCATTACGGCCGGCCGCGCAGCCCGGGGCGACGCAAGGGCTGAGACCGGCCGGACGACTGGCGCGGACGACCGTGTCTCGGCTATGGTCGGAACCATGAAACTCGGCAACGATCCCCCGGAAGACCTCGTCCTGACGCCACTCGAGCGTGCCGTGCTCGGTGAGCTCGTTGCGTCGCTTGGCGCATCGGCCGCCGATTTCCGGGCACAGTGCGACCACGCGCGGGTGCTCGTGCGCAGTCATAGCGGTGTCGGCTTCGTCACCCGGATGCGGGTGCCGGAGGAGGCGCGGCCCCTCGGCAGCGAGTACGCGAATCGCTCGTTCGCCGTCCATGCGACGCACCCCCAGCTCAGGGAGGCGGCCGAGTTTCTCGTACAGTTCAAGGCGGGACGGCTGGCCACCATCGAGGCGTACTGCGGCGAGGGGATGTGGCCCGACGACGACGCCGGCTTTCGCGTTGGCCTGAAACCGGAGGGCTGACGTGGGGCAAGAGCGTTGCGGCTGCATCCGCCTGTACCGGGCGGGCAGCGACAGCCCGGGGAGTCGCGCTCGCAATCGCAGGATCACGGCGTCATGACGTATCACGGGAAACTCAATCTGCTGGCCATGCTCGGCCTCCCGGTGGCGGCCGCGGTGGCGGCACTGATCGTGTTCGGATCCCGTCCCGATACGCTGCTCGCCGTGTTCGGCCTGAACCTCGTGGTGACCCTGTTCGGTGGCCTGTTCGCCGCGCTCCTGCTGCGCGGCGCGCGCAAGGCAGGTGGCATCGGCGCGGGGATTGCGCTGTGGCCCTCCGTGATACCGGCAGTCGTGGGCGCGGGCTGGTACCTGTGGCGGGCCGTGAGTCCCGAGGAAGTCGCCCCGGGCCGCGAATACATTGCCGGCCCCCAGTACCTGCTGCTCATGGTCCTCGCGCTGTGGGTCGTCGCCTGGCTTGCCGGGCGGGTCCTGCGGCTACGCAGGTCGGCCGCCTGAGCCGCCCGCGCCGGGCGGCATCCAGAAACGATCGGGCCTTCCGGTTCCATGCGCGCCGACGCCAGGGCGATCCGCTATGTGCCGTATCACGAGATCGGTGCGGTCCCGAACATCGTGGTCGACGGCGCACCGCTGGAATCGACGGTTCTCACGCTCTCGCACTGGCCGGTCAACGCGACACCGTCGGCTTACAAGCGCGATACATCCACCGAGACCGCTCTCGCCTGGGTTGCGCGGCACGATCCGCGACACATTGCTGCCGCGGTGACCAACAATCACTTCGACGAGGACGGGCTGTTCAGCATGTTCGCCGTGCTCGAACCGCGCCAGGCGCTCGCGCACCGACAGTTGCTGGTGGATGCCTCACGGGCCGGCGATTTCGGTGTCTACCGCAGCCGGCACGCGGCGCGGATTTGCTTCACCATCGAAGCCTTCGCCGATCCGCAGCAGTCGCCGCTGCCGCGCGCCACGTTCGTCCGCTCCGGTTCCGGGCGGGTCGCCGCGCTCTTTCGTGCGTTGTTGCCACGGCTACCCGCGATGCTGCGCGACCCCGGCAGGTTTCTCCGGTACTGGCGCGCGCCGGATGAACACCTGGCCCAGAGCGAGGACTGGCTTGCAGAAGGCCGGGTGAGCATCGAGGAAGAGCCTGATCTCGATCTTGCGATCGTGCGGATTCCGCAGGAGCTGCCGCCGCGGACGGTGCAGCGCTACCTGGGCCGCGAGCGCGTGCCGGTGCATCCGTTCGCGATTCACAACGCCACCCGGTGCACGCGCCTGGTGCGTATCCAGGGTCGACGCGTCGAGTTCCAGTACCGCTACGAATCCTGGTTGCAGATCCACTCCCGCCGGCCCGCGCTGCGGGTCGACCTGGCGCACTTCTGCCGCTGGCTCAACGCGCGCGAGCGCAACGGGCGCTGGACCAGGGAGAACCCCCTAGGCATCGCGCCCCGGCTGCATCTTGGGGGAGCCGCAACGTCGATCGAGCCGGCGGAATTCCTGCGCGAACTGCGCCGCGAACTGCGCCGCCGGCCGGCAGTCTGGGATCCCTACGACTGGAAGCCACCCGCCGGCCAGGCCTGACCGTGCGGAGGCATGAGCGGCGCAACAGCCTCAGTGCTGGCCGCGCCGGTCGTCGATCTCGGCGCAATCGCGGCACTGGGTAGCTGCCGGGCGCACCTTGAGGCGTCCTTCGCCGACCGGCTCGCCGCAACCCACGCAGATCCCGTACGTGCCGTTTTCGAGCCGCTGCAGGGCGGCTTCTATTTCGGCGAGGTGTTGCACCGCTTCGCTTTCGAGCGCGGACACGACAGCGACATTGCCGAGTTGCGCGGCCTGCTCGGCCGAGTCCTGCTCCAGCGGATCGCGCGCATGTTCGTGGATGGTGGTGACGCGCTTCTGCAGCTCGGCCTTGGATGCCAGCAGTCGCGCGCGGATCTCTTCGACTTCCTGTGATGATCGGTTCATGTCGTTCACCGGCGATGCCACTGCGGCACGCTATCTGTCCGGGACGATGAGAAGGGACATCCGCACGAGGTCTGCCAGCGAGCGGGCGCCCATTTTCTCCATGACCCTGGCGCGGTGGATTTCCACCGTGCGCTGGCTCAGGTCCAGGTCCATGGCGATGACCTTGTTGGCGAGTCCCCGGACGACACAGTCGAGCACTTCGCGCTCGCGCGGCGTCAAGGTGTTGAAACGCTCCTGCACCGTGCGCCTGCGCTCCTCTTCGGAGCGATGTTCCGTGTCCCAGCTCAGCGCCTGATTGATCCGGTCCAGCAGCTCCTGGTCCCGGAACGGCTTCTGGATGAAATCGAAGGCGCCGTGCTGCATCGCCTCGACCGCCATTGGCACATCGCCGTGTCCGGTCACGAAAATGACCGGGATCGTGCAGTGGATGGCCGTCAGCTTCTGCTGCAACTCCAATCCGCTCATGCCAGGCATGCGGATGTCGAGCACGATGCAACCGTTCATCTCCGGCGCGTATTCCTCGAGGAATGCCTGTGCCGAGTCGAACAGGCGCGCCTTCTGACCCATCGACTTGAGCAGCAGCCCGAGCGAGTCGCGCACCGCCTGATCGTCGTCGATGACGAAAACCTGAGGCTCCATGATGGTCCTACTGTTCGAGCGCGGTCGGCAGCGTAAAGAAGAAAGTGCAGCCGCGCTCCGGGTTGTTGCTGCAGTCGAGTTTACCGCCATGGGCGGTAATGATGGAACGGCTGATCGCAAGGCCCATTCCCATGCCCATCTCCTTGGTGGTGAAAAACGGGGTAAACAGGTGCGCCCGGACGTCTTCCGGAACCCCGGCGCCCTCGTCGATGATGTCCACGCGCACCGACTTCTCTTTTTCGCGGTATGCATGCAGGCGCAGCGAACGCTCGGCCTTGGTGACATTGCCCATGGCATCGACTCCGTTGCGCAGCAGATTGAGGATCACCTGCTGGATCTGCACCCGGTCCGCGTTGATGGGGGGCAGGTCCGCATCGATGTCGATCGAGAGTTCGACGTTGTTGGCCTTGGCGTCGAGTTCGGCGAGCGGGCGCACCTCGTCGATCAGGATGTCGAGCTGCACGGCCCTGCGCAGCGACTCACGGCTGCGGGTGAAATCGCGCATGCGCTGGATCACCTCGCCGGCGCGATGCGCCTGGACGCCGATCTCCCGCAGCGCCGCCGTAACGTCGTCACGCGTGCTTTCACCCTGCGCGAGCAGGCGCTGGCAGGCAGCGGTGTAGGTCGCGATCGCCGACAGCGGCTGGTTCAGTTCGTGGGCCATGGCAGCGGCCATCTCGCCCATCGTCGTCAGGCGACTGGCGTGCATGAGCTGCTCGCGATGGCGCAGGGCTTCTTCCTCGGCCTCTTTCTGGTTCGTGAGGTCACGAATCAGTCCGACGAAGCGCAGGCCGTGCGGGGACTTCGCTTCGCCGACCGACAATGAGGCGGGAAACAGGGAGCCATCGCGACGGCGGGCCATGACTTCGCGGCCACGCCCGATGATCCGCCGGGCACCGGTGCGCAGGTAGCGGTCGACGAAATCCTGGTGTGCCCGGGCCTCGCCGGGAGCCATCAGCAGGTTCAGGGGCTGGCCGGCAACGTCGCTGGCCGTGTAGCCGAACATCGCCTCTGCCGCCTTGTTGAAGCGGATGATGAACCCGCGCCCGTCGATGGCGACAATGGCATCCACTGCTGCATCGAGCAGTGCGTCGAATTCGGCCAGATCCGACAGCGTCGAGGCCAGCGGGTCATAGTTGCTGGAAACGACAGTCGTCGCCGGGTTGTCGGGAGCGTCGGGCACAGGTTACGACACGATACACCGGGCCCGCGGGAACCCGCCACCAGCCGGACGGCCGTGGAGAGAATCGGGGGCAAGCGCCAATCACTGAATGAATGGACGGGGGAGCTATGGCGCCTGCCCCCGGAAACGTCACCCGGCGCCAGTTGTGGCGGCGGGCTGGAGTTGCGGATGTCTTTGCCTGCGGTTGCGGTCTCCCCTCAGTGCAGTTCCATGAAATCCGGTGCCTGCGCCCGATACGCGACCGGATTGGCGAAGTTCGCGGGTTTCAGCACCAGCACGTCGCAGGGCAGCTGGTCGAGCACGCGCTCGGCGGTGCTGCCGATGAAGGCCTGCTGCAGGCGCGAGCGAGCCACGGCGCCCATGACGGCGAGATCGCCGTTGAGCTGGCGTACGGCCGCCGGGATACCGTCTGCCGGCGCACCGCTGCGAAAGTGGGTGCGCTCCCCCGGCAATGCGTGGGTCGTGGCCAGGTCCGTCAGCCGGGCCGCGTGCTCGGCCTGTACGTCGGCGGCAATGTTCTCGATCATGCCGGCTGCGCCTGGCACACCCGCGGCGGCTGCGCCCGCCACGAGCGTGGCGGAGTCATGGCAGTGCAGTGCGTGAGCTTCGCCATCGGCCCGCCCGGCGATGCGGCAGGCTTCCGCGAGGATGCGATGATCGAGTTCGGCCGGCTTGTCGTTCTCATGCAGCGGGTCCACGCAGGCGACGACCGTCGGCCTGCGGGACCACTCGGCACCACGAACCAGCCACAGGGGGGCGGGGCAATCGCGGATCAGGTGCCAGTCGGTGTTGGTCACGAGTGCGCGGAAAAGAGCCGAGTGGTACTGCGTGTCTTTCATGACGATCCGCGCTTCGCAACGCAGGGTTTCGCGGATAATTGCCTCATGCAGCGGTCGATCCCAGATCACCTTGTTGACGATTTCCACCCCGGGGTGACCGCGGGCGAGTTCCCGCAGGTAGCCGAGCTGGTGGCTGAGCAGAGTGCGACGCGCGTCGCGCGCCTGTTCCGCTGTCAGCCAGCGTGAGGGCAGCGGCCCATGTATGCAGATCAGGGCGTGCAGCGACCAGCCCATTTGCCGGCTCAACCCGGCCGCTCGCGCGAGCGCAGGCTGACTCTGTGCGGTCGGGTCGACGACGACCAGCACCCGCTCTGCCTTGGCCATGGGCGCAACCCCCGCCACTTCCAGCGAAGTCCACTTTCCCGTTTCAACGCTTGTACGCTGCGGTCCATGGGCCCGGCATACGTTCAACCTCGTACGGTGTTGCGGACAGTACGGATTGCCAGCCCCGGTTCATGCGCTGCGGGTGACCGCTGTGGCTCGGGTCGCGTGGCGCCCACCACGCCAGTGGGAGACGGACCTGCTCCGGGGCCGGGTGGTGGCCGCTGAGATGTCGCCGGACGAGGCCACCCGTGGTCTCGCCGCCATCGTGCTGGCGGCCGGTGGCGCGAGCCGTTTCGGCGGACCCAAGCAGCTCGCCCGTATCGGTGCCGTGAGCCTCGTTCGGCGCGCGGCGCATCTCGCCCTGTTGAGCTGCCCGGCCGGCGTGGTCGTCGTCACGGGAGCCTGGGCCGCCGCGGTCGAAAAAGAGCTCGCAGGCTTGCCTTTGCGGCCGTGTCGTAATCCGCGATGGCGGGCAGGCATGGCGGGCTCGCTGCGCCGAGGGCTCGACGCGCTGCCGCGCGCCGCGACGGCGTGCCTCGTGCTGCTTGCCGACCAGCCGCTCGTGGATGAGGCGGACCTGCGGCGTCTGGTTGCGGCCTGGGCCGAGGCACCGGAGCGGGTGGCGGCGGCGGCGTATGACGCCATTCGGGGAGTGCCGGCGATTTTTCCGTCCGCGTACTGGCGTCAGTTGCGCGCACTGCGCGGTGACCGCGGCGCGCGCGCGGTGATCGCGTCGCTGGCGCAGGTCACCACGGTCGCACTGCAACACGCTGCCTGCGACATCGACACGCTGCAGGATCTCGACGCAGTGGCCGGTCGGTGAACGGGGGTGCTGCGGCCTTGCCCGGGTCGCGGACCGGGGTGTACCGTGGCGCGCCTCAACAACGCGTCGGTGGAATCGCCGGAAAAAGTCATGGCCAGGGTTCAGGTCCAGTATTTCGCCGTCCTGCGCGAGCGCGCGGGCCGTTCCAGCGAGCAGGTAGAGACGCAGGGCAACACGGCGCGCGAGCTGTTTGCCGAACTCGACCAGCGTTACCGGTTCCCGCGGCTGGCGAGCCTGAAGGTAGCCATCAACGACGAGTTTCGCGACTGGGATACGCGTATCAGCGACGGGGATTCCGTGGTCTTCATTCCGCCCGTTGCGGGCGGCTGACGAGGCAACGTGGGGCCGCCGCCATGACAACTTTCGCGTTTTCGCGCGCGGCCATCGTACCTGCCGACCTGGCACAGGTGCTCGACGACGAGTCCTGCGGAGCGCTGGTCATGTTCGAGGGTCGGGTTCGCGATCACCACGACGGCCGGCAGGTGCAGCGCCTGGAGTACGAGGCCTACGAGGCGCTCGGTGTGGCGGAAGGCGCGCGCATTCTGTCGGAAGCGGTCCGCCGGTTCGGCGTCACCCACGCCCGCTGTGTGCACCGGCTGGGAGTGTTGGCACTCGGCGAGGTCGCCGTCTGGGTCGGCGTGAGCGCGCCGCACCGGGCCGAGGCATTTGCCGCGTGCCGCTACATCATCGACGAGGTCAAGGACCGCGTGCCGATCTGGAAGAAGGAGTGGTACGCCGACGGCGATTCGGGCTGGGTGAACTGTGAAACACCCGGGCCGCCACCGGCCGGTTAGCCGTTTCGCATCAACCTGTCAGCGGTTCGTAGCCGGGCGCATCAGCGGCGGCGCTCGCGCTCGATCAGCTCTGCAGTCACCGCCAGCATGTCGTCGAAGTTCTTCAGCCCCGGGGCATCCGTGTTGTACTTGCCGTTGACGATCATCATCGGCACGCTGCGGACTTCGTAGCGGGCGGTCAGTTCCTTCGCCCGCTTCAGCTGCCCCTCTACCGTGAACGACCGGAAGGTCTTCCGGAACTCATCGGGGCTGACACCGAAGCGCCCAAAGAATTTTTCGATCTCTTCCTCCGTCGTCAGCATGTTGTTGCTGACGTGGATCTCCCGAAATATCGCTGCGTGCATCTCCTCGATCTTGCCGAGCGCCTGCGCGGTGTAATAGAGGCGTGCGTGTATCTGGTTCGTCGGGTTCCACATCACCGGCAGTCGCACGAAGGTGACGTCGTCGGGCAGTTTCTTCGCCCAGTCGCTGACCAGGGGATCGAACTGGTAGCAATGCGAGCAGCCGTACCAGAACGCTTCGGTCACCTCGATCTTGTCGGGTGAGCTTGTGGTGCCCTGGGCCGCGGTCAGCACCTTGAAGTCGCGACCTTCCTGGAAGCGCCATTGTGCGGGTGCCGCCGGTGCAGCCGGTGTCGCGGCGCTCGCCAGCTGGATCTCGCCTCCGGTCGTGCTGCCGGTGGTCTCCTGGACGCCGGCCGAATTCCCCTTCGGGGCCGGCTGCTCGACCTGCGCCGCCGCGGGCGCGCCGTCCTGTGGGGCCGCCACCGCGGCCTCCGGGGCCGGATTGGCGGTTGCCGCGGGCGTCATGGCGTTGCTTTCACCGGGCGGACTGCCGCAGGCGGCCAGTAGCATCAGGGCGGCGACGCTCAGCCAGCCGCGGGCTTTTGCGGCCTGGTTATTGCCGTGGTTCTGCACTCGCATGGGTAACTCCTGCATGGGGCCGCAGCAGCAGCCGGTCTTCAGCGCAATCCCTGGACGAAGTTGGCGATCGCGTCGATCTCGACGTCGGTCAGCCGGGCAGTCGTGTTGCGCATCATCTGGTTGAGATCCGAACTGCGCTGCCCGCCGCGGTATGCCTTGAGCTGGGTCGCGGTGTATGCGGCATGTTGACCTGCGATCGACGGATATGCGGCGGGCGCGTTGCCGCTGCCCGTCGGGCCGTGGCAGGCGATACAGGCGGCGACGCCGGTCTCCTTGTTGCCCCCGCGAAAAAGCCGCTCGCCTTCGGCTGCGAGTTTCGGATCGGCCGTCTTCGGCTGCCGCGTTTGTGCCGCGAAATAAGCGGCGAGATCGGCAATGTCATCGTCGGACAAGGTCATGGCCTGGGCGGTCATCAGCGGATTGCTGCGTTCGCCGCTCTTGAATGCCTTGAGGGTGCGGATGAAGTAGGCCTGGTTCTGGCCGGCCAGGCTGGGCCATTCGGGATTCACGCTGTTGCCGTTCGGGCCATGGCAGGCCGTGCAGACGACGGCCTTCGTCTGGCCGGCCTCGACGGATCCGGCTGCGCGGGCCGCGGTTGCCGGCATCAGCGCCATGACGATCAGCGCCGCCAGGGCGCCGGTGGTCGCCGCCGAAACGGCGAAGAGTTCGCGCGGATGTTTCATGCGTTCAGTTGCTCACTTGATCATTCGGGACCGGGGGAGCCAGGCAGGCGGCTCGCCGCGCTCGTGCTAGACTCGCAGCGGCGCCGCATTCTACACCAAAGCCCCTGTGCGGCTGCTGAACGGCGCGGTCGCGCCAGCCCTGCGAGTCACCGCATGTCCGGTTTTCCAGAAGCCCGGTTTCTGACCAGCGCCAACCGGCCCGGCCAGTTTCTCGCGGATGACGGTGCGGAGGTGGCGTTCGCCGGCCGCTCGAATGCGGGCAAGTCGAGTGCCATCAATGTGATCGTAAACCGCCGCCAGCTGGCCCGGACCAGCAAGGCGCCGGGGCGCACACAGCTCGTCAATTTCTTCCATCTGCAGCCGGGGCAGCGCCTGGTAGACCTGCCGGGGTACGGTTACGCGCGCGTCGCGCCGGGCACGCAGGAACACTGGCGCGGGCTGATGGAGAGTTATTTCACGGGCCGGCATTCGCTGCGCGGGTTGTTCCTGGCGGTGGATATCCGCCGCTCCCTCGGGGAGGCTGATCTGCAGATGCTCGCCTGGTGCCGCTCGCTCGGTGTCCCCGTGCACGTGCTGTTGACGAAGGCGGACAAACTGAATCGCAGCGAGAAGGCCCGCGCGCTGACCGCGGCGACCGGGAAGGCAGGTGCTGCGGTCACCATGCAGCTATTCTCGGCGCATGACGGTGAAGGTATCGAAGCCGCCCGCGCACAGTTGCACGACATGCTGCGCGCGTGACTGCCAACACCGGAGGTTCAGAGCCCGAGCGTTTTCCATTGAACGCGAGCAGGAAAAAATGGTTCTTCGCCGATTGGCGGGAATGCAGCGGCTCGCTGGTGGACGATGCGGTGGTCGTGCCCCCGGCGCGTGCCGCTCCTCGCACGTCCATGTGCTCGTCGCTATGGGTTACGCCGGCTGCGGCCGTCCTGGCAGCCGGCTCCACACATGCCCGCGCCGGGGGCGCGACCACCGCTTTTGCCGCGTAACCAAGCGCGTAGTCTCAGGCGACGATTGCAGTACGGATGCGATGGCCTGAGGGCCGCGACTCGGCCTGTCACCGGGCCGAGCCCATCAGCCGGCTGGCCGAGCAGGCGTAGCGAGCAAGGCCAAGCTCGCAGAGGCAGCGGCAGGGATGCCGCTGCTGCGTGCCCACGAGACAAGGAAGTCGAGTGGCGCGCACTCCGCAGCGAGCACGCCGGCGAGGGCACCCGCAGGGCCAGCCGGCGGCGAGGCCCGGGGATGGGCAGAGTACGGCACGCGCCGGGGCCGCGGCCACCGCATTGTCTATGGATGATCCGCGGCATGCCCGCAGCTCGGCGAAGAAAAAAAATGCCCCAGGCGCGGAGTACAGGGGAACACCCGGGGCAAATTCGACCGGCTTGGGGTAACCGGTCGCGAATACCCGCCTAGGGAGGAAGCAGCGGGGGGCGTTCTTCAGCGACGCCCGACCAATTGGATGGGCCGAAGCGGTGTAAGTTCCGATCCAGGTCCGGCCCGATAGTCAACGCGGCGCAGCACGTTGCACGGCAGCGAGTGCGATCAGTGCGCCTCGTCCCAGTTGGCGCCGGCGCCGACGTCCACCCGCAGCGGCACCAGCAATTCGGCCGCGCCTTCCATCAGGCGGGGCAGTTCGCGCAGGACCGCTGCGCGTGCGCTGTGGTGCACTTCGAGCACCAGTTCATCGTGGACCTGCATGATCAGCCGCGCACGCACGTGGTCGTCCCGTAACCAGGCGTCCACCGCGATCATCGCCTTCTTGATGATGTCGGCCGCGGTGCCCTGCATGGGCGCATTGATGGCGCTCCTCTCGGCGTACTGGCGGGCTGCCGCCTGGCGCGCATTGATGTCCTGCAGGTACAGGCGCCGCCCGAAGACCGTCTCCACATAGCCGCGTTCGCGCGCTTCGCGGCGGATGCGTTCCATGTAGTCCTTCACTTTCGGGTATCGGGTGAAATAACGCTCGACGTAACCCTGGGCCTCATCGCGTGGGATGCCGAGCTGGCGGGCCAGCCCGAACGCGGACATGCCGTAGATCAGCCCGAAGTTGATTGCCTTGGCCGATCGGCGCTGATCGGCGCTCACCTCGACCGCCGCCACACCGAACACCTCGGCGGCCGTAGCCCGGTGAACGTCCTGGTCCCGCTCGAAAGCCGCAAGCAGCCCTTCGTCACCGGAGACATGCGCCATGATCCGCAGCTCGATCTGGGAGTAATCGGCAGCAACGAGCAGGTGTTCCGCCGGCGCAATGAAGGCCTGGCGGATGCGTCGGCCGGCCTCCGTGCGGATCGGGATGTTCTGCAGGTTCGGATCCGTGGAAGAAAGCCGCCCGGTGGCGGCGACGGCCTGGTGATACGAGGTATGGATGCGCCCGGTGCGGGGCGAAATCTGCGCCGGCAGCTTGTCCGTATAGGTGGACTTCAGTTTGGCCATGCCGCGGTACTCGAGAATCAGGCGGGGCAGCGCGTAGTCGCCGGCCAGTTCCTCGAGCACATCCTCGGCCGTGGACGGCTGGCCGGTCGGCGTCTTGCGCAGGACCGGCAGCTTCTTCTCCTCGAACAGCAGGGCGGTGAGTTGCTTGGGCGATCCCAGGTTGAACTCATGCCCCGCTTCGCGGTGCGCTTCGGCTTCGATTTCCGCCATGCGCTGCGTGAACTCCGCGCTCATCGTCCGCAGCTGTGCGGCGTCGATCAATACGCCGTGCTCCTCCATGCGCGTCAGCACCGGTACCAGCGGTTGCTCGACCTGCTCGTACAATGCCGCCAGCGCCGGTTGTGACGCGATCTGCGGCCACAATGCCCGGTGCAGTCGCAGCGTGATGTCGGCATCCTCCGCCGCATATTCGGTCGCGCGATCGATGGCGACCTCCTCGAAGCCGATCTGGCTCGCGCCCTTGCCGGCGACATCCTCGTAGCGGATGGTTTCGATGCGCAGGTAGTGCCGCGCCGCGGAGTCCATGTCGTGGCGGATGGCCGTGCTGTTCCACACATAGGACTCGAGCATGGTGTCGAAACGCATGCCGCCCAGCCTGATGCCGTGGTTGGCCAGCACGTGGGCGTCGTACTTCAGGTGATGGCCGACCTTGGCATGGCGCTCGCTCTCCAGCCAGGGCCTGAGTTCGCCGAGCACCCACTCGCGGGTGAGCTGGTCCGGTGCCCCCGCATAGCGGTGCGCGACCGGCACGTAGGCGGCCTCTCCTTCGGTGGTGCTGAGCGACAGCCCGACGATCTCGGCCTGCATGTAGTCGAGGCTGGTGGTCTCGGTATCGAGCGCGGTGAGTTCCGTCTGGCTGATTTTTTCCAGCCAGCGCGCGAGCGCAGCCTCGGTCAGGACCGTTTCATAGGCGGTGCGGGACGGCGCGGCAACGGGCGCCGGCGCTGCGTCGGCCACGCCGGCGCCGGTCAGTTGCCGCAGCAGGCTGCGTAGTTCCAGGCGCTCGTAGAGTGTGCGCAGCGCCGCCACGTCCGGCGCGCGCGGCGCGAGGTCTTCCGGCGCCACTTCGAGCGCGAGCGCGCAGTTGATGGTGGCAAGCTGGCGGGAGAGCTCGAGAGCGGCGAGGTTGCCGCGCAGGCTCTCGCCGACCTTGCCGGGAATCGCATCCGCGTTGGCGACGATCTCCTCGAGGCTGCCGTACTCCTGCAGCCACTTCGCGGCCGTTTTCGGCCCGACTTTCGGCACCCCGGGGATGTTGTCCGAGCTGTCGCCGACCAGCGCCAGATAGGCGACGATCTGCTCGGGAGTTACGGCGAACTTCGCCATCACGCCGTCGCGGTCGTAGGTGCGCCCCGCCATGGTGTCCACCACGGTGATATGCGGTCCTACGAGCTGGGCCATGTCCTTGTCGCCGGTGGAGATCAGCGTGTCGATGCCGGCCGCCTCGGCCCGGCGCGCGAGCGTGCCGATCACGTCGTCGGCTTCGACGCCCCCGATGCGCAGCAATGGAATGCCCTGGGCGCGCACGGTTTCGATCAGGGGCTCGACCTGGGCCGCGAGATCTTCGGGCATCGGCGGCCGGTGTGCCTTGTACTCGGCAAAGAGTTCGTCGCGGAACGTCCGGCCGGGTGCGTCCATGACCACGGCGACCAGCGCGGGCGACTCCTCGCGCATGAGTTTCGCGAGCATGTTGAGTACGCCGAGCACGGCGCCGGTGGGCTCGCCGCGGCTCGTCTTCAGCGGCGGCAGCGCGTTGAACGCGCGGTACAGGTAGGAAGAGCCGTCCACGAGGACGAGCCGGCGGGCGCTGGACATGGGTGGATTATCGCGGAAATGCGCCCCTGACGGTTCGCGCCGGGCCAGGCCGGCGCCGACCCCGGCGCGGGCGGCCTATGGGCCAGTCAGCCGCTTACCATCCGCAAGCCTGACCGGCGTTGCGCTCCTGCAGCCAGGTGCTGAGCGGCTGGAAGTACTCGAGGAGGGCGGCGGCATCCATGCGACGGGTGCCGGCAAGCGCTTCGAGCGTGTCCTGCCAGGGCTGGCTCGCACCGCGCTCGAGCATCGCGCCGAAGCGTTCGCCGGCCGCCTTGCTGCCGACGATCGAGCACTCGTGCAGCGGCCCCTTGAAGCCGGCGGCGTCACACAGCGCCTGCTGGAACTGGAACTGCAGGATGAAGGCGAGGAAGTAGCGCATGTAGGGCGTATTGCCCGGGATGTGGTACTTCGCGCCCGGGTCGAAGTCGGCCTCCGATCTTGCCACGGGCGCCGCCACCCCCTGATACTGCTCGCGCAACTGCCACCACGCGGCGTTGTAGTTCTCGGGCGTGATCTCGCCCGAGAACACGCGCCAGCGCCACTCGTCGATGAGCCGTCCGAAGGGCAGGAAGGCGATCTTGTCGGCCGCCTGTTTCATCTGCTGGTTGATCACCGCTTCACGGCTCGGTCGCACGGGGCTGACGAGCCCGAGTTTCGCGAGGTAGGCAGGGGTCACCGAGAGGCTCACGGTGTCGCCGACGGCTTCGTGGAAGCCGTCGTGCGCGCCACCGTGGAAGAGATACGGCAGGTCCCGGTACCCGATGGAGTAATAGACGTGTCCGAGTTCATGGTAGAGCGTGAACAGGTCTTCCTCGGTCGGGCGGATGCACATCTTGATGCGCACGTCGGCCTGTTCCGGGTTGCCCATGTCCCAGGCGCTCGCATGGCAGACGACCTCACGGTCACGCGGACGAGTGAGCATGGAGCGCTCCCAGAACGTCCCGGGAAGCGCCGGGAAGCCGATCGAGGTGTAGAAACTCTCGGCGGATTTCGTCATCCGCAGCGCATCCCACTCCTGCGCCTGCAGCAGCCGGTCGGCGGACTCGATGCTCGCCTGCGGGTAGGGCTTGAGCACGTCGTCGTAGATGCGGTTCCACTGCTGCGCCCACATGTTGCCGAGGAGGTGCGCGGGAATCGGTTTGCCGGCCGGGACCTTGTCCTCGCCGTAGAGCTTCGCGAGGCGCCCACGTGCGTAACAGTGCAGCTCCTGGTACAGCGGTTCGACCTGCGCATACAGGCGCGCAACTTCGGCTGAGAACTCCGCGGGCTCCATGTCGTAGCCGGAGCGCCACATCACGCCGAGATCGCCGAAGCCGAGCTCGCGCGCTCCTTCGTTGGCCAGCTCGACGAAACGCCGATAGGGCTCGCGCATCGGTGCGCCAACCCGATGCCAGCCGGACCAGACATCGAGCAACTCGTCGAAGTCGCGGCTCGTTGCGAGGATCTCGCCGAGTTCATCGACTCCCGGGCACTTCCCGGCGTCCTTCCCGTGCCGCTGCGGGCAGTAGGAGCCCTCGCCGTACATCGCCTCCAGGCGCGCGGCGAGTTGCGTGAGCTCGTTGCGCCTGGCGGCGTCGTCGGGCGCCGGCGCGGACACGCCGAGCTTCAGGAGCTGTATTGCCCGTGCAACCTCCACCGGCATGGCGGTGGCGTCGAATTGGCGCGACTGCCCCACGGCACGCGTGAAGTATTCGAGATAGCGCGCGTTGGATCGCGCGCTCAGGAGCTCTGTGTCGGGCGAGATGTGGGTGGCGAGCATCCAGCCTGCCGCGCTTCCCTCGCGCGCCAGGTCCGCCAGCTCGCGATTGACGCGTGCGACGAATTCGCCGGGCGATTCTGCCGGTGCCGGCGCAACCGCGGGCGGCGTGTCGGGCGGCGCGGCGCTGCTGGCGGAGCCGGCCAGAGCGCAGGCCCAAACGAGCCCGGCGAGTATTTCAGGGCGGATCCGGTCCACGTCTTGCTCCTTCCCCCCGCCGTTGCATTGCTACCTGGCGTCGCCGATCCAGCCGCGCAGCGGGCGTGCCAGCAGCAGCATGAAGGTTCCGGCGCCAACGCCGATCGCCATCATCTGCAGGAACATCGTCGGCAGGCTCGCCGCCTCGGCCGAGGCGATGTGGCCGCCGATCAGCCCGGCGAACAGATTGCCGACCGCGGAGCCCAGGAACCAGGTGCCCATCATCTGGCCGACAAAGCGCTGGGGCGCGAGTTTGGTGATGTTCGACAGGCCGACGGGCGAGAGGCACAGTTCGCCGAAAGTGTGGATGAGATAGGCGGCGAGCAGCCAGGTCGGAGCCGCATCGCGGCCTGTGGCGACGATGACCTGCGCCGCGAACATCATCACGAGAAAGCCGAGCCCGAGCAGGATCAGGCCGAAGCCGAACTTCGCCGGCGACGAGGGATCGAGGTTGCGCGCACCGAGCGCCGTCCAGAGCCAGGCGAAGAACGGCGCAAAGACGATGATGAAGACCGGGTTCGCCGACTGGTACCACGAGGCCGGGTGCACGCCGTCGGGGAACAGGTGACCAAGCCAGCTGCGATCGGTAAGTTCGAGGGCGAAGAGATTGAAGCTGGTGGCCTGCTGCTCAAAACCGGCCCAGAACACCGCGGCGCACAAAAAGAAGATCGCGATCACGCCGACGCGACGGCGTTCCGCGGCATCGAGATTCGCGAACAGCAGCACGTAGGCGAAGAAGAAGAAGGCCAGCGCGATCATCGCCGTGCCGAAGACCTGGGCGAGCGTGGTCACCCGTATCGGGATCACGCCGTAGAACATGAGCAGGGCCAGGGCGGCGACCAGCGCGAGCCCGACCCACACCAGCCGCCAGCCGCGGCGGCGCTCGGCCTCGCTCGCTGCATGCGGGGAGCGGCCGGCATCGCCGAGGTGCTTCTCCGTGAGCTTGTACTGTGCGACACCGAGCAGCATCGCCAGGCCGGCGATGAAGAAGCCGCCACGCCAGTTCCAGGCCTCGCCCACGGTGCCGGCGAGCAGCGGTGCGATGAGGGCGCCGAGGTTGATGCCCATGTAGAAGATCGAGAAGCCCGCGTCGCGGCGCGCCCCCGACTGGCCTTCGTAGAGCGCTCCCACGATGGTCGAGATATTGGGTTTCAGCAGTCCGACGCCGATCACGATCACGGCCAGGCCGAGGTAGAACGTCGGCGGCGTCGCCGGAATCGCCAGGATGAAGTTGCCGAGCGCGATGATCAGGCCGCCCCAGAACACCGCCCGGCGCTGGCCGATGAGCCGGTCGGCAATCCAGCCGCCGGGCACCGAGCCCAGATACACCGCGCCGGTGTAGAGGCCATAGATGGCGCCGGCGGTCTGCGCATCGAGGCCGAAGCCGGGGTTCGCGCCGCTGGTCGCCGCCACCAGGAACAGCACGAGCAGCGCGCGCATCCCGTAGTAGGTGAAACGCTCGAAGAACTCGGTCATGAAGAGCGTGGCAAGGCCGCGCGGGTGACCGAGAAAAGTGCGTCCGGTATCGCTCATGGCGACCCGAGTCTACAGGGAGAACGCGCCGCGCCGAAGTTCCGGCGGTGCCCCGGAACGTGGCGGCGTAGCGGGAGGTGCGGCGCTTTCCAGCCGGAGCCGGCACGCCGTACCATACGCCGGCAATGCGGTTGCGCAGTCGTGGTATTCGAATCGCGTCGCCGCCGTCTGAATGGATGAACCGCGGGGGAGGTTTGGAATGAATATCGAGTCGATCTGGGCCGTGGTGACGACGACTGCCACCACCGTCGGCCTCAAGGTTCTCGCAGCGCTGGCGTTCTGGGTCATCGGCCGCTGGCTCATCGGGCGAATCACGGCCGCGATGCAGATGGCGTTGAGCAGATCCTCGGTCGATCCGATGCTGGTGAAATATCTCGGGTCGGTGATCGGCGTGGTCCTGAACATCGTGCTGGTCATCGGCATCCTCGGCTACTTCGGCATCGAGACGACGTCGTTTGCGGCACTGCTCGCCGGCGCCGGCGTGGCGATCGGCGCGGCCTGGAGCGGGATGCTGGGCAATTTCGCCGCAGGCGCGTTCATGCTGGTGCTGCGCCCGTTCAAGATCGGCGACTTCGTGACGGTTGGGGGCATTACCGGCACCGTGCATGAGCTCGGCCTGTTCGGCACCTCGCTGATCACGCCGGACAACGTGCTGACGGTGGTCGGCAACGGCAAGATTTTTTCCGACGTGATTCAGAACTACTCGGCGATGCCGGTGCGGCGCGTCGAGCGCACGGCGCAGCTTGCCGGCGGCGTGGATCCCAGGGAAGCCGTGAAGCGGCTTCGGGCTGCGGTCGAACGCATCCCGAACGTCGCGGCCAAGCCCGCGCCGGAAGTGAACCTGCTCGACATGAACCTCGTCGGGCCGGTGATTTCCGTGCGGCCATACACGCACACCGACCACTACTGGCAGGTGTATTTCGATACGAACGAGGCGATCGTGCAGGTCTGCCAGGAGGCCGGCTGGCCGGCGCCGACGCCGACGCAGATCGTCAAGTCCCAGCCGGGCTGAAATCACCGCGGCGTCGGGCCCGACGAGGCTCCGTACCCGCGGCAATGAGGTTAGGCGCACTCGTTCTGACGGGACGGCCCGGACTTGGCTAAGGTCTGCGGCCATGAGCGCCAACCCCGCCAGCACCGGTTTGCTCACGCCCGAGCAACTGGCACGACTGCAAGCCCTTGCCCGTGACCTCGGCCCGCTGCAGCGGGCCTGGGCCAGTGGATTCCTGGCCGGGCAGGGCGCGCTGCCCGCGATCGCCGGGGCGCCGTCAACCGGCGCGCGCCTGACAGTCCTGTTCGGCTCGGAGACGGGTCATGCGCGCGGCCTCGCGGCGCGCCTCGGCAAGCTGCTCGGTGACAGCGGCGTACCGGTCCGCGTGCTCGGCATGGGCGATTACCGGCCGCGCGAACTGAAGGACGAGCGCTTTGTGCTGGTGGTGACGGCGACGCACGGCGAGGGCGACCCGCCGGAGCCGGCGCGGGGTTTCTGCGAGTTTCTCATGGGCCGCAAGGCGCCGCGGCTCGATGAGTTGCAGTTTGCCGTGCTGGGGCTCGGCGACTCCTCCTACGAACATTTCTGCAAGACGGCGCGCGATATCGATGCCCGGCTCGAGGCTCTCGGCGCGACCCGCCTTCACGAGCGGCGTGACTGCGATGTTGCGTTCGATGGGCCGGCGGCGGAATGGATCGCCGCCGTGGTGCCAGCCTGCGCGGCACGGCTGCGCGCCGCCGGGCCGCGTCCCGCTGCGGGCATGGTGGCGCAGATCGGCGCCGTGGGTAGCGCTGACGCAGGGGTGCAGGCCGATGAACGCAGCGCCGAGCTGCCGGCCGTGGTGCTCGACCACCTGCGTCTCAGTGGCCGCGACTCCGACCGGCCGACCTGGCACATCGAGTTCGACGTCGATGAAGCCGCAGCACGCCACCTTCCCGGCGACGCGCTCGGCATCGTGGTCGAGAACGACCCGGCACTGGCCGACGAACTGCTCGACGCGCTCGGCCTCGGTGGCGATACGGCGCTCGCCGACGCATTGCGCAAGGACTACGAGATCACCGCACTCACGCCGGCATTCATCGAGGCCTATGCCCGCGCTGGTGGCGTCGCGCCGCTGGCGGCACTGTGCACCGGCAAGGATCGGGCCGGCCTGCGCCAGTACCTGCAGGACCGCCAGATTGCCGATGTGGTCCGCGAGTATCCGGTACGCGGGCTGGGTGCCGCGGCCGTCAGCGGCCTGCTGCGCCGCCTGGAGCCGCGGCTGTACTCGATTGCATCGAGTGCCAGCGCGCATCCGGGGGAAATCCACGTGACGGTGGCGCAGGTGGCGTTTCGCAGTGCCGGCGGTGAACGTTTCGGCGTCGCCTCGGGGCACCTGACCCGGCGCACCGGGCCCGAAGCCGTGCTGCAGGTTTACGTGCAGCCCAACTCCGGGTTCCGGCTGCCGGCGAGCCCCGATGTCCCCATCATCATGATCGGCGCCGGCACGGGCGTGGCGCCCTACCGTGCGTTCATGCAGGAGCGCGAGTTGCAGGGTGCCGGAGGCCGCTCCTGGCTCGTCTTCGGCGGGCGGCGGTTTCGCAGTGATTTCCTCTACCAGGCGGAGTGGCAGCGCTACCTGAAGGATGGCCTGCTCACGCGGATGGACGTCGCCTTCTCCCGCGATCAGGCGGACAAGCTTTACGTGCAGCACCGGTTGCGTGAGCGTGGCCGGGAGCTGTACTCATGGCTGGAGGACGGCGCCTGCCTCTACGTCTGCGGCGACGCCCGGAGCATGGCGCCCGACGTGCACGCGGCGTTCATCGACATCGTCGCGACCCACGGTGGCCGCGACCGCGAGTCGGCTCGCGAGTACCTCAACGAACTCACGCTCGGGCGTCGCTACCGGCGCGACGTGTACTGACGCGCCATGAGCACTCCGCCACAGGGCCGCGCCAACCGCAGCCGCGACGTCAGCCAGCCGGTCGAGCGGCTGCATGACATCGAGCGGCTGAAGGCCGGCAGCAACTACCTGCGCGGCAGCATTGCGCAGGGGCTCGTCGATCCCCTCACCTGGGCGATCGACGAGAACGACAACAAGCTGCTGAAGTTTTTCGGCATCTACCTGCAGGACGACCGTGATCTTCGCGACGAGCGGCGCCGCCAGAAGCTCGAGCCCGCCTGGCAGTTCATGGTGCGCCTGCGCCTGCCGGGCGGCCTGTTGACACCCCGGCAGTGGCTGCAGCTCGATGCACTCGCGCACAGCCACGGCAACGCTGCGCTGCGCATCACCGATCGCCAGACCTTCCAGTTCCACGGTGTCGTCAAGCCGAAGCTCAAGCCCCTCATCCAGGGCTTTCGCGAGGTGGGGCTCGACACCCTCGCAGCCTGCGGCGACGACAGCCGCGGCGTGATGGCTGCCCCGGCGCCGCATCGCTCGCACATTCACCGCGAGGTGCATGAGCTGGCCGCGGCGGTGAGCGCGCACCTGCGACCGCGCACGTCCGCCTACCGCGAGATCTGGTACGACGAGAGACCCACGGGCCCCGACCATGAGCCGCTCTACGGGCCGACCTACCTGCCGCGCAAGTTCAAGATCGGCTTCGCGGTACCGCCGGCCAACGACATCGACGTCTATGCCCAGGATCTCGGCTTCATCGCCATCATCGAGTCCGGGCGGCTGGCGGGCTTCAACGTCACCGTGGGCGGCGGCATGGGCCGCACCGACAACGCCCCGCACACCTATCCGCGGCTCGGCGATGTCATCGGCTTCGTGACGCCGGCCGAGGTGCTCGCCGTCGCCGAGCACACCATGACCATCCAGCGTGATTACGGCGATCGCGTTGACCGCCACCAGGCGCGTTTCAAGTACACGCTGGATGAGCGCGGTCTCGAATGGTTCGTGGCGGAGCTGCAGCAGCGCGCCGGTTTCCGCCTGCAACCGGTGCGCCCGTATCGTTTCGAGCGCAACACGGATGAGTTCGGCTGGGTGCAGGGCGACGATGGCGCGTGGCATTTCACCCTGTTCATCCGCAATGGCCGCATTCGCGACCTCGGGCCGGTACGCCTGATGAGTGCGTTGCGCGCCATTGCCGCGACACACCGCGGTGAGTTCCGCCTGACGCCGAATCAGAATGTCGTGATCGCGCGTGTTGCGGCGGCCGACCGTGAGCGGATCGGGGCGCTGCTCGCCGGGCATGGGGTGGTGCAGGAGACGAGTCTCCTGCAGCGCAACGCCGTCTCCTGCGTGGCGCTGCCGACCTGCGGGCTCGCCATGGCGGAGAGTGAGCGATACCTGCCGGATCTCGTGGTCCGTATCGAGGCGCTCATGCGCGAGGCCGGCGTTGCGGATCAGCCGGTGACCATCCGCATGAGCGGCTGCCCCAACGGCTGCTCGCGGCCCTACATTGCGGAGATCGGCTTTACCGGCCGGGCGCCCGGCAAGTACAACATGTACCTCGGCGGTGGCGCGCATGGCCAACGGCTGAACCGGATGTATCTCGAGAATGCGGGCGAGGACCGGATTCTCGCCGCACTGGCGGAGATGTTTCGCCGCTACGCCGCGGAGCGGCTCGCCGGCGAGCCTTTCGGTGACTTCGTCGTCCGTGCCGCAATCGTGCGGGAGGTCAGGACGGGACGGGATTTCAACGGCTGACCGGACCCGGTGCGAGGAACCCTGTGGCCCACCGGCGTGCCGATGGGCGGCGGCACGCGCCGTTGCTGCGGAGTGGAATTGCCTATACTCCGGAGCGAAAGTGACGATCCATGCGGGCACTAGCGGTATTTCCGGCTGAAAAGGCCATCCGGATCATCGACGATCACCCGGCGCCGGTGATCGCGCAGCCAGGCGACGTCTTGCTCCGGATGCTGGAAGTCGGTATCTGCGGTACCGACCGCGAAATCGCGTGCTTCGACTACGGCAGGCCACCGCCCGGCTCGCCCTATCTCGTGCTCGGTCACGAGTCGCTCGCACGCGTACTCGAAGTCGGCCCCGCGGTGACGCGCGTGAAACCCGGCGACCTCGTGGTGACCATGGTGCGCCGGCCCTGCCCGCACCCCGACTGCCGCGCGTGCACCCGCGGCCGGCAGGACTTCTGCTTCACCGGTGATTTCACCGAGCGCGGCATCAACGGTCGCCACGGCTTCATGACCGAGCGCGTCGTCGATGAGGAGCGCTACATGCACGTCGTGCCGGAAGCGCTGCGCGCGGTGGGCGTCCTCACCGAACCGCTGACCATTGCGGAGAAAGCGCTGCAGCAGGTCTGGGACGTGCAGGACCGGCTGCCGTGGACGCTGCCCGGCACGCTGCCGGGCCAGGGCCCCGGCCAGCGCGCCCTGGTGCTGGGGGCGGGCCCGGTCGGGTTGCTCGGCTGTCTCGCGTTGCGCGTGCGCGGCTTCGACACCTGGGTCTTCTCGCTCGAGCCGCAGGGCGGTCCGAAGGCCAGGTGGGTCGAGTCGGTCGGCGCGCACTATCTCTGCGGTGCCGAGGTCCCGGTGAATGCGCTCGCCCGGACGATCGGGGAAATCGACCTGGTCTACGAAGCCACCGGAGCCGCGGCGATTTCATTCGCCGCGCTCGAGGAACTCGGTGCCAACGGGGTGTTCGTATTCACCGGGGTGCCTGGCCGCAAGGGCCCCATCGAGGTCGACGCCAGCCTGTTGATGCGCCGCATGGTGCTCGACAACCAGCTCGTCTTCGGTACGGTCAATGCCGATGCAGATGCGTTCGAACATGCCATCGCCGATCTCGGCCGTTTCCATGAACGCTGGCCCAATGCGCTCGCCGCGCTGATCACCGGTCACTACCGGCTCGATGACTACGCGGAGCTGCTCACCGGAGCGCGTGCCGGCATCAAACGTGTCATCTGCCTCGAAGGCGGCTCATGAGCAACGCCGAGCGCCGGCGCATCGACGAGGACGCGCGGCAGGAGCGTGACTGGCGGCGGTTCGGCCCGTACCTGGCGGAGCGGCAGTGGGGCACGGTGCGCGAAGACTACTCGGCCGCCGGGACCTGCTGGGACTACTTTCCGCACGACCATGCACGCAGCCGCGTCTATCGATGGGGCGAGGATGGCCTGCTCGGCTTTACCGATCGCGAGTGCCGGCTCTGCTTCAGTGTCGCGCTGTGGAACGGCCGCGACCCGATCCTCAAGGAACGCCTCTTCGGGCTGACCGGGCCGCAGGGCAACCATGGCGAGGACGTCAAGGAGCTCTATTACTACCTGGATGCGACCCCGACATTCTCGTACTTCGCGATGCTCTACAAGTACCCGCAGGGCGAGTACCCCTACGATCGCCTGGTGCGCGAAAGCGGCCGCCGCAGCCGGTCCGATCCGGAGTTCGAGATCGAAGACACCGGCGTGTTCGACGAGTCGCGCTACTTCGACGTGCACGCCGAGTTCGCCAAGGCCAGCCCAGACGACATCCTGATCCGGCTCACCTGTTCGAACCGCGGTCCCGATGCGGCGTCCCTGCACCTCCTGCCGCAGGTCTGGCTGCGCAATACCTGGAGCTGGGGACGGACGGGCGAGGGCTACTGGCCGCGCGGCCGCATCGCGCGCGCGACGCCGCAAGCGCTCGCGATCGAGCACCCGTCGCTCGGCCGCTTCGAACTCGCCTGTGCGCCGGCAGATTCGCCCGAGTGGCTGTTCACCGACAATGAGACGAACGACGAGCTTCTCTTCGGCGCTCCCGCCGCCAGCCCCTTCGTCAAGGACGCGTTCCATCGGCGGGTCATCGCGGGCGCCACCGGGGCGGTGAATCCGGCGGGCGAGGGGACCAAGGCAGCCGCCTGGTACCGGCTGAAGATCGCGGCGGGAGAGAGCGCCGTGGTGCGCCTGCGGCTCGGCCCGAAAGCGGTCATCGAATCGTCGTTCGACGCTGTGTTCGAAACGCGGCGTGCGGAGGCCGACGCGTATCACCGCGCGCACCGCGATGCGCCGCTCACCGACGAGGAACGACGCGTGGTGCGCCAGGCGGACGCCGGCCTGATGGCATCGAAGCAGTACTACGGATACGCGGTGGCGGAGTGGCTCGACGGCGACCCGGCGCAACCCACGCCGCCCGCGCAGCGCCTTCGCGGCAGGAACACCGGCTGGCGCACGCTGCAGGCACGTGACCTGCTCGCCATGCCCGACAAGTGGGAGTATCCGTGGTTTGCGGCCTGGGACAGCGCCTTTCACTGCGTGGCGATGGCGCGGATCGACCCGCTGTTCGCCAAGGAGCAGATCCTCCTGCTCGGCCTCGAGCGCTACATGCACCCGAATGGACAGATGCCGGCCTATGAGTTTGCGTTCGACGATGCCAACCCGCCCGTGCACGCGTGGGCGGCATGGCGGGTCTACCAGCTCGCCGCCGAGCGCGGCTACGGCAAGGACCGGGGCTTCCTGGAGCGTGCCTTCCACAAATGCCTCGTGAATTTCACCTGGTGGGTCAACCGCAAGGACACCGACGAGGACAACCTGTTCACCGGCGGCTTCCTCGGCCTCGACAACATCGGGGTGTTCGACCGTTCCAGGCCGCTGCCCGGCGGCGGCACGCTCGAACAGGCCGACGCCACCGCCTGGATGGCGTTCTACTGCACCACGATGCTCGCGATGGCGCTCGAGCTCTCGCGCGAGAATCGCGCCTACGCCGACATCGCCTTCAAGTTCTTCGAGCACTTCCTCGCCATCGCGCGTGCGATGAACGAACTGGGCGGCAGCGGGCTCTGGCACGAGGGCGACGGCTTCTATTACGACCAGGTGCGGGTGAACGGGAACTCGATCCCGCTCGAGATCCGCTCGATGGTCGGGCTGATCCCGCTTTTCGCGGTCGAGACGCTGCAGGAGGAGGATTTCAGCCGGCTGCCGCGCTTTCGCGACCGGCTGGAGAGCTTTCTCGCGCAGAACAGGGATCTCGCGGCGACCATCGCCTGCATGCACCCGGATTCCGCGGCGCAACACCGGTTGCTGGCCATTCCGCCACGGCCCCGCCTCGAGAGGATCCTCGGCTACCTGCTGGATGAGAACGAACTGCTCTCGCCCTACGGCGTGCGCTCGCTCTCGCGGGTGCACCTCGAGCACCCGTTCGTGTTCGAACACCCCGGCGGACGCGACATGGTCCGCTACACGCCGGGTGTTTCCGACACCATCATGTTCGGTGGCAACTCCAACTGGCGCGGGCCGGTCTGGTTTCCGGTCAACTACCTCCTGGTCGAGGCGCTCAAGCGCTACCACCACTTCTACCGGGATACGCTCCGGGTCGAATGCCCCAGGGGCTCGGGCCGCATGTGCAACCTGCGCGAGGCGGCCGAGCAAATCGAGGCGCGGCTCGCCCGGCTGTTCCTCCCGGATGCCACCGGCCGGCGGCCCTGCCATGGCGGCAGCGCCCGCTATCGCGACGATCCGCACTTTCGCGACCTGGTCCTCTTTCACGAGTTCTTCCACGGCGATGACGGTCGCGGGCTCGGTGCCAGTCACCAGACCGGCTGGACGGCACTGGCCGCCAATATCATCGAGCGCGTCGCCTGGGCGCGCGCGCGATGAACCTCGATGTGCGTGAATGGCTCGAGACGGACGGGCACGGTGGCTATGCAATGGGCACCGTGTGCGGCATACGCACACGCCGCTACCACGCGCTGTGGTGCGTCGCCACCTCGCCGCCGCGCGCACGCATGGTGCTCGTCAACGGGCTCGAGGTGTTCGTTTCCCTGCCGGACGGCCGCCGCCTCGCGCTCTCGTCGCAGCGCTACCGGGGCGGCGTCGTGTATCCCGACGGGGCTGCGCGGATCGCGGCGTTCACGCACGCGCCCTGGCCACGCTGGGAGTTTGTGCTGGAGGATGGCACTCGCCTGGTGCAGGAGGTGCTGCTTGCGCGCAATGCGCCCTGCCTCGTCATGCGCTGGCGCTGCGACGCCGCCGCCACCCTGATCGTGCGCCCGCTGATGAGCGGGCGCGATCATCACGCGCTTCATCACGAGAACCCGGGCTTCCGGTTCGATCCGGAAGTGCGCGGCGGGGCACTCACCTGGCGCCCGTATTCCGGCGTGCCCGCCGTCACCGCGCTGAGCAACGGCCATTACCGGCACGCACCCGAGTGGTACCGGAGCTTCCATTACACTGAGGAAGAGGCCCGCGGGCTGGACTGCGTCGAGGATCTCGCGAGCCCGGGAGAGTTCACGTTCGAGTTCCCGGACGGACCGGCGGTGCTGGTGCTTTCAGGCGGGGACCTGCCGGACGAGCGTGAGGTTGCCGACTTCGCACAGGCACGCTTCGCGATCGAGTCGACGCGGCGCCGGGGATCGGTGCTCGAACGTGCGGCCGATGCCTTCCTTGTCGAGGGGGCTGGCGGCAGGACCGTCATCGCCGGGTATCCATGGTTTGCGGACTGGGGGCGCGACACCTTCATTGCCCTGCGCGGCCTGTGCCTTTCGACGGGCCGTCACGATGACGCGAGGTCGATCCTGCTCGCGTGGTCGGGCAGGCTGTCACAGGGGATGCTTCCGAACCGCTTCACCGCCGCAGGCGGCGCGCCGGAGTACAACTCGGTGGATGCGTCGCTCTGGTTCATCGTCGCCGCCGATGCGTTCCTGCGACGCAAGGCGTTCTGTGCCCCGGGCGACCGGCGTGCGCTCGAGGATGCCATCGAGGCCATCGTCGCGGGTTTTGCCGCCGGCACGCGCTACGGTATCGGTGCCGATGGCGACGGCCTGCTGCGCGCAGGCGAACCCGGCACGCAACTCACCTGGATGGACGCGCGTGCAGATGGCCGCGCAGTCACGCCGCGCGTCGGCAAGCCGGTCGAAGTGCAGGCGCTCTGGATCAACGCACTCGCGGTCGCCGCGCGTCGCGCGCCCCGCTGGGCCGAACCTCTCGCTCGCGCCCGGGCGGCGTTCGATGCCCGCTTCTGGAACGCCGGACGACGTATGCTGCTCGACGTGGTGGACGTCGATCACCAGGCCGGCCGCTGCGATCCGCGCTGTCGGCCCAACCAGATCCTCGCCGTCGGCGGCCTGCCTTTGCCGCTGCTCGAGGGCGAGCGTGCGCGTGCGGTTGTCGATGCCTGCGAGGCGGAGTTGTGGACGCCGGCGGGCCTGCGCTCGCTCGCGCCGGGCGAGACCGGTTACATCGGGGCGTATCGGGGCGGCCCTGGCGAACGCGACGCCGCGTATCACCAGGGCACGGCATGGGCCTGGCTTGATGGGCCTTTCGTGGAAGCCTGGGTCCGCGTCCGGGGCGGCACGCCGGCTGCCAGGGCACAGGCGCGCCGGCGTTTCCTCGAGCCTGCGCTCGCACGCGTTGATCTCATGGGCCTCGGTCACCTGGCCGAGATCGCCGACGGCGACCCGCCGCACGCACCCTGCGGCGCGCCGTTCCAGGCCTGGTCGGTTGCCGAAGCGCTGCGCCTCGAGCGCGACGTGCTCGCCTGAGCCTGGCTCGGCTGCTCAATCACCGATGGTATGGACGGCATGACGGTCCGTTTCCGCATCATTCTGCCCTGCAGCGGGTGATCGAATTCGACCGCGCCGCACCTGCCCGGCAATCCTGCCAAACGGTGCGACGGGCGGCTGGGCGACCTGGCCGCAGCGCGCGGAGACCGATCGCTGCGCGGCTCGTGCGATTCGCCATGAGCGGCTAGACTTACCCGCATCAGGGGAGTGACTCCCTTGTCTCGTACCGTACAGGGCAACTCGTCATGAGTCAGCCAAGAAGCGATGTGCGAGTCTGGCGGTGGCGAATCGCGATCGCCATGGCGGTGAGCGGGCTGCTGCTGGCCGCGCCGTTTCCGGTTGGCGCCGATCTCGAAGCGGATTTCAATCGTTGCCGCGCGGACATCCTGCGCATCGGCGACAATCCGGGCAACGCGTGGGAAACCTACTGCCTCGGACTGTCGTACCAGTTCGCGCTCAATCGCAAGCGCGATTCCGCACGGGCGATCGAATGGTTGACTCGCGCCGCCAGGCAGGACTTCGCTCCGGCGCAGACGGTGCTCGGCTACATGATCGAGAACGGCATTGGCGCCGCGCACGATCCCGCGGCTGCCGTCGAGTGGTACCGTCGCGCGGCCAAGGCCGGGGATCCGGACGGGCTCTTCAATCTCGGTCGGGCCTACGAGAACGGAATAGGGCTGTCGCGCGATCTCGCGCAAGCCCGCAGCTTCTACGAGCGTGCCGCCGCGCTGGGCCAGCGTGATGCCCAGCAGTCGCTCGCTGCCCTGGGTCGGCCCGCCCCGGCGCCGAGCGCGGAACAGACTGAGTTCGCGCGTGGCAGCGCACTCTACAAGGCCAGGGACTATGCTGCGGCGCTGCGGGTTTTTCAGGCGCTGGCCGAACGCGGTTATGCGCCGGCACAACTGCAAACAGGCTCGCAGTATGCCCGCGGCGAAGGCGTGACACGCAATGCCACAGTCGCCGCGAAGTGGTACCGCAAGTCTGCCGATCAGGATTACGCAATCGCGCAGAACAACCTGTCGGGTGCGTACGAGTACGGTGAAGGCGTGAGCGAGGACTGGGCCGAGGCGTTTCGCTGGGCACAGCGCAGCGCCGGGCAGGGCAATGCACAGGGCCTGTTTCTCGTCGGTCGCGCGTACCAGTTCGGTATCGGCGTCCCGCAGAGTCGGGGGGAGGCGATCAAGTGGTTTGATCGCGCCGCGGCCAAGGGTCACGACCAGGCGGACTACTGGGTGAATACCCTGCGCGGCCGCGGCAATTTCATCGGCTTTCGCGACGAGGATGAACAGACATTCGTGATCGGCGGAAAGCTGCGCACGGACACTCAACTCGTATGGGCAGAACCGCGCGGCGTCCGGTTTCGAAGCTCGGCGGAGCGTTGGCAGTACCTGCGCGACCTGCGCGGCACGACCGATCGCAACGAAGCCTGGGCGATTTGGAGCCGCACGTCGGAACGCTACGCGGCGTGCAAGCGTGGCGAGACCGGCGACGCGTACTGCGCCGAACCGGGGCCCGAGCCATGAAGCCGTCGGCAGTCGTTACGGCGCTGCTGCTCGCGCTGCTCGCAGGCTGTTCGGGCGAAGGCGACAATTCAGGCACCGATCCGCTCATCAATCTGGATTGTCCGCGCGACAACCTCATCTGCCCGAACGGCACGATCGTGATGCGCACCGGTGCGAACTGCGAGTTCGTATGTCCGCAGGACGAGTCCGTCCAGGCTGCTTGCGACTATGCCGCGCCTGACCGGCGTTACTTTTCCCGTTACGCCGACATGTGCGCGCAGATTCCGGCCAACTGCCAGAGCGGCGAGACGTACTTCAACGACGCCTGCGGTTGCGGCTGCGCGCAATGACGGCGCCGGGTGCGGCGCTTCTCACACTGGCGGCGCGCCCGGCGGCAGTCTCAGGTGATCACCCGCCGCAACCGGGCGAAGACGGAGCGCAGGCCAACCCAGATCTTCGGCAGCAGCCAGGCAGCGAACGCGATGAACGCGATGAGCAGGCCGAGAAAGAGGATCGGGTACTGGATCGCGAGCCAGAAGCCGACCGGCACCGCCAGGTCTTCGGCGAATGATGCCGTCCAGTTGGAGAAGGGTTCCGGCGAGGTGTTGATGAGGGCGCGGCTGCCGGCCTTGGTGGCGTGAGCGGCAGAGGCGATCGTCCCGCCGAGGATCGCGGCAACCGCAACCCAGGCGGGATCCATGTTGCCGAGCGCCGCGGCCGCAAGCACGGCCCCCGCCGGCACGCGGATGAAGGTGTGGATGCCGTCCCACACGCTGTCGAACGCAGGCACCTTGTCGGCGACGAACTCGGCGACGAGCAGCGCCGCGGCGACGGTCATCACCAGCGGCTCCTGCAGCACCTCGAGATGCGCCGGCAGGTCGAGGTAGCCGATGCGGGCGAGCGCGCCGGCGAGGAACAGCACGGCGTAGAGGCGTATGCCGCTGGCCCAGGCGAGACCGCCCGCCAGCGCGACCTGCCCCAGCGGATCCATGACGCCCGGTTCAGCCGCCGACCTTGCGCCGGCGAAAGAACCAGATCAGGAAGGCAGCCGCAGCCACGGCCGTGACGAAACCCCAGCCGGACGGGATGCCGACCAGGCGCGAGAAGATCCCTCCGACGACGGCGCCACCGATTCCGTAACCGATGGTCGCCAGCCAGCTCATCGGGTCCGGCCCGGGGAGCAGCAGGCGCGCCAGCGCACCAGTGATGAGGCCGCTGACGGCAAACCAGAGGATCAGCAGGAGGAATCCCATCCCCAGCAGCGTTCCGACGCCCGATTCGTTCACGGCCTGTTCCTTTCCGCGGTCATCCGGGGCGATCAGCGTAACGGCTCGGCCGTGCCGAAGGTATCGGCGGCGGGCCAGCCGTGCTCGCTGCCGACGGCTTATGTGAAGTCCGGCGACCGACACCGGATTCAGGATTCTGTCGGTGCGGGGTGGTCACGGGCGGCCGCATCCCGGCGTCGGTGTGCCTGGCGCTCCATTATGGAAAATCAATGCCTTGCAGCCCGAGTGGGCGTTCCCTAGGAGCGCGGGTAACCGCCGGGCAGGCCCCGCGTCCGCCATCAGTCTGTTGCGCAGGCCGCGGGTGGCGGTCTATTTCCGGTGCAGCAGGATCGTGACCAGGAGCTGCGTGTCACTCAGCGCCTTCAAGGCGTGAGGTTCGCGGTCCGGCAGATAGACCAGAGCCCCGGGACGGAGCGTCTGCGTCCTGCCGAGCGCCGTGAACTCGATTTCTCCTTCGAGGCACTGGAGCAGCATCACGCCGGCGGCCGTGTGCATGTCCACGACTTTGCCGGCAGGCAGTGCGTACCGGAATACCTCCAGATGATCGATCCGGATCAGCGTTTTCGAATCGGCTGTACGGCCTGCTCCGGTGGGAGCGCGGACGTCGACGATTTCACCTGGGGCGGTATGCGTAAGAGCCATTAACTACACCTCATAAAGTAAACCGGGCCACCGGCGTCCCCTCCGGTCCTCAACCGCCGGCCCGGCTTGCTACCCGATTCATCGTATCCAGGGCGAGGGCGGAATGCGCATAGGCGCCGCCCGCGCGCATCTCGGCGGCGACCCAGATGGCTTCCATCAGCTCCTGTTCCGTCGCGCCGGCCTTCAAGGCCTCGTCGGTGTGGCCGCGGATGCAATACGGGCACTGGGTCACGTGCGCGACCGCCACTGCGATGAGCTGCTTCGTCTTCGCGGGGAGCGCGCCCTCGGCGAACACCTGCTGGCTGAATGCGCGGAAGGCGTTGAGCGTCTCGGGCGCAAGCTCCCGGCGCTTTTTCGCGAGCGCGGTCGTCGGCTCCGGGTACACCGGGTGGTCCACGGCTGATGCTCCTTGTCGGCGCGTCACGGCGCCTGCGCAGGATGGAATTCCCGGCAGGAATGGATGCGGCGCGTTGTGACTGCTTCTAGCGATCGTGATTATGTCTGTCAAGGGAAGCGGCGGCAGGGAGCCGCGCGAATCTGGAGCCGGCGAGAAACCGGGCTGAACGCACGCATCGAATTGCGCCACGGGAGCTGTGCGCTGCACGCGACCGCCCGTGCCTGCAAAGCCGGGCTGCGCCGTGCGCGAGGAGGTTCCCCCCCCCGGGGGGGGGTTGCAGGCGCGCGTTCGGCTGCTACTATCCAGATGATCCGACAGTCGGGAGAAAAGATTATGAAAAACAGCCTCCTGGCCCTGGTGCTGCTCACCGCTGCCGCTGGCGCCGATGCCAGCGTCGTGGCGCTCACCCTGGAGTCGCACTACTTCGGGCGCAATGGCCCCCCTTCATCGTCGAAGATCAATCCCGCGCCCTCGTTCGTGGGGGATTTCGGCAATATTCCGGTGCCCACCTACTGGTACGACACCGATACGGGTGAGTTGTCGAGTTCGGGTGTCACTCACCTGCGCATATCCACCGGTCCCGGCCAGTTCAGTCGCCACTTCGACCGCCTGATCACCGATCTGAACATCGTGGGTGGCAGCGCCGCCGGGTCCACCGCATATGAGTGCATCAGCGGCGGCTTCGGCGACATGGTGAGCGCCAACATGTGCGGCAACTATCTCTTCGGCGATGACGGCGTGGACGACAGCTCGATCAGCTACTCGGGACTTGGCTGGACCCGCACCATGGGTGGCGATGACGTCATTGCCGGCAATCCCCAAACCATCCTGGACTACAACCTGATGGTCGCAAGCTGGGATGGCGTGCATCTGGCACTGGAGTCACCGGAGTGGACCGCGGCCGGCGGCACCGCCGGTCTGCAGATGAACTTCGCCATCGTGCCCGTTCCGGCAGCGGTCTGGCTGTTCGGCTCGGCGCTCGGCCTGCTCGGCTGGATCCGGCGGCGGGTTGCGGCTTAACACTACTGCCTGCAGCGACAAGTCACGCTGGGAAAACCCCGCCTTGAGCGGGGTTTTCTTTGGTTCTTCTCCGATCTGCGGGGTCATCATGCGGCGAAGGCTGCATAGGACTCCGCCCATCCCCGGGTCTCGCCGCCGGCTGGCCCTGCGGGTGCCCTCGCAGGCGTGCTCGCTGCGGAGTGCGCGCCACTCGACGT
>WYBE01000027.1 GCA_011526045.1 Nevskiales bacterium | reverse complement strand
TGGTCGGCACCCTGTAGGAGCGACGCGAGTCGCGACCACCGCAACGTTTCCCGCTGCGACACGACTGGTCAGCGCCGACGCCCCGTCGCGGCTTGCGCCGCTCCTACACCGCTGCGTTCGCCGCGATCGTTGGCCGGCACCCTGTAGGAGCGACGCGAGTCGCGACCACCGCAACGTTTCCCGCCGCGGCACGAGGGGTCGGCGCTGCAGCTCCGTCGCGGCTTGCGTCGCGGCTGGCGCCGCTCCTACACCGCTGCGTTCGCCGCTATCGTTGGCCGGCACCCTGTAGGAGCGACGCGAGTCGCGACCACCGCAACGTTTCCCGCTGCGACACGACTGGTCAGCGCTGACGCAGCCCTGCCTACTCCGGCACCAGCCAGTGCGCGAGCCCGCGACCGGGGCCGGCAACCGCGAGGCGGCCGGCGAGCCAGGGCAGGAGCGCCGCGAGGCGCTCCTCGAGGCCGAACGGCAGATTCACCACCAGCAGGCCGGAGCCGCGCAGACCGGGGAAATCCGCTGCCTGCACCTGCAGCTCCGCACGATAGATGCGGCGAATCCCGGTCGCGGCGATGCGCTCCGGAAAACGCTGTGCCGTGCGCTCCGCAAGCAACGGATACCAGATCATGAAGACGCCACCCGGCCAGCGGCGATGGCAGGCAACGAGCAGGGCGGCGACCCGCGCGAAATCTTCGCGGACTTCATAGGACGGATCGATCAGTGCCACGCCGCGCCGCTCGGGTGGCGGACAGAGCGCCGGCAGTCCCTCGAAGCAATCGCGCCGATGGACATGCACCTGCGGATCGGCGCCGAGACGCCGGCGCAGGGCCGCCACCGCGCGCGGGTGCAGTTCCAGCAACTCGAGGTGGTCGGCCGGCCGCAGCAGCCCGCGCGCAAGCGCCGGCGAGCCCGGATAAAAGCGCAGCGAACGGCCACGATTCATCGCCCGTACCACACCCAGGTAGTCCTCCAGCCCGGGGGGCAGCGCCTCCCCTTCGAGCAGCCTGGCGATCCCCTGCTCGTGCTCCGCGTGGCGGCGCGCCTCGCGGCTGGCAAGGTCATAGGCGCCCGAGCCGGCATGAGCGTCGAGCACGCGGATTGCCCCTGGCTTGTGCTGCAGGGCGCGGATCACGAGCGTGAGCAGCGCGTGCTTGAGGACGTCGGCATGATTGCCGGCGTGGTATTCGTGTTGGTAGCTGAGCATGTATCGGCAGATAATTGCAAAGTCGGGGTCAGGGCACAAAGTGGCAGCCGGGGCCGCGCTCGCCGCGCAGGCACCCGGAATCGCCGGACGGGCAACCATGGGACGCATTTTCGAAGTCAGAAAACACACGATGTTCGCGCGCTGGAACCGCATGGCGAAGCAGTTCTCGCGCATCAACAAGGACATCACCATCGCGGTGAAGGCCGGCGGAACCGACCCGACGAACAACCCGGCGCTGCGCCGGGTGATCGCCAACGCCCGCGCCGTCAACATGCCCAAGGACAAGGTCGAGGCCGCGATCAAGCGCGCCGCCGGCAAGGATGTCGCGGACTACGAAGTCGCCCTCTACGAGGGCTACGCGCCGCACGGGATCGCGATCCTGGTGGAAACGGCCACCGACAACCCCACCCGCACCGTCGGCAATGTGCGCAGCATCTTCAACAAGTACGCCGGCAACCTCGCCAGCACCGGCAGCGTCGCCTTCATGTTCCGCCGCATGGGCGTCTTCCGCCTCGATCCCGCGGGCATCGACCAGGACGACCTCGAGCTCTATCTCATCGATCACGGCCTCGACGAGATGGGCGAATCCACCGGCGAAAAAGGCGAACCGCAGCTCGTCGTGCGCTGCCTGTTCCCCGAGTTCGGCAACGTGCAGAAAGCGCTGGAGGACCGCCGCATCGCCCCGCTCTCCGCCGAGCAGGAATACATCTGCACCACACCAGTCGAGCTGCCCGAGGAGCAGGCGAAGGAAGTCCTCGAGCTCATCGACAAACTCGAACAGGACGACGACGTGCAGAAGGTCTACCACACCCTCGTCTGACTGCCGGCCTCGCGCACCGCGGCCGTGCAGGTCGCTCGCGAAACGCACCATCGCGGGGCTGGCGCGTGCGGCAAGCCCGCCCGGCACCTCGTTCGGATGACTGGCACGGAAACTGCTTGCCTCTCCTGGCAAACCCTCTGAGCCAGGAGATCTCACCTCATGGATCATCGTTGCGGCGAACGCCACCCGGCGCGCCTTACCGTGCTGATACGCCGGCGCGGCTGGGCGGGCTGGGTGGTCGCTGAGATCGAGAATCTCAGCGTCAGCGGGGCTCTCGTATTACTGAACGACGCCTGCCTGCCGTGTCATGCGCTGGTGCGCCTGGAAGTGCGGGCACCCGACGGGGACCGCGGGCGCCTGCTCCATTGCGATGCCATGGTGGCGCGTGTCGAGGGACGGCGCGCCGGGCTCGCCTTCGACGAACTGGCCCCGGCCGGCCTCGCGCCCTTATTTGCCGGAGCGCGGCACGGTGCGGCGGCGCGGGGCGCGGGCCCGGCTCCCACGCGCCGGGTACTGGGCGCACACACCGGCCGACACGCGTTGCCCTAAAACGGGGGGTGCGGCGAAAGGTCTCAACAGAAATCGCCCGGCGGGCTTGGCCCGGCAGGCGGGCTCGGCCGATAATGCCTGTTCGCCCTTCGCCCGGCAGGAGTCCTTCATGTATATCAATTTCTGGTACCCGATCGCCCGCAGCAACGAAATCACGGCCGAGAAGCCACTGCGCGTGCAGTTGCTGATGTTGCCGTTCGTCGCGTTCCGGGACGAGGCCGGCAAGGCCCACGTGCTCGCCGATACCTGCGTGCACCGCGGTGGCTCCCTCAGCGCCGGCTGGGTGAAGGAAGGCTGCGTCGTGTGTCCCTATCACGGCTGGACCTTCAACGGCGAGGGCAAGTGCGTGCGCGCACCCTCGCTCGGCGACGACGCCAAGCTGCCGGCCCGTGCCAAGGTGGACAGCTACCCGGTGCAGGAGAAATACGGGCTCGTCTTCGCCTTTCTCGGCGACCTGCCCGAGAACGAGCGCCCGCCGCTCTACAACATCGAGGAGTACGGCGCGCCGGAGTGGAAGTGCCAGACCTACGTGCTCAACCTCGCCGCCTACTACGAGCGTTCGATGGAGAACGGGCTCGATCCGATCCACAACGAGTTCGTGCATCCGATGCAGGGCGCGCCGATGCTCTCCCGCGAGAAGCAGCGCCAGCCGGTGCCGATCGAGGACATCCCCTGGGGCAGCAAGTTCTACCTGCCCTTCGGCGACAAGCTCGAGCACAACACCGCGCTTGCCACTGCGCGCTCCGGCGATCGCGTGGGCGCTGCCGGCTCCTGGCACCAGGGGCCCAACCAGCTCGTCACCTGGATCGACCTCACCGCGACCAACTCCTTCCACCAGTACCTCTTCGAGGCACCGGTGGACGAGGGCCACACCCGCATCTTCTTCCTGAACATGCGTAACTGGCTCACCGACAACAAGCACGACCAGCGCATCGAGGACGTGACGCTCAAGGTCGTGCACGAGGACATCGGCATCCTCGAGAATCTCAATCCGGTGCGCACGCCCGATACCAACACCAAGGAGATCCTGGTCCCCGGCGATTACGCGGTGGTGCGGTATCGTGAATGGCTGAAGAAGTGGGACGCCAACGGCTGGCGCATCGACGCCAAGGCGCTGCGCGCCAAGCTCGGCGACGTGGCCATGACGATCCCCTGCCCGGCGCGGCGCGAATCCGGCAACTGGGTGCTCGACACGGTGCCGCTGATGCCGGGCGACCCGGCGCAGGCGGCCAGCAAACCGGTCGGCAAGCGCGCCTGACCGGCGCAGGCCGTCCGGACCCGAAGCCCGCGCCTGCGCTGTGCGTCCCGGCGCAACGTCCCCGCAGATCGGGGAAGAACCATTTTTTTGGTTCTTCGCCGATCTGCGGGAATGCAGCGGCTCGCTGGTGGACGATGCGGTGGTCGTGCCCCCGGCGCGTGCCGCTCCTCGCACGTCCCTGTGCTCGTCGCTATGGGTTGCGCCGGTTGCTGCCCTCCTGGCAACCGGCTCCACACATGCCCGCGCCGGGGCCGCGCCCACCGCTGCATCCGCCTCGCCAGGGACGATGTGTCGCACGACGACCGGGGCGTGGATCCGGATGCCAGGGTGGTGCGACTCCGCCCGTCTCCGGGCCGAGCCCATCAGCCGGTTGGCCGAGCAGGCGTAGCGAGCAAGGCTAAGCTCGCAGAGGCAGCGGCAGGGATGCCGCTGCTGCGCGCCCACGAGACCCAAGGACGTCGAGTGGCGCGCACTCCGCAGCGAGCACGCCTGCGAGGG
>WYBE01000026.1 GCA_011526045.1 Nevskiales bacterium | reverse complement strand
GGTGAACTCAACAGGGCTGCTGGCGGGGGCGTTGCAACGGGCGTGTGGAGCCGCGCGCAGCAGGATGCGCAGCGCGGGCGAAACCCGAGCGCGCGAAGGCCATGGACGGCCGTAGCAAGCGTCCCGGTGCAGCGTCCCCGCCAGCAGCCACCGCGGGGGATGCACGCATCGACTCCGCAGCGACGGCGCCCCGTCCCCGCAGGCCGGGCTGCACTTTATTTATTAGATGCAGCCCGGCCCGTCACCCGTCGCTACCGGATTTCCATCTGCAGCTTGCCGGGGCTCACGCCGTGCATATCGGCGGTCCCGGCGAAGAGCACTTGCTCGCTCGGCTGTCTGGCGGCGGCAACCCGCTGCTCGTCAGCCAGGCGCTGGTTCGAGCTGGCAACCCGTTCCGACGCCTTGGATCGCCTGGAATCCTGCACGGCGACGGAAAAATCCTGGATCGCCGCATCGTGCCGGCCAAGCAGCAGGTTCAGGACACCCCGGTTGTTGTACGTGACGTCCCTGTACCAGCCCGTGGTGGTCGCTTCATTACAGGTCGTGGTGGCCTTCTCGATCTGGTTCGACATGATGTAGCCGACGCACAGGTCGATCAGGACCGCAGTGCGCCGCGACGCCGAGCTGATGCCCCTGTTGGCCCGCGCCTCGAGCCGCTCGACACCTGCCTCATATCGGCCGGACTTGATCTCGTGGCTGCCCGGCACCTGGAGCCAGTGCATCTGCAAAGTCAGCGGCTCACCGGCATGTGCTGTCAGGGCCAGCGTAGCGCAGACCGCCGCGATGCCTGATCCGTACCGGGATGCCGTGCCTGTTTTCGTGGTTGTCATCGCGCATCACCCCTGTTGCAGTTACCAGCGACGTTGCTGGTAGCGGCAACAGTGCGCCGGGCCCCGGCAGGCGTCTGTCTGCCAGGCGACGTTTCCCGTGAAATGATCCGGCGCCCGCGGCGGCGTCAGCCGCGCGATGCAGCAGCGCCGGCGCGGTGTGGTGGCTCGTCCCAGGTCAATGCCGGCGTGAGCCGGTGCAACAGGCGGTCGAAACGGCGGGCCATCTCGGGCTCGGCGTGTCGCAGCAGCACGTAGGCGCGACCCGCAAGGCGGCAGGCGGCATCGGTTTCACCCGCGGCGGCCAGGCTGCCCAGACTGGCCAGGAGCACCTCGCAGACCGGCGCCACCAGGCCGCTCGTGTCGGGCTGCGATCGTGCAGGCGGGTCCGTGGACGTCGCTGTCATCTGTGCCCCCGCTAGTCCATTCCGAAATGGACCTTGGCGTCGTCACTCATCAACTCGGGTGACCAGCGCGGCTCATGGGTGAGCTTGATCTTCGCCCGCTCGACACCGTCGACGGCCGTGGTGCACTCGCCCGCGCCGTTCACGAGATAACTGGTGGCGGGGCAGCCCGGGGTCGTCGTGGTCATGGTCACCGTTGCGACGCCGTCGTCGCTGACGCTAATGTCGTAGATCAGGCCGATGTCGACGATGTTGTAGCCGAGCTCCGGGTCGATCACCTGGCGGAGCGAGTCCCTGATCTTCGCGACGAGCGTTGCCGTATCCCGCGACACCGGATCGTCGGAGCGAGCGGCGTCGCGCACGATTGGCGCACCCGACATGAAGTGCTCCATGATGGCAACGCGCAGGTCCGGCTCGAGGCGCTGCCAGTCGCCACTTTCCTTGGTGACGGTGATGTAGTCGGGGCCGAACGACAGCGCCGCGACGCCGCGCACGGCGAACAGCCGTGCCGCCAGCGGCGACCGGGCAGCCTGCTCACGGTCACGTATGTCGAGGACCCCCTGCGGGAACACCGGCTCGCCGGGCAGGAACTTCAGGCTGGCGGGATCGTTGGTCGTCGCGGTCTGGATGAACATCGCGGGTTACCCTCCGGTGAGCGCGTGCACGGCGCCGCCTCAGTGGGCCGCGCCGCGCGGTTCGCCCACGCGCACGACGATCTTGTAGGTCGTGCCGTCGGACTCGAACGCGCCGCGCCAGGCGTGCCCGCGCCGGGCGAGCTCGGGCAACAGGAACATCGGTTCCCGGCACAGCAGGGCCGACAGCACCTCACCCGGTTTCATCGTCTCGAGTGCCGCGAGGATGCGAACCATCGGCTCGGGCGGCTCGAGGTCGCGGTTGTCCATCTCGCGCGCCGGAGCGGGCCAATGGCCGGTGTCAGCGGTGTTCGGCACAACGTCGGCCCCGGCTTCTGAGGGGCTCCCCGCGCGCCGGAAGAAGACTTCCCAGTCGCCACCATCGAGTGCTCTCGCCTCATGGCTGAAGCCTTTGCTGCCGAGCACCTGGAACAGCGGCACCGGCTTGAACGGTGCGACCAGGCGCAGGGTCTGCTCGGGAGCCAGTGAAGCGACCGTCTCCATGATCTGCGCGAACGGCTCGCCACCATCGCGAAGGATCGGTCGTACATCGAGATCGACTACAGACTGTGTCACGGCAAGTTCCTCCTTGATCATCCACTGGAACCCGGGGTGGACATGAGCAGGTGCGGCCGGTGAGCGCCGTCGGGGAGCCGGCTCCCGGCGGTCACGTCCGACAACAGGCGTGTGCGTACGAGCTGGGACGCAATCGCGAGCGTGGCAATCGTCATCGCGCCTGCCGCCAGGCGGAAAGCAACCCTATGCGGGACGAGCAGCGCAGCGGTCGCGCTCCACACGGCGAGGTAGTAGAGCACGAACCATTTGCGCCCGCGGGCCTCCACGACGAGGTCCTGCACCCTGGGTGTCGCCGCCTTGCCGAGTACCGGCCCGTAGCACTCGAGCCAGGTGAGGAAGGCCACGATCTTGTAGAGCTTGGCGAGGCCAAGGCCGGTCAGCCAGCCGAAGGCAACGAGAAAAACGAGCGCTCCGACCTGTTCGCTCAACCGGCCGGCGACGATCAGGCCGGCTGCCAGCACCACGGCGGCCGCGAGCGATACCAGCGCGAATGCCGCCATCTGGCTGTTGAGCTCGATGATGCGACGCTTGCGGGCGCGATACAGATGAACCATGTCCGCGCCGTACAGGGCTATCGCGACCACGCCGAGGGCACCACCCGCCACGAGCGCCGGCAGGAGCGCCGCGTCACCGAAGAGCAGCAGGAGCCCACCAGCCAGAGTCGCGGTGAGCGCGCCCGCCCCGACCCAGAAGGCGGCACGTGGCCGGCGCCCGTCCAGTTCCGGCGCCAGCATGAACATGGCCAGGAGTCGATAGCTCACGCCCATCGCGGCGAAGGTGAGCCAGCCACCGAGACCCGCGATGACATGGAGGGCAAGCCCGTCAGCGGCGACCGCGCGCAACGGACCCAGTTGGCCGGGCATCGCAAAGGCGAAGCTGAAGACGGCGCCGAGCGCGACAGTCACTGCGAAGCAGACCAATGCGATCGCGACGAAGCGCGCCGGCAACGGCAGGGGCCGAACCGGCCACAGTGTGCGGCCGAGATTGTAGAGAGCGAGCCCGACTCCGGTCGCCAGCGCCATCGCGGCGAACGGGAGCAGCGCCGGAGAAAGATCGATCGTACCGGCAAGCTGCAGAAAGCCGGCCAGCAGCGCCGTCAGGCCCGCTACGAGGAACACCAGCGTGGGCAGCGGCAGGAAGTCACTGTGCAGCGGGCTTGCAACGAGCACGGGGACGAACTGGAAGAGCGCGCCACACAGAAGCAGGCTGAGCCAGCCGACGGTTATGAGATGCACGAGCACGAGCGTCTGCGCCGCCCGCAGCGGCGCCGAAGGGAAGCCGTACCCGGCCGCCATGAGCGCCTCGCCCAGGATCAGCGCGGCGAGCGCCACGGCGAAGTACGACATGGTCCAGCGTGAGAGGCTGACCCCGTTCATGGCGGGTCGCGAGACGGGTGGCGCCGGCGCGGCCGACGCCACCCGCGCGCCGGATCAGGCCGCTTGCGCGAGCTTGCCGATCTCCACGCGCCAGACCTGCGGACCCTGCTCGACATAGGTCCAGGAGAACTGGCCGGGATATTCGGCTTCGAGCTGGTAATACAGGGGCTTCGGATCGTGATCGTTGACGAGCACGAACGACGCGCCGGGTCGCAGCGCGTTCACGAGCTGGAAGATCCTGGCGTGTCGCTGCGCCGGCACGAGGCTGCGGACGTCGACGACTTCGGCACTGGGGGAAACGGCGGTCATGGATGCTCTCCTTGTTCTGGCCGGTGTATCGGACTATCCACCCTTGAAGATCTATTGTCAATATATCTTAAAGGATGGATCGCCGGCCTCCGCCACAGGCCGCGCCGGCCGCCCAATCGTTCACGCCAGGTTCAGCTCGGCCCGAATGAGTCTGCCGTCCTGCTCGGCGCGCAGCCGAAAACCGTGTTTCTCGCTGACCCGTTGCATGCCCAGGTTCTCCGGCAGGATATCCGCACGAATCTGCCGCAACCGTTCATCGCGACCGACCTGCACGAGCCGCCCGAGCAGTTCCGAGCCGATCCCCTGGCGTTGATAGGCATCCGCGATCACGATCGCGAACTCCGCAAGCCACGGCGACAGCTTGGTCAGCCGCCCGACTGCCACGATCGCGTCCACTCCCGTGTGCGGATCCCTGCGCTCGACGACCAGCGCCATCGCGCGGTCGTAATCGATGAAGCAGAGCCGCGAAAGCCGCTCATGCGCAATGCGCTGGCTCAACTGCAGCATCTGCATGTAGCGGAAGTACACGCTGCGCTCCGACAGGGTCTCGTGAAACCGCACCATCAGCGGCTCGTCCTCGGGCCGGATCGGCCGGATCGTGGCCGGCGTGCCGTCGCGCAGGACCCAGCGAGAGAGGTATTGGTCCGGATACGCGCGGATCGCGGACCGCGGCAGCGCGTCGTCCTGCAGGGATGGCTCGTGCAGCACGATGCGGACATCGAGCGCCGTGAGGTGGCCGGCGGCCGCGAGCAGCGGGTTGATGTCCATCTCCTTGATCCGCGGATGCGCGACCACGAGGTTGCTGAACCGGACGATCAACTGTTTCAACGCCTCGAGGTCGACCGGCGGTCGTCCCCGCACGCCTTGCAGTGCCCGAAAAATACGTGTCCGGCTCATCATCCGCAGCGCCAGGGTCGTGTTGAGCGGCGGCAGGGCCAGCGACTTGTCGCGAAAGACCTCCACGAGCTGCCCACCGGCGCCGAACAGCAGCACCGGACCGAACTGCGCATCGATGCTGCTCCCCAGGATCAGCTCGTAACCATCGAGATCGACCATCGGCTGGACCGTGACGCCGAGGAAATCGGCGGCCGAAGCCCGCCGGGCAACCGCGGCCCGGATCCGCCGATAGGCGGCCCGCACGGCGGCCTCGTCAGGCAAGTCGAGCTCCACTCCGCCAACGTCCGTCTTGTGCGTGATCGTTTCGGAATGGAGTTTCACCACGACGGGAAAGCCGAGATCGCGTGCCTGGCGAACCGCTTCATCCTCATCCCCGGCCAGGCGGGTCTCGACAGTCGGAATCCCGCAGGCTGCCAGCACCCGCTTCGACTCCCACTCGGTGAGCAGGGTCCGGCCACGCTGGAGCACACCGTCGAGGATCAAACGGACCTGCTGTCCGCTCCGCGCATCGTCGGCGGCATGGTCGGCGAGCGACGGTGTTTCGAACAACGACCGCAGGTTTTCGCTGAACTGCCACATCTGGTGGAACACCTTTGCGGCCGCGTCCGGGTAGGGAAAGGCCGAAATGCCGGACTGATCCAGCAGCGCACCACCGGCCATCACGCTCACCCCGCCCATCCAGCTGGCCAGCACCGGCTTGTTCATCTCCTTCAGCAGCGGGAGGATCTTCTCCGCGACCTGCGTCGGGTTGGTCATGGCCTGCGGGGCGAGGATCACGAGCACCCCGTCGCTGTCGGGATCCCTGGCGACAACCTGCAGCGTCCGCACGTACCGCCCGGCATCCGCATCGCCCAGGATGTCGATCGGGTTCGCCTGGCTCCAGCTCGGGGGCAGGAAGGCGTTCAGTTCATCGACGATCGCAGGAGGCAATTCAGCCAGCTTGCCGCCCGCACGGACCAGCGCATCGGTTGCCAGCACCGCGGGTCCGCCTGCATTGGTGACCATGGTCAGGCGCGGGCCGGCGGGACGCTTCTGTTTCGCCAGCACCTCGGCCATGTCAAACAGCTCGGCAATCGAATCGACCCGCAGCACGCCGCAGCGGCAAAGGGCTGCATCGAGCACTTCATCGCTGCCCGCCAGGGCCCCGGTATGCGACGCGGCCGCCCTCGCCGCCTCCTCGCTCCGGCCCGCCTTCAGCAGGATGATCGGCTTGGTCAGTGCCACCTCACGCGCCGCCGAGAGAAACGAGCGCGCGTCACCGATCGTCTCCATGTAGATCACGATGCTCTGCGTGTGCGGATCGTTGCCGAGATAGGAAATCAGGTCGCCCCAGCCCACATCCAGCATCGAGCCGATGGAAATGAATGCGCTGAACCCGATGTGCTCCCGGAAACTCCAGTCGAGCACCGCGGTGCAGATGGCGCCGCTCTGGCTCAGCAAGGCCACGTGGCCGCTGCCGGCCATGCCGGCGGCGAACGTGGCGTTCACTCCGGAGATCGGCCGCATCACGCCCAGGCAATTCGGGCCGATCACGCGCAGCCCGCTGCCACGGGCCTGGTCGAGGATCGCACGCTCCAGTTGCAGCCCGTCCGGGCCGATCTCCTTGAACCCGGCAGAGATCACGATCGCCGCTTCGACGCCCGCGGCCACGCATTCGCCGATCAACCCCGGCACGGTCGGCGCCGGCGTCGCAATCACGGCGAGGTCGACGTGATCGGGAACCGCGGCCAGGTGGGGATAGGCCTTGATGCCGAGCACATGGGGCCGGCGCGGATTGATCGGGAAGACCGCGCCGCCGAACGGGCTGTCCACGAGATTGCGCAACAGCGTGCGACCCACGCTGCCCGGCTTGTCGGTCGCCCCGATCACTGCCACGTTGCGCGGCGAGAAAAATGCCTGCAACGGCTCCCGCTCGGTGCGCAAGACATCGTGCACCGGGTCGCTGTCCTGTCGGGTCCCTGCTGCCATCACGCCTCCCTGACTGTTCCGATCGGTTCAACCACAAGTCACCGGCATCACCGGCTGGCCGCGGCGGCGGCCGGTACTTCCTCCGTGCCCGCCGCAAGGAGTGTAGCCGCTCCGCCGCGCGGCGCCCGATCGTGGCGGGCTGGCGCGGGCGGCGATGGTTGACACGGCCTTTCCCGGCGCCTCTACTGCGGCAAACCACAGCGCAAAGGCATCGACATGACCCCCCTCCCGACGCGTGCCCTCACCCTGGTCGTCGGCGTGCTCTTCCTGGCCGCCAACGCCTCTGCGCAGCAGCCGGCACCTGCCGGCAGGACGGCAGAGCCGGCCGCCAGCAGCATCGTGCGCACCGCATCCGGCGTGCTCGCATGCCGGAGCCTCGACGGGGACGCGCCCTGTGGCAACGAAACCTGGACACTGACCGTACAACCCGACGGCACGCGGACCATGCGGACGTTTCTCGACGCCGGCCGCGACGGCCAGCAGATCAACACGATCTATCGTGCCGATGCCGCGTTCGGCTTCGTCGAAGCGTTTTCCAACGTCTACGACGAGGGCAGGCTGCTCGGCTCCGGCTATTACGTGGCCGACGGCGCCGAGCTCCAGGTCACGACACTCGGCACGGCCGGCTTCAAGGCGGAGCAACTGCCACTGCCGCCGAAGTTCTCCGTGCTCCTGCATCCGCCGAGCCTCGACGGCTGGCACTTCGGCCGGTACGACGTGCAAGCCGGTGGCGCCCAGCCGGTGCCGACGTTCGTCTTTGGCGCGGTGGACGGCGGACCGCGGCTGGCGGCGTTTCCGATCTCGCTCCAGTTCGTCGGCCGCGAGACCATCAAGGTGGCCGCCGGAACCTTCGACACGGAGCACTACCACTTCGGCAAGGACACCGACGTGTGGTTCACCGGCCCCGACCGGATCATGGTCCGCCACGAGTACCGCAAGGCCGGCACGCGCTACGAGCTCGCGCGTCTCGATGGCCCGCGGTGAGTCGCCGCACCAGGCGCGCCTGCCGCGGCAGAACGCCGCGTACTTGTCGCACAGCATCCCGGCTGGTAGCTTCGCACGGCCCGTTGCGAACCGCGTACCTGTAGAAGGAGGCCGCGTTCCTCATGCAGATTCATATCATCCTGGAGCCGGATGTCTCGGCGACCGAACTGTGCGAACTCGGCCTGCTGGCCGAAGCACAGGGCATTGCCGGGCTGTGGGTGCAGAACTACGCCACCGCCGGGGATCCGTTCATGAATCTGGTGCCGCTGGCGCAGGCCTCCAGCCGCATCCGCCTGGGCGTGGTGATCGTCAGCCCGCAGGAAATGCATCCGCTGAAGATCGCCACGTCGCTGCTCACGCTGAACGAATTGTCCCGCGGACGGGCCATGGTGACACTCGGCCGCGGCGGCGAATGGCTGGGAGCCATCGGCGGGCAATTCAGTCCCAACGTGGCCGCCCTGCAGGAAGCCATCACCATCGTGCGGCACGCTGCCCGGGGCAAAGGTCGCACGAAGAACGGCTTCAGCGTGCCCGGCAAGCATTACCGGGCCCAGTATTTCCGCACACCCTGGGTCACCCAGGACGAGCCGGCACTGGTGTATGCCGGCGTGACGCGCGATCGCATGCTGCGCATGGGCGCCCAGACGGCCGATGGCGTGATGCTGGCGGACCTCGGCCTGCCGCGGGTGGTCGCCGGGCGCGTGAAGGTGATTCGCGAGGCGCTCGCGGCCGGCAACCGGCCTGCATCGGAACTGCGGATCAGCAATTTCCTCGGCTGGCATGTGAAGGACGACCCGGCCGCCGTGGCCCACGAAGCCCGCCGTGAACTGGTGATCCGCGCCTGGCTGGTGCGCGACTGGCTCGAGCCGTTCCTCACGCCCGAGGAAAACGACCTCGTCCAGCGCAGCAAGCAGGCGTTCGTCGATGCCTACCGGTATCGCAAGGGCACCATCGAGGGCGTGCCTGACGAGATCCTGCAAAAACTGATCGGTGGCCTGACCATCACCAGCACGACCGACCGCATGGACGAACCGCTGCAGCGCTTGCGCGACTTTGCCGCAGCGGGCCTCGACGAGATCTGCCTGCGGGTGCACGACAACCCGGCGGATTCGATCCGCATCATCGGCCGGCACGTGGTCCCGAAGTTCGAGCAGGCGAACTGATCAACCGCCGCGGTGCGGCGCGTTCGCAGCCGCTGACCGACTGTGCCCGAAGCGCGCGACACCACCTGTGGGCGCTGGTGCGGGCCGCGGCGCTCTCAGCAGGCCGCGGGCTGCGTTCGGCAATGCCGGCGCAGCCGCGCGAGCACACCGAAGGACAATCCGAACAGCCACGCAACGCCAGGCACCGGCACGACCGCCATGCTGTCGACTCCCGCGTAGGCCTCGGCCACCGTGCTGAGGTTACGGATCACCAGGTAGTTCATGCCGATCCATTCGAACTCCGCGGAAGGAAATCCGGGAATCGGCACCAATGCATCCGAGTCGAGCGCGGTACCGTCCAGGTCACGGAACTGGAGCATGAACAGGTGCGCTTCGGTCCACGGATCGCCGCTCGAGAAACTGGCTGACCAGATGTCGTTGCTGCCCTGGTACGGATCCTGAAAGTCGTTGGAGATGGAAATGGCACTGAACTGGAACGACGACGTCGCGTAGTCGCCGATCACGAGGTGCATGGACGTGATGGCCTGTCCGTAGCTCCCGTGGTCGGGTCGCGGATCCTGGTCGAGCGTCGCCGCGCCGTCGTAGGAGAATGTCAGGGTGTACAGGGTCCCGAGCTGCGGCTCGAAAGGCAGCCTGGACTCGTCGTCGTAGAATGCGTCGAGTTGACCGCTGGCGGTGACACTGACGACCGCGGCCTGCACCGGGAACACCGTCATGGTGAACACCCCCAGGACCGCGAGACATCGTTGCGACCATGTTTTCATTGGAGTCTCTTGTTCCCCGCAGCACCTGATGCCAGCCTGCTCCGGCCGCCGCCACCGATACTACCGCGGGCATCGCCCGCCCCGCCATCCGGAGCCAACATAAGGTTCTTCGGCGAACCGCGGGGGCGCTTGCGAAGTCGATACGTTGGTTCCTCGCGGAATCCGCTGGCGGAGCTGCCTGTGTCTTCATCCGGCAGGTGCGAGTGGTCCGGGCGGCGGGCGGGCAGCAGCGCTAGCCGGTCGGAATCGTCAGCACCGGCAGGCGCTGGTCGTTACCCTCTTCGGACAGCGTGAACAGGAACATGATGAAGGAAAAGGCGCGCTTGGTCTGGTAGTCCGTATCGTCGATCCAGAACCAGCGGTTGCGATAGGAGACTGCCGCGTAGGCATCCTGGGGCCGATCCTCCCCGCTCCGCACCCGGAATGGCATCTGCTCGCTGTCCGCACGCGGTACCAGCGAGGCACGGTGCTCGTCGATGTGCTGCTGCGGCACGTCCACGGTGCCGGCAAGCGCAAGCAGGATCTGGAGCATCGACCGCGTAAGCACCGCGAACTCGCCCTGGCTGCCCGGCACCGGCGAATAAATCAGGCTGTAGCGGCCATCGGTCGCCTCCATGCCGAGCAACGAGCGCAATTCCTCGATCTTCGCCACCGTCTCCGCCGGCATGTCGCGCTGCCGGAAGAACATCAGCATCTCTTCCCCGTGCGGCCCGGTCTCCATGCGAAAGGTGAGCGCACCAGCGATCTGGATCTCGCGCAGCAATGTCAGCGCCTGCGTGAACTCGTGTGCCCCGGTGGATGGCTGCCCCCCCTGGGTACTGACCGGGTTATGCAGCCCGTTCAGCGACTCCAGGCCGAGTGCCAGCACGAAATCCGCCTCGTATCCGGACTGCAGCAACGCGAACACCGAACCCGGCCGGATCGGCGTCATCAGGCCCCGCAGGAACCGGTCACCGGTGAGCGGCGAATAGGTGATCGTCGGCCGATCCGTGTAGCGCAGGGTTCCGCCGAGGGTCGTCACGTCGCTGTCGGGAACGTCGCCGCGCGTGAGCGCCGCGCCCAGTGCGCCGCTGCTTTCCACCGTGTAGCCGGCCACGATCTGGCCGACGTCGAGGAACATCGGCAGGTCCATGTAACGGAGCTTGACGATGTTGAGGAGCGTCTGCTCCTTCCAGGAATCGGCAATGGTCGCGTTGTAATCGAACCGGTCGCGCACGACGGTGCGCGGGCCGACACTCGCGCACCCTGTGGCGATTGCCGCCGCAAGAACCAAGACGGCCACGGACCACGGCATGCTCGACGCGCTACGCATAGCTCTCCCTTCGCAGTTGTCGTGACCGTACCACGGCGCTCCTGCGATGAAAACATCCCGCAACCCGTGGCACACGAGCCCGTGCCCCCGGGCTGCCGCGATCGGCGCACGCCACCGCTGCGTCGCTCGCGGCCGGCTACGGGACCCTGCAGAGGCTGTTCCCATGGCTGCAGGACGCACATGGGCATGGAACTCACGGCCGCCGCTGCAGGGGGTGCGGCGGAGGCATCGGCGTTCTAGACTGTACCCTCAGTTCCAGGAGATCCTGCCCGTGCTCCGTGTGCCGCTGATCGCATTCCTGCTGTTGCTATCCCGACTCGCCAGCGCCGACGCCATCGAGAACGCCTACTTCGTCTGCGACGTTTTCGAGAAGACGGGCGTTTCCACCGACTGCAACGTCTCCAGCGTCAACTTCACCGTGGACGTCGTGGTGGAGGCCACGCCCGCCGAGGCCGAGAACGTGTGTGCGGTCATCGTGCAGCGCATGGCGGAGACGCGCCGTGCCTTTGGCGGGCGCTGGAAGCTCAGCATCTTCGCGCCGAATCACGCCGAGGAACCGATCGCGGTCTGCGCGCTGCGATAGGGCCACGACCAGATACGGCTGACGGCACGATGGACGAACCAGCCAGTGTGACCTTCCGCTGTTGCGCACGGCCAGCCGGCGACAGGAAGCGGGTGCGCGCGCGTCGGCTCACGCCGTTCCAGGCACTGGCGGTTTCGCTCTGGCCGTTGCTTGCTGTGCCTGCACCGGCCCCGCCCGACTTCATGAGCGCCCAGGAAACCGAGCAGCTCGCCGAGGGCACCTATGCCTTCCGGCAGGGCGCCTACCGGAGCCTTTTCCTGATCGGCGAGAACGGCGTCATCGTCACCGACCCCGTGAGCCCGCAGTACGCCGCCGCCATGCGCGCTGCCATCGCGAAGCTGACCGATGCACCCGTGCGCTTCGTGGTGTACTCCCATTCCCATTGGGACCGCATCAGCGGTGGCAGGATCTTCGCTGATGAAGGCGCACGCTTCATCGCCCAGGAGCGCTGTGCGGAGAACCTGCGGGAGACGCCCAACCCGCTCGTGATCCCGCCCGACATCACCTACAGGACCGAATACCAGGTCAGGGTCGGGGACAAGGCGCTCGACCTGCACTACCTCGGACCAAGCCTCGACAACTGTCTTTCCGTCATCGTGGCGCAGCCGGCGAAGATCATGATGATCGTCGGCCTGGTGAATCCCCCGCACGCCGACCTGCCCCGCAACCCCACCGTTCCGGATTACCAGCTCTGGAACATCGTGCCTTTCTTCCGCGCAGCGGAACAACTCGCGCGCCAGGACGGCATCGAGCGGCTGGTCGGCGGTTTCATCGCGACCGGCAACGGCCCCGACGGCCAGCCGTTGCTGCAGCCCTCGACCGGCCCGATCGCCGCCGTCGGCGAGCAACGACTGTTCTGGGAACAGCTCGTCGGCGCGGTGAAGGCGCAGCACGACGCCGGCACGCCGCTGCGCGACGTCATGCAGAAGCTCGATCTCACGGTCTTCCAGCAGTATCCACGCTATAGCGAGCGCCGCATGGAGATCCTGGTCCGCCGGGTGGGCTCCCTGCTCACCACGGGACGATGAGGTCATGAAGACCAGCGCGCTCCTGCTGGCGGCCACCGCCCTGCTCGCCGTGACGGCCGCAAGTGGCCAGCCTGCGGGCATGATGCCGCAGTACCAGACGGATTCGCTCGGCAACGGGCTCTACGCCTTCCGCTACGGCCCCTATCGCAACATCTTCGTGGTCGGGGAGAACGGCGTGATCGTCACCGACCCGCTGAGCGCCGCGGCCGCGGTCGCCCTCGAGCAGGAGATCCGCAAAGTCACGGACAAACCGGTGACGTACGTTGCCTACTCGCACTCGCACTGGGATCACGCGGTGGGCGGCACGATCTTCAAGGAGGCCGGCGCGAGATTCGTGGCGCAGGAGAACTGCCGCGAGAACATCCGCGAGACGCCCCACGCCGACCTCGTCGAGCCCGACATCGTCTTCCGGGATCGCTACCGGATCGACGCCGGCAACGCCTCGCTCGAGCTCTTCTGGTTCGGCCCGAGTCACAGCGATTGCCTGTCGGTGATGCTGGCGCGGCCGGCCAACGTGATCTTCATCGTCGATATCGCCAACCCGCCCTCCGGCTGGAACAAGGCGTACAACCCCACCTTGCCGGATACCTATCTGCACAACCTGCCCCGCTACCTCGCCGCGGTCGAGAAGCTCGCTGCGGACCATGGCGTGACGACGATCGTCGGCGGCCACATATCGCTCGGCCGCGGCGCCGGGAGCAGGCCATTCCTCCAGCCTGCGGCGGGCCCGATCAGCGCCGTCACCGAGCAGCGCGAGTTCTGGGAGACGGTGATCGGCGCCGTGCGCGCGGAAGTGGCCAGAGGCACCCCGGCAGAGCAGGTAGCCGACGCCATCGCCGGCAGCGCGTTCGAAGCGAAGATCGCCAACTACGATCGCGCGGAGATGGCGATCCTGTATCGCGTCGTCGCCTCCTACGTGCGGGCCGGCCGGCCGTGACGCGGCAGCGGGCCCGGCGCTCTCCCCCACCGTGGTTGCAACTCGCGGCCACCTCCGGCCGGCATGGTGACCCCCTGGATGATGACGTTCACAACTACAGGTGAATAAATGAACAAGCTCGTTCCCGGATTCCTGGCACTAATAAGCGTCGCAGCAGCCATCGCCGTGGCGCAGCCCGCGCCCGCACCAGCATCGGGTGGAACGACCCGGCCGCAGACGGCCGGGAAGCCCGCTGCCGTCGATCCTTTCGTCCACCGTTCCAACTTCGTGGTGACCGACCTGGGCCGGGAACTCACGCTTTATCGCGACATCCTCGGCTTCAAGGTCAATGTCGACATGCCCGTGAAGCCCGACAGCTTCCTGTACGACTTCTTCGGAATTCCACGCGAGGCCAAGGTGCGCATTGCGTTCCTCGGGACCCCGGACGGCCGCTTCGGCGCCATCGGCATGACGGAAGTCAAAGGTGTGCCGTTGCCGCCACGGGGAAAGCCCTACGCGAGCGTGCTGATCGTCGAAGTGCAGAAGCGCATCGAGGCCGTGCACGCGCAGGCGCTCGCGGCTGATCCGAAGCTCGAGGTCGGGAACATCCTGGAACTCAGCAATCCGGCACGCCGGGAGTTTCCGATCACCGACTACGACGGCAACCGCATCATCGTGATGCAACTGCATGCCGCGGACTGAACGTGGCGGACGCCGGACCACCCCATCGCTCGCATCTGCCGGATGAGCACACAGGCCGCTCCGTCAGCAGGCCCTGTGCGCGGGATCAGTGCGACGACTTCGCAAGCGCCCCCGCAGCTTAGCAAAGAACCTTCTCATTGGCTGTATGGCCCGGGATGACGTCATCGACCGGGACCAGTAATGCGCGTAGACTCGGCTTGGGCTCACCGAAAACTACAACGAGGCCCACATGAAAACCTGCTCCTGGCGACCGGTTTCACTCCTCGGCTTCGCGGCACTGCTGGCACCTTGGCTCGCCCACCCGGCTCCGATCGATTTCGCGGGCCAACTCGACTTCGTGGATCTCGACGCAGGGGGTGCCGTCTACTCCGGCACCAACGTCGGCACGACATTCACGGGAACCATTGACGATGTGACTTTCAGCGGCAACGTGAGCGACGGCACGCTGCTCACGAACTTCACCTGCTGCATCGCTGCCGGCGGCATGGAGTTCACCGATAACGAGCCGGTGGACGCGGCGACTGCGGCACGGCTGAACAGCCTGCTGGGGAGCAGCGGCGCCTTCGCACCCGGGCACTTCATAGACCTGATCGACATCGAAGGCGATGTCGCCACCGCCGGCGGTGGACGCCTTGAGGCCGGGATCAGCTATGTGCTCGATCCGGCAGCCTTCAGCGGCGGCAGCGCCGCAGATTACCCGTTCGATCCGGCTGATCTCTACCTGGCGTTGTTTTTCATCCTGGAGGAAGACAGCCAGGGCGAGGACATCTTCGACGCCATGGGCCGCATCGATCCGGTGCCCTTGCCAGCGACCGCCTGGCTGCTCCTGACTGGGTTCGTCGCCAGCCTCGCCACGGCGCGCCGGCGGCACGGCTGAGGCCTCCTCACGCCGAACACCGTGATCAGCGGCGCGACGGGAATGGCCACCTACGGCGACTCGATTCCGGGAAATCGTGGTCACCGCTGCGGATGATTATGATCTGACGGCAAAGCTGGCCGCGCCGCACTGAGCGCCGGCGCATCCAGCGGGCTGCGCACGGCTCCGGCGCCCTTTTGCATCACATGCGTATAGATCTGCGTCGTTGCGACATCCTTGTGGCCAAGCAATTCCTGCACGGTGCGAATGTCATAGCCCTGCTCAAGCAGGTGCGTTGCAAAGGAATGGCGGAATGTGTGTGAGGAGGCGGGCTTGAGAATTCCCGCAGCCCGGACCGCACCGCGCACCATGCGCTGAACGCCGTCTTCATAGAGATGATGGCGCCTGATCACGCCGGACCTGCGGTCGCACGAAGGCCTTGCCGCCGGAAATACATACTGCCAACCCCACTCCAGATGGGCCCGCGGATACTTGCGTTCCAGCGCATGGGGCAATTCGACGCCTGCGACACCGCGATCCACCGCCTGCAGGTGCCGCGCATGGACCTGTTCAAGATGTGAGCGCAGCGGTGCGATCACTGCCCCGGCCAGGACCGTCACGCGATCCTTGGAACCCTTACCGTCGCGCACCAGGATCTGCCGGTAGTCGAAGTCGATATCCTTGACTCGCAGGCGCAGGGCCTCCATGAGACGCAGCCCCGAGCCATATAGCAACTGGCCGATGAGCCAGTACACCCCGTGGAGGTTCACCAGCACCCCGCGCACCTCTTCGGGCGTCAGTACCACGGGCAGACGCTTCGGGCGAGTGGCGCGGGTGACGTTATCGAGCCATGGCAACTCGACATTCAGCACCTGTTTGTACAAAAACAGCAAGGCGCTCAGTGCCTGATTCTGGGTGGCCGCGGCCACGTCACGCTGTGTCGCCAAGTAACTCAGGAAGGCCTCAATCTCCGGCGCACCCATCGACTCCGGATGCCGCCGGTCATTGAACAAGATGAAGCGGCGAATCCACGCAAGATAGGCCTGCTCGGTGCGGTAGCTGTAGTGCAAGACCCGGAGGCGGTCGCGCACCTGATCCAGGAGCCGGGGCTTCGGCTGCATGCGGCGTTCCCTGCCACGTTCATTGACCGCGAGGTGCTCTCGTGGTCTAGTATTTTCAAATGCTTGGGATACTCGGCGGTTTTTATACCGCACTTGTGCGGCAATGTAATGCCGCATTTATGCTGTCTACTTATAGTTAGATGGCGCAGATCCATTGGCGCTAGAAATGAAACTCGAAGCTCGGTGGAGGGTCAATGGTCTCAGCCTTACCGTTCGTCGGGCCTGGGTCGGCGTTGCTCTCGTACCAGCGCTGCTCTCAGTGGCGAATTACCTATTCCATTGGATCGGCGAGGAGCCGTGGGTGAGCCGATTGGTGGCTTTATGCTTTGCCTTATTGGTTGCCGTCATGCTTTTCATCGGGCCAACCGTAGATGAGATTACGGCCTATCGGAACGGCCAGAAGGACCCGCAGTAGTGCCATCTAACCAGTCGCTGCACCGGTCGCCTGACGCGTCTGTCACGGCGCTTGCATTCGCAACCGCCGCGCCAGCTGCTGGCGCCGGTGAGCTCAGACGTTGGGCGACACTGTGACCTCATCTATCGGCACCAAGATCCCTCGACAATTCGTCGTTTCCATATGGGCATACGCATTCGCGGGGTTTGCTCTCATCGCAGTTGTCACTGCATGGCTCGGGGTACACGACTGGGGTCTGCCTAAGTTTGTGGGTGGCATAGCTGTCGTGCTTCTTGTCTTGCCAAATCTATTCCAGCCTCGCCGCGAATTCGTACAGGTCGACGATGCAGGTGTCGCGGTTGAGACGAAGAAGGGCATAGAACGCGTGTCGTGGTCCAATGTGCAGCGCGTGCGCATCCGTACCACAAGCGCTGGCCCGTGGGTTGAAGACGTGTTCTTCCTGCTTGACGGCCCTGATGGTACGGGTTGCGCTGTTCCACACTCGGCCGCCGTTCGTACGCAGCTTCTCGAAGAGTTACAGTCTAGGCTCAGCGGCGTCCGCGACGATCAGGTTATAGAGGCCATGGGCTGCTCCACAGAAAACAGCTTTACCATCTGGGAGAAACCACAGCATGGTGTCGCCCAACAAATCGCTGCAGCGGGCGGGGACGCATAAAGTGCTCGGCCGCGGGCGATCAAGCGTTGTGCACATACGGGCGCTGCGCGCCCGCGTGCTGGAAGCGCCGCGTGCCGCCGCTGAGCTCAGTCGTTAGGCGCTTACCATGAACACGGCGCTGCCCGACTCACTCTGGCATTCGGTCCAAGGCGGTACGGAACGCTTGCGGGTAGTGTTTTGGCTCTATTTCGGCGTAACCGGATTAGGCGGGTTGTTTCTAGCTTCCTGGCTGGGCGGCCTCATTATGGCTTTCGGGCCTTTAGGCATCCTTTTTGCGAGCCTGATTTTCGTGGTAATCGTCCTATATCTCGGCTGGTGCCTATACGCAATTTGGCAGTGTGCCTTCGCCGTTGATTGGCGCCCGTGGGGATACATGGCCAGAGCGTTCGTCGTAGTTGGATGCGTTCAATTGCTCTACCTGGCGTGGGCCCTTGGCGCATTGGTTTATGTTGTTGCAGGTCACAGCGCCTAACAAATCGCTCCACCGGGCCGGTTCATCGCCGTGGCGCGCGAGTCCGTCGCGATTGAAAGCTTGCGCCGGCCACGCGCGTCATGCGTCTGCGGCGGCCGGTGAGCTCAGACGTTAGAGCCGCTATTCTGACCTGTGGTAGGCTTTGAGCCATGGACTTTAAGTCACTGGAAAAACAAGCACTTGGTCTGCCGGCCCAGGAGCGAGCGAAGCTGGCGCACGAGTTGCTGTCTAGCCTGGACACGTTGAGCCCTTCGGAGCGCGAGCAGTTGTGGCTCGATGAGGCGGAACGTCGAGCCCGTCAGCTCGACTCCGGCGAGGTATCGCTGGTGCCGGGTGACGAGGTTGCGAGAAAGGCGCGTCAGTTGCTGCGGTGAAGTTCGGCTTTCACCCTGCGGCGGAGGCCGAGCACCTTGAGCAGGTCGCATACTACGAAGCGCAGGAAGCGGGCCTCGGCAATCGCTACCTGTCGCAGGTCGAGTCGGCGATTGATCGGGTCTGCGAAACCCCAAGCATGTGTCGCGTCGAGCGCGCACCGGACATCCGGCGGG
>WYBE01000025.1 GCA_011526045.1 Nevskiales bacterium | reverse complement strand
TCGCCCGCGCCTTGACGCCGCCGCCCCGCGCGCCTATCTTCCTGACACATGCTGCGGGGTAGAGCAGTTGGTAGCTCGTCGGGCTCATAACCCGGAGGTCGCTGGTTCGAGTCCAGCCCCCGCTAGTTGAAAAGACGCCGCAAACCGCGGCGACCCACGGGTTAACGGTAGACGCCGGCATGGAGACGTGCCGGCGTTTGCGTTTTTACGCCAAGCGTGGCAAGGGTTTACGCCGGTCTGGCGGCGGCGACGTCTCTCGCGGCGGCCGTCGCGCGCCGCTACATCCACGCCCGACGGCCCGCCCCGCGCGAAAGTCTCGGTGTCTCTCGCCAGGTTGCGCCCGCGGGTTAACGCAGCTTTCGACACGCTTCACCTTGGTTGACCGCGTTCAAGAGAGCAAGTTTTCGACCGCATGGTTATGCGAACACGCGAAGCGCGCGCCGTTATTCAGTTTCCTGGCCGCGCGAGACGTAGTCCCTGACCTTCGAAGAGATCTCGTTTCTGATACGCCGGAAAGCACCGAGGCGATGCTCTTCCGAGCCCGTGACCTGGGCCGGATCTTCAATTGACCAGTGCAGAACCTTCTTCGCGCCGGGGAGCACGGGGCACGCTTCTCTCGCCGAATCGCAGACGGTCAAAACCACGTCGAAGGTCTGATTTCGGAACTCATCGACCTGCTTGCTTCGGTTGTTCGAGATGTCGATGCCCACCTCGCGCATCGACTGGATCGCCAGCGGATGGACGTAGCCGGCCGGGTTCGATCCAGCCGAATGGACTTCCCATTCGCCCTTGCCAAGCTCCCGCCACAGCCCCTCGGCCATCTGTGAGCGGCAGGAGTTGCCCGTGCAGAGAATCAATGCGCGCTTCATGACACCGTGGCTCCCGTTGGTTCGACGACGTAGGACTGCCAGTTGGCGCAGCACCCAGGTCGTGGTTCGGGGCATTCGGCGGCATTGCCGGCAGGAAACCAGTGCCGAGTGCGGTTGCAGACGGCGCACACGCTTAACATCACAGGAACCTCCACCAGCACGCCGACCACCGTCGCAAGCGCCGCCCCCGATTCGGGGCCGTACAGCGCGATGGCGGTCGCCACGGCCAGCTCGAAGAAGTTGCTCGCGCCGATCAGTGCGCCAGGTGCCGCGATGGCGTGCGGAACTCGGAATGCTTTCATCAGGGCGTAGGCCAGCGAGGAGTTGAAATAGACCTGGATCAGGATCGGGACTGCGATCAATGCGACATGGAGGTATCGGCGGGTGATGTTGTCCGCCTGGAACGCGAAGATCAGCACGAGCGTCGCCAGCAATGCCATCACCGCGACTGGATGAAACCGTGGAAGGAAGAATGCCTCGAACCATTCACGACCGCGCGATCGGATCAGGAGGAAGCGAGTTGCCGATCCCGCGCCCAGCGGAATCACGATGAAACAAACCACGGCATACAGCAGCACCATGAACGGCACGGTTAATGCGGAGGCCCCGCTGACCAGGAACGTGACGATCGGCGCGAACAGCACAAGCATCAGCAGGTCGTTCACCGAGACCTGCACGAGCGTGTAGGCCGCGTCGCCGCGAGTCAGGTAGCTCCAGACGAAGACCATCGCGGTACAGGGCGCAGCGGCGAGGATGATCACGCCGGCGATGTACTGGTCGGCGAGTTGCGGCCCGATCCACCGGAGGAAGAGGTGCTTGAAGAAGACATAGCCGATCAGTGCCATGCTGAATGGCTTGACCACCCAGTTCACGAAACACGTGATGAGCAGGCCCCTCGGCCGCTTCCCCACGCCGAGGACCGATGCGAAATCCACCTTGAGCATCATCGGATAGATCATCAACCAGATCAGGACCGCAATGGGGATATTGATCTGGCTTCCGCCGGCGAATTCCAGCCGGCGCAGCGCATCGGTGAGGCCGGGCAGGAGCTTGCCCAGCGCAACTCCGATGATCATGCAGATGGTGACCCAGAGCGTCAGATAGCGCTCGAACAGGTTGAGCCTTCGGATCTCGGTTTTTTCAGCCATGCGTCTGTCCCTTGGCATTGTCGCTATGCCAGCGGCGATGTCGTCTTCTCCGTGACTATCTGTTCGACCGCATCTCGCAGCCGCTGCAACATACCGTCGTTGTCTGTCCCGCGAATGTCCACGGGTATCAAGCGTCGCTCGTTGAACCCGGTCGCGCGCAGCACTTTCCGGAAGAGCTTGAACTGCGCATCGGGCGCACATGCTCCAACGATGACATACGTCTCCGGCCCCGCGGCCCGAAGGACGTCGCTCAATGCGGCGTTCCCGCCCTGACCACAGAGTTGCGGATGGAGGACGCTGTACGTCACATCCAGATCAGATTCGAGTTGAAAGGGCAGCGTGTTCATGTCCGCGCTGCGAAACGATGGACACAGCCCCTTGCAGTTGCACAGCAGAATCTTGATTTCCATAACCCTACTCCTTTCGCAAGAGCCTTTCGGGAACTCGATTCTTCTTCTCCGTTCGGGCCGGCGGGCAGCACGCGTCGATGGCGTCGGCCAGCGTCCGCAGCGCCGCGGAAATGGATGTGAAGCGGACGGCGTAATAGACCTCTTTGCCACGCCGCTCGGCGGCCACTATTCCCGCATCCCGTAACTGTCCCAGATGCCGTGACACCACCGAAATATCGATCGGGCAGCACGAGGCAACCTCGCTGACCGTGCATGCCCGTCCGCACGTGGCCAGGCGCACGAGGATTGCAACCCGGTTCGGATCACAGAGGGCCTTGAAGAACTGCGGATCAAGGGCCGAGGCCAGATGGACGCAACAGTCGCGTGGGGCTCGTTTGCTCATTTGCATCTCTATGCAAATCATAGTCCCTGCTAACACGGCGTCAACCCTGGGGACATCGCGGACACCCGCCGCCCAATCGGCATAGATAACCCGGTGGGCAGTGGCCTTGCGTCGCGGCCGACGACTCGGCTCACTCCCCTCGCAAACGACGAGGGACCACCGATGTCTGCGAAAACGTCAATCGTCGAACTGTCGCCCGCCGACCGCCGGCGCGAAGTCGCGGCCATACTGGCCCGAGGCATCCTGCGCCTACGCCGCATCGCCCGGCTCGGCGGAATCATGCATGCTCCGGAATCTTTGCCGAAACGCGAAAATGGCCTTGAGCTTTCCGGCGAAATGAGGCTCAGTCTGTCTGAGCGTACCCGCGGGTTAGGCCTGCGGGATGACGGAG
>WYBE01000024.1 GCA_011526045.1 Nevskiales bacterium | reverse complement strand
GAGCCGGTTGCCAGGAGGGCAGCAGCCGGCGCAACCCATAGCGACGAGCACAGGGACGTGCGAGGAGCGGCACGCGCCGGCGGGCGGGACCACCGCATCCTCCACCAGTAATCCACGACATTCCCGCAGATCGCCGATGAACCTTTTTTTTGCCTGGGAGAGCCGGGGGAGCGGGTGGACTGACTCCGCGATCGCCGTGCCGGCCATGCAGAAATGGGCCGATGGTGCGTTAATGAATCCTTAACCGGCCCCCGTGAAAGTCGCGGGGCTGGGTCCTGCCGGCATGCGGCGCGGCGCGACGGCTTCGAACGATAATGCTATATTGCGCCTCCCGGATCGCCGGAGCACGATTCAAGTCAATTTATTCAGAGGGTTACGTCATATTTTTGGGCGCCTGGTCACATACGCCAGGTGCCCTGATCGGTAAGATTTCCCGGTTGCCATCACGACAGGAACCGGCCAGGCCCCTACCCGGAGAGAGCTGCGCAGACGCATGGCATACGACATCGCCATTCCAGAGGAACACTCCAAGTCACTGCAGGATTACCTCGACGCATTCAGGCGTCGCGGTGCCTTCGCATTCAAGATCGCGCTGGCCGTACTGGTACTCGGCCTGGTGGTCATCTTCCTGTGGCCGAACAGCTACAAGTCCACGGCCACCATCCTGATCGAGGATCCGGAGGTCCCGCCCGGGCTGGTGCCGACCACCGTGACCACGTTTGCCGCCCGCCAGATCCAGTACATCAACCAGCGGGTGATGACCCGCACGAATCTTGCCGAGATCATCGAGAAGTTCGATCTCTTCCAGAAGCAGCGGCGCTACCTTCCGACCCTGATGCTCGTCGACGAGGTCCAGAAATTTATCAGCATCGACCTGGTCGACGTGCAACTGGCCGACCCTGACCGGCCCAGTCAGCTGATCAACTCGACGATTGCGTTCACCCTCGGATTCGAGCACCCGAACCCGGAGGTCGCGCGCAAGGTAACGAACGAACTCGTCTCGCTCTACCTCAATGAGAATGTCCGCGCGCGCACCGAGCAAACCGCCCAGACCAGTGAGTTCATGCAGGCGGAGGTGAACCGACTCGATACCGGCGTGCGGGAAATCGAAGGGCAGATCGCCAAGCTGAAGCAGGAGAACGAAGGCAGCCTGCCGCAGCAGACGCCGGTCAACCAGCAGATGTTGCAACGTGCCGACCAGGAACTCCTCGATATCGACCGCCAGATCCGGGCACTCAGCGAATCGCGTGTGCTGGTCGACGCGCAGCTCGCGCAGATCGAGCCGATGAAGACCATGACGATGCCCGACGGCCGCGGCGTCGCCCCGCCGGCCGACCAGTTGCGGGCACTACAGAGCCAGCTTGCGATCCTCGAGGGCCGCTACAGCCCCGATCACCCGGATGTCCAGCGGATACGCCGCGACATCGAAGCGCTCCAGCTCGAGGTCGGCAATGACGTCCGCCCGGAGAATTCGGCCGCGCAGCTGGCGGATCTGCGAGGGAAACTCGCGATGGCCCGCGAGCGCTACAGCGACGATCATCCGGAAGTGGCCCGCCTGCTGCGCCAGATTGCGAGCCTGGAGGCGAACCGTGCCGCGGTTCCCGCCGAGCGGCCGAACCGCAGTCGCGAGGAGCCGAACAACCCCGTCTATATCCAGGTTCAGGCGCAACGCAAGAACCTGGATATCCAGGAAGCGACCCTGCGTGGCCAGCGCGCTGAGGTGCAGGCCCGCATTGCCCAGTACGAGAAGCGTATCGGTGCAAGCTCCGAGGTCGAGCGCGAGTTGTCCGCGCTCATGCGGCGGCTGGAAACCGCTAGCGCGAGCTACCAGGCTGCGCGCGGCCGGCTGTTCACCGCGCAAATGGGCCAGGCGCTCGAAACGCAAAGCAAGGGCGAGCGTTTCACGCTGGTCGAGCCGCCCGATCTGCCGCTGCAGCCGTCCAGCCCCAACCGGCCGGTCCTGCTGGCGCTGCTAGCCGTCCTGTGTCTCGCCATTGCCTTCGGGCTGCCGCAGTTCGCCGAGTCCATGGACAGCTCGGTCAACAGCGCCCGTGCCGTGGAGCGCGTGCAGGGCTCGCCACCGCTCGCCGAGATCCCGCTCATCCAGAACACCGAGGACATGACGCACAAGCGCAACATGCGCCTCTACGCGCTGGTCTTCGCGCCTGTGGCGATGATCATCGCTGCGGTGCTGGTGCACTTCTTCGTCATCAATCTTGATGTGGCCTGGTACGTGGCGCTGCGCCGCCTGGGCATGTAAGCGAGCGAGATCAGATGGAACGGATTCGAAAAGCACTCGAGTACGCGAACCGTGACCGGCCGCCGGGCGCCGAGAAGCAGGGTGCCGACGGCACCGTGGTGGGAGACTTCACTGCGGGCCTGCGCTACACCTACACGAAGGTCGTGGAGGTGCCGCACCGGGTAATGCTCGAGAATCGCCTGATCGCGGCGGTGCCGAGCCACGAGTTCAAGGACGCGTACCGCATGCTGCGTACTCGCGTGCTGCAGAGCCTGCGTGACAATAACTGGAACTCCGTCGCGGTCACCGGGCCGGCGAGCGGCTGTGGCAAGACCCTCACCGCGATCAATCTCGCCATCAGTCTCGCGATGGAGGTCACCCACACCGTGCTGCTGGTGGACCTCGATCTGCGCAAGCCCTCGGTGCACCAGTATTTCGGTTACCAGCCGGAGGCCGGGCTCAGCGATTACCTGTTCCGCGACGTGCCGGTGCACCAGTTGCTGTTCAGCCCCTCGATCGAACGCCTCGTCGTCCTGCCGGGTCGCGAGGAAGTGCAGAACTCCTCCGAGATGTTGCGCTCACCGAAGATGGTGGCGCTGGTGAACGAGCTCAAGCACCGGTATCCCGACCGGCTGATCGTGTTCGACCTGCCGCCGATTCTCGCCGCCGACGACGCACTGGCCTTCGCCCCCTACACCGATGCCATGCTAATGGTCGCGGAGGCGGGCGGGACTTCGCGCGAGGACCTGCAGAAGGCAATTGCGGTACTCAAGGGCGTGCCGTTGATCGGCACGGTGCTCAACAAGGCGCACGCCGCACGCCGCAAGCCCGCCTACTACCGGGCCCAGGGCGCCAAGGCCTAGGACGAGAGAACCGCCGGCGTCGCAGCCAGGATGACAAGGACCCTGCAGGAGCGGCTTCAGCCGCGACCAGGTAGCACGGCAAGGATGACAAGGACCCTGTAGGAGCGGCTTCAGCCGCGACCAGGCAGCACGGCAAGGATGACAAGGACCCTGTAGGAGCGGTCTCAGCCGCGACCAGGCAGCACGGCAAGGATGACAAGGACCCTGTAGGAGCGGCTTCAGCCGCGAACAGGCAGCACGGCTAAGGATGACAAGGACCCTGTAGGAGCGGCCTCAGCCGCGAACAGGCAGCACGGCGAGGATGACAAGGACCCTGTAGGAGCGGCTTCAGCCGCGATCAGGTAACACGGCAAGGATGACAAGGACCCTGTAGGAGCGGCTTCAGCCGCGAACAGGTAACACGGCAGCGACGAAAAGGACCCTGTAGGAGCGGCTTCAGCCGCGATCAACCCGGCATGTACGAACAGTTTTACAACCTCACGGAACGCCCCTTCCAGCTCCTGCCGGACCCCTCGTTCCTGTACATGTCCAAGCGCCACGCCACGGCGCTCATGCTGCTCAAATACAGCATCCAGAACCGCCAGGGCTTCACCGTCATCAGCGGCGAGGTCGGCTGCGGCAAGACCACGCTCATCAACCGCCTGCTCGACGAACTCGAAGAAGACGTCTGCGTCGGGCTCATCAACTTCACCCACAACTCCTTCGGCGAACTCGCCGAATGGATCATGATGGCCTACGAGCTCGACTACAAAGGCAAGAGCAAGGTCGAGCTCTACGACGCCTTCGTCGAGTTCCTGATTCGCCAGTACGCGCAGCGCAAACCGGTGGTGCTGATCATCGACGAGGCGCAGAACATGGGCGTGCGCGGGCTCGAAGAAGTGCGCATGCTCTCGAACGTCAATGCCCAGAAGGACTACCTGCTGCACCTCATCCTGGTCGGCCAGCCGGAGCTCGGCGAGTTGCTGAAAAAGCCGGAACTGCGCCAGCTCACGCAGCGCGTGTCCGTCGCCTACAACCTGACGCCGTTCAATCCGGAGGACGTGACCGCCTACATTGCCCATCGCCTGGCGGTGGCCGGCGGGAAAGCCGAGCTCTTCACCCCCGCCGCGGTCCGGCTCATCGCGGCCGCCAGCGAAGGCATTCCGCGGCTCGTCAATACGCTCTGCGACCTTGCCCTCGTGTACGGGTTCTCGGAGGAGCAGACCACCATCGACGCACCGACCATTCGCGCCGTGCTTCGGGACCGGCTGCGAATGGGCTTGCCCATGGGCAAGACCCTGCGCTCCATGCCCCAGGCCGGCGGCGCGGGCCAGGCCAAGGCCGCGTCGGGCGGCTGAGGACCGCATGGACCTTCTGCGCTGCTGGTCACATCCGCCGGGCCTGCCTGCGGCTATAATCGTCCGGCAATACAACAATAAGATTCTGAAAAAGAAACATATTTCATCGGGTTCCTGATGGAAGACCGCGACCAAGTCAACGACGACGGCAAGAGCCTTGCCGATTTCCTGCAAGGGCTGAAGCGCCGGCGCCGGCTGGCGCTCGGGGTTGCGGCCGGCATCTTCTTCATCGGCGCGTTGCTGGTGTTCATCTGGCCGAACACCTACGAGTCGAAGGCGGTCATCCTGCTCGAGGAACCTGAGGTGCCGGCGGCGCTGGTGCCGACGACGGTGACGGTGTTCGCCGCCCAGCAGGTGCAGTACATCAATCAGCGCGTGATGACGCGCTCCAACCTCGCTTCGATCATCGAGAAGTTCAACCTGTATCCCGAGAAGCGCCGGCACCTGCCGACGATGCTGCTCGCCGACGACATCCAGGACGACATCACGATGGACGTCGTCAATGTCGAGCTCACCGACCCGCAGCGCAACACGCCGACCGTCCAGACCATCGCCTTCACGATTGGCTTCCGCCACAAAGACCCCGCCACGGCGCGCAAAGTCGCCAACGAGCTCGTGTCGCTCTACCTGGAGGAGAACCTCAAGGCGCGTACCGTGCAGACGGTGGAGACCCGCGAATTCCTCGGCAGTGAAGTGCAGCGGCTCGATGCGCAGGTGCGCGAGCTGGAAAAGAAGGTCGCCGACTTCAAGGAAAAGAACAAAGGGGCGCTGCCCGAACTCACCAGCCTGAACCTGCAGATCATCCAGCGCACCGAGGACGAGCTGCTCAATATCCAGCGGCAGTTGCAGTCCCTGGAGGACACCAAGATCAAGCTCGAGGCGCAGCTCGCGCAGATCGATCCGGTGGCACCGAGCCTGCTCGCCGACGGCCGGGCCGTGGTGGCACCCGAGAACCAGCTCAAGGCGCTGCAGACACAGCTCGCCATGCTCGAAGGCCGTTACGACAGCTCGCACCCGGACGTCGTCCGCACACGCCGCGAGATCAAGGCGCTACGCGAACAGACCGGCCTCACGGCAGATTTCACCGATACGGCCGCGGCGCTCAGCGCCGCACGCGCGGACCTGGCGAAGGCGAAAGAGACCTATGCCCCGGGTCATCCCGAGGTGCAGCGCCTGCAGCGCCTCGTGGCGAACCTGGAGAAATCCACGCGCAGCGCCCGTGCCGCGGGTGATGCCGTCCTGAAGCCGGACAACCCCGCCTACATCCAGGTATCTGCCCAGTACGAGTCGGTGGTCTCGCAACTGGCGGCGTACCGCGCGCAGGAAGCGGAATTGCGGGCGCGGGTGCGCCAGCACGAAGAGCGCCTGCGGGAAACTCCGCAGGTCGAGCAGCAGCTCGTTGCCCTGCAGCGGCAACTGGAATCGGCCACCGCCCGCTATCTCGCCCTGCGCGAGCGGGAGTTCGGCGCGATGATGGGCGAGGCGCTGGAGACCGAGGCCAAGGGCGAGCGGTTCGTGCTCGTCGAGCCACCCGATCTGCCGCTGGAACCGGCAACGCCGAACCGGGGGCTGTTGCTCTCGTTGCTGCTGGTGCTGTCGCCCGTGCTTGCAATGGTCGCAGTCATGTTCAGGGAGGCCACGGATCACTCGATCTGGGGTGCCAACGGTCTGCTCGCGGCACAGGGTGTGCCGCCAATCGCGGAGATCCCGCAGATCACGACGCGCGCGGAGGCAGCCCGCCAGCAACAGCTGCGCAAGATCGCCCTGATCGCAACGCCGGCCGGCATCGCGCTGCTCACGCTGATCATCCACTTTGCCGTGAAGCCGCTGGACGTGCTCTGGTACACCGTCCTGCGTGAACTCGGGATCTGAGGCCGGGGGACAGATAACCGATGGACCGCATCAAGCGAGCGCTAAGGAAAGCAGAGGCCGAGCGGGCCGCCGCAGCCCCGCATCCTGCCCAGCCCGCAGTCGCGGAGGTCGATACGCCGGCAGCGGCCACCGGGCAATGGGCGCCGCAGAAAACCAGGGTCGTCCGGGTCCCGGAGGACGTGCTGGAACGCAACCGTCTGGTCGCGGCCCTGCCGAACCACGAACTCGCCGATGCCTACCGCATCCTGCGCACCCGGGTCGTGCGCACGCTCGAAGGCCACGGCTGGAACTCGCTCGCCATCACGAGTCCTGCCACCGGTTGCGGCAAGACGCTCACCGCGATCAACCTCGCCATCAGCCTTGCCCGGGAGCTCACGCACACCGTGCTGCTGGTGGATCTCGACCTGCGCAATCCCAGCATCCATCGTTATTTCGAATATCAGCCTGAGTACGGCATCGGCGATCACATCGATCACGACCGCCCGCTGGAGGAGATCCTGTTCTCGCCGGGCATCGAGCGGCTGGTGATCCTGCCGGGGCGGGAAAGCATCACCGACTCGTCGGAGACGCTGCGCTCGCCCAGGATGGTCGCGCTGGTCACCGAGCTGAAAACCCGCTACCCGGACCGGCTGATCATCTTCGACCTCGCGCCGATGCTGGCGATGGACGATGCCATCGCGTTCGCGCCCTACGTGGATTCGGTTTTGATGGTGGCCGAGAATGGCGCGACCAGGCGGGAGGATCTGCAGAACTCGATCGACAGTCTCGGCGAGACGCCCCTGATCGGCACCGTACTCAATCGGGTGGAGACAACGACGCACGACCATTACTACGGCGGTTACGGGCGAGGTGAACGTCGGTCGAACTCCACCTGAGTGCTGCCTCCCTGCGGCGGACGCGAAAGCGGGTGCGCCGCAACTTCATCGAGCGGGTCCGGCTGGCGCAGCGCCAATGGGTCCGGGCCGCATCCGCTTGTGCGATGAACGCCTGTCACATATGACATAACGCCCAACAGCGAAGGCGGTACCGACGACAGCATCGTGCGCCTTGGGATGGGCACTGCGGTGGTGGCCGGATCCCTGACCAGCTGACGGGTTGCGGCTGCGCGCAGCGCCATGGCGCCGCTGGCCGACATCGCAGGATTTCCGGCTGATTCATGCGTTTTTCTCGAGTCGTCGGCCATTGGTGCAGCGGCCTTCCGCGCGGTGCTGCGCAACAGAAACGGTCACTCGTTGCTGGTGGGTGAATGGTCGCATTTCGCGTCGGCGCCAGCGAAATCCGGCGGGCCAAATGTCTCATCGAGTGTGTGATTGCGGGAGGTTTCTGGTATCAGTAATGTAACCAGGTAGTCGGGCATCGACTCGTAAGCTGATGCTCGGCCAGGCACCATACGCGTACGCGATCCAAGAAAAACGAGAAGAAATGAACCGGTTTTTGCAGCTCCTCGCCGTTGTTGTTCTTGCGTGGCAGCCCGCTGACGCAATCGGCGCGAACTTTTTCGTCGATGCGGTGGCAGGTAACGATGCGTTCACCGGCACGTCGGCAGCGGCTCCGGTCGGCGCGTCGAGCGCGGGCCCTTGGCGGAGTCTGGCGAAAGTCAACTCGGCATCGCTGCAGGCCGGCGACGCAGTCTATTTCCGCTGTGGCCAGAGCTGGCGCGGCACTCTGCGCGTGGCGAGTTCCGCCGATGCGGCAAGACCGATCAAGTATTCCCGCTTCGGCAGCGATTGCACGGATGTCAATAAACCCACCATAACGGCTGCAGCGGCGGTGACCGGGTGGCAACCGTACTCGGGCAACATCTATGTCGCGAATACCTGGTTTCCCACCTACCAGTTGTTCGCCGACGGCGTGGCTCTCCGGCTCGCGCAATATCCGAACGTCGACTACCAGGCCCAGCCGTCGGCCCGCGGCATGATGGTTACGGACGTGACCTTGCCGCCACCCGACTATTTCTCCAGCCTCATCGATTCAGAACTCGCAGCCATCGCTGATAAGGACCTCGTCGGTGCCGGTGCACATATCCGCGTAAACGATTACATCATCAGCGATCGGACCGTGACGGCTTTCGATCCGGTGAGCATGCGTCTCACTCTTTCCCAGCAAACGGAACGGCCCATCCTGGCGAACTGGGGCTATTACCTCGACAACAAGCTCTGGATGCTGGACGAGCCGGGTGAGTTCTATTTCGACGGCAGTAATCCCGATCAGATGAAGGTGTACGTGTACATGCCCGATGGCGGGCCACCGGGCTCCCGTGTCATTGGCGCAAGCAACGCCTATGGCATAGACGCGACCGGCGCCACCAACGTGATTATCGAGGCGATGCGGGTGGACAAGACCGGCGCGGGTGTGGCGCTGTCATCCTCGGTAAACGTCGTGGTCAAGATATGCGACGTCTCGGATTCCTACTGGCAGGGTATCGTGGCGCACAATGCGCGCGACGGCACGATCGACAGTTGCACGGTGCGACGCAGTGTCCGGGAAGGAATCCTCACCGGCATATCGACGAACTTCAAGGTCCTGAACAACCGTGTCATCGACAGCGGCGTCATCGGGGCGCCGGTGCAGAGCCGGGGCGCGATCTCGTCTACCGGGACGGATGTCGCGATCAAGAACAACCACGTGGTCAATGCCGGCTACCACGGAATCGCATTCGGCAAGAGAAGCGATGTGGCCAATAACCGCGTCGAGAACGCCTGCCTGGTCCTGAGTGATTGCGGTGGAATCTACACGGGCAATGGGGCGGCAGCCGGTGGTTCCATACCTCACAACAGCGTGGTCTTCGGCAATATCGTCACCGGGGTCTATGGCAACAGGAACGGTCGGGATCCCGCGCCGGTATTTGATCTTACGCCCGGGATCTACCTGGATTACCGGACCAACGGCGTGTATGTGGCAGGCAACACCGTCAGCAAGACGGACATGGGCATGTTCATCCACGCGGCCTCCAATAATGTCGTCACGGACAACACTTTTTACGACTACCAGACTTTTGCGATCCGGATCAAGGAGTATCTGTCCAGTCGGATTACCAATAACAAGATCCAGAGAAACCGTTTTTTCGGGTTCACCAACACTCCCGCGATTTATCTTTTTCCGGCGCAGGAGGACAGCTCCGGGCTCGCATCGTTCGACTTCAACCGCTATTCGGCACTGTATGCGGAGAATCCCGCGATACCGGACGTGGTGAAGATCACCACGTATCTGAACGGCAGGTATGCGGACCGGATGCTCAACCTGCCGCAGTGGCGACAGGCGGGCAACGATACCAGCGGGACCGCCTTCGACGCGTTCGGCATCGCGCCGTTCGCCTATCAGCCTGTGAGCGGTGTCAATCTTCTCAGCAATGGCACGTTTGACAGCAACGCCGTGGACTGGCTCGGCTACGCCACGCAGGGCGATGCCACGTTGGCCTGGCGCAGCGACTGTCTCGCGCCGGGCTGTGCCATGCTGAGCACCGGCGGCTTGAGCCCCTCTGGCTCGCTCGTATCCGGCGTCTTTCCGGTGTCACCGGGAAAAACCTATGTCGTCAGTTTCAGTAACCGATCCGGGCAGCAGGCCATCACGTCGACGGTTATTCCCCGGATGGCCGGACCGCGCTCATTCGACATGTTCCAGGGCTGGTTTGCAGTCACTGCGCTGGACACATGGCAGAACCACTCCGTCCTGTTCAATGTGCCGTCCGATCTCGTGCTCCAGCCCGGTGACTGGGGTGGCCGGGTGGATTTTCAGGCGCCGCCAAACCAGGTGCTGTACCTGGACAATGTCCGTGTGGAAGAGGCGACCTACACACCGAACACGCCGGGCGACGATTCCGCGCTGCTGGTCAATCCGACCGGATATGACGGCACATTTTCGTGTCCCGACGCGGTGTCCGCGCCGGCGAAGTGTGACGAGTACGTGTATTTCGACGACGGTAATTCCGTGGCCTGGCCCGTGACGCTCGGGCCGCGCAAGTCCGCCATAATTGTCTGGGCCGGCAATCCGTTCCGACGCCCGTGACCTGGCGTCGCGGTGCGAGAGACTGTCCCGGCTGATCGCTACCGGAGGGGCGCGGCGCAGCGGCGTCAGCGGTACAACGAGAAGATCTTACGGCCATCGGGCGCCGTGTGGATGTACTCGGCGTGCGTCAGGCCGGCGTGCTCCTGCACGAAGGCGACGAATTCCTCCGGCCCGAGGTTCGCGTATGCGCCCTGCATCGGCGGCTCGTCGGTGCGGTGGGGTTCGAAGAAGATCTGCTTCGGCCGCAGCTTGCGCAGCAGCACGATCAGACGGTCGTGATCGACTTTCGTCTTCATGAAATGGTGGAAGATGTTCAGCGCGAGCACTACATCGGGCGGCGGTCGGACGAGCGGGTCGTGCACGCGCGGGTCGAGCACGTCGCCGTTGGCAATTCGGTAGCGCCGGTCCTCGGCGATCGCGATGCGGTTCGCTGCATAGGCAATATCGGGCCCGTACTCGATACCCGTGCAGTCCAGTCCCGCCTGCTCGAATCCGTTGCAGAAGAAGCCCAGGTTGCAGCCGATGTCGAGCAAGCGGCCGGAGTGGACCCGCAGATGTGGCAGCAGCAACTGCAGCCGATCCTCGCAGGAGTGCTCCGCAGGTATCTCGCGCAGGTCCGGATGTATGGGGCTTTGATACAGCACACCGTCCGCCGCCGCACCCCCGTCGCCGGCAACCATTGTGAACATGTATTCGCGGAACTTCTGCCAGTCCTCGTGGCGCACCTTGACCTTGACCGGGACCTGCTTGAGACCCAGAACCTTCGCAATCGCAAGTCGATGGCGACCGTCCTGGAACAGGAACTCGCCGTTGCGCCCGATGTTGACCTCGATGTCTGCGGTGAAGCGGCCCGCCGGGTCCTGCGCCGCACCGACCTTCGCATGTGGCAAAAGCCCATGCTCGCGGATGCTCGCGATCAGCGAGTCGACATAGTCGAAGCGGCGCGCGAGGTCCTCCGCGCTGTGGCACTCCCACAGCCGGTCACCGGCGGCGATGTACTGCATCGACTCCTTCCAATAGTCGGTGTCCACCCAGGATGTGCCGTTTCGTATGCGAGCAGAGATCGCCTTGAACGCCTCCATTTCCTCGAATGGAATGCCGCCGACGTCCCAGTCGCCACGCTCAACCGGCTTGTGCCAGCCGAGCGGAAACGCGCGCTCCAGCAGGCGCTTCGGTATCCCATTCTCATGACGGTTCGTATGCAGCCGGATACGCTCCGGATCGATCCAGATTACGGCATCTGGCGCGGGCAGCTTCCAGTTGCCTTCCAGCTGCCGCTTGCGCACCTCGCGGTGACGCTGCGCGTCGCGTATCCGGCGGTAGAGCCGACGTATCGCGCGTCCGTCGTCCGGCAGTACGCGCAGCAGTTTGTTGGCGAATGCCTTCAACGACATGATGTGAAATTCAACCGACCGCGGGCATGCGCGCAGATCCCGGAAACCTGTGCTGTGGTCTCGACCCGTGAGCGATCACGGCGAGGCTGTCTCGGTCGCGTCCGGAACGTGTCATGGATGCAGTGCGTCGCTGTCCGGCTCATCGGACCCACTCCCTCGCGTAGGCTACCAGCCGCGGCTCGCGCCGTGCCAGCCAGAACGTCTGCATGGTAGTTCCGGCCACGATGACCGGCCAGGAAACGGCGAGGTTGTCGAACAGCGGCCCGGCCGCCAGGAGCAGCGCCGATAACGGCAGGATGTTGAGCAGTGCCTGCGCGAACAGGCTCACCGTGCTGGTGGTGGTGAGACCGATGAGCGACAGCAGGTAGACGACGGCCGCGCCATGAACGAGAACGGTGGCCATCAGCAGGCCCCACACCGCACCTTCCACACCCCAGCCGAGCGCTCCCAGGAGCATTGCTCCGACGCGGCCAATTAGCTGTGCGGCATCGAAGGCGAGGCGCATCCGCTGCTTGCCGAAGATGTCGAAGAAGATACTCAGGACCCTGCACAGGAAGGACACGAGGAAAGACAGGGACAGAACCTGCGCGAACCAGCCTGCCTCGACCCACTCCGGGCCGAACACCAGCCGGAACAGCTGCGGCCCGAGCACCAGCAGCAGAAGCATCGGCGGGAACATCAGATAAAACACCGCACGCACCAGGAGGTGCGTGGAGTCTCGCAGCCTGGCAGGCTCGGCCGACAGGTCGATCGCGTAGCGGTAGAACACGCGCGCAACCGCGTCCCCGATCAGGAGCATGGGGAAGCCGAGCACGCGCACACCGAGGGCATACATTCCCGCCACTGTCGCCGAAAAGACTCCGGCGAAGATCAGTGTCGGCAGTTCCCGGCCGCCGTTGGCGAACAGGTAGGCCCAGGTCTGGTAGAGGGGAAATTCCCGATAACGCTGCAGGACCTGCCGGAGCGACCCATGAGCAGCCCGGTCGCGCCAGGACAGGCGCGTGTCCGTCCTCGCCTGCTGAAAAACCAGCAAGTGCGCCGCACCCCCGACGACACGCCCGAGCGCGAGCCAGGCAGCGAGACCATGTTGTGCGAGGCCTATCGTGATCACGAACAGCCGATCGGTGACAGACTCCGCGACCGTGCCCCAGGCCATTACCCCGAACTGTTTCTGGCGCAACAGCCAGAATTCGAGGCAGTGGACCAGACCATGAACCAGCACGCCCGCCACCAGGAACCAGAGCACGGCCCGCGCGGATTCGTCGACGGAGTTCATGCGGTGCAGAATCAGCGCCAGCGCCGGCATCACGAGCAGCGCCGTCGCCACGACCGATGCGATCGACAGCAGTAGCAGATCCGCCGCCGTTCGTTCGTCCTTCGGCAACAGCATCGCCGAGTTGAAACGCAGGGTCGAGATCGGAAAGATCACGGCGACCAGCGAGAACACGAACGAGAAGGCGCCGAACTGCTCCGGTCCATAGATGCGGGTTATCACGGGAACCGCGAGAATGCTGATGATCTGGGCGCAGACATTGCCGCCACCGAGCATCAACACATTGCGGGCAAATCCGCTCATGCGCTTCGCCGGATCCCGGTAGGTTGCCGGGTCATCAGCGTCGGATATCCGGTCCGCTGACGCGGATTACAACGCAGAGCGTCTCCGCGAATCGATGCCGGGCGCGCACAAGGAGCCAATTGAGCGCGACGAATGGCCACCATTTCCATCCGGCGTAATACTGGTAACTGTCGTCTACATAAGCAACTTCATAAATCTCGAGACCATGGCGAGCAACCAGTTGCCGTAGCACCTCCTCGGTGAACCAGCAGGTGTGCTCTGTATTCGCGCCGGCCTCGCCGCGAAGAAGCACGCTGAAAAATCGCAGTGGATTTACCGGGTTGGGTGTTGTCACCAGTGCGATCCCATCGTCTGTGAGGTGTGCGCGAACACGGTCGAGAAAGCTCCCGAAATTATTCAGGTGCTCGATCAGGTCGCCGGCGACGATTACCTCGAAGCAGTCCCCTATGTTCATCGTTTCAACGTTGGCACTGACGACATTAAAGCCCCTCTCTCGAAGCCGGGCGACGGCATCTTCCAGATAGTCGACGCCGAGCACCGATTTGGCCTCCGCGCAAATCACACCATGCAGCCAGCCGGGCTTTTCGGATTCCTCTAGGGAGTGCCGTACGCAGCCCAGATCCAGAACCTTGCGTGCACGCACGAACGGTATGATCCAGTCAAGCTTGTTTTTAAAGAGTGTCGTCGGCATGTCCGGTGTGGCTACGATGTTGAAGCGATCGACTTATTAGACGTGAACGCCGGGAGTTGCGCCCGCAAGGTGTCGTCCACCATGGCGGCAATCGAACGATAGTCGCGGTATCGCTCTACATATTGCCGGCCCCGGCGACCCATTGCTGCCGCCATCTCGGGATTGCGCAACAAGCGGACGGCGGCCGCGGCGAACTCCGACTCATCCCATGCGACGCAGAGTCCTGCGTTGCTTTCGGAAATGACCTGGCGCTGCTCCGGGTGATCGTTGGCGACGACAGGTTTGCCCATGGCCATGTACTCGATGAGTTTGGTCGGTGACGTGGAGTTCAGTATGGGCGTGGGATAGAAAGGCGACACGCAGACATCCGCCGTCGCGACGATCCGCCACGCGGCGTCCATCGGCAGGAAGCCGGTGAACTCGACTGCATCCGTGACCCGGCAGCGCGCGGCCTCGGCTTCCAGCAGGGCCCGGTCCGACGGGTCGTCGCCGTCGCCCACGAACACGAGCCTGATGTCCGGAATCTCGCGCCGGGCCATGGCGACCACGCGAATCAGGAAGTCCAGGTGGCGCACCTTGATCAGGGTTCCCAGATACAGCAGCGTTTTTGGCCGTCCGTCCATTGCCGGCTTGCCGGCAATTGTTTCCTGATACGGAATGCTGCCCAGGTCCACCCCCATGGGAACCGCAGTGAGCTTGTCGGCGGGAAGCCCCATCGCCATGACATCGCGTTTCATCTGCTCGCTTTGGACCAGTACGTGGTGAGCGCCACGCAATATGACCCTGTACAGCAGGAAACGAAAAAACAGGCCCCGGATCCGATACAGGATCGGGTAGCGGGCCGTGCCGTCGCGGGCCCGCAGCAGAGACTCCTCCGGGATCGGGTACGACAGCCAGTAGATCAGCGGGACCTGGTTGAGTCGACCGGCCACCAGGGCCAGCAGCGGCGCGATGAACTTGTCCTTGACGACGATGCAGTCGTAGCGCCGGGTCTTCACCAGCCGGAACATCCGGAACTCATTGGCAATGGCGTGGACATGCTTTCTGATTCGCGCCAACCGGCTCGTGCCGATATCCGTTTTCCCGATCCACGCATCGCCGCCGCCCCAGCGGGTGACGTAGTCACTGTTGCAGGCCTCGTCGGACTGCATGATCCAGTCCATGCGATAGCCCCGGGCGACCAGTTCCCGCGCAAACAGGATCTTCACATCCACGCGAAATGGCTTGAAACGATCTGCGACGATGACGAGCAGGGACGGCGCGGCGTTTGCAGCCCCGATCGCAGACGAAGCATCTTGCACTGCGCTCATTTGCCGGCGGTTTGCGACTGCCAGTACACGAAAACGGGCGCGGTGCCGATGTCTCCATTCGCGCTGGCGGGACCGACCGGCCTGCCCGCAGCGTCCACCATCCGGTCGATGCGGGTGCGCAGGGCAGGCGGAATCGTGATCGCCTTGCCGTCGGTGGTCCAGAGGAGCGAAAAGTCATCGTTACGCTGGAAGCGGTACTCCACGAGGTCGCCTTCCCGCAATCCGGGGGTCGGTGCCATTGGCGATGCGCCGGTCATTTCCCGGGCAACAAACCGGAACACTTCGGCCGGGTAGATCCACCGGAATTCGTCACGGGATTGAGCGGCCGGGAACAGTGATGCGGCTGGTCCATGATGCTCGGTGTGGAACCGGATCTGCCAGTACAGGATGTCGTTGATGCCATGGCCGGCCAGCGTCGCGATGGTCTGGACAATCGAGGTTCCATGGCTGACTGCGGAATACCGGCTCATGTCGGCAATGCTGACCGGACGCCCGTCCCATGAGGTGCCTTTCTTTGCCGGGATCAGGTAGCCGACCTCCGCAGCCACGATGGGCTGGCTGGCGTCGGTCCTGGCCAGCTGGCCGCGGATCCACTCCAGGACGGCGGGAAGCGGCACGGGGCCGTAATAATGATGCAACTGGTAGACATCCCGGTACGTCGTCAGCTCGGCGGTGCTGCGACGGGCAAACTCGATGCGCCGGCGCGACTCGGCGTTGGCAAGCCTGCCGAGCAGCCGCGGCAGGGTGCGTTCGCCATCATCCGGGACCTCGTAGGCCATCGAGCGCCAGAACGCCAGCGCGTCGCCCGGGCGGCCGGCGGTCGCGAGATCGGCCATCACGGCCAGGGCCAGCGAATACGAAGAAACGCCGTGGTCTGCGACCTTCAGCCGGGCATCCACGGCGTGGATGCTTTCGTATGCCGTGCGCAGCAGCTCGCGATACTCGTCCACGGAAATCCGGCGAAACGCCTGGTAGGCCGGACTGTTGTAGCCGATATCGTGATCGGTCTCGTTGGAGATCATGTAGTAGCGGACACGGGTGCCGTATCTTCTGGCAATCTGCTGTATCCATTGGCGGTACTCGCGCAGCGCATTGGCCGCTGCCTCGCCACCGCTGCGGATCTCGTCATAGATCTTCTGACGCTCGAGCAAACGCAGGGCAACCGCGATGCCGCGTCGTTCGTGCTCGTTGAAGACGCGATCGAGACGCCGGAATCCGTCCGGGCCGTCGACATCCTGCCAGACGTCGACGATATTCCACGTCGCGCCGAGTTCGCGATAGCGATCCAGGTTGCCGGTGGCCACCTCGTACTTCACGCGCTGGTCGGTGGTTTGGCCCGGAGAGCCACCGGCCTGGTCGGCAAACAGAAATGGCCAGATCTGTGTCCGTGCGCCGAACGCGATCTCGGCGCGGGCGCCCATAGCCAGAGTCAGCAGGCACAATGCGCCGACGCCGCGCGCAAGGCGGGCGATCGACGGCCGGGATCCGCGGCAGGGGGCGGGCCGGCAGCCGCCCGTCAGTTCGTGCGGCCTGCGCCGGTTTTGTTGCATGGACATAAGGCATGCCGGCACTCGCGGTCGACGCGGCAGTGTACACCGCTTCGCCAAATCGCTTTCTGGGCAGGCGTCGCATTACCGGGGGGTGCCCTGCGTCGCTATGCGGCCGGTTGTTCACGGTTAAGATACGAATGCGGAGTGCACCGGCTTGCCGGTCGACAATCTGGAGCCGATGTGGCCAGAAAGCTGCTGATCGCGGGAATGATGGTTGAGGATGAGACCGGGTGCACGGTTCAGGCTATCGGACTTGCCGGGCCTGGATCCCGCGGTGCAGTCGATGCAGGGGAGCGAGCGCGATGAGTCGAGCGGCCACTGGCTTCCGGCCGGGCACCTTGCAGATTTATGGCATTGCCGCGGCACTGATCGTGGTCGCATGGGCAAGCCTTGGGGCGCTTGGCATGGACCCCGGCGGCGACGGCCGGATGCTGCTCACGGCCGTTGCGGCGCTGATCCTGACGCCGGCCATGCTGCGCGATCCATTCGGCATGCTGTGCCTGATTTTGTTTCTGCTGCCGTTTTCCCTCGGTGTGCTGCAGATCGAGATCGGCATCGTGACCTTCAACCCGTATACGCTGGGAATCATGGCCGCCCTCCTGGTCGCTGTTGCCGGCCTGGGGATGGGCAGGCTGCGCTACCGGTCCGCGCCGGAAGACCTCGGCGTGCTCTTGCTCGGAATTTCTTTCCTGCTCTCCACGTTGCGGGCGCATGACAAGGTCCAGGCGGGATTCCTCGCCTTTCACGGGGTTTTCATTCCGATCGTGACTTACTTCGCGCTGAAGACGCTCGTGCATACTCCGGACCAGTATCGCAAGGCGCTCGTCGCCTTCGTCGGCGGAATCACCGCCTTCGCGTTGTACGGGCTGTTCGAATTCGCCAGGAATCCTGTGCGGCTGCATGTTCTCAACATGCCGTCGATCAGCGCCGCCGCGCTGCTCACGACCGGGTTGATCGTGATCATGTATTCGGGCTGGTGGCGGAAGCCGCTGGCAATGCTCGCCGCGCTCGTGCTGTTCGGTGCGCTGCTGGCGACATTCTCGCGCGGCTATCTCGTATTGCTGCTGCTCACGCCGTTGTTTTTCCGCATTCTGCGGCGTGGTCACGCCACCACACTCATCGTTGCGATGCTTGTCGCGTCGTTGCTGGGCACGCTGCTGCTTGTCCAGACATCTGAAATGTTCGAGGTCGAGGGCCTGGACAAGGGACAGGAGCAGACCGCGGAGCGCTTGACGGACCCGGGTTTCTGGCTGAATTCGCTCTATGGGCGTGGCCGCTACTATGCGGTCGGGTTGCAGGAGTTCGCCCGGTCACCGTTTCTTGGTAACGGCTTCCACCAGAATTTCGTCTCGACGGCTGGTCGCGCTGTGGTATGGCACAACTTTCACGTCGAGTGGCTGGAATACGGCGGTCTCTCCGCCTACCTGCTCTACGTGACCGTGTTGATATTGCACTTCCGTGGCATGTCGCGGGCGGCCCGGACCCGACGGGCGGTTGCCGTGAACCTGACGGCATTCTTCGTGATTCTTCTCAATGGCCTGACGAACAGCTTTACCGCCGGGATCTCGCCGATCCTCGGTTTCCTGTTGATGGCGCTGAATCACGCCCACCAGGATCAGGTGCCAGACGCGCAGAACAGCACGGCGGGCGCAACGGCGCGCCGTGATCCGGTGCAGAGGCCGAGGACGAGCGGCACGCGGTACACGCCCCAGGTCCGGCGCCGGCCTGCGCCGCGGTCCGCGCCGGCCGGCCAGCCTCGTGACAGTGGCCCGTAACCCGAAGACCGAGCGGCAGTGCCGACAGTCAGCATCGTCTATCCGGCTGATCCGACCGGTGTCGTACCCGGCGGCATCGATACTTTCATTCGCGGTATCGCGAAGCATGCGCCGTCCGATATAAAGATCAGGGTCGTCGGAATTACCACGGACGCCACGGCGCGTCCGGTGGGCCAGTGGACCGAATGCGTGGTGGGGCGGGGCAGTTTTGCGTTATTTCCGGTACTGGCGGTCCACGCGGCCGGTGGACGTGGGCGGATCCCACTGTCGCTGCGGTTCAGTGCGGCGGTTGCCCGCCACCGCGAGGTCGTGGACGGCGACGTGCTGGAGTTTCATCGTCTCGAGCCGGCCCTGCTGTTCGCTTCCGACCGGCGGGCAAAGAATGCCTTCGTGCACCAGAACATGAAGGAGCTGAAGAACCGCAAGTCCGACATACTCTGGAGCCGCTTGCCGTGGCTCTACTACCGCCTGGAAGACTGGTTGTTCCCGAAGTTCGACAGCATCTACGTGGTCCGCGAGGACGCCGTGGCGTGGTATCAGGAGCGTTTTCCGCGGATCCGGCAGAGATTCCGTTTCACGCCGACCTGGGTAGACCCGGATGACTTCCAGGTGCCGACCGACATGGAGCGCAGCGCCGCGCGGCTGGAGCTCGAGCGAGAGTTCGGTATCCACACGAACAGCGAACTGCTGGTGTCGGTCGGCCGACTCGATTCGCAGAAGGATCCGCTCCTGTTGGCGGACGCTTTCGAGATACTGGTGCGCCAGTGCCCATCGGCGCGGCTGCTTTACGTCGGCGACGGCGTCTTGCGCGACGAGCTGGAGAAACGGCTGCGGCAGGCGGGCCTCGACGACAAAGTTTTCATTGCCGGGCTCAGGGGCACGCGCGAGATCGCCGCGATCCTCCGGGCTGCTGATCTCTTCGTGCTGGCGTCGGCCTACGAAGGCATGCCCATGAGTGTGCTGGAAGCGCTGGGATGTGGCGTCCCGGTTGTGGCGACCGACGTCGGCGAGGTGCGCCGGGTCGTTCTGCCGGGCAGGAGTGGCGCGATCGCCCCGGCCCGCGCCCCTGACGTCTTGGCGGTGACAATCGCAACGACACTCGGCGAGCGGCTCCGCATGGCTGGCCAGCCGTGTCTGGAGGCGGTGGCGCCGTATACACCGGCACGCGTGCTGGAGCCGGTTTATGCGAACTACCGGCGGATCGCCGCGGGCCAGTGAGCAGGACCATGGACCGACGCTACGACGTTATTGGCAACCGCATCACGATCGCCACGCGGCAGTCGGCCAGAGAGGACCTGCTCGCCAGATTACGTGACCGAACAGGTGGCTACGTCTGCTTCGTCAATGCTCATGTGGCCGTCACCGCGCGTGAGAACCAGGATGTCATGACTGCGGTGAACGGTTCGTTCATGAGTCTGCCCGATGGTCGCCCGGTCTACGTCGCCGGCCGGCTCATGGGCATCCGCCCGCTGGAGCCGATACCCGGGCCGGATTTCCTCGAGTCGGTCCTGGCGCTGGAGGCGCAGCCACCACTGCGCCACTACTTCCTGGGGGCACGACGCGAGGTGCTTGACCGCCTGGCCGAGGTGATCGTGCGACGTTTCCCCACGACGGCGATCGCCGGCACGTATTCGCCGCCGTTTCGATCGATGTCAGAGGCCGAATGGCAGGACATTTTTTCGACTATTCGCGCTACGCGGCCCGATGTGGTCTGGGTGGGACTCGGCGCGCCCAGGCAGGAGTTGTTCATGAGCGCTCATTGGCGCTCGCTGGCGCCTGCCGTTCTACTCGGGGTTGGAGCGGCCTTCGACTTCATGGCGGGCTCAGTGGCTCGCGCGCCGCTCTGGATGCGGCGGCTTGGGCTGGAATGGTGTTTTCGGCTCATCAGTGAGCCGCGCCGCCTTTGGCGGCGATATGCCTATACGAACACCATGTTCATTGCCTACCTGTTCAGGGATCTGATCGGGCGGAAATCCGGCCAGTCGCGCTGACGCGCCGCTGTTCGCAACGAAGCGTTTCCAGTGGCGCGAATCGTGCTCGCGGGTTTCGTGGCCGTTTGTCACCACGCAGCCTGAAGGAGTTGAACCGACCGACTGCGGGCGCCGTAAGGGAAGCACAATCCGGACCTGCTATGGTCCGAGGGTCCCGAGCGAACATAAGCCACGATTCGGTACGAAAAATGCCAATGAATACAGGCGTTTTACGTCACATGCGCTAGAATCGCTGAACCATGTGGGGCAGCGACTTCAAGGCAGGTCACACGACGGCGCTTTTAGGCCTGCTGCAGTCCGTGGTGCCGCCGCTGGTCTGTGTGGGCGTGCTCTTTGCCAGCACTCAGGCCCTTGGCATACCCTTCACCGCACCGTACTTCATCCTTGCGGTCATTGCCGCGTTGCTCTGCGCGCTGATCGTGCCACCGTCGCTGGCCGATCCGCAGAACACCTTCAGCAGTGGCTGGGCGGTTGCGAGCCAGATCGCGATTGCCTGGAGCGTGGTCGTGGCCGTGCTGCTGCTGGCCGGCTACGCAATCAAGATTTCAGCATTCTTCTCGCGGCTCGCGTTGTTCACCTGGTTCATCCTGACGCCCGTGGTAATGGTGGCTGTCAGCGTGTTGCTGCGCAAATGGGCCATCCGCCGGTTGCTCGCCGCCGGGCAGGCGCGCACCGCGGTGGTATGCGGCGTGAACCGCGCCAGCCTGCGACTGATCCAGAGCATGCGTGAGCGCCCGGAACTCGGCCTGCAGTTCACCGGCCTGTTCGACGATCGCAGCGCGGAGCGGCTCGGCTACCAGCCCGTCGCGGACCTGCTCGGCCGGTTTTCCGACATGGGGCCCTACGTCAAGGAGCACCGCATCGACGCGATCTTCATCGCCACGCCGTTCAGCCACCTCGAGCGCACGGAGAAACTGCTGACGGACCTGCAGGACACGACCGCTTCAATCTACTACGTGCCGGACGTGTTCGTCTTCGACCTGATCCAGTCACGCACCACTGACCTGAACGGCATCCCGGTTGTGGCGCTGCGCGACACGCCGTTTGCCGGCTGGCGCGGTCTGGTCAAGCGCGCGAGCGACGTCGTGCTCGCCTCGCTGATGATCCTCGTCGCTTCGCCGCTGATGCTGCTGATCGCGCTCGGCGTGAAACTGACGTCGCCGGGCAGCGTGATCTTCAGGCAGCGGCGCTATGGACTGGATGGCGAGGAGATCATCGTCTGGAAGTTTCGCACCATGACGGCCTCCGACGACGGCAGCACGGTCGAGCAGGCGCGGCGTGACGATCCGCGGGTGACGCCCATCGGGCGCTTCCTGCGCAAGTATTCCCTCGACGAGCTGCCGCAGCTCTTCAACGTGCTGCAGGGACGCATGAGCGTGGTCGGGCCGCGGCCACACGCGGTGGCGCACAACGAGGCCTATCGACGCGTGATCACCGGCTACATGGTCCGGCACAAGGTGACGCCGGGCATCACCGGGCTGGCGCAGGTCAACGGCTGCCGGGGCGAGACCGCCACCGTCGAGGACATGCAGCGGCGGGTGGAATTTGACCTGCAGTACCTGCGCCAGTGGTCGCTTGCGCTCGACCTGAAGATTCTCTTGAAGACCTTCCTGGTGTGGTTTCGCGACGACAAGGCGTATTGAAAGTTCCGTTCCGCGCCGTTCCGGTTGACAGGTTGCGCTCCATCCAACGATGAATAACAAGTCCCTGATCCCGATCGTGCTCGCCCTGCTGCTGCTCGCGGCCTTCGTCGTCCTGTTCGACCACGGCTTTGCCCGGATGCTGTCCATTGAATGGCAGATGCCGGAGTACCAGCACGCCTGGATCATCCCGCTGGTCAGCATCTACCTGATCTGGATGCGGGCGACGGACCTGCAGCGTGTGCCGTTTGAGCCCTCCTGGGCCGGCGTCGCGCTGGTCGTCTTTGGACTGCTGGTCTTCTTCCTGGGCGAGCTGAGCGCGATCTGGGCCATCGGCTGGTACGGGTTCCTCTTCACGCTGTGGGGCCTGGTGATCGCCGTCATGGGCCTGCGGGCGGCGGCAGTGATCTGGGCGGGCTTGCTGTACCTGGTGTTCATGATTCCGCTGCCACAGACCCTGCTGGCGAATCTCTCCGGTGCGTTCCAGCTCTGGTCCTCACAGATCGGAGTCAGTTTCCTGCGCCTGGTCGGTGTCACGGTGTACCTGGAAGGCAACGTGATCGACCTCGGCAACTACCGGCTGCAGGTGGTGGAGGCCTGCAGCGGGTTGCGCTATCTCTTCCCGTTGACCAGCTTCTCGTTCTTCTGCGCCTACGTATTCCGCGGTCGGATCTGGCAGCGCGTGCTGATCTTCCTCGCTGCGATTCCAATCACGATCTTCATGAACAGTTTTCGCATTGCGGTCACCGGCATCCTGGTGAACCGCTACGGCACGGGGCAGGCCGACGGTTTTCTGCACTATTTCGAGGGCTGGGTGATCTTCGTGGCCTGCATCGCGCTGCTGTTCGCGCTGATGACGATGTTCTCGCTCATGAGCGGGCGCAAGCTGGCAGAGTCCTTCGCGGTGGAGATACCGGAACGACGGGATTTCCGCTACCTCGTGCCGGCCGGTGCGCTCAGGCCGGCGACGGTTGCGGCCGCGTCGCTCATCGTCGCTGCGGCGGTCGGGTCACTGGCGATCGAACGGCGCGACGAGAATATTCCGGCGCACGTCTCGCTCAGTACCTTCCCCATGGTGATCGGCGCCTGGTCGGGGCGCGACGGGCGCCTGGAAGCCGACGTCCTCGACGAGCTGAAGCTCACCGACTACATGGTGACGCGCTATATGAGCGACAAGTATCCGCAGCCAGTGGAGCTCTACATCGCCTACTACGGCTCGCAACGCACCGGGGCCTCGATGCATTCGCCGCGCGCCTGCCTGCCCGGCGGTGGCTGGCAGATCGAGGAGCTGTCGCAGCAGGAGCTCGAGGGTATGCGGGCCGATGGTTCACCGCTGCCGGTCAATCGCATGGTGATCGGGCAGGGCAGCGACAAGGCGCTGGTGTATTACTGGTTCGTGCAGCGCGGGCGTTATCTCACCAGCGAGTATGCGGTGAAGTTCTACAACTTCTGGGACGCGCTCACCCGCAATCGCACCGACGGCGCGCTGGTGCGCGTGATGACGCCCATCACCGATACGCTCGACGTGGCGGAGGCGGACCGGCGTCTGACCGAGTTCATCCGGGCCGCCGAGCCGAAGGTGTATTACCACCTGCCGCAGGATGCGGCGGTCACGCGCGCCGCCGCGGGCGGCGGGTTGTAGCGGTACCCTTTGGCAGCACCCTGTAGAAGCGATTTGTAGGAGCGATTTGTAGGAGCGACGTCAGTCGCGACCACCGCCGCGTTTATCGCCGCGGCAGAATCGGTCGCGGCTTGCGCCGCTCCTACAGGGCTCCCGTCGCTGCGTCGCCTGTCAGTCGCGACCACCGCCGCGTTTATCGCCGCGGCAGAATCGGTCGCGGCTTGCGCCGCTCCTACACGGCTTCGTTCGGCGCCGCGTTGTCGCAATACCACTGGTAGGTTTGCTCGATGCCCTCGCGCAGCGTGATCTTGGCCTTCCAGCCGAGACCGGCGAGCTTCGCGACGTCGAGGAGCTTGCGCGGGGTGCCGTCGGGGTAACTGTCGTTGAAGCGGATCTCGCCGGTGTAACCGGTAATCTCCCGGATCATTCCTGCGAGTTCGCGGATGCTGACATCCGTGCCGGTGCCGACGTTCAGATGCGAGAGCATGGGCTGCGTGGCGGCGCGGTAGCGCGCGGCGGGCAGGTCCATCACGAACAGGCAGGCCGCGGCGAGATCGTCCACGTGCAGGAACTCGCGGCGCGGCGTGCCGCTGCCCCAGACTTCGACCTGGGCCGCGCCGGCGCGCTGCGCCTCGTGGAACTTGCGCAGCAGCGCCGGCAGCACGTGGCTCGTGCGCAGGTCGAAGTTGTCCTGCGGGCCGTACAGGTTGGTCGGCATGACACTGCGAAAATCCGTGTCGTGCTGGCGGTTGTACGACTCACAGAGCTTGATCGCACTGATCTTGGCGATGGCGTAGGGCTCGTTGGTGGCTTCCAGCACGCCGGTGAGCAGGGCCTCTTCCGGCATCGGTTGTGGCGCGAGCCGCGGGTAGATGCAGGAGCTGCCGAGATTGAGCAGGCGTTGCACGCCAGAGGTGTGCGCGGCGTGAATGACGTTGGCGGCGATCAGCAGATTGTCGCGGATGAAATCCGCCGGCTGCGTGTTGTTGGCGAGGATGCCGCCGACGCGCGCTGCGGCAAGGAATACGTACTCGGGCCGCTCGGTGCGGAAAAAGGCCTCGGTCTCCGCCTGGCGCGTGAGATCGAGCTCGCGGTGTTCGCGCACCAGCAGGCGGGTGCAGCCGGCCGCGCGCAGGCGGCGCAGCAGTGCGGCGCCGACCATGCCGCGATGGCCGGCGACGAAAATGCGCGCATCGCGCGGCAGGCCCTGAGCGTCGGCCTCACTCATGGTGCCGGTAGACGCGATAGCCCTGTCGCTCGACGAGCGCATCGCGCTCGGCGATCTCGAGGTCGGCGGTGATCATCTCGCGCACCAATTCGTCGAAGCTCGTCTTCGGCGCCCAGCCGAGCTGGCGGCGCGCCTTGCTGGCGTCGCCGAGCAGGGATTCGACCTCGGTCGGCCGGAAGTAGCGCGGGTCGATCCGCACGATGGCGTCGCCGGGCTTCGGGCCGCGCCCGCCGGCGGGAACGCGTGTGACGCGCCCAACCTCGGCCGCGCCGCTGCCCTCCCAGGCGATGCCGATGCCGAGTTCGGCGGCGGCGCGTTCGACGAACTCGCGCACCGAGCGCTGCTCGCCGGTGGCAATCACGTAGTCCTCGGGTGTCGCCTGTTGCAGGATCAGCCACTGCGCCTCGGCGTAATCGCGGGCATGGCCCCAGTCGCGGCGTGCCCCGAGGTTGCCGAGGTACAGCGCCTCCTGCAGCCCGAGGCTGATGCGCGCCAGCCCCCGCGTGATCTTGCGCGTGACGAAGGTTTCACCACGGATCGGCGACTCGTGGTTGAAGAGAATACCGTTGCAGCCGTAGATGCCGTAGGCCTCACGGTAGTTGACCGTGATCCAGAAGGCGTAGAGCTTGGCGGCGGCGTAGGGCGAGCGGGGGTAAAAGGGCGTCTTCTCGGTCTGCGGCGTTTCCTGCACCCGCCCGTAGAGCTCGGAGGTCGAGGCCTGGTAGAAGCGGGTGCGTGCGGTGAGGCCGAGGATGCGGATCGCCTCCAGCACGCGCAGCGTCCCGACTGCGTCGGCGTTGGCCGTGTACTCGGGCGTCTCGAAGGAAACCGCCACATGGCTTTGCGCGGCGAGGTTGTAGATCTCGTCGGGCTGGACTTCCTGGACGACGCGGATGACGTTGGTCGAGTCCGTGACGTCGCCGTAGTGCAGGACGAAGCGGCGGTCCGGGTGGTGCGGGTCCTGGTAGAGGTGATCGATGCGGTCGGTATTGAAGCTCGAGGCGCGGCGTTTCAGGCCGTGCACTTCATAGCCCTTAGCGAGCAGGAGTTCGGCGAGATACGCCCCGTCCTGCCCCGTAACCCCGGTAATCAGTGCCTTCCTGGTCACTGTGCCCTCCTCGGCGGGTGCGCTGTGATGCGGTTCACGGTCGGGCCGTGGCCGCGTTCGGCGGCCATATTAACCGCTGCCGTGCGCGCCGGGTTGTGACGGGATGGGCACGCGGGCGGTGCCGGGGCAGCACCCGGGCACGGGCTGAGACACGCATCCCTGCACCCGGCCCCGGTCTCGTCTAAGGTATGTTCAATATCCGGCCAGTTGCCCAGAATGGCGCCCGGAAGCGGGTCCTGGCGCACGGCAAAGTACAGGCACGATGGCAAATATTCTCGGAATTTCGGCGTACTACCACGACAGCGCCGCGGCCCTGCTGCGCGATGGTGATCTCGTCGCCGCGGCCCAGGAGGAGCGCTTCACCCGCAAGAAGCACGACGCGCGCTTTCCCGCCCACGCGGTGCGTTATTGCCTGGAGGAGGGTGGGCTGCGGCTCGCCGACGTGGACCAGGTCGTCTTCTACGACAAGCCGCTGGTGAAATTCGAGCGGCTGCTGGAAACCTACCTCAGCTACGCTCCGAACGGCTTCCGCTCCTTCGTCGCGGCCATGCCGATCTGGCTGAAGGAGAAGCTCTACCTCAAGAGTACCCTGAAGCGGGAGTTCGCCGAGATCGGCAACTGCAAAACGCGCGAGCTGCCGCGGCTGCTCTTCGCCGGCCACCACCAGTCGCACGCGGCCTCGGCGTTTTTCTTCAGCCCCTTCGAGCGCGCCGCCGTGCTGTGCCTCGACGGCGTGGGGGAGTGGGCCACGACCTCCGCCTGGCGCGGGGCGGGCAACCAGCTCGAGCCGCTGTGGGAAATCGACTTCCCGCACTCGCTCGGCCTGCTCTACTCGGCCTTCACCTATTTCACCGGCTTCAAGGTCAACTCCGGCGAATACAAGCTGATGGGCCTCGCCCCGTACGGGCGGCCCGTCTACGCCGACCTGATCCGGGAGAAGATCCTCGACCTGAAGGACGATGGCACCTTCCGCCTGGACATGCAGTATTTCAACTACTGCACCGGCCTGACCATGACGAACGCGAAGTTCGACACGCTGTTCGGCGGGCCGCCGCGCCGCGCCGAAAGCCAGGTCACGCAGCGCGAGATGGATATCGCCGCGTCGATCCAGGCCGTAACAGAAGAGGTGATTCTGCGGCTCGCCCGCACCCTGCAGCGCGAGACGGGCGAGGAGCAGCTGTGCCTTGCCGGCGGCGTGGCGCTGAACTGTGTGGCCAACGGACGGGTGTTGCGCGAAGGGCCGTTCAAGCGCCTCTGGGTGCAGCCGGCCGCCGGCGACGCCGGCGGGGCGATCGGTGCGGCGGCAGTGGCCTGGTACGAGTACCAGGGCGCGCCGCGCGTCGTCAACGGCCACGATGCGATGCGCGGCTCCTATCTCGGGCCGCGCTATTCGGGTGACGAGGTGCGCCGCCAGCTCGACGCGGCCGGCGCGAAGTATGTCGAACTGCCGGATGCCGAGCTCATGCCGCGGCTGGCCGGCATCCTCGCCGCCGAGAACGTGGTCGGCTGGGTGCAGGGGCGCATGGAGTTCGGGCCGCGCGCCCTCGGTGGGCGCTCCATCATCGGCGACCCGCGCAGCGCGAAGATGCAGACGGTGATGAATCTCAAGATCAAGTATCGCGAGTCGTTCCGGCCGTTTGCGCCGTCCGTGCTCGCCGAGCGGGTGGCCGATTACTTCGACCTCGCGAGCGAGAGCCCGTACATGCTCATCGTCGCGCCCGTGCGCGAGCAGTTGCGCATCCCGTTGACGGCGGAGCAGGAGAAACTCTTCGGTATCGAGAAACTGAAACTGAAGCGCTCGCAGTTGCCGGCGATCACGCACGTGGATTATTCCGCGCGGGTGCAGACCGTGCACCGGGAGACCAACCCCCGCTACCACGCGCTGCTGACGGCCTTCGAGCAGGCGACCGGTTGCGGCGTGCTGGTCAACACCTCGTTCAACGTGCGCGGCGAGCCGATCGTGTGCACGCCGGCGGACGCCTATCGCTGTTTCATGCGCACGGAGATGGATTACCTGGTCGTCGAGAATTTTCTCCTCGACAAGAAGGACCAGCCGGTGGTGGAGCAGGACGAATCCTGGAAGACGGAGTTCGAACTGGATTGAGGGAGTGATCGCGGGTCGGGGCTGCATAGCCCCTGTAGCTGGATAGCACCTGTAGGAGCGACGTGAGTCGCGACCAGACGAACCGCAACGGCATGCAAGGACCGAGATTTTGGAACACGACATCAAGGAACTCGACCGCAAAGGTCTGCGCGAATTCGGGCTGACGACCGGCGGCATCGTCGCTGTGCTCTTCGGCCTGTTCTTCCCGTGGCTGCTGGAACGTCCCATTCCGCGCTGGCCGTGGGTGATCGCCGGCATCCTGGTGGCCTGGGGGCTGGCCGCCCCGGCCTCCCTGCGGCCGGTTTATCGCGGCTGGATGAAATTCGGGCTGCTCCTGAGCAAGGTGACGACGCCGCTCATCATGGGTATCGTCTTTTTTCTGGTGGTGACGCCAATGGGCCTGGTGCGGCGCCTGGCGGGTAAGGACTCGCTGGCACGGCATTTCGACTCGGCGGCGAGCTACCGGGTGCCGAGCCATAAGGCGCCGGTAAGCAATCTGGAGAAACCTTTCTGATGATGGACTTCCTCAAGGATCTCTGGGACTTCATGCGCGAGCGCAAGAAGTTCTGGCTCGCCCCGATCGTGCTGGTCATGGTGCTGCTCGGCGCTTTGATCGTGCTGTCGCAGGGCTCGGCCGTCGCGCCGTTCATCTACACGCTGTTCTGACGGCGCCGGCGCAGAGCGTGACGGGTTCGACGCGGGTGGCCTCATGCGGCAGGCCGTAATGGACTTGCGGGCCTGTGACGCTGGCACGTTCTGACATGCCGCAGCGGTGGTCGAAGCGGTTCACGCAGTCTGCGGTCGGCGACGACCGCCGGCCTGCCGTGTGAGCGCCGTGGTCCGACCCGGCAAGTCAGCGGCCGGGAATGCGCTGGCAGGCTCCGCCGCGAGTTATCTCGCTTTCGCGGTCGAGACCGCCGTTTCCCTTTCAATTTCGGTGCTGCTCGTCCGGACGTTGTCCGTGGAGGAGTTTGGTGCCTACAAGCTGGCCGGGGCGATCATCCTGGCCGGCAGTTATTTCACCTCCTGCGGTCTCGACGCCACGCTCTCGCGCTTCGGTGCCGAGTTCATCGCCCGTGGCCAGTGGCGCGCCCTCGCACGGCTCCTGGTGGCGGTGCGTGTCGTGCGCACGGTGGCGCTGCTGGTCTTCTGCGGCACGCTGCTGGTCATGCGCGATACGGTGGCGGAACTTTTTGCCTTCCCTCGCATCCTGTCCGATACCCTGATCCTGGTCTGCGCGATCCTCGTCGTGCAGAGCTCTACAGGCATCTGGGGATTCAGCTACTTCGCCGCGCGCGGCGCATTCGTCGAGGCAGGCCTGCTGCGAATGACGGTGTCTCTGCTGAAGCTCGGCGGGTTTGCCGCGGCTTTTGCGATCGGCGCGGGTCTGGTCGGTGTGCTCTGGGCGCTTTTCGCGGCGAGCGCGGCCGCCGTCGTCTGGGCGGCTGTGCGCAACAGCCGGTGGTTGCGACATCGCCGTACTGCGGGCGGTGACGGGCCGCGCCCGGCCGACGACGCGACCGGCCGCATTCTGCGTTTTTCCCTGATCGGCTATCTGGCGATCAACGTGAACGTGTTCCGGGACCTGTCCATCGACAACTTTGTCATCGCGCACTTCCTCGGTGCAGAGCAGGTTGCCCTGTACGGCCTGGCCGCCACGCTCGTCACCTTCGCCAACGCCCTGAATCCCGCGAGTCTGCTGCGCGGGGTGATCACGCCGCTGCTCGTCACGCGTTACGCGGTGGGGCAGAGCATGACGGAGATGCAGCAGGCGTTCCGGCTGCTGACCAAGACGGTCCTGCTCCTGCACTGGCCGCTGCTGACCCTGCTCATCGTGCTGGGCGCTGCGGTGATCCGCTTCGTATACACGCCTGAGTACGCCGGGGCCTATGCACCACTCGCGACGCTGTGCGCATTCGGCTACTTCCTTGGCCTGACGTTCCCGTTCGTGCCCCTGATTTCGGTCCTGGAAAAAAATGCACTCCTGCTCCTGTCCGGGGCCACCTCCCTCTACAATCTCGCGATGACGATTGTTCTGGTGCCCCGCTTCGGTATCACCGGCGCGGCGCTGGCGACCGGCAGCGCCGCAGTCCTGCAACTGGGCCTGTACTGGGTTGCCTTCCGCTACCTGTTCGCGATCCGGTTGAGTTTCCCGTTCGGCGTGCTCGGCCGGACGCTGCTCAACCTGACGCCCGCGGTCGTCATCGCTTTGGTCGTCGGGGATCGGATCGACGGCGTGGGCAGGTTGCTGGGCACGATTGCGGCCGGGGCCGCAGTCTATTGTGTAATGGTGTATTTCAACCACGGGCTTGACGATCGGGAACTGCAGCTCCTCACCCGTGCGCGGGGTGGAACGGGGGAGGCCGTCGGATGACGACCGCCGAGGCCGGCACGCTCCGTCCCTGGGCTGCGGCGTCCGCGCGCTGGCTGCTGCTGGCGCTTGTCCTCATCCAGTTCTTTCCGCTGCCGAAGGTGCCAGGTGTCGGCGTGGCGCCGATCAATTTCGTGATCCTCGCGGTCCTGCTGCTGCGGGGTGGATCCCTGGCAGGGCTCGCGCTGCGCGGCGGGCCTCTGACGACGTTCGTATTTGCGTTGGTCATCTTTGGCTTCCTGGACTGGATGCATGACTTTCTCGTGGGCAGCCCGCCGCAGAATCCGGCGCGACACATTCGTGCGGCGGTCTACATCCTGCTCCTGGTGGACGTCTGCGCGTATCCCGCTTCCCGCGTGCAGGTGATGAAGTGGCTGGCCGCCGTGGCGGTCGCCGAGGTGGCTTTCGGTGGGCTGGTCTATTTCTTCGGTGGATCGTTCGAGCTGCTGCGCAACTGGATGCTCCAGAGCGCCGATAGCGGCGAGCGCATCATCGGCGTCGGCAGCCAGCTTGCCGGCGCCTATGGGCCGCCGCACATTTTTTCCTATCTGCTCGCGGGATTCCCGTTTATCGTTATCGTCCTGTTCTTCACGGACAGGTCGATCGTCTGGCTGATTGCCATCGTGGTGTTGTTCATCGGGCTGTTTCTGAACGCGGAACGATCTTCGGCCGCCGTACTGCTCCTCGGTGCCCTGTTCATGCTCTTCAAGACGGGTCAGAGTGCCCGCAACATCTCGCTTCTCCTGGTCCTGGCGGTTGCCTTTTTCCTCGCGCAGCGCCTGATCGGCAGCCGTGTCCCCGACGCCCGTGTGCTGACCACGTCGGCTTATGCCCACGGTACGCTGGCGGACCGCTTCGGGGGCACCGATCTGGCCGAGGTCGTTGACCGCGTCATGTACCAGGTCCACGGCATCACCAGCGTGCTCAAGCACCCGCTGGTCGGGCCTACCAAGGCTGAGTACGCGAAGGAGGTGCTCGGGTCCGGCGCGATCCTCTCGGCGCAGGATGTCGCCGACGTGATAGCACCGCACAATCATTACATCAACATCGGCGTGCGCGGTGGCGTGGCCGGCTGGGGCCTCCTGGCGGTGGCGCTCGCGGCCATGTGGCGCGCGGCCCGCGTCGCCAGGTCGTTCACCCGTGATCAGCCGGCGTTGCGCCTGCAATTTCTCGGCGTGACCGTGGCTCTCCTCGGCGTCATGGCAAACGCGTTGTTCCACAACGGCGGTCTGTTCACGCCCGAACTCGCGACCTCGACACTCATCGGCCTGCTGTTTGCCCTGCACCACCAGGCCTGGCGCCAGGCGATGGTGGAGCGGGCGCTGGCCGCCGCGCAACGAGCCGGGCCAATTTCCCCGGTGGCGGGATCCGCGGCGAGGGGTCCCGCCGACGCGAAGGGGGGCGGAGCCGAAGCGCCCGCTGTTGCAAGCAGGCGTTCATGACCTGGCTCGTCGCGTTCCTGCTGCTGCTGGTCGTCGCCCTGCATGCGTACCGCATGACCCGCGTGAACGACCAGCCCACCGTGGGCGATGCGTTCACCTACCTGCGGGTGGCGCGCGAGGTGAGAGCGCAGCGCGCCCTGTTTCCAGAGCTTCGTTTCTACTACACCACCGGCGAACCCGAGCGGCTGCAGTTGCCGCCGCTGCTGATGTGGCAGATTGCCTTGTTGCCACGGGTCGGCTACCGCGGCCTCATGCAGTTGCCAATGCTGACGGATCTCGTCACCGCGGCGGTGGTGGCGGTCGGGGGAGTAGCGGTGCTCGGGCTCAGGCCCGGGGCCGCCACGCTCGGGGCCCTGGTGCTGCTGCTCACACCGATCAATGCGGTGACCGCGGCCTCGCTGACGCCGCGACCGCTGGGATTGCTGTGGCTCACGCTGTTCGGCCTGGCGATGGTGCGTTACGGGCTCGGCGGGAGCGTGGCGTGGGTGGTGGCTGCGGCGGTTTGTGCCGCACTGGCCTTGCTGGCGCAGCGCATGGTCACCCAGGTACTGTTCATCCTCGCGCCCATCGTGGGTGCTGTCCTCGCACTGGCGGGCTACCCCGTGTACCTGCACCTCGTCACGGCGACACTGGGTGGCCTCGCCCTCGCCTGGCTGGTTACCGGCGGCCAGTACGGACGAGTCATTGCCGACCACTGGCGGCGCGTACGGGTACACATGCGCTTCGGACAACAGGAGCGCCAGCGGCTGGAGTTCGGTGACCCCGGACAGATTGCCAAGGCATGTCCCTGGCTGTTCCTGGCTGCTGCCGCCTGGATCGCGGCACCGCCCGCGTTGCCGCCGTTCGCGCTGGCGGCGGGCCTCGCGACGGGTTGCGTGGTGCTCGCGTTCCTCTGGGTGATGGGCAACAGCGTGAACCACATGTACTTCGCGAGCCCATTCGTGGCCTGGCTGGTCGCGGGTGCGCTCCCCCGACAGGTACCATGGCTGGTGGCCGCCGGCCTCGTCGCGGCAGCGTGTGCGGTCTTCATCTGGCGCGAGTTCAATGTGGTGCGGCGGCGCCGGCTGGCCCGGGGCTGGGAGAATATTTTCCGCTGGGTCCGGGAGCGGGGACTTGCCGGCCGCGCACTCGTGCTGCCGCAGGTGGGATTCTCGCCGCTCGTCTTCTACACGCCGCTGGTCCTGGTGGCCGCAGGTCATGGCTCGAAGGCGCTGACATTCGACCGCATGGCGATCCGCGGTCGTGTCGCGGAGCCGGGCTTCCTGGCGCAGTTCATGCGTGACAACGGCGTGCGCTATGTCTTCCTGGACCGGTCTCTGGCGGCAGGCGGCCTGGCGGATGTATTCGCGGCGGGTGCACCCTTCCGGGAGCTGTTTGCCGCCGGGGACATCGCGGTGTTCGAGGCCGCGGATGCCGTCGCGGGCCTGTCGCCCTGAGGCTGCGCCCATGCATCTGTGCTTCGTGTGCATGACGGCGTATCCGGTTCTGAAGGGCGACACGGAGGTCGAGGAGATCGGTGGCGCCGAAGTGCAACAGGTACAGATTGCGCGACTGCTGCGCGGTCTCGGCCACGACGCGAGTTTCGTGACAGCCGACTACGGCCAGCCGGACGGCGAGGTGGTCGAGGGTTTCCGCGTGTTCAAGGCTTATCGGCCGGACGCGGGTCTGCCGGGATTGCGGTTCGTCCACCCGCGGTGGACGGGTATCGCAGCCGCCATCGACCGCGCGGCGGCGGACGTCTACTACACGCGCGCGGCGGGCTTCGTGCCGGGCCTGCTGGCGCTCAAGCGCCGTCGCCGATCGTTTCGCTTTGTCTATGCGGGTGCCGCCGACTCGGATTTCATGCCGAGCCCCATCGACCTGCGTTTCGCCCGCGACCGCTGGCTGTTCCGCTTTGGATTGCGCCACGCCGACGCCATCGTGGTGCAGAACCGGCACCAGCGGGAGCTGCTCGCGCATCACCACGGCCGGGAGGGCGTCGTCATTCCGAATTTCATGGATTCACGTCCGGCACCAGCTCCCGGTGCACGACGTGACACGGTGCTGTGGGTAGGACGTTTGCGGTCTATCAAGCGCCCGATGATGTTCGTGGAGCTGGCCCGCGCCTTGCCCGGGCTGCGGTTCACGATGGTGGGCCCGCGCACCCCGGACTCAGCCCTCTGCGACCAGGTTGAAGAGGCGGCGCGAGGCGTGCCGAACCTCGAGTTCCATGGTTTCCGGCCCTTTGCCGAGGTGGACGAGATCTTCGCGCGCTGTCGTATGCTGGTGAGTACGTCGGCCATGGAAGGCTTTCCGAACGTGTTTCTCCAGGCCATGCGCCGGGGCGTGCCCATCGTCTCGTTCGTGGACCCCGACGACATGATTGCGCGCAACGGGCTCGGGGCCGTGGTGCAATCCGAGGCGGAGCTGCGCGAGCGGGTGCAAGGCCTCATGCAGGGTCCCGGCCCCGATCCGGCGCCGATCCGCGCCTGCTTCGAGCGCACCTTCAGTCCCGCTGCCGTCGCAGCGCGTTACCAGGACTTGCTCGCCCGGCTCGTGCCCGGCGCTCCGTAGCACCATGAGATTCCTGCTGCTGGCCGTCGCTGCTTTCGTCCTCGCCGGAACCGGTCCGGCCGCGTGGGCAGCGGATGTGCATGTGGATCCCTCCCGCGACAGCGGCTGTCCGGGGTCCGGTTCGGCGGACGACCCGTTCTGCAGCTGGGCGAGCGTGCGGACCTTCACGGGCGGCAACCGCTATCTGCAGCGTCGCGGGACGCTCTGGCGCGGCATGGTCTTGGTGCGTCCCACGGGGACATCCGCCACGGCACCGTTGTTGCTGGGCGCTTACGGCGCCGGGGCGCCGCCGCGCATCCGCGTGGAGAATCCGCTTCCGGGCGGCCTCGATCCCGCGCGCTGGCGGCGCGCGAACGGGGATGTCTGGGTCTATGACACGACGGATCTCGCCGAGGGCGACCCGGCCGTGCTGCTGCTCGACGGGCGCCGGGCACTCGGCAAAGCGCAGGTCGCCGGTGACGTATGCCGGAAACTCGAGGGCGCCCGGGTGGAGTGGTTCCAGGCAGCGGGGACGCTCAGTCTGTGCTCGCCGGCCGGCAATCCGGCGCAGGTCTTCCGCTCGATCTCGGGGATGCAGCTGTTGCGGCGCGAGCCGCGGGCGCCGCTGTACCTGGAGGATGCGCGCCACGTCGTCGTGGACGGCCTTGCGCTCGAGGGCGGTCGCTGGGGCGCCCTGGAGATCCGCGGCGCGTCGGCCGACATCGTCGTGCGCAACTGCGTGATCGGCCTCGACAGCGCCAGCGGTATCCACCCCCAGTCCTTCACGGCCCCGGGCATCACCGGCCTGGATATCCATGACAACGTGATCGACAGCGGCATCCGCTGGGGCCGGGTCGGCTACAAAGTCGCCGTATCGGGCGAAGGCGTGCACTTCAACGGGGGCGTACGATCGTCCCGGGTGCACCACAACCAGATTGTTGCCTGGTCACACAACGGGGTGTACCTGGATGCAGCCCGGCCTGACGCCCCTGGCGTCAACGACAATCTGGTGTACGCCAACGAGTTTCATTGCGGGCCGGGGAGCGGGTACTTCGACTATTGCCGGCCCTTCGGAGTTGATGGCGCAGGCCCCGGACTTGCGCGCGGCAACGTGTTCTTCGACAACACGATGCACGACTTCTCCGTGAGGGCGCAGATCAACGGGGACGGCAACTTCGTCGTCGGGAACCGCTGTCATTCCACGGTGAACAGCGGCGCGCGACGGAATCCGACGGGCCAGTGTTTCAGCCTGCAGCCTTACGCCTGGAGTCGCGACAACGTCATTGCCAACAACACGATGGCCGGCACCGCCGACACCGCGGTGGAATTCCGCGCAGGCCGGTTTGCGGTGAGCAGCGGGCATCGCGTCGTGGGCAACATCATGGCCGACTGCGGGCGTGACGCCGTGGCGTCGCGCCGCGGCGCATGCGTCGTCATCGACGACGACCCGAGTGTCGGGCCCGTGATGATCGCCGGCAACATCGCCTTCAACGGCGGGCGCCCGGTTACCGTGCTGTATCGAGGGCGCGGTGCCGTGCCATTCGGGCGGTTGGTGGGCCGCAACGGCGATGTCGTCGAACGCAATGCCGAGGCCGATCCCCTGTTCCGTGATGCGGCCACGGGTGACTTCGCCCTGCGGGTGGGCAGTCCGGCCCTGGGAGCCGGCGAGTCGTTCGACGTGCCCGGCCTGCAGCGGCTGGGCGGGACCGTGAACATCGGGGCAGGCTTCGGGCCCGGCGCTCCGGGCACCGGGTGGGCCGTCACGCCGTGAGCGGGTCAGCCCCGGCCGTGGAACGCCTGCGGCTGATGCTGCTCGTGCCATCGCTGCAGGTCGGTGGCGCAGAGCGGCAGGTCACCCTGCTTGCGCGCCATCTCGATCCCGCGCGCTACGCGGTTACCGTCGTGACCATCGGCGCGCAGGACGGTGCCGCTGACGGGTTCGCGCGGGATCTCGCAGCGGCGCCGCACGTGACCATGGCCAGCCTCGGGCGGCAGGGGCGATGGGACCTTCCCGGTCCACTCAGACGCCTTGTCGACCTCCTGCATCGCGAGCGCATCGACGTGATCCACTCGTTCCTGAACCTCGCGAGCATGTTCGGCATTGCGGCCGCCCGCCTCACCGGAATTCCCCACGTATCCTCGGCCATCCGCGACGGCAGCGACCCGAACTGGCTATACCGGGTGTGCCGCCTCGTGCAGGCGCGCGCCTGCGACGTGCTGGTGTCCAACTCGGAGGCGGGCTTCGACAGTCGCTTTCGTCAGCGACGCCCGGGTTTCCGGGTGATTTACAACGGCATAGACCTCGCACGGTTCACGCCGGATCCGGCCCGGGATGCGCGACTGCGCTCGGAACTCGGGCTCACCGGCTTCCGGCGGGTTGTCGGCATGGTCGCGACCCTCTCGGTCTACAAGGACCACGAGGCGTTCCTCGCCATGGCTGCCCGTGTCGCCGCCGCGCGGCCGGACACCGGCTTTATCGTCGTCGGCGACGGTCCGCTGCGCGGCATCGTCGAGGCACGCCGTGCCGCCCTCGGGCTCGAGCGGAGCGTCGTCCTGGCGGGCCGGCGTCTGGACGCAGACCACGTCACGCAATTGCTGGACGTGGCATGCCTGTTCACGAACTTCCGGGTGATCGAAGAGGGCCTGTCCAACTCGGTGCTCGAGGCAATGGCCTGCGGAATTCCCGTGGTCGCCACGCACGGCGGGGGCACGCGTGAGTTGATCCACGAGGGCGTGGAGGGCCACCTGGTGGCAGACAACGATGCAGCCGTCGCCGCGTCGCATGTCATCCGGCTGCTGGAGAACGACGAAGTTCGGACGGCCATGGGCCGGCGTGGGCGCGAAGCCGTTGAGTCCCGCTTCTCGATGGACGGCTGCGTGCAGCGCTATGAGGAGATTTACCGCTCGATCCTCGGGCGCACGTGAGGCATACGCTACTCCACGCGCGGCCAGCAAATCCCGACGGCCTCGCGCGTGGCGCTCAGGAGCTACGCCCGGGGCGGGAAAAACCCCAAATCAGTCTGATCTGGTTGTTGCGGAACAGGCTGAGCCGTGCAAGTGCCCGGTCCGTGGCGCACGTGACGTCGGGTACGTGACTTGACTGCAGCCGGCGCGACGCCGTGGCCGGCAGCAGCTTTTCGGCGGCCCGGAAGACGAGGAAGGTGATGAGCGAGATTCGTCGAAACCAGGGCTCTGCGCCGGTTGCCACGATCATCTCGGCGAGATCCTTCTCGCGAAATCCGCCACTCATGGAGAACCGGTAATCTTCCGGCGAGATGCCTGACGTTCGATGGCTGTAACGCATCAATGGCTTGAGTACGGATTGCTTGGCCTTGTGCCAGATGGGCGCATACGCATCGTCCATGAAAACCGCATGGCCACCCGGCCGGAGGATCCGGTGGACTTGCCGAATGAAACCCGCAACATCAGGCAGGTGATGCACGAATGCGAAGCCGTAGACGACGTCGAAGGACTCGTCCGCGAACGGTATCGACTGCGCATCCACGGCTGCGAACAGCATTCGATCGCGGAATTCATCGAAGCTGTACCGGGCCTGAATCTTCAGCGAAGCCTGTACCGACAGATCCGAATACACCAGTGTGCGTGGCCGCTGCAGCAGGAACGCGAGCTCCTTCTCCGACGCGCCGTTGCCGAGCAGGAGGACATCCAGGCCCGACACGTTGCCTACCGCATCGCGGACAACGGCGAGCTCGGGCTGATGGCGCTTGTCCCAAAGACTGACGCTTTCCTCGATTGATCTCGGTCTTGTTGCGCCTCGATTCTCGTATGCCGCGTCGTAGAAAGCCTGCTCGTGCTTGCGATCGGTGGCGCCGGACACCAGATTGTAGACATTGCCATCCGCGAGATACGCGTGGCCGCAGTTCGTGCAATTGGCTGTCTGCACGGAGGTGTCCTGCAGAAATCCGCATTGTGGACAAGAGAACCGGACCGAGGCCATGCTTCCTCCCTTGCGTATCAGTTCATTTAATGTGGCGATCGCCTGCCGGCCCTGGCCACGACCCTGGCCCGCTGACAGCGATGCCGTCGCGCCAAGCAGCTGACCGCATGACCGCGGCTGGCCAGGGACGCAGGTCCCGAACATGCGCGGGACCACAGTGCAGCTCGTCGTGGTTGCTCATCCACATCCTGGGCTCGAATGCCGGGAATCATGCAGACACTGCTACGCATGGTCGAGACCCGCCTAAGGCCTGGCGCAGCTGTCGCGTCCGATTCGACAGTGCGACATGTCAGGGTGCGCACCAGTAATGATGAAGAACCCTGTCTCGGTGCACGTCGTGGCGCACACCTTTGCGCACTGCCGGATTGCCGCCGACAATCGACATTGGTTCGACATCGTGCGCGACGACAGACCCGGGAAGCACAACCGCTCCGCGACCGATGGTGACTCCAGGCATCACCAGGACGTTGCTGAAGAGCACGGCATAGTCCTCGATCCGTACACCCGCCCCAGCGGTGGCGAAATCGGGACTGTTGACGTCATGACCGAGCGTGTAGATCTTCGTGTCGTGGGCAATCACGACGCTGTCGCCGATCGACATTCCTCTGCGGTTGTCCAGGTAGCAACCGCGATTGACGATGGAATCCGCGCCAATCGAAAGTCGCCCGAAGGAAAAGAAGCGCACGTCATGGACAGATGCCGAGCCATGGACCTCGAAGCCTGCAAGCCGGTAGAGAATCCGTCGAAGGCAACGAAATGCGAGCGCCCGGTGCAGCGCATTGAACAGCGCAAGCGCCAGGAACAACAGTTGCAGCTTCATCCGTTTCATGCCCGACATCTCCTTCACGGGCCGCGGTCGACCGATCAGCGTCTCAGGGCGTACTCATAGGCGGCAAGCAGGTGTGGCACCGATAACCGCCAGTCCAGTACCTTCTCGACGCGCTCTCGGCCCATCGCCGCCATCTCGTTGCGACGAGTGGCATCATCAGCCAGTTCGAGGATCTTCCGGCCAAGGTCCTGTGGATCATGTGGATCCGCATAGACAGCCGCGTTCCCGCAGCTGAAGCGGGTTTCCTTGAGGTCATAGGCAATCACCGGCTTGCCGAGCGCCATGTATTCCATCACCTTGTTCATTGTAGATGCGTCATTCAAGGGGTTGTAAGGATCCGGCTGCACGCAGATATCGCAGGCGCACAGGGTCCTGAGCATGTCTTCGTCCGGCAGGCGACCGGCAAAAGTCACGCAGTCCGCGAGCCCCATCCGCCTGGATAGCTTCACGAGCTCCGGCTGATACGTCCCGCCGCCAACCAGCACAAAACGAACATCCTTGCGGCCCTGCTCCAGCACAATCTGCTTTGCGGCGATGAGAAGATGGTCCACGCCATCCTGAATGTTGATGTTTCCCAGATATCCAACAAGGATTTCTCCGTTCTTCTTCAGATCGTTGCGTGGCTCGACGGGGTGGAACTTTCCCAGGTCCGGGCCGTTTCTCACGACGAATACGGAGTCGGGACTGCGCCCGCCCCGCTCGATCGCAATGGACTTGTAGGTTTCGTTCGTGGCTATCACTGCTGCAGCAGTCCGGTACGACATCCTTTCCAGGAGAAGAAGCGCCTTGAAAAGGTAGCCCTGATCATTTGCGTCCCCGCGCGAGAGATAAAGCTCCGGGCACAGGTCATGCTGGTCGTAGATGAACTTCTTGCCGAATAGTCGATAGGGCGCCGCCAGCAACCACAGTGTGTCCATCGGATTGCATGCGTGCAGAATCTGAAAGCCGTGCCGGATTTGCACCCAGAGCACGAGCATTGATCCCAGCATCAGGGTAATCGCATGCTCGGCGATATGCCCAACCGCACTGATCGCGTTGGGTTTCGGAAAGAAATAGACGCGCAGGCTGGCGCTGATCCGCTTGAAGAATGGGTCGCCGGGGTACCTGGCGCATACAACCGTCACATCCCAGCCGGCGTCGACCAACGCGGTTGCTTCCCTGATCACCCGGTTGTCGTGACTGAATGTATTGTCTTCAATGAAGATCAGGGCTTTTCGGCTCATGAGGATTTCTCGTCACAACAATCGGGAGAGGCTGGGGTTCATCCTGTCTCTGGCCGGGGAGCTTGCGCTTTGCGCTGGTCGGCGGTTTCGGGAAGTCTCAGTGCGTGGTGCCGAGGAGCGCGAGGGCTTCCTCAACGGCGCCGGCCGCCACGGCTCCCAGCCTGAATACGCTCACCCACTCACAGGGACCGGTGCCGTTTAATTCGATCACGTCGCAGGGCTCGCGCTGGCCATAGACTTCGGATCGCCAGCCGAGCGGAGGATCCGTTTCACCGCGCACCATGCGGGTGGTTCCACCGCGAAGCGACAATGTCAGGTGCTTCCCGGCCGCGGTTCGGAGCGCAAACTCGTTTTGGCCTTGGGCCGGTTCAACGTGGCAGCCCAGGTGCCATCGGGCCGTTATCCGGGCGTCGGCAGGAGCCTCCACCACGTCGCGTACAACGAGGAGTCGTTCCGGCAGGTAGAAAAGTCCCCGGACGTGACGGGCCGGCCGACCCGCATAGCCCGAGTGGGTGGCGACCAGCAAGTACCCGCCACTGACCTCGCGGGCGGCCAGTACGCGGGGCACATACGCTCGCTGCCACTGGAACGCGCCTGATTGGATGGCCTGGTCCGAGTTGTCGATTGTCGCCGTATTGTGGGCCCGGGTAGAACGAAAGTAGTGCCTGAACACGGGGTCGCCGCCATATTGTCCGGTCCCTGTGTCTATGAGCACCGGGCTGCCGCCGACATCGAGCAGCACCGAGAGGCAGTCCGCGTGGCCGTGGCCGTGCCTCGGCGCCATGCCCAGCGGGTTGTGCAGGAAGACGAGGCGCTCGCCGCGGCCATTGGCTATGACCGTCAGCCCGAAGTCATGGAACGTGTGGCGGCCGCACGCGGGGCTGGGCCGTGGATCCGGTGTGAATCCCGGCACGAGCGCCGCGCCGCCGTCATCGTCACCAATCAGCGGTGGCGACCCGGTGCCCCCATCCAGCGTCCGCAGGAATACGCTGGCGCGGTCCACAGCCGCATCGACGGTGGGCTCGGCCGGTGCGCCCGCATGGTGCAGCAGCAATCGTGCCAGCGCGAGCAGATCGCGTACCTGCACAAGATAACCAGTGGACTGCTCGAGTCCGCCTCCATCAGGCAGCACCTGGCGCTGTGCCTCGCGCGCAAGCAATTGGCGTCCACGGGACTGCCAGCGGGCCGTCTCCCGGGTCTCGGGCAGCAGCACACCCGCATACAGCAGTCCCACGCCTTCGGCGATCGTGTGATTGCCGGCTGACGAGTACAGCGACAGATGGCGCTCTATGTGGCGGGCGTGGACCACGGCGATCCGGGCCACTACCGCTCGGGTGGGGGGGGCTACCCAGGCGCGCAGGAGGTCGAATGCATGCAGGACGGCCACCATGCGCAGCGCGCACTCCATTGCGGAGATCCAGTTCACGCCCATGCCAGCCGGATTTGCCGTCTCCCACGCTATGACTCTTTCTTCGAACAGTGCCACAGCCCTGGGGCGCGCGGCTGGATCGGCGGCGGCGATGGTGGCGAGGCTGACGAGGTGCTGCAGGCGGTTGAGTTCCCAGGTGATGCGCACGTCCCCCGTCGCATTGCCGACGCGGTAGTGGATGCGCCCGCTCGCGACCAGCGGCCAGGACGCGCCGGTGAGCGGGTCCGTGTGCCAGAAGCGGGAGTCGGTGCGCAGCGGGATCCAGCGACCATAAACAGGCACCTCGCCCGACAGGAGTCGGTCGGCATCGCGGGGATCCGTTGCGATCGTGGGCCGAAACAGGCAGGCCGCGTGACCCATCACGAACGGGCTGTCAGCCACTGCCGACGGAACGTTGAGCGCCAGCGGCACGAGGGTGTTGTAGAGCGTATTTGTGATACGGTGAGCGAGCTCGGCCGGAGGCATGACCGCGAGCCGGCGCCCGAACCACAGCGCGGATTGCGCCCAGCCTATGCGTCGCGTCACTGGCAGGTTGTCCAGTGCCATTGACGGAGTTCGAGGCATACGAAGCCAACAGCATAACCGCCATCCGGTTCGGCGGGCACTATTGCGCAGCCGCTACAGTTGGCGTCGAACACAATGCGGGCGCTATCGCACATCGGTGTCGGTCGTGCAGCCGCCGGCAACCGCGGGCCGCAGGGTGTCGTAGATGGCGAGCAGGCGACTCGCGACGACCGAGGCGGTAAAGCGATTGCGCGCGTAGTCGCGGTTGTGGCGGCCCATGCAGGCACGCAGCGCTGGATCTGCCGCGAGCTGCGCCAGGCGTCGGGCGAAGTCCGCAGCGTCGGTGCTGTCGACCGCATACCCCATGACGCCGTCAACGAAGAAATCGCGCAGGCCACCCACAGGGCGCGTGACGACTGGCAAGCCGTGGGCCATGGCCTCCAGTACGGAGTTTGGCATGCCTTCGGCCAGCGACATGAACAGGTAGGCGTCGGATTGCTCAAACGCGGAGTGTTTCTCGGAGCCGCTGATGTGGCCGAGGAACTGCACGCCCCGCAGCTCCCGGCGGTCGACTTCACGCTCCGCCCATTCACGCAGCGGTCCGTCGCCGGCGATGTCCAGGGTCGCGTCTGGAACCGTCGTTTGCAACAGCGCGATCGCGTCGAGGGCCTCGGGCAGGCCCTTGCCGGCAACGAGGCGGGACAGAAAAAGCACGCGGAATCCCTCTCGTTGCGTCGTATGAGTACTCACGCCTGATGGAGCCGAGAAGACCTCGTCTTCCACGACGGTCGTCTCGATGAAAAACGGCCCTGGAATTCCCAGGCTGACGAGCGTTTCCTGGAATTCGCCTGCCAGGACGACCGTGGCCCGGGCGCGCCCATAAATGGCTTGAAAAAGTCTTCTGAACCGACGACGAATGGTGGCCTCCACCGATGGACGCCATCCGCGAAAGAACACCAGGACGTTCTTGCCATGGGCGAGGGCGATCAGGAGAAAGAGCCCCTCACGGCAGACAGCGTACGAGTTCATGGACGGATTGAGGTGGACCAGGTCGATCTGCTTGTGCTTCAGAGTCCGATGAAACCGCACGTAATCTTCTGCAAGTCGCAACACGCGACGAAGCGGCCCCGAATGCCCGGGAATGCTCCCGATCTCGAAGTAGATCTTGTCCTGGTCCAGGTGTGGCCGTAACACACGGTAGTAATTGGATACCCCGCCGGGAATCTCAATTCGCGGTACGGTAATGAGCACTCTCATGCGTGACGGACTCCGTGCTGGCTCCTGATCGTGCCAGAATCGAGCCCGGCGTTGCCTGAAATGCTGTGATACCAGTCACGGTAGCACACGATCCCGGAAAGCATACAACATGACTCGCCGACCGATTCGCCAGTTCGCTACAATTTTGGTTCATGTGCGGTATCGCCGGTTTCCTCAACGCTGACCGCCTGGCGCCGGTGGACTCCGCCGTGCTGGGGCGGATGACCGACGTGGTCCGGCACCGTGGCCCGGACGGCGAGGGCCAGTTCATCGACGGACCCGTCGGACTCGGCCACCGACGCCTCGCGATCATCGATCCGGCGACCGGCCACCAGCCGATGACTGATCCCGTGACCGGGAACGTCATCGTCTTCAACGGCGAAATCTACAATTACCTCGAACTGCGCGCAGAGCTGGAGGCGGCGGGCGACTCATTCCAGACCCGCTCTGATACCGAGGTCATCCTGAAGGCCTACGCCCGGTGGGGTGCGCAGTGCCTCGCGCGGTTCAACGGCATGTGGGCTTTCGCACTGTGGGATGCACGCGAGCGCCGGCTGTTTCTCGCGCGCGACCGGCTTGGCATCAAGCCGCTGCACTGGTGCCTTCACGGTGACCGCTTCCTGTTCGCATCGGAGATGAAGAGCCTGTTCGCTGCGGGCGTCCCGCGCGTTGCGGACCGCTCGCTGCTGGATGTCTACCTCACGCTGGGCTACATCCCGGCGCCGCATTCGTGGTTTGCCGGTGTGCGCAAGCTGGAACCCGGCCACTGTATCGTGACCGACGGCCGGGCCGTAACCGTGTCCAGGTGGTGGGACCTGCCGGCTGTCGACGAAGGCGCGATGCGCCGTGACGCCGCCACGGTGGACGCCGAGTTCGAGGAACTGCTGCGCGACGCCGTACGCATCAGCATGCGTAGCGACGTACCTTTTGGCGCGTTCCTGAGCGGTGGTCTCGACTCCTCGTCCATCGTCACCCTGATGGCGGGCGAGACGTCGCTGCCGGTGGAGACATTCACCATAGGGTTCGACGACCCGGCTTTCGACGAGCGTGGCCTGGCGCGGCAGGTGGCTGCCGCCGTGGGGGCGCGCCACCACGAGCGCACCGTGACTCCGGAGGATCTCGACGGCGCCATTGCCCGGGTGGCTCGCCACTACGACGAACCTTTCGGGGATTCCTCGGCTCTGCCCACGAGTCATGTCGCGCAGCTCGCCGTGTCGCGCGTGAAGATGGTGTTGACAGGCGACGGTGGCGATGAGGTGCTCTCCGGCTACCGCGCATACCAGGTCGAGAAGGTGGCGGGGCTCTGGCAGCGCGTGCCGGCGCCGCTGCGTAAACTGCCGGTCGCTGTGCTCGCGGCGGCCGCAGGCGTGGCGCGCGGCAGCACACGCTACCGGGTGGACCAGTGGCTGCGGCTGCTGCGCACCACCGCGGCACCCTTCGAGGAGAGGCTTCTCACCAAAGCTGCGTGGCTCGAAAAGTCGCGACGGGAAGCGCTGCTGGCCGCGGACCGGGTGCAGCCGGTGGAGGATATCGTCGATGCGCTCATGCAGGCCTGTCCGTATCGCGATCCGTTCTACCGACTGATGTACTTCAATCACAAGGTGTCGCTCCCCGACGACATGCTCACCAAGGTGGACCGCATGACGATGGCCTGGTCGCTGGAGGCGCGCGTACCGCTCCTCGACTTTCGTCTGGTCGAGCTGATGGCAGGCGTCGACAAGGCGGTGAAGCTCGATGGCCTCACGCGCAAGGCCGTGCTTCGGCGTACGGTGGGCCGACGCTTGCCCCGCGAGTTGCTCAGTGCCGGCAAGCGTGGCTTCGTAGTGCCATTGCGCAGCTGGTTCGCGCAGAGTGGTTTCGCCGACGATCGCATCCGCCGTGCCGCCGCGCTGGCCGGACTGCCGGCGGCCGGCGTGCAGGAACTCCTCGACGAGCAGCGCACTGGCCGGCGCGACCACGGCAATTTGCTGTGGATGCTGATGGTGCTCGGTGCCGTTGCCGCATGAGCCAGCGGCAGGTCATTCTTCGCCGCATGCCCCGCCGTTGCGGAATCGTGCCTGGCCTCGCGACGCTGCTGGCGCTCCTCCCTGCCGCCGCACTGGCCATCGTCAACGGCGCGGTTCCCGCCGAGGCGCGTTATCGAAGCGCCTTTGCCTGGGTCGTGGCCCTGCACTACGAGGGTTCGGAGGGGATCTGCAGCGGTCAGCTCGTCGCGCCGGCCTGGGTGCTGACCGCGGCGCATTGCACGTCGTCGAATGCGCGCGTGATGTCCGGACAGCTGGATCGCACCAGGGCCGGTGCGGTGCGCGTGCTGCGGGCGGTGAAGCATCCGCGGTACGACGAGAAAACCGGTGCCTACGACATCGGTTTGTTGCAGCTCGAGCATCCCCTGTCCGTCGAGCCGGTGCCGATGCTGACCTGCGCCGAGGCGGCGGCGCTGGTCCGCAAGGGCGCCCTCGGCGTGATTGCGGGGTACGGCAGGCGGATCACCGGTGTCGATTTCTCGCGCGAGCTGGTGGTGTCCGATGTGGTGCTGGATTCGCTGCAGATCGAAGGCGAGCGGTTCGCCTTCCTCGATCGGGCTTCGGGCCCCTGCGGCGGTGACAGCGGCGGGCCGCTGTTGCTCGCGCGCGCGGACGGCAGCTGGGCGCTCGCCGGCGTGGCGAGCCGCGTGGTGGGCGATCTGTGCGCGCAGGGGGGCGGGGTTTCGCTGTACATGAACGTGGGGCAGTTGCGCGAGTTCATCGATTCCCATGTGAGATGACCGCGGCGGCAGCCGCGGTGCGCCGGGCCGGTTGAATGGTCGCGACTGACGTCGCTCCTACGGCGCGCTGGCCGGCGCGGCGCTGAAGGAAGCCGTGTAGGAGCGGCGCAAGCCGTGACCTTTGCCGACGGCCTTGGCGCACCGGATTGGTTGAATGGTCGCGACTGACGTCGCTCCTACCGGGTGCTGGCCGGCGCAGCGCGAAACGAAGTCGTGTAGGAGCGGCGCAAGCCGCGACCTTTGCCGACGCCTTGGCGCACCGGATTGGTTGAATGGTCGCGACTGACGTCGCTCCTACCGGGTGCTGTCAGGCGCGGCGCGGAACGAAGTCGTGTAGGAGCGGCGCAAGCCGCGACCATTGCCGGTGCCCCGGTGCCGCGGTGCGCCTCCCGGAGCGCCGGACGATGCCGGCGCGGGCCGGGCTCGCGCCCCCGATTTGTTCGCGCCAACTTCAGCCCGGCCCCGAACCGCGCTATCCTGCACAGCTTCGTTATCCGATCCGACACGGCAGTTGCATACGCTGCCCCCAGAAAACCAGAACGAGGACTGCCATGGCCGCCCAGAAGCCCTTTGACCTGCTGATCAAGAACGTGCGTGTTGTCCGGCCCAACGCGGCCATGGTGGAGGACGCCGATATCGCCATCAGCAAGGGCAAGTTCGCGAAGATCGCACCGGGGATCGCCGCCGGGTCGGCGAAGCAGGTGTTCGATGCGAAGAACCGGCTGGCGTTTCCGGGCCTGGTGGACCCGCACATGCACACCGGGATCTACGCCCCGCTCGGCGAGGACGCCGTCACCGAGAGTCGCGCCGCCGCCCAGGGTGGCGTCACCTCGAGCCTGAACTACATGCGCACGGGCGGCTATTACCTGAACAAGGGCGGCCCGTACAAGAAGTTCTTTCCGGAGGTGCTCGACATTTCGGCGGGTAAGTTCCACGTGGACTACGCCTACCACCTGGCCCCGATGAGCCGCCAGCACATCCGCGAGATCCCCACGCTGGTGAGCGAGTTCGGGGTCACGTCATTCAAGATCTTCATGTTCTACGGCGGACACGGGCTGCATGGGCGCTCGCAGAACCAGTCTGAGTTCCTGATGATCGGCAAGGACGAGAAGTACGACATCGCGCACTTCGAGTTCGTGATGCGCGGCGTGCGCAAGGCGATGGACAAGTATCCCGAGCTGGCCGACGACATTTCGCTCAGCCTGCACTGCGAGACCGCCGAGATCATGGCGGCGTACACGAAGATGGTGGAGGAGGAGGGTGCGCTCAAGGGGCTGCACGCCTACAGCGCCGGGCGCCCGCCGCATTCGGAGGGCCTGGCGATCTTCATAGCCGCCTATCTCGCCAACGAAACGGATCTGCCGAACATCAACCTGCTGCACCTGACTTCGCGCAAGGCGGTCGTGGCGGCATTGCAGATGGCCGCGGTGTTCCCGCACATCGACTTCCGTCGCGAGGTGACCATCGGCCACCTGATGCTCGATACCGACTCCCCCTGCGGTCCGCTCGCCAAGGTGAATCCGCCGATCCGTCCGCGGCCGGATGTCGAGTTCCTCTGGGAGAACCTGGTGGCCGGCAACCTCGACTGGGTGTGCAGCGACCACGCCTGCTGCAAGCACGAGATGAAGGTGGACCCGAAGAAGCCGAAGGACATCTGGCTCGCGAAGTCCGGTTTCGGCGGCACGGAGTACCTGCTGGCCGCGCTGGTGAGCGAGGGCCGCAAGCGGGGCCTGACCTACAACCAGATGGCGAAACTCACGAGCTTCAATCCGGCGCGCCGTTTCGGGCTGCCCGGCAAGGGCGATATCGAGCCGGGGCTGGATGCCGACCTCGCCATCCTCGATCCGAACGAGACCTGGACCGTGCGCGCGGCCGATTCGGAATCGCAGCAGGGGTATACGCCGTTCGAGGGCATGGAGCTCAGCGGGCGCGTCAAGACGACGGTGCTGCGCGGCGAGATCGTGTTCGACGGCGGCAAGATCGTCGGCAAGCCGCGCGGAAAATACCTCAGCCGGCCCTGTTAGACGCGGGCGGGGCGCCGACATGCGGCGGCGATGAACGACGCCGTGTTGGAGGCGTTGCGATGAACGAAGCCGTGTAGGAGCGGCGCAAGCCGCGACGGATACCGGCGCGACGGGAAATCGAGCGCTGGTCGCGACTGACGTCGCTCCTACCGGGTGCAATCCGGCGTTGCGATGAACGAAGCCGTGTAGGAGCGGCGCAAGCCGCGACCCAGGGGAGGAGGCGGCGCCGTCGTGCTCAGCGGGCCTTGTTGTGCAGCTGGATCACGCCGGGGATGAACGGCGCTTCTTCGATGGTCGGGCGCTCGGACTTGACGAAGGACAGCCGCTCGCCGCTGCCTTTGACCCGCACCAGTTCGCTCAGCATCAGCAGAATGCTGGTGGCGTAACGCTGGGCGTCGCCCGCAGCCATTTTCCGGACCGAAGCGTGCACCGGGCTCTCGCCATTGGCGGGCCGGACCGCAGTCAGGGCCTGTCGCAGCGAGACGAATTTCGGGCGGATCGAATCCGGCAACTGTTCCTCGCGCAGGTCTTCCAGATATTCCTGGTAGGCAGCGACCAGACGCTGCTTCATGGGCGCATCGCCATTCAGCGTGCGGACTGCTGAGAAAAACTTATCGGAAATCTGGCACATAGGACCCTCATTTAATTCTTTTTCCCGGCCCGGTTCGGGCGGGCTGGTTGCGGCCCTTGGGGTCTTTGTTCGGCTGGGTCCGCAATCAGGGTCAGTGAAGGGAATATAGGGCCGCGCGAGGTTAAATGACAAGCGTGGCAAGGAGGTTTTGTGACAAACCTCAGACTTCACTGCGCCGTGGCATGTCAGGTCGGCGGAATGGTCGCGACTGACGTCGCTCCTACGGCGCGCTGGCCAACCGCGGCGCGGAACGAAGCCGTGCAGGAGCGGCGCAAGCCGCGACCTTTGCCGACGCCTTGGCGCACCGGATTGGCTGCATGGTCGCGACTGACGTCGCTCCTACCGGGTGCTGGCCGACCGCGGCGCGGAACGAAGCCGTGCAGGAGCGGCGCAAGCCGCGACCTTGGCCGACGCCTTGGCGCACCGGACTGGCTGAATGGTCGCGACTGACGTCGCTCCTACGGCGCGCTGGCCGACCGCGGCGCGCTGGCCGGGCGCTGCTGCAATGGTCCGTCAGAACTTGTAGCTGCCCTCGACGCCGAAGCGGGACTCGCTGCCGGCGTGGATGAAGGAGCCGCCGAACTCGGGCGCCGGGATGACTTCCTCCACGTAATCCTCGTCGAAGGCGTTCCTGCCGAACAGCACCAGCGACCAGTGGTCGCTCTGCACGCCGATGCGGGCATTGACGATGGCATAGGAGTCGCGCCGGCTGGGGCTGTACTCGCCGTTGCCGAAGCCGGCCAGCGTGAACAGCGTCGGGCGCTCCTGTCCCTGGACCGGGTGGAACCAGGTCGCGCCGACCATGCTGATATCCATGTTGTAGATGAAATCGAGGCTGGCGGTCAGCGGGTAGGTCATGCGCCCGCCGACGTTGCCGGTCCACTCCGGCGTATAGGGCGACTCGTTGCCCACGGTGTCGGGGCGGGCGGTGTTCTTGTCGATCTCGCTGTCGGTCACCGCATAGGCGCCGTAGAGCTCGAGCCAGTCGGTGGCGGCCCAGCTCACGGACGCCTCGATGCCGTCGATGCTCACTTCGTCGATGTTGGAGACGACGCGCAGCAGCCCGAAGGGCCCGACGTAGAACTCGAAGAACTGCATATCGTCCACGTCGGTGTGGAAGACGGCCAGTTCGCCGCGCCAGCGGTTCTCGTCCCAGTTGCCCTTGAGGCCCGCCTCGTAGGACCAGGAGGTTTCCTCGTCGAACACATCGTTCACGTTGACCGGGCTGAAGCCGGTGCCGGCCACCACGACGTTGTTGATGAACGAATCCACGGTTGCCTGGGAGCCCTGGCTGTTGAAGCCGCCGCTCTTGAAACCCATGCCGGCCGAGGCATAGGCCGTCAGGTGCTCGTTCGCGTCCCAGGTGAGGGCGAACTTTGGTTGCAGCTGGTTCCATTCCTCGCTCTTATCCGGGATGGAGCCGGTGGCGCAGAGGCCGGGGTTGATGGGGTCCGCACCGGGTGTCGGGTCGCCGGCGGCGTTGTCGAGGCAGGTGTCGATGTACTGCGTGGTCGCGTCGGTGGGCACCCGGTTGTGGACGTCGCGCTCCTCGCGGTCGTAGCGCAATGCCAGCGAGGCCTCGATCGTATCGGTGACGTCGTAGGCGAGCTGGCCGAAGACGGCGTAGACGTCGGTGTCGAAGTCGTCCCAGACCAGCTGCTGGGTCGGGTTGGCCGGGTCGGTGGTGAACATGCTTTCGACCACGCCGGCGCCCGTGTCGAGGCCGGTATTCACGCCGACCTCGCGATCGATGTTGAGGTAGTACAGGCCGCCCAGCCAGCGCAGGCGCTGGTCGGACTTCGACGCGAGCCTGACCTCGAAGGAGTAATCCTCCTGGTTGCGGGTCTGGAACTGGGTACCGTCGCAGGTCGTCGGCGTATAGGCGCCGAGGATCGAGGTGGCCGGCGTGCCGGCGATCAGTTGCGGCGGTGCGACCGGGAACCCCGTCAGCGCGGCCACCGAGTCGATGCAGCGCTGGTGTGGGAAGAAAAAGCCGAACGCACCACTGGTGCCTTCTGCACCCAGGCTGTTGTCGATGTCGCTGTACAGGCCCCAGGCGGTGAGATCCGCCCAGGCGAGGTCGTAGTTCACCTTGACGGAGAACTCGGTGGCATCCTGGTCGTTGGTGTGCCGGAAGTTGGGGTTGAACTGGAAGACGTGGGAGTTGACGTCCTCATAGGCCTTCGCGGCGAAGTCCGCCGGCAGACCGAAGCCGCCCTCGAGGATGCCGACGAGGTCGGGCAGGTGGAAGACGTTGTTGAAAATGATCGAGCTGGCATCGACTTCGCCATAGCGCAGCTTGGCGTCGACGCTGAGCTCGCTCGAGGGCTCCCAGATCATCCGGCCGGTGACGTTCCAGTCCTCGAAGTAGTCCACGCAGTCGTCGCAGCCGGGGTCCGGGTAGTACTCCGCCGGAAAGCTGCTGCCCGTGTCCACGTAGGAGTAGAAGCCGTCGGTGTCGCGATAGCTGCCGTCGACGCTCCAGCGGATCGTGTCGGTGAGTGGCCCGCCGACGAGGCCGGAGACGAAGTAGCTGTCGTCCTGAGCCACGCTCGCCTTGACGTCACCGGACAAGGTGTCGCCCGGCTTGCTGGTGGTGATAACGAAGGCGCCGGCAGCCGCATTGCGACCGTAGATCGCGCCCTGCGGGCCCTTCAGGACCTCGACCTGCTTCAGGTTCGGATATTCGCGGTTGAGCGCCGCGGGGTTGGTCATGAGGATGCCGTCGATGATCAGCGCGTAGTTGGTTTCCGCATCGCGGGCGCCGTTGATGCCCCGGATGTTCACCTGGCTGTCCGCGACCTCGGCCGCGTTCACGATGGAGACCCCGGGCGTCAGCGCGATGAAATCGCGTGCCCGCTCGACGCCGGAAGCGGCGATGGCTTCGGAGGAGAGCACCGAGACCGTGCCCGGTACATCGCGCACGGTTTCCGCGCGTTGCCGGACGGTGACGACGATCTCGTCGACTGGAGTATCGGCCGCGCTGGCAGCGATCGGTATGGCGGTGACGACGGGCGTCACTGCAATCGCAAACAGCCGGATCAGGGTGGCGGACGGCGAACGGACGACAGGCCTGGCAGGACCGCAAGTTCAACACCACAGGACCCGCTGTCCGACCTGCGCCGGGTCGCAACCGACGGGAACCCTCCCGGTACAACGCTAATTCAGGGGCAGGTAACGGTCAATGCGGATCCGCGGGGTGATCGCCAGCGGCAAGGGGAGCTTGCGCGTGGATACGCTGCGGCGGCGGGCTGGCATAATGCTGCCCGCCACGGCACGCCGGCGGGCGCGCGGCAGCGGGCGTCGCCACCAGGGAATCATCCGGAGCAGGGGCAGCATGGAGAGGCAGACAGTCGTCATCACGGGCAGCACCCGGGGTATCGGTTACGGGCTGGCTGCAGAGTTCCTGAAACTCGGCCACAACGTCGTGGTCACCGGCCGTAGCCGCGAGGCGGTCGATCGTGCCCTTGCCGGGTTGCGCTCGCCCGAGGCGGTGCTCGGCCAGGTCTGCGACGTGCGCAGCTTCGAGTCCAGCCAGGCGCTCTGGGATGCCGCGGTCGCGCGCTTCGGCCGCGTCGACCTCTGGATCAACAACGCCGCGGTCGCGACCGATCACCTGCTGTTTGCCGAACTGCCGCCCGAGCAGATCGCGGCCACGATCGACACCAACCTGGCCGGCACGATGTTCGGCACACGCGTGGCGCTGGCCGGCATGCTGCGCCAGGGTGGCGGACGCATCTACACCTTCGAGGGCTTCGGCAGCAACGACATGACGTCGCCGGGGCTGGCAGTGTACGGCGCGACCAAGCGGGCGATTCGCTACCTCACCGCCGCGGTCGCGAAGGAATGCCGCGGCACGCCGGTGCTGGTTGGTGCGCTGAGCCCCGGTATGGTGCCCACCGACCTGCTGTTGTATTCGTCGCGCGGCAACGACCCTGAGCAGTGGGCCCGCGCGCGGCGCATGATGAACATCCTCGCCGACCGGGTGGAGACCGTGACGCCCTGGCTGGCGCAGCAGGCGCTCGCCAACCAGAAGCAGGGCGCTACGATCGAATGGCTCACGCGCAGCAAGGCGCTGCGCCGCTTCCTGATGGCGCCGTTCGTGCGCCGTGATCTGATGTCGGAGCTGGAATCGCGCGACAGCGTGGTGGTGCGCTAGTGTCGAACGCAGCGCAATGCGTGGCGACGAAGGCGCCGGTTCTGCATGACTGACCAGCCCGTCATCGCCGAGGGGGCGGACTTCATCCGCCAGATCGTGGCTGCGGATGTCGCCTCCGGCCGTCACGGGGGGCGGGTGGTGACGCGGTTCCCACCGGAGCCGAACGGCTATCTGCATGTCGGCCACGCCAAGTCCATCTGCCTGAATTTCGGCATCGCCGCGGAGTTCGGCGGGCAGTGCTACCTGCGCCTCGACGACACCAACCCCGTCCGCGAGGATCAGCAGTACGTCGATGCGATCATCGAGGGCGTGCACTGGCTCGGTTTCGACTGGGGCGGGCGGCTCACCCATGCCTCCGACTACTTCCAGCGCCTGTACGACTGCGCGGTCGCGCTCATCCGCGCGGGCAAGGCCTACGTGGATGGTCTCAGCGCGGACGAGATCCGGGAGTACCGCGGCACACTGACCGAGCCGGGGCGCAACAGCCCGGATCGCGCCCGCAGCGTGGCCGGGAATCTCGACCTGTTCGAGCGCATGCGCCGCGGCGAGTTTGCCGATGGCCGCTACGTGCTGCGCGCGAAGATCGACATGGCCTCGCCGAACATCAACCTGCGCGATCCGACCCTGTACCGCATACGCCGGGCTGCTCACCAGCGCACGGGTGATGCCTGGTGCATCTACCCGATGTATGACTTTGCGCACACCATCTCCGATGCGCTCGAGGGCATCACGCACTCCATCTGCACGCTGGAGTTCGAGGATCACCGGCCTCTCTACGAGTGGATCCTCGACCAGCTCGATCTGCCTGCGCGGCCGCGCCAGTACGAGTTCTCGCGGCTGAACCTCGCCTACACGGTGACGAGCAAACGCCGGCTCGCCGAGTTGAACGACCTCGGCCTGGTCTCCGGTTGGGATGACCCGCGGCTGCCGACGCTCCTCGGCATGCGCCGCCGGGGCTACCCGCCGGAGGCGATCCGCGATTTCTGCCAGCGTGTCGGCGTCACGAAGAAGGAGCACCTGATCGAGATGAGCCTGCTCGAGAGCTGCGTGCGCGACGACCTGAACCGGCGCGCGCCGCGGGCCATGGCGGTGCTCGATCCGCTGAAAGTTGTGCTGGTGAACTACCCGGAGGGGCAGAGCGAGTCGCTGGCCGCTCCAGTACATCCGGAGCAGCCTGAACTCGGCAGCCGCACCGTACCGTTCGGGCGCGAGCTGTGGATCGAGCGCGAGGACTTCATGGAGAACCCGCCCGGCAAATTCTTCCGGCTGCGGCCGGGCGGCGAGGTGCGCCTGCGTTGCGCCTACATCATCCGCTGCGAAGAGGTCGTGAAGAACGAGCGCGGCGAGATCATGGAGATCCGCGCGAGTTACGACCCGGCGACGCGCAGCGGCTCGGGGCCCGCGGCCGAGCGCAAGGTGAAGGGAACGATCCACTGGGTTGCCGCCCACGCGGCCCAGCGGGCCGAGGTCCGGCTCTACGACCGCCTGTTCACGGTGGAGCGGCCCGATGCGGACCCTGCGGGTCGCGATTTCAAGGAATTCCTCAACCCGGACTCGCTGCGGGTGAACCGCGATTGCCAGCTCGAGCCCGCCCTGGCGACGGCCGCAGCGGGCGACTGCTATCAGTTCGAGCGGCTCGGGTACTTCGTCGCCGACCGCGTGGACTCGCAGCCGGGGCGGCCCGTGTTCAACCGCGTGGTGACGCTGCGCGATTCCTGGGCGAAGGTCGCCAGCCGACAGGTGTAGGAGCGGCGCAAGCCGCGACGGAGCTGTAGCGCCGACCAGTCGTGCCGCAGCGGGAAACGTCGCGGTGGTCGCGACTCGCGTCGCTCCTACAGGGTGCCGACCAACGATCGCGGTGAACGAAGCCCTGTAGGAGCGGCGCCAGCCGCGACGGAGTTGCAGCGCCGACCCGTCGTGTCGCAGCGGGAAACGTTGCGGTGGTCGCGACTGAAGTCGCTCCTACAGGGTGCCGACCAACGATCGCGGTGAACGAAGCCCTGTAGGAGCGGCGCCAGCCGCGACGGAGCTGTAGCGCCGACCCGTCGTGTCGCAGCGG
>WYBE01000023.1 GCA_011526045.1 Nevskiales bacterium | reverse complement strand
GCCGGCTGGGGTCCGAGGCGATCGGCACCTACTCGGTGGCGCTGCACCTGGCCACGCTGCCGATGCAGAAGGTCATGGGCATCATCAATGCCGTGGCGCTGCCGGCGGTCGCCCGGCTGCAGGAGGAACCCGAACGGCTGCGCGCCCGGCTGCTCTGGGCGACGCGCATGATGAGCGTGATCAGCGTGCCGGCGCTCTGGGGGCTCTCTGCGATCGGACCCGAACTGGTGCGCGTCGTGCTCGGGCCGAAGTGGGGCAATGCCATCGTCCCGGTGCAACTCCTCAGCCTGATCGTGCCACTGCGCATGATCCAGACGATTTTCTCCACGGCGATCATCGGCACCGGGAAGGCGGGCCTGAATATCTACATGACCGTAGTCAGCGCCGTGGTCCTGCCGGGCTCATTCCTGCTTGGCACCCGCTGGGGCGTGAACGGCCTCGCCGCCGCCTGGTTGTTCGCGATACCGATCTCTTTCACCCTGAACTTCTGGCGCATCACGTACGTCTTCGACATACGCCTCATGCACATCTGGCGTGCCGTGTGGAAACCGGTTGCAGCCGGGTCCGCGATGTACCTCGCGGTAGCAGGCCTGCGCGGGATGCTGGTGGCACTCCCGGACCTGGCGCGGCTGCCGTTCCTGATCGGCGCGGGCGCCGTGGCCTACATGGCCGTGCTGCATCTCCTCGATCGCGAGGTGCGGCAGGATCTGCTCACCCTGATGCGGACCAGCCGCGCCTGACGGGGCGCTAAATGTGACCCAGTTCACAACTGGCAATGCTGCAGCAACACGGCGCTTGCCGATCCGGCACGAGGCCGTATGCTGTGAACCACGGCCATAACCATACTTAGAGCCTTGCCCGCCGGGTCCGATCCAGCATGAGTAACGCAGAACGCGCCGCCGCGACCTCCCTCGATCGGGAGCCACTCGCCGCCGGGCCAGCCGCTGCGCGCGATGCGCTGCGCACGGCGCCCGACGTCGTGCGCGAGCAGCTGCGCTCGATCCTGCGCGATCTCGACCGGCCCGACGTGCCGGCGCCGGACATTGCCGCGGCCCGGCTGCCCGAACTCGTCTTCGCGGCACAGACGCAACGCGAGTTCTGCTATCTCGGCCGCGCCCGCGTCGCGCCCTATCGCGACCGCGCACAGCAGCTCATCGCGCATGCGGTCGGGCGTGGCGAGCCGGTGCATTACTGCCTCGACATCGGCGGCGGCTACCACGCCAGCCTGCGCCCCGGCTCCGAGGAGCTGAGCTTCGGCCCGGGGCTGGGTGAACTGCTGCTGCTGCGCCAGATCCGCCGCTTCGACACGCGCGTGCGCGGCCTGTACCCACCCGGCACCCGCTTCTCGCTGGTGATCGATAACCTCGTAGCCTGGTTCGTCAACGACATCGCCATACTCAGCACGGAAAATTTCTGCGCCCGGTTGCGGGATCTCATCGCGCATGCGGGCATGGCAGGCCTGGTGGAACTCTGGGTCGAGTCGGAGCATCTCGCTGCGGCAGACTTCGAGGAACTGCGCCCGACCTACCGCGTGGCGCCGGACGCGGACGCCCTCACCGGCAAAGACCACGACACCATCGAGCGCTTTCTCGGGCGCCGCTGCGACCGCACGGAAGCGGCGCTGCGCGCGGCGCGTTACCAGGAAATCACCGCCGTCTCGGGCGAGCTGATCGACCGCCGTCTCGACGGCCTGCGCATGACCCAGCGGGCCACCGCCGAGACGATCTGCTTCAGGCCGTTCCCGGGCGCCGACTCGCGCATCCAGAGCGGCGAAGTCGCGCTGTGCACCGCCACAGACGGCCACCTGCGGCCGTTACTCCTCACCAGCCACAACCAGCACCTGTATAACTGGTACCGGATCGACTTCTCGGCTATGTTGCCGGCGGCGATCGAGCAGGTCATTTGCGCGGATCCGTTGGTCCGCCCGTCGATCTGACCGCCGCGAGCCGGCTTCCGCGGAAAGGGGCGGTGGCGCCTTGAGCGCGTTGCGAATCGGCTTCACCTGGCCCAGCTCCCCGCCGTCGTCGCCGACGGACAACTTCTTTTTCGGCATCTGGCACCCGCGACGGGCCATCGACCTGCGCTGGCACGGTGAGCCGCCGGCGGGCGTCGCCACGCTCACCGGGCGCAACTGGGCGCTCGCCAGCGCCGTTTCCCCGTTGCACGACCCGGGCGGCGCACTGGTGCACCAGGCGGCGGACGGCGAAACGGCACTCGCCTTCCGTGGCTACGTGCTCGCGCCGCCGCTGCATTCCTACTCGGCCGGCGCCGAGCTGATCGACTACTGGCAGAGCAACCCCTGGCGCGAGCATAACGGCGTCTTCGCGGTCGCCCGGATCGCGGGCCACGGTGCAGAGATCCTTCTCGCGACCGACCTGCTCGGCTTTGCGCCGCTGTATTACACGCGCTTCGACGGGGCCCTGCTCTTCGCCACCAACCCGCGCTGGCTCGTGACCACCGACGCGTCGAGCGACCTCGTCGCCTGGCGCGGCCTGCTCGAAAGCGGTTTCCTCGCCGCGGAGCGGACCCTCACCGAAGGCGTGCACCGCCTGCCGGCCGGCAAGGCCCTGCTGGCGAGCGGGGCCTCGCTCCGCCTGACGAGCTGGCAGGAACTCGACACCCTGCCGAAGGGCGAGCGGCGGCTGGACGCCGCCGGCGTTGCCGAGGTCGAGCGGGTCTTCCACGAAGCCATGGACCGCTGCCTCGCCCTGCCGCGGCTCGACGTGCTGCTGCCACTGAGCAGCGGCCACGACAGCCGCCGGATTCTCTCCTCGTTGCTGCGCCGTGGCCGCCCCTTCGAAGCGCTCACCTGCCGGGTCTTTCACCAGGGTCGCGACCTCGACGCGCGCTACGCAACAGAAATGGCGCGCGATCTCGGGCTGCGTCATCGGGTGATCGAGCCCGCGCCGGCCAGCCAGTTCGCGCAGGACGATCTCACCCGCCAGGTGCTGACAGACGCCGAGACCGGCATGCACTCCTGGGTGCCGCGACTGATGGCCGCCCTGCCGGCCGCGCCCACGATGCTGCTCGACGGGATCGCGGGCGACATCCTCGGCAACCCGGGTTTTCGCATCCCCGGCCTGTACCAGTCACGCGAACGCGACCTCGGGATCATTCTCGAGGCGTCGCTGCCCGGTGCCTACCAGCGGGTGCTCGCCCGCGTCGCGTGGCCCGACGCGACCAGCGTGCGCGAGGATCTGCGCAGCTACCTGCTCAGCCTGCCGCAGGAGGTGAATCTCGCCGAGTTCGCGTTCATCCTGCTGCGGCAGCGACGCGCCACGGCGCCGTGGTCGCAGCAACTCCTGCCTCCCGGGCACGTGGCGGTGTGCCCGTTCCTCGATCTCGACTACCTGCGGCTGCTGCTCTCCTTCGTCCCGGCCGACAAGCACGCGACGATCCTGCAGCGGCGCTGTCTCGCCGAGTTCTGGCCCGATCTCCACCGCTACCCGGGCACACGCGACATCCCGCCACAGTCGCGACGCCGGAGCACGCGCATCGATCGGGAACTCACGCTCGCCTGCGCGCGCAGCACGCTGGCGGAACTCGAATCGCGCGGCGGCCTGGCGCGGCTGCGCGACCTGCTGAGCGCTCGCGGCCGGCTGGCGCTCCTCGCCGCGCGCGCCAGCCGGCACCTGATGCTGCGCACCCACTGGCAGCTCGGCACGCTCGAAGAACTGGTCCTGCGCGAACAGGACCGCCAACATGGCTGGAAAACGGAGTAAGGCATGAAACTGCAACCATGGACACCTCCCGCGGGCCTCGCGACGGACCTGCCCTACGTCGTCGAGTACTACTACAAGGTTCGCTGGGGTCACGCGGAGGAATTCCTGGAGCTGTTCCTCCGCAATCACTACCCCGTGCTGGAGAAACAGCTGGAGACCGGGCGCGTCCGCGACGTGCGCATCGAGCAGCCGAGGCTGCACGGCACCGAGGCCGAGCGCTGGGACTACCGCGTCACACTCGTGTTTGCAAACGTCATCGCGGCGCACGACAAGACGCACGAGCCGATGGTGATCCGCGCGCTCTACCCCGACCAGGAACGCTTCGCGCGGGAGGAAGCGCACCGCTTCGGGCTGCTGCTCGCCCACTGGGATCTGCCGGTGGTCGGGATTCGGCCGGGCTGAGAGCCGCTACCGCGTTTATGTGAAAGCGGCATTCTGCGAGCGGCCTCTCTGATATTCGCGGGCCTGTCTCCTATAATGCTGGCCGGTAGTCAATGAGGCTCGCCCGCAAGGTGCGGTCGCGAGGCCAACCAAGAACACTGCCGCAGGACCGGGGAGCACAACGTCGTGATCGGGTTCGAGCCAGGGGGTGCGCAGGCAGTTCGTTCCATCCTGCTGCTCGGCGCCCACTGTGACGACATCGAGATCGGCTGCGGCGGAACGCTGTTGCGGATGGCCGCGGCATACCCGCAGGCCGGGTTCCTCTGGGTGACACTGAGCGGCGACGCGGCTCGCGCCGCCGAGACGCGCGCAGCCGCGAAACGGCTGCTCATCGGGGCAGGCTCGCTGACGGTGCTATGCGAGACCTTCCGCGGCAGCTACTTTCCTTACGACGGAGCACGCATCAAGGACTATTTCGAATCGCTCAAGGCACGGGTGCAGCCGGACCTGATCTTCACCCACCACGGCGGTGATCTCCACCAGGACCACCGCGTTACCAGCGAACTGACCTGGAACACCTTCCGCAATCACATGATTCTCGAATACGAAATCCCGAAATACGACGGCGACCTCGGCCGGCCGAACTGCTACGTGCCGCTCAGCGCCGCCGACCTCGCCACGAAGAACCGCATCCTCAGCGAGTGCTTTCCCAGCCAGCGCGGGCGCGGCTGGTTCACCACGGAGACCTTCACCGGGCTCGCGCGCCTTCGGGGCATCGAGTGCAACGCGCCCGACGGGTACGCCGAAGCGTTCCACGCGCGCAAGCTCGTCATGGGGCTGGGCAGGCCATGAGCAGCACGAAAGTCCTGCCGCTCGCCGACCTGCTCGCGCGCGATCTCGATTACATCTGCGGCAACCTGCGCGAGGAGTTCGGCCGCATGGCCGGCTCGACGCTCCTCATCACCGGCGGCGCGGGCTTCCTCGGCTATTACCTCGTGCTGGCTGCGGTGCACTTCAACCGCACCGCCGCGCGCGGCCAGCCGATCCGGATCACGGTGTGGGACAACTTCGCCCGCGGGGAGCCGCAATGGCTGCGCGAACTCGGCGGCGAACCGAATCTGCGCGTGCAACGCTGCGACCTGATCGAGCCGTTGCCGCACGACATGCCGGAGTTCCGCTGGATCATCCACGCCGCCGGCATCGCCTCGCCGCCCGTGTACCGCAAGTATCCGCTGAAGACCATCGACGCCAACATCAACGGCCTGCGCAACCTCCTCGACTACAGCGTCCGCGCACAGGAGCGAGGCAGGCCGGTGGAAGGCTTCCTGTTCTATTCCTCCAGCGAGATCTACGGCGACCCGGACCCCCAGTGGATCCCGACGCCGGAAGATTATCGCGGCAACGTATCGTGCACGGGCCCGCGCGCCTGCTATGACGAGTCCAAGCGCTTCGGCGAAACCCTGTGCGTCGTGTACGCGCAGCAACACGGCATCGCCACGCGCATGGCCCGGCCATTCAACAACTACGGGCCTGGACTGAAGATCACCGACCGGCGCGTGATCCCGGACTTCGCGCGCGACATCCTCGCCGGGCGCGACATCGTCATGTATTCCGACGGCAGCCCGATGCGCACGTTCTGCTATTCCGCCGATGCGATCACCGGCTATTACAAGGTGCTGGTGCGGGGGCGTAACGGCGAGCCCTACAACATCGGCACGGCCGGCCCGGAGATCTCCATGGCGGAGCTCGCGCGACGCATCACCTCGGTGGCGCACGATACGCTCGGCTACGGCGGGCGCGTCGTGCACCAGGCCAACCAGGAGGCGGCCTACCTCGTGGACAACCCGAGCCGGCGCTGCCCCGATGTGTCCAAGGCGCGCGCCGAACTCGGCTACGAGCCGACCATCGGCGTCGACGAGGGCCTCGCGCGCACGCTCAACTGGTACGTGCACAATCCCGTTGCGGAGGATGCGTGACGCGCATCTCCGTCATCGGGACGGGCTACGTCGGCCTGGTCTCCGGTGCCTGTTTCGCCGAGATCGGGCACAGCTGCACCTGCGTGGACATCGACGCCGCCAAGGTCGCGCGCATCAACCGCGGCGAGGCGCCGATCCACGAGGCAGGCCTCGCCGAGCTGCTCGGCCGCCACGTCGGCAAACGCCTTACCGCCACGACCGACCTCGCACGCGCGGTGCGCGACTCCGACATCACCTTCATTGCGGTCGGCACGCCGTTCGACGGCGAACGCATCGACCTCGGCTTCATCCGCGAAGCGGCGCGGCAGATCGGGGCGGCCCTGCGCGACAAGGATTCCTACCACGTCGTGGTCGTGAAGAGCACGGTGGTGCCCGGCACCACCGACGGCGTCGTGCGCCCCATCATCGAGCAGGCGAGCGGGCGCCCTGCAGGCGCAGGCTTCGGGCTCGGCATGAATCCCGAGTTCCTGACCGAGGGGGTGGCGATCGAGGACTTCATGCACCCCGATCGCATCGTGATCGGCGGCATCGATGAGCGCTCGCTGGCCGTGCAGCGCGAGGTGTACGCGCCGTTTGCCGGCGTGCCGCTCATTGCCACCAACAACGCGACGGCGGAGATGATCAAGTACGCCTCCAATTCGGTGCTGGCGACGCTGATCTCCTTTTCCAACGAGTTCGCGCGCCTGTGCGAGGGGCTCGGCAACATCGACGTCGCCGACGTCATGGCCGGCGTGCACGAGGCGCGTTACTTCACTCCGACCCTGGCGGACGGCCGGCGTGTGCGCGCGCCGATCGCCTCGTTCCTGTGGGCCGGATGCGGCTATGGCGGCAGCTGCCTGCCCAAGGACACGAAAGCGCTCGCGGCCCACGGCGCCGCCCACGGCGCGCCGATGCCCCTGCTCGAGGCCGTGATCCGCACCAATCTCGACCAGCCGCAGCGCATGCTCGACCTGCTCGAACGACACTTCGATGCGCTCGCCGGGCGCAGGGTCGCGGTGCTCGGCGTCGCCTTCAAGCCCGACACGGATGACGTGCGCGAATCGCCGGCGATACCGCTCATGCAAGCACTCGCGGCGCGCGGCGCGCACATCGTCGCCTTCGACCCGGTCGCGCGCGAAACCGCCCGCGCCGTGCTGCCGCCCGGCGCGACGCTCTCCGCCCGCCTGGAAGACGCCATCGAGGGCGCCGACGCGCTGCTGGTGGTGACGGCCTGGGAGGAATTCCGGCGGCTGCCCGGATTGCTCGCCGGCCGGGCGAGCCAGCCGCTGGTCATCGACGGCCGCCGCATACTCGACAAAGACCGCATTGCGCGCTATGAAGGCATCGGTCTCGGCGCCGGGGAGGCGCGGCACCCATGAAGGTGGTCCTATTCTGCGGCGGCCTCGGCACCGGGCGGGTGCGGCACCCATGAAGGTGGTCCTATTCGGCGGCGGCCTCGGCACCGGGCGGGTGCGGCACCCATGAAGGTGGTCCTATTCGGCGGCGGCCTCGGCACCGGGCGGGTGCGGCACCCATGAAGGTGGTCCTATTCTGCGGCGGCCTCGGCACGCGTCTGCGGGAGCACTCGGACACGATCCCGAAACCGCTGGTGAGTGTCGGTTACCGGCCCATCCTCTGGCACCTGATGCGCTACTACGCGCACTTCGGCCACAAGGACTTCATCCTGGCCCTCGGCTACCGCGGCGACATGATCCGCGAGTACTTCATGAACTATCAGGAGTGGATGACCAACGACTTCGTGCTCTCCGAAGGCGGTCGCAAGGTCCGCTGCATGAACGAGGACATCGCCGACTGGAGCATCACCTTCGTCGACACCGGGTTGCACTCCAACCTGGGCGAACGCCTCCTGCGGGTGCGTCCCTACGTCGCCGGGGAACCGGTGTTCCTCGCCAACTACTCCGACGGGCTGAGCGATCTCGACCTGGCCGACTACATCGCGGAATTCGGCAAACGCGACGCGATCGCGAGCTTCGTTGCGGTACGCCCGCAGCAGAGCTTCCACCTGGTGCGCGCCGATGACGACGGCAGCGTCACGGGGCTCTCGCCGGTCGCCACCTCCGATGCCTGGGTCAATGGCGGCTTTTTCTGCCTGCGCCAGGCGATCTTCGATCACATGAAGCCCGGCGAGGAACTCGTGGAGGAGCCCTTCACGCGCCTGATCGGGAAGAAACGCCTCTGGAGCCGGCGCCACCACGGTTTCTGGGCGGCGATGGATACCTTCAAGGACAAGATCAGCTACGACCGCATGGATGCGCGCGGCGAGTGCCCGTGGAAAGTCTGGGAAGCCGCGCCCGGCGCGCAGAGACCTGCACCGTGAGCGACTCCCGCGTCCCCATCGCCATCCTCGGCTCGGGCATGGCCGGCCTCGGCGCCGCCAATCGCCTGCGCGAGAGCGGCCGCTCGGGCGTCATCTTCGACAAGAAGAGCTACCCGGGCGGGCACACCATGTCGCACCGGCGCGACGGCTTCGTCTTCGACGAGGGCCCGCACGTCTCGTTCACCCGCGATGAACGCCTGCGCCGGATGTTCGAGGAAGCAGTCGGCGGCGAACTCCTCAAGGTGGATGCCTACATCGACAACTACTGGCAGGGCCATTGGGTTCGCCACCCGGTCATCACCAACATGCGCGGACTGCCGCTGGAGACCACGGTCGCCTGCATCCGCGACTATGTGGCGGCAAAGGCAATCGCCGCGCCGCGCATCGACAATTACGAGGACTGGCTGGTCGCAGGTTACGGGCGCGCCTATGCCGAAACCTTTCCGATGCGCTACACGGAGAAATATCACACCACCGTCGCAGCGAACCTCAGCACCGACTGGGTGGGGCCGCGGCTCTACCAGGCGACGCTCGACGAGGTGCTGACCGGCGCGCTCGCCGCCGAGAGCCCGAACATCCACTACGTGCAGGACTACCGCTACCCGGCCCACGACGGTTTCATCGCGTTCCTGAAGCACCTGATCGGGGACTCCGAGATCCGCCTCGACCACGAGGTCGTCGGCGTGAACCCGCGCCGTCGCGAGCTGCGCTTCGGCAACGGCCGGGTCGCCCAGTACGGGGAGCTGATCTCCTCCGTGCCGCTGCCGGACCTCGTGCCGATGATCGAGGGCGCGCCGCGCGACGTGCTCGAGGCCGCTGCGTGCCTCGCCTGCACCAGCGTGGTGCTGGTCAATCTCGGCGTCGACCGGCCGGACATCTCGCGGGCGAGCTGGACCTACTTCTACGACAGCGAATTCCCGTTCAGCCGGGTGAGCTTCCCGCGGACGTTCTCGCCGCACGTGGTGCCGGAAGGCACGGGCAGCATTCAGGCCGAGGTGTATTTCTCGAAGAAGTACCGCCCGCTCGAGGTGCCGCCCGAGGCGCTCATCGACCCCGTCATCGACGGGCTGCGCCGCTGCGGCGTGATCCGCGCCGATGACCGGATCATCTTTCGCGAGGCGATGCTGGTTCCCTACGCCAACATCATCTTCGACCGCGAGCGCGCGGGCGCACTCGACGTCGTACACGGCTTCCTCGAGGACGCGGGCATCGCCTGGTGCGGCCGTTACGGGGATTGGGGATATCTCTGGACTGATGAGGCCTTCGTGAGCGGCGAGCGGGCGGCAGAGCGGGCGTTGCAACGGGCCGGGTAGCACCGCCGATGGCCACTCCACGCGTCAGCATCGCCGTTCCCGCCTACAACTGCGAACGCTATCTCGCCAAGTCCCTGGACTCCCTGCTGGGGCAGACCTACGGGGATTTCGAACTCGTCATATCGGACAACGCGTCGACCGACGGCAGCGAGGAAATCTGCCGCCGCTACGAGCGGCTCGACCAGCGCGTGCGTTACATCCGGCGCACAGACAACATCGGCGGCCCCGGCAATTTCCGCTACGTCTGGTCCCAGTGCCGCGGCGAGTATCACAAGTGGTCCACGGCCGACGATTACTGGGCACCGGGCTTTCTCGGCGCGGCCGTGGCATTGCTCGATGCGCGGCCGGATGTCGTGCTGTGTCACCCGCGCGCGCAACTCGTCGACAGCGCGGGCGGAAAAATCGAAGACTATGACGAGCCGCTGCACCTCGTCGACGACTCACCACGCCGCCGCTTCAACCAGCTTTTGCAGACGATCCGCCTCTGCAATGCGCACCTCGGGCTGATCCGGCGTGCCGCGATGGCTTGCACCCGCCTCATCGGCACCGAGATGAACTCCGACACGCACTTCCTCGCCGAGCTGACGCTCTACGGAAAATTCTCGCTGCTGCCCGAGATCATGTTCTTCCGGCGCTTTCACCCGCAGTCGTCGAGCTGGAAGCGCGACGACGATTCGCACCAGGAGACTTACTACGATCCTGGCCGCAAGGACAAACGCGGCATGCACGGCTGGCGCAAATTCGCCCGGCTGTCGGGCGGCGTCTGGCGCGCGCCGATCAGCGTGAGCGACAAGCTCGCGCTGACGGTCGATCTCGGCCGATACGCCCGCTGGGAGCGGCACCGGCTGGGACGGGAACTCACCGCAACCCTGTCCGGGCGGCGGAACTAGGCTCGCTTGCCGGCAAAATGCGCGGTCTGCTCGGCGCGCAGCCGGTCGCAGGTGCGCCCCGGGGGGAGCTCCACGTCCTGGTTGCGGATCGGCTGGTCCTTCGCGATGTCGCGCTTGAGGCGGCAGTCCACCGAGAGCGCCATCGGCAGCGCGTCTTCGGCGCGCAGCGTCTCGTAGCGGTCCACCAGCCCATAGCAGGTGAACCCGCCCATGCCGTCGAGGCGCTCGCCCGCCTTCAGGTCGCGCTTGGCCACCGCCACCGTGTCGCACACCGGCGCGCCGCGCGGGGTGAGCGTCGGGTCGGCGAACAGCACCGCGCGCGCCACCGAATGCGGCAGCTGCATGTGCGGCAGATGGTACGGCGTGTAGAACATGTAGAGCGGGCCCTCGCCGAACTTGAAATAGGCCATGTATTTCTTCTTGACCGGGTGGTCGTTGTAGGCCATCACGAAAGCGCCCGTGTGCGGCTCGGCGCCGAGCACGAAATCCACCATGCCGCCGTTGGCGAACTCCGCGACGTCGAACTTCTGCAGCAGGTCCTTCACGTGCGCACAGGTGTGCCCGTACATGCCGCGCTTGCCGGGCACGAAGCCGGTGGCGTTGCCGATGATCGCGGATTCGAGCGCGAGCTTGGAGCCGTCGGCAAACGAGGCGACCATGGCGGCCTTCTGCTGGTACTTCTCGGCGAAGCCGCGCTGCGTCTCGGGGTTGCGGTAGTGATCGAGGAAGCCCTTGATCTGGCCGGTGAGCACCGGCCGGTAACCCATGCTGTCCACGAAGCGCAGCAGGTTCATCGCCACCCCCGGCTCGTCGCCGTCCGTGTAGGTGTACACCACCCCGGCACGATCGGCGTACACCTTCAGGATCGGACCGATGGAGGCGTCCACCTCGGCGTTCATCAGGATCACGTGCTTGCCGTTGCGGATCGCCTCGAGCGCCACCTGCGAGCCGAACTCGACCTCGCCGGTCGTCTCGATGATGGCTTCGATGGGTCCGGACCGGCACAGCAGCATCGGGTCGTCGGTGACGACGTAACGCCCGGCGCGGATCGCCGCATCGAGGGCGCCGCCATCGGCGACGCTGCCCGACACTTCCGCGCCTGCGTCGCGATAGGCGCGCTCGGCCTGGGCGGGTGTGCGGTTGGAGATCGCCACCAGCCGGATACCCGGCATCGCGGTCAGGATCTGCAGCGCAATGCCGCGCGCCATGTAGCCCGCACCCACCATGCCCACCCGGATCGGGTTACCGGCGGCCAGGCGTTTCGCAAGGGCTGTGTCCAGGATGATCATGCGTTGTTTCCTCTGGTGTGATCGGCCGGCGCTTACGCCGTAAACAGTGGCCAGGACCGGTCCGCGGGCGAGACGAGCGCAACCGCGGCCGGCCAGTCGATGCCGAACGCCGGGTCGTCGTAACGCACCCCGCGCGCGGCGTCAGGCGCGTAGGGCCGCGAAGTCAGGTACATGAGCTCCACGTCGTCACTGAGCGTGAGATAGCCGTGAGCACAGCCCTCCGGCACGTAGAGCAGCCGCCCGTTGGCCGCGCTCAACTCCACGCCCATCCAGCGGCGGAATGTCCGGGAGGCGGGCCGCAGGTCCACCGCCACGTCGAACACCGCGCCGCGGCAACAGCGCGCGATCTTCACCTCCGCATGGGGCACGAGCTGGTAGTGCAGGCCGCGCAGCGTGCCGCGCCGCGGACTCACTGCGGTGTTGATCTGCGCAATGCCGGCCACGAGCCCGCGCGCCGAGAGCTCCGCGGCGCACCACTGCCGCGCAAAGAAGCCCCGCTCGTCGCGGCGCAGCTCGGGCTCGATCACGAACGCCCCATCGACAGTGCCTGGCGTAAACTGCAAGCCGCTTCTCCCGTGGAATGGGCGCTATTACAGCAGGCCGCAGGGTGAACGTCACGGAACTGGCCGGCACCTTTCCCTTTGCCATGAAAGCGCTGATCCTGTTGCTCGCCATGACACCGGGCAGCCTGTCCGCCGACCCGCCCGCTCCCGGCGCCGACCCGCACGCCGCCGACCGCCGGGCGCTGGTCAGCGAAATCGAGGCAGAGGTGCGCGCCACGCGCCAGGAACTCGGCAAGGACGCACTCGACCCGCGGGTCATCGCCGCCATCGGCACGGTGCCGCGGCACGAGTTCGTACCGCCGGACATGCGCGCACTCGCCTACGTCAACCGGCCGCTGCCGATCGGCGCGGGGCAGACCATCTCGCAGCCCTACATCGTCGCCATCATGACCGACCTCCTGGCGCTGCCGCCGGGCGCGCGCGTGCTCGAGATCGGGACGGGTTCCGGCTACCAGGCGGCGGTGCTCGCCGCGCTCGGCGCCGAGGTCTACTCGATCGAGATCGTCGAGCCGCTTGGCCTGCAGGCGAAGGCGCTGCTCGAACGGCTCGGCTACGCCAACGTCCACGTGCGCATCGGTGACGGCTATGCCGGCTGGCCAGGGCACGCGCCCTTCGACGGCATCATCGTCACAGCGGCCGCCCCCGGGGTGCCGCAGCCGCTGCTCGACCAGCTCAAGCCCGGCGGGCGCATGATCATTCCGGTCGAGGGCCGGCTGTTCGGGCAGGACCTGCTGCTCATCGAGAAGGACAGCGACGGCCGGATCGCGCGGCGTACCGTGCTGCCGGTGGTGTTCGTGCCGCTCACCGGGGAAGGCGCGCAACGTTGATTGGCGGGACCGCCAGCCGCGTTTGGCCTCGCCCGCGCGAATCGCCTATGCTCGGCTCCGTTGCTGGCCTGCGGGGGAGCGGAGACATGGGTATCGAAGTAGGCGGACTCTTTGGCCTGATCATCCTGGTGCTGGACATCTGGGCCATCGTCAAGACCATCGAAAGCGGCGCTACGACCGGCAGCAAGGTGCTCTGGGTCGTCGTGATCCTGCTCCTGCCGGTGCTGGGGCTGATTTTCTGGTTCCTGTTCGGCCCGCGCCGGCGTTGAGCGGCGCATGAAAGACCCGTCGCGTTACGCCGCCCTGCTCGGGCTCGCCGCCGCCGGCGCCTGCGCCGTGGCGCCTGCCGCCACCACGGCCGGGGCGGCTCCGGCACCGCTGGTTCAAGCGAACGGCACCTACCCCACGCGGCCGCTGGCGAAGGACGTGGTGGTGGTGAAGGTGATCCAGAACGGGGTCACCAACCTGCAGAAGGCGCCGAGCATCGAGGCGGGCCTGAAGACCAACCTCGACACCATGGTGCGCCTGGCACGCGAGGCCTGCCGGACCGGGAAGAAGCCCGATTTCCTGCTCTACAACGAGTTCCCGCTCACCGGCTACTCCGAGGGCACGCGGGAGGAGAAACTGCGCTTCACCGTCCGCATCCCCGGGCCCGAGACCGAGCAGCTCGGCGCGGTGGCCCGCGAGTGCGACACCTACATCATCTTCGGCAGCTATGCGCGCGACGACGAATGGCCGGGGCATATCCTGAGCCTCAATGCCGTCATCGACCGCCAGGGGCGGGTCGCCGCGCGTTTCTGGAAGACGCGCAACGTCAAGCGCCTGACGCCCGGCAACGAGATCCCGACCACCACCATCGAAGCCGTGCGTGACCGCTACCGCGCCCGCTACGGTATCGAGCAGGAGTTCCCGGTGTTGCAGACGGAGTACGGCAACATCGCAGTCAGCACCGTGCAGCTCGACCCGTTCGTGTTCGCGGCCTTCGCCATGCGCGGCGTGGAGATCATGTTCCGGACCGCGACGCTCTTCTCGCCGACGGACGTGAAGGCGGTCGCGCAGTTCAACAACTTCTACTCGGCCATGTCGAACATCACCTTTCCGCCGGACAGCGAGGCGGCCCGGTTCGGCGGCGGCTCGCTGATCGTGGACCCCCGCGGCCAGGTCCTCGCCGAGGACCCGAGCAACAACGAAGCCATCATCGAGGCGGAGATCCCCATCGCCGCATTCCGCCGCAACCGGCGCATTCCGCACTACCCGCTGGAAGTCGTGGCACCCGTGTTCGGGCAGTACGTGCAGGAAACGCCGCTCAACCACCTCGACCTCCCGCCGCAGGAGCTGCCGGCAACCGGCAAGGACATGGCGGAGCTGCTCGACCGCACGAGCCGCTGGCTCAACGACACCGGCCCCGATCGAGCCCGGTAGCGCGGGATATTTCACGACCGGCAACGAGCGGTTAGACTGCGGGCCTTTTGCGGCCGGAGGGGGTCATGCACAGCTTGAACTGGGTGGCGGGAATCGCCGTGGGCGTACTGGCGTGCGGGACCGCGTCGGCCGCGTGGACCGGCAAGGGCACGTTCGGCGGCGTACTGGCGCGCGGCAATACCGATACCGAAACCATCAATGCCGTCCTCGATGTCGCGCGCGAGGGCGAACGCTGGACGCATCGGGCGGGCGGGTCGTGGCTGCGCACGGTAAACGACGACGTCACCTCCGCCGACCGCTGGGAGCTGCGCGGTGAATCCAACTACGATTTGACGGATCGCAGCCACCTGTTCGGCACGCTGCGCTACGAAGATGACCGTTTCACCGACTTCAAGTACCAGGGAACGGCAGCCGTCGGTTACGGCTACCACTTCATTGCGACGGACCGGACCAAGCTCGAGGGCCAGATCGGCCCTGGTGTGCGGCGCACCGAGCGGCGGACCACGGGCGAGGAGAACACCGACGCCATCGGGCGCGGCGCCGTGAATTTCGAGCACAAGCTCACCGGGACGACGCTGGTCTACGACCGCTTCCTCGTGGAATCCGGCTCGGACAATACCTTCTACCAGAACCAGCTCGGCATCGAAGTGAAGATGACCGACGTGTTCGCGCTCGGCCTCGACTACACGATGCGGCACAACACCGACGTGGAGGGCGGGAAGGACAAGACCGACTCGGTCGTGACCGCGAATCTCGTCTACAGCTTCTGAGCCGGCCAGAACAGCCCGCCGTTTTAGGATCGCTGCAATTCGGTTATGCTCTCGGCCCAACCAGCCGCCGTTCAGGCGGCTGACCTTTTGTGAAAGGAATCCCGATGTACCGGACCCGATTTATTCCCGCCCTGCTTGCCGCACTGCTCGTGATGATGACGGCCTGCACCACGACCACTCCCGGCCGCAATGACCCCGAGACGCGCCGCCAGAGCATCAACGCCGGCGTGGACAACGCGCTCGAAGAACTCTATCGCCAGATCAACGGCTCGCAGCAGATGGTGGCATCCGCCAAGGGCGTGCTGGTGTTCCCGGCCGTGCTCTCTGCCGGTTTCGTATTCGGCGGTTCGCACGGCGAAGGCGCCTTGCGCGTGAACGGCAGGACCACCGGTTTCTATCGCCAGACGGGCGGCTCCTGGGGCCTGCAGATCGGCGCACAGTCGCAGGCGGTGTACATCCTGTTCATGACGCAGGAGGCCCTCGATACCTTCCACAGCAGCAGCGGCTGGAGTGCCGGTGGCAACGCCAACGTGACCGTGATCACCGCGGGCGCGAACGCGCAAGCCACGACCAGCACGGTGCAGCGGCCCATCATCGCCTACGTGCTGTCGAATGCCGGCCTGATGGCCGGCGTTACGCTCGAGGGAACGGTCATCAGCCGGCTGGAACTGTAGAGGGTGGCGCATCATCGCTGATGCAGGCCTGCCCCGGCCAAAGAAACCCCGCTTCGGCGGGGTTTCTTTTTTTTGGCTCATCGCAGATTGGCGGGGTCATCATGCGGCGAAGGCTGCATAGGACTCCGCCCATCCCCGGGTCTCGCCGCCGGCTGGCCCTGCGGGTGCCCTCGCAGGCGTGCTCGCTGCGGAGTGCGCGCCACT
>WYBE01000022.1 GCA_011526045.1 Nevskiales bacterium | reverse complement strand
GAGCCGGTTGCCAGGAGGGCAGCAGCCGGCGCAACCCATAGCGACGAGCACAGGGACGTGCGAGGAGCGGCACGCGCCGGCGGGCGGGACCACCGCATCCTCCACCAGTAATCCACGACATTCCCGCCGATCGGCGATGAACCAAAAAAAACGGGCGGCCCGTGGGCCGCCCGTCCGTTCTGCCGAAGCGTGTATCCCCGGTGGGGGATGATCAGGATGCCTTGGCGGCGTCCTTGCGCGCTTCGCGATTCTTCACCATGGGCACCGCTTCGAGCACCCAGTTGCCGGAGGTCCGGCGGTCCGGGCACGGGATCGCGAACGCGATATCGTTCTTGATATTGCGCGCCTTGAACTCGTTCCAGTCGATCCTCCAGCCCTTGTCGTCGAACTTGGCAAGCCACTCGCGGTATCCGGCTACCGCCTTGTCCGCCGGCATCAGCACTTCCTTCGTGTTGCTGATCGGCGTACGGACCGGGTAGACATCGCTCAGGATCTCGATGTCCTGCTGGGCGATGACCTTGTTGCGCGCGTGGATTGGGCCGTCGTTCTTCGGCTCGGTCATGAAGTTGCGCATGTTGACGAAGAAAATGCGCGTGCGGTTGTCGTCGACCGGCTGCTCGATGAAGTACTGGCGGAACTTCTTGCCCGGGGTGGGCTCGATTTCCGTGATCATCGCGTTGGGACCGAAGGTCTCGGTGCCCGCGTAGATCTCTGCAGCAGGCGCTTCGACGCCCTTCCAGGTCTCGCCGCGCAGGCCGGGGGCCGCGTAACGGTGCTTGAACACCATGCCCCAGCCCTGTTCGCCATCCACCACTTCGTGCTCGCGCACGCGATAGGTCTCGCGATTGATGGCCGAGTGGCCGTGGGTCGGATGCACGAACTCGTTGTGCGCCGGATCGATGCCGTTCTCGATGGAGCGCTCATAGTAGAAGGGCACATCGAGGATCAGCACGGAGTTGGCGCGCCACTTCGGATCGTCCCACTCCTTGACGTTGATCATCGGCGGGCGCTCGCTCTCCGGCAGGTCGCCGAGGAAGGCGAACACGATGCCGTACTTCTCGACCGTCGGATACGCATCGACCTTGGCGCGAGCCGGTGTCTTGGTGCCGTAGCCGATCGAGGGGATGTTTTTGCACTGGCCGTCGCCGCCGAACTCCCAGCCGTGGTAGGGGCATACGATGCAGCCGTCGACGATGCGCGGGCGCTCGCCGAGCTCCCATGGACCGCCCAGCGATCCGCCACGATGCACGCAGGTGTCGCTCAGGGTGCGCGCCGCGCCATCCGCATCGCGGAACACGACGAAGTTCAGCCCCAGGACCTTTACCTTCTCCGGCTTGTCGGGCCCGAGGTCCTCGCTGCGAACCATCGGGTACCAGAAATTAATATACATAGGCGCCTCCCGCCTCGGTTCTTGTGTAAAAAGACGCTATCTATATAGCAGCACAGCTGAAGGCAAAACCACGTGGAAAACACCTACCGGCACTGCGTTTTCTCGTTGTTGCGCGTGGCGCCCGCGGCTGCGCAACTCACTCGTAACGCAGCGCGGCGATCGGATCCATGCGCGCGGCCTTGCGGGCCGGCCACAGCCCGAAAAAGAGTCCGACGAAGGCGCTGAAGCCGAACGCCAGGCCGATCGCCGACGGCGAGACCGTGGCCCGCCAGCCGGCGACCGCGGTCAGCAATTGCGAGACGCCGATGCCGAGCAGGACGCCGGTCGCGCCGCCGATCAGGCACAACAGCATGGCCTCGATCAGGAACTGGATGAGGATGCTGCGGCGCGTGGCGCCGAGCGCTTTGCGGATGCCGATTTCGCGCGTCCTCTCGGTCACCGTCACCAGCATGATGTTCATGATGCCGATGCCGCCGACGACCAGACTGACGCTGGCGATGCTCGCGAGCAGGAATGCAAATATGTTGGCGGCGGTCTGCTGGAAGTCGAGGAACTGGCGCGGGTCCTGGATGGTGAAATCGTTGTCCCGACCGGGCAGCAGTCCGTGCTCGCGCCGCAGGATGCGCTCGATATCCACGATCGCCCGCTGCATGTCCACCCCGGGTGCGGGTTTCACGCTGATGAGGTCCAGGCCCTCGGAGCCGAACAGGCGGATGCGCGCCGTGTTCAGCGGCAGCCATATCTGCTCGTCGACATTGCGAAAGCCCGTCGTGCCCTTCTCACGGAACACGCCGGCCACCTCGAACGCGAGACCACGCACGTAGATCGTCTTGCCGACGATCGAACGCGCGCTCTCGTTGAACATCGGCGGCACTTTCGCCCCGAGCACCGCCAGCGCGCGCCTCGCTGCATCGTCGGAGGAGGTGAACATACGACCGGCGTCGAGATGGAAGTCGTGCACGGTGGCGAAATTCGCGGTGGTGCCGATCGTGCGCAGGCTGCGGTTGCGGTTGCCGAGCTTTACCTGCTCCATCCCCGAGCGCTCCGGAACCAGCGTGGAGATCGTGACCGCATCGCGTGCGAGCGCCTCGGCGTCGTTTGCGGACAGTGTCTCGGCGGCCTCCGCGACACCCATGCGGAACGCCTGCCCGGGACGGATGCTGAGCAGGCCCGCGCCGAGCGCCTCGATCTGCTGGTCTACCGCGCCCTTGGCACCTGCGCCGACCGCCAGCATCGTGATGACCGATGCCACGCCGATGATGATGCCGAGCATCGTGAGCGCGGAGCGGAACAGGTTGGCCCGCACCGATTGCAGCGCGACGACGATGAGTTCACCGAGCAGCATTGTCGGCCTTGCCCTGGCGGGAGCGGCTGTCCTGCTTGCCGGTGCCGGGCATGACGCTGAAGCGGCTCATCATTTCGCGTCCCCGGGCCTGGGCTTCGAGCAGCCCGGTGCTGGGCAGCAGGACGACCGCGTCGCCTGCCGCCAGGCCCTCCCGCACCTCGCTGTACTCGAGGTCGGTGATCCCCGTGGTGACGTTGACCGCCATCGGCGTGCCGCCGCGCTCGACGAACGCCCAGTAGCGCCCGCCGTACTCATAATCAGTCCCCGCGCCGGCCGCCGCCTCACGTCTCCCGGTCGCGCCGGCGCCGAGCTGCTCGCGTACCTGCGCCGGGTCCAGGCCGACGGCGGCCGCTGCGGTGGCGATTTCGCGTGGCGTGCGCAGCGCGCCGTTCGGGACGGCCAGCACGCCGTCGCGTTCGGCCACGCGGATCTCCACGTCCGCGTTCATGCCCGGGCGCAGCAGGCCCTGGGGATTCGGCAGGCGGATCAGCACCGCGAAGGTGGTCACGCTCTGGTCGGCCTGCGCCTGGGGCTCGATTTTGTGCACCTCGCCCGGGAAGGGCTGGTTCGGATAGGCCGCCACCCGCACCGTGACCGGCTTTCCCGGCTGGATCTTGCCGACGTCGGTTTCATCGACCAGCGCACGGACCTGCACGGTGGAGAGATCGGCCATCTTCATCAGAGACGTGCCACCGCCGAAATCTTTCATCGGCGAAGAAATGACCTGCCCGGTTTCCACCAGTTTCTCGATGATCGTGCCGGTGATCGGGGCGCGTACGTCGGTGTCGTCGAGCGTGATGCGCGCGTTCTCCACGGCCACCTGCGCGCGCACCACGTCGGCCTTGGCGTTCGCATACTCGACCTGGGTCGTCTCGTAGTCCACCTCGTTGATGGTGCGTGAGCCGAACAGCACCCTGGCGCGTTCGTTCTGCGCTTTCGCGATGGTGCGGCGGGCGATGGCCGCCTCGAGTTCCGACTCGGCCTGGGCGAGCAGATTGCGCGGGCTGCGCTTGTCGATCTGTACCAGCAACGTCCCGGCAGTCACGACCTGGCCCGTCTGGCCTTCGGCCTTGAGTACCTCGCCGGAGGCCTTGGATTTGATTTCCACGGTCAGCAGCGGTTCGATGGTGCCCGCTGCCTCGACGGCCACGACGATGTCGCGCTTTTCGACGATCGCCGTCTCCAGTGGTGGCGCCGCTTCCTTTTCGGCACAGCCGACGACAGCCAGTGCAGCGATATGGAGCGGGATCAACCTCAGGCAGTATCTGGTCATGTTTTTGCGTCCGCCTCGATGGCCCCGTCGCGGAGCCGGATGATTCGTTTGGCGCGCCGCGCCACTGTTTCGTCGTGGGTGACCAGGACGATGGTATTGCCGGCGGCGTGCAGCCGATCGAAAGTGGCCAGGATCTCCGCGGCAGTCGTCGAGTCGAGATTGCCGGTCGGCTCGTCCGCCAGCAGCAGGCTCGGCCGGTTGACCAGGGCCCGCGCGATGGCGACCCGTTGCCGCTGACCGCCGGACAGCTCGCCCGGCCGGTGGTGCATGCGGTCGGAGAGCCCGACCATCTCGAGTGCCTTCGTCGCGCGCTCGATGCGCTCCCGCCGTCCGACACCGGCGTAGATCAGCGGCAGTTCGACGTTATGCAGCGCGGTCGCCCGCTGCAGCAGGTTGAAGGTCTGGAACACGAAGCCGATCTCTCGATTGCGGATTGCCGCAAGCTCGCCGTCCTTCAGGCGCGAGACCTGGCGCCCGTTGAGGTGGTAGTCGCCCGCATCGGGTGAGTCGAGACAGCCGATGATGTTCATCAGGCTGGACTTGCCCGAGCCGGACGGTCCCATGATCGCGACGTACTCGCCGTGGCGGATGCTGAGGTCCACGCCGTGCAATGCGTGGACCACCGCATCGCCCATCGGATAACTGCGGGCAAGGGCGCGGATCTCGATTACCGATTCGCCGGCAGCGTTCATGCGGGGCGTGTTCTGGCCTCGAATATCCGGCCACCTTGCCACGAAAGGCAGCGGCGGGCTGTAACAATTTGTTTCCGCGGCCCCGGCCCGTGGACCCGGGCACGGCGCCCGGGTGCCGGCGACCGGCGACCGGCCTCAGCCGCGCCGCCAGCGGTGGAAATGGCCCGCGATCCCGAGCAACGTCGCCGGGAGGCGGGTGCGCTGCCAGGCGAGGGCGGTAAACCGGTTGGCTTCGGCGAGTGTCGGGTAGCTGTGAATCGTGCCGAGCACCTTGCGCAGGCCGAGCCCGTGGCGCATCGCCAGCGCGAACTCGGCAATGAGTTCGCCTGCATGGGGGCCGACGATGGTGGCACCGAGAATGCGGTCCGAACCGGGCGGCGTCAGCACCTTGATGAAGCCTTCCGCCGTGCCCTCGGCAATGGCGCGGTCGAGGTCGTCGAAGCCGTAGCGGGTGGTCTCGCAGCGGATACCGCGTTCCCGCGCCTGCGTTTCGTTCAGGCCCACCCGGGCAACCTCCGGGTCGGTGAATACCACCCGTGGCAGCACCGCGTAGTCGATGCGCGAGCGGCGCAGGGCGCCGAAGAGCGCATTGGTGGCGCAGTACCAGGCCTGGTGCGCGGCGGCGTGGGTGAGCTGGTACGGCCCGGCGACGTCGCCGCAGGCATAGATGTTCGGGCGGGTCGTCTGCAGGAATTCGTTGACCTGCACGGTGCCGTCCGGATTCAAGCCGACGCCGACCCGCTCGAGCCCGAGTCCCGTGGTGCGGGGTGAGCGCCCCGTTGCCACCAGGATGCGGTCGAAGCCGGCCACGCGCGACGCGCCATCGCGCCCGATGCGCAGCTCGCCCGGCTGCCCCACGGCGAGTGCCTGCCAGCCGGTGAGCACGCTGATGCCTTCGCGCGTGAAACGCGCCGCGAGTGCCGCGCCAACCTCCGCATCCTCCTGTGCCAGGAGCTGCGATTGCATCTCCACCAGCGTGACCTCGCTCCCGAGCTGGCGGAATGCCTGCGCGAATTCGCAGCCTTGCGGCCCGCCGCCGAGCACCAGGAGCCGGCGCGGGAGTTCCCGCAGTGACCAGAGATTCGCCGCGGTGAGCGGGTCCGCTGCATCGAGACCCGCAAGCGGCGGCAGGGCCGGGCTTGCGCCGGTGGCGAGCACGATCGCGCGGGTGCTGATCACGCGCGAGCCGACCCCGACCTCCCACGGCGAAAGGAGTGTGGCCGCGCCGGACAGGCACTCGACGCCGAGCTTCGTGTAGCGCTCCACCGAGTCGTGCGGCGCGATCCGCTCGATGACGCTGGCAACGCGCGCCATGACGCCCGCAAAGTCGACGGTCACCGGCCCCGCGACGACCCCGAAGTCCGCTGCCCGGCGCATCTGCGCCGCGATGCGCGCGGAGCGCAGCAGCGCCTTGCTCGGCACGCAGCCGGTGTTCAGGCAGTCGCCGCCCATGCGCCCGGCCTCGATCAGCACGACCTTCGCCCTGGCCGCGGCGGCGACCGATGCGCTGACCAGTCCGGCCGAGCCGGCGCCGATCACGACCAGGTTGGCGTCGAAGCGTCGCGGTCTGCGCCCGGCGCCTGCGCTCACGCGCGGCCCCGGTGCCAGGCGATGACGGCCGTTGCGGCCTTCCTGGCGACGACCGGGAAGATGCCGAGCAGCGTGAGTGAGACCACCACCCCGGGCGCGAGGATGCCGCGCGGTTCCTGGATCTTCGCAAGCTGCGTGCCCGCATTCACGAAGACCACGACTGCAGGCAGCATCCCGAGCTGGCTCACCCAGTAGAAGGTGCGCAGCGGCATCCGGGTCAGCCCCATCACCACGTTGACGACGAAGTACGGGAACACCGGCACCAGCCGCAGTCCGAACAGGTAGTAGGCGCCGTCCTCGCGCAGGCCGCGGTTCACCCGCTCGACGGCAAAGGGGAACCTGCGTTCGGCAAACTCCCGCAGCAGGAAACGCGAGATGAGGCAGGCGATGGTGCCTCCGATCGCGCTGGCGAACGATACCAGCACCGAACCCCAGAGGACCCCGAACAACGCCCCGGCGGCCAGCGTCATCGTCAGGGCCGCCCCGGGGACGCTGAGCGAGGTCAGCGCGACATACAGCGCGAAGAACCCGAGCAGGGTGGCCGCGAAGTTCGCGGCGACGAGGCGCTGTATGCCGTCCAGCGAGGCGCGCAGGTAGTCCAGGCTCAGGAAGCGATCGAGGCCGAGCCAGTACGCGGCGATGAGTGTGCCGAGCATCAGGCCCGCGAGGATCAGGCGATTCTTGTTCATGGTCAGCCGCTCGGCGGCACACCGGGGCGCGCCAGTCCGGCACGATACAATGCCCGGGTCATTCCACGAAATGGCCCGGCCCGGCCGGACGGATGCCGCGCGGCCGGAGGAGCGTCGTATGGGCGATTTCCGCGGTTTCTACATCGATGGTCAATGGACGGTGCCGCCCGGCGGGCGCGAGTTTCCGGTCATCAATCCGGCGACGGAGGAAGCGGTCGGCGCCATCCGTCTCGGCACCGAGGCCGACGCGGAGCGCGCAGTCGCGGCGGCGCGCCGTGCATTTCCCGCCTGGTCGCGCACCAGCGTGGCCGAGCGCAGCGCGCTGCTCGCACGCATCGTCGAGGTCTACAGGCGGCGCCAGGACGATGTCGCCGAGGCCATCTCCACCGAACTCGGCGCGCCGCTCGCATTCGCGAAGCGCTCGCAGACGCGCCTCGGCACCGGCCATTTCACGACGATGCTGGAGGTCATGCGCACTTACCCGTTCACGGAGGATCGCGGCAGCATGCGCCTGCAGCGCGAGCCGGTCGGCGTGTGTGCGCTCATTACGCCCTGGAACTGGCCGATCAACCAGATTGCCTGCAAGGTCGCACCGGCACTGGCCGCCGGCTGCACGATGGTGCTCAAGCCGAGCGAGATCGCGCCGCTCTCCGCCGCGGTATTTGCCGAGGTGCTGCACGAGGCCGGCGTCCCGTCCGGGGTGTTCAACATGGTTCATGGCGACGGGCCCGTTGTCGGGCAGTCGCTCGCGGCCCACCCTGCAGTGGACATGGTCTCCTTCACCGGTTCCACCCGCGGCGGCGTCGCGGTGGCGATGGCGGCGGCCGCCAGCGTCAAGCGGGTTCACCAGGAACTCGGTGGCAAATCACCGAACATCATCCTCGATGCAGGCGTCCTCGAGCGTGCGGTCACGGCGGGCGTGCGCGAGTGCTTCGGCAACAGCGGCCAGTCGTGCAACGCACCGTCGCGCATGCTGGTGCCGCGTGAGCTGCACGATCACGCCGTCGCTATCGCGCGCGAGGTCGCCGGTGCACTCAAGGTTGGCGATCCGCGCGATCCCGCGACCGATCTCGGGCCGGTGATCAGCCGCAACCAGCACGAGAAGATCCAGCGGCTGATTCGCACCGGCATGGAGGAGGGCGCCATGCTGGTGATCGGCGGACCCGGCAATCCGCCCGGTCTCGAGCGCGGCTACTACGTGCGCCCGACGGTATTCGCCGGCGTGCGCAACGACATGGTGATCGCCCGCGAAGAGATATTCGGACCGGTGCTCGCCATCATTCCGTTCGACGGCGAGGAGCATGCGATCGCGATAGCCAACGACACCCCCTACGGCCTGGCGGCTTATGTCTCCGGCAGTGACGTGGCGCAGTTACGGCGGGTCGCGGCTGCCGTCCGTGCGGGCATGGTGCATCTGAACGATGCGCCGATGAGTCTCGACGCGCCTTTCGGCGGCTGCAAGCAATCGGGCAATGGTCGTGAATGGGGTGAGTTCGGGCTGGACGCCTTCCTCGAACTCAAGGTCATGCCGGGTTACAGATCCTGAGTGTCTGGCGCCGCGGGCGGCAGCGACGTGGACGACACCGAAGGTAACGGGAAGACCGGCCAGGCCGCCGGTCTTCCCGTCCCGGGCGCTCGCGATCCCCCGCGGCAGCGCTTCCTCCCCAGGAATCGTGACGGTGACCGCCCTGCGTGCGCAGGGCCGCACGCCGGAGAGTGCCCGAATTGCAGCCGCCCGTAAACGGTTCAGCGCCGATCTGCTGGCGGATCGGCCCGCATCCTCGTCCGGCGGGTGCGCGTGATGGGGTGTCCCAGTGTCCGGCGAGCGCCGCTCCTCGCACGTCCCTGTGCTCGTCGCTACGGGTTGCGCCGGCTGCGGCCCTCCTGGCAGCCGGCTCCACACGTGCGCTCGCCGGACACCGGGACACCACCGGCGTGCGCTCAGCGGACGGAGTGCAGGACGGTGTTGCGGTTCAAATCCCGAGACACTCAAGGTCGGTGCGCGATGGCGGTTGGCGACCTCACTGATGCCGCCTGCGCACCGGGAGGGACTTCAGTCCCGACCCGGCACCCAGCAGCCACGGCGCGGGATCGACCCGGAGCCCCGGTAACCGCTCCCGCCGATGGGCGATGAACCTCGTGAACGCCTGTGGCGTCGTGTCACTTGCTCCGGAGTGATCCGGGCGGGGAGACTGCCGGCATGAGCGATGGGCGGCCCGGAGCATGAGCGACGGTCACGCGGCGCCAGCCGCGCGCCTCGGCCCGTTTCTGCTCGCCGGGAGCGTGAGTGCCCGCAATGCCGCGACACTGCTGTTCGCGAGCTTCAGCACGATCGGCCTCGTCACCTTCCTGAATTTCGCCAATCCGTACCTCTTCAACGTGCTCGACATCGCCGTGGAGCGGCAGGGAGCGCTGGCCGGGGTGCTCGTGTCGCTCCAGGAAGGCGTGCAGATTCTGCTCGGCGGCCTGGTCGGGGCGGCATCCGACCGGATCGGGCGGCGGCCGATTTTCATCGGCGGGATGTTGTGGATGGCGGCCGGTTTCGCCGTCTATCCGCTGGCGGGCTCCGAGGCTGCGCTGGTCGCGTTACGCGTGTTCTATTCGGTCGGCCAGACGGCCGCGACAGTGATGCTGTCGACCTGCATCGCTGAGTACATCGACGAGCGCATGCGTGGCCGCTGGATGGGTGCGGTCGGCGTGTGCAACGGGCTCGGCGTCGTGCTGATGGCCACCGCCTTTGCACGACTGCCGCTCGTGTTCAGCCGGATGGGCCTGGACGACGTCGCAGCCCTGCGCGCCAGTTTCTGGGTGTTCACGCTGTACGTCGCCTTGCTGGCGGCGCTGCTGCGCTGGGGTCTGCAGGCGCCGGCGCTAACGAGCCGCACGCGGGCCGGGGTCCTGCGGCTCGCTGCGCAGGGGCTGTCGATCGCGCGGGAGAACCCGCGCATCGCGCTCGGCTATCTCAGCGCGTTCGCCTCCCGTGGCGACCTGGTCATCATCACGACGTTCATCACGCTCTGGGTCGTGCAGGCAGGGGTGGCGGCGGGCATGAGCATCGGCGCGGCGACGGCGCGCGCCGGGATGGTCTTCGGCATCGCCCAGGGAGTGGCGCTGCTGTGGTCGTTCGCGATGGGCGTCATCCTCGACCGCGTTGCGCGGCTCACCGGCGTGTGCCTGGCGTTTGGCCTGGCCGCGTTCGGCTACCTGCTGCTCGGTACCGTGGATGATCCGCTCGGCCGCGGCATGATTCTCGCGGCCGTGGTGGCCGGCCTCGGCGAAGCGAGTGCCGTCGTCAGTGCCGGCGTGCTGATCGGCCAGGAGGCGCCGCCTGCGGTGCGTGGCACGGTCATCGGCACGTTCGGCCTGGCCGGATCTGTCGGCATGATCTGCCTGACGTTCGCTGGCGGCAGAATCTTCGACTCGGTCGGGCCGGGTGCGCCGTTCGTGATGATGGGTAGCGTCAACCTGCTCGTGTTCGTCGCCGCGCTGGTGGTGCGCCGCCTGCCGGTGCGCGCGCCCGCCTCCGGTGCCGGGAACGCGTAAGGCACCGGGGCGGCAGCGGGCGAATCAGGCCATCAGGCGTTCCCGAGCCGGCTTTCCTTGTCGAGCTTCGCCTTGATGTGCTGCGGGGTGAGGGCGGCGATGATCGTGGCCAGCACCAGCGCGACGAGGAACAAGGTCAGCTCGAGCCAGTACTTGCCCGGGTCCACCCAGATGTCGGCAAAGAGATTCCAGCGGCCGACGATCTCATAGCAGCTGTAAGCGATGATCGCGGTGGGAATCGCGTAGCGGATGGCGGTCGTTACCTTCCACATCTGCAGCAGCCGGCGGATCAGGTACACCGACCACACGGTGCCGACGAACAGGATGCCGTAAGTCACGGGATGACGGTCGCCCAGGATGCTCTCGTCGTAGATGAACAGCAGCGCCAGGTAGCAGAACCACAGCACGTAGAGGGTTTCCAGGCAGGTGATGTAGCCGAAGTTCCGCTCGTAACCGCGGCTGGGCTTGCCGGTGCGCAGCCGCAGGTTGCGCTGGAACCAGACGAACATGTTGCACTTGGTTTCCCGGTTCATCATCAGCGGCATCATCGTCGCCAGCAGTACGCCGGCCGAGGACATCATCACGAGGTACTCGGCCTTGGTCGCAATCTCGCCGGGCGCGTGCTTGTCCATGAGGTCCGGTACGCCGAGCACATTGGCCGACCAGACGAACGTGAACTCCACCCAGCCGGTCCACAGGAACGTGCCGGCAAAGAAGCCCAGCCACGTGGCAGCGACCTCGCCCTCGCTGCGCATGCCGAAATACAGGCAGGCTGCGCCGACCAGCCCGGTGATCGCTGCCGACTGGTAGACGAAATGCTCGCCGAAGATGCTCTCCATGAGCACCATCTGGGTGTGGCCGAGCCCCTGCATGATGAACACGACGACGAAGGCGAGCGCGCCGATGAACGGCGGCCGGTAGAAGATCCGCTTGAAGGCGTTGTCGTGCTCAGTGGTGGCGGTGGTCATGATTGAACCTCGGGTCTGACTAGCAGACCGGTCATGGTCTGGTGGAACTGGGAATCAATGCGGGGGCTCGTGGCGTACACCTCGAGCACCGGGACGGCGGTCCGGGCAATGAGCCGGGCGGAGGCCTCGCCGCTGCCGTTCAGCAGCAGTCCGGTCGGTTCCACCCGCCGCATCAGCCCCGTCAGGCTGGCGCGAAACTCGTGGTGCACGTCTTCGAACAGCCGGAAATAGGTGCCGCCCATGCGCGTGGCGAGCCGCAGCGCCGGCGAACCGGTGCGCCACTGCGCGAGGTACATGTCGAGCACGCCGGCGATGACCTGCCGGGCCGGCCGGCGGGCGACGTCGCGCATGGTCATCACGCCGTGCTCGAACACGGGCCGGATGATGCTGGCCAGCACTTCCTCGCGGTTCGCGAAGAAGCGGTAGAAGCTGCTGCGGGCAATGCCGGCGGCGGCGACGATCTGCTCGACGCTGACCGCGGCAAACCCGTGAGTGAGAAACAGGCCGGCGCTCTCCGCGAGCAGTCGCTCACGGGTGCGATCCTGGCGGCGCGCCACCTTGTGGCTCGCGGCTGCCGGTAGCATCGACTCGATGGCGTTGCTGCTGAGCATGGTGTTGAAATCGGACGACCTTGTTCGAAATCGTACGGGCCTGTCCGATGCCTGTCACTGTGGCAGATTGTCGCTAAGAAACTAGTGATTTTTAATTTGTATAAACAAATAGATAGATATTTTTAGTCATAGAGTTTCCAGATCGCTGCGCGCTGCGGCTGCGGTGGTCTGCATGGTGGTGCCTGCGGCGGGTCGGTGCGACGGTGGCCGCCCATGCCACGGCGACCATCCAACGGCCGCGGCGGCTATGATGCGACGGGCGCGGGCCGCGCGACCCGCGTCCGGATCACGGCGGGCACGGCGGCATGACATCGGGGCGGACGGAACGGGGGCAATCGATGCGTGGCTTGTTCAAGCAGTTCGTGGACAGTGAGATATCCCGGCGCGAGTTCACGCTCGGCCTGGCGGCGCTCGGCTTCTCGGCGACAGCGGCCGATTCACTCGCGGCGCAGCTGGGTGGCGCGGCCATGCCGCCGCCAGCCGAAGGTCTGAGCGTCAGGGGCACCGGTGCCGAGATCTTCGCCGAGACCCTGCGCGCGGCCGGTGTGCGTAATGTGTTCGGCACCACGGCGACCGGCATGTCGCCATTCTTCGACGCCATCACGCTTCGTCCCGACCTGCGCATGATCCTGGCGGTGGCCGAGTCGCAGGCCACCAGCATGGCCCACGGCTATGAGCTGGCGAGCCTGCAGACCTCGGCGTTGTTCGTTCCCGGGGTGGCGGTGCCGAGCACGCTCAACAATCTCTACAACGCGTGGAAGGATCGGTCTGCCATCGCGGTGTTTTCCGACGGACCGAGCAGCCAGTTCCCGGGCCGCGACGGTTTCGAGCAGGTGGACGACTGGATTGCGCCGACCGGGGAGTTCACCAAGTGGCGCTGGCAGGTGGACAAGGAAACCCAGATCAGCGAGATGACGCGCCGCGCGATCAAGGTGGCGCAGACCCCGCCGGGCGGGCCGGTGCACATCCGCTTCCCGAACGAGATTCTCGCGGCGGCCGATGTGGAGCAGATCATCTACCCGCAAAGCCGCTTCGCGGTCGACACGCGACTGCGGCCGAAGCCGGAGCTGATCGAGGCGGCGGCGCGCGCCCTGATCGAGGCGAAGAAGCCGGTCTTCTGCGCCGGCGGCGAGGTGACGCGCGCCGGGGCGAACGCCGAATTCATGGAGCTCGCGGAGTTGCTTGGCGCCTGGGTCACCCAGGGCATGAGCGTCTTCGGCGACGTGCCGTTCTCGCACCCGTTGTTCGCCGGGTTCTACGGGCTCGGCTTCCCGCGCGTCGTCGGCGGACAGGATGTGTTCCTCAACGTCGGCGCGGCCATGCCCGACCCTGCTCTGATTACCGCTCCCGTGCCGCGCACGGCGACCACCATCCAGGCGGGACTGGACCTCGACGCGATTGCGCGCAGTCAGCCGGTGGATATCGCCATTGCGGCGGGGGCGAAGGAAACTCTCGTGGCACTGACGGACGCGGTTCGCGGCATGGCGACGCCGGAGCGCCTGCGCTCCATCGCCGCACCGCGCCTGGCGGCGGCGCGCGAGGCGGCGGCGAAGGACAAGGCGAAGCGCCTGGCCGACGCGCGCGAGCACTGGGATGCGAGCCCGATGTCCTGGGAGCGGGTTTCGGCCGAACTCGACGCCGTGCTGGAACCCGATGCCATCGTGGTCCCGGAACTCGACTACCGGATGCCGTATTTCTGGCTGAACCTCGCGCCGAACGGGCGGCGGGTGATCGGGCAGACCACGGGCTTTGCGCTCGGCTGGGGCGCGGGCGCAGCGATCGGCGTGAAGACCGCGCTGCCGGACCGCGAGGTGGTGTGCCTCGTCGGCGACGGGGCGTTCCTGTTCGGCCAGGTCGAGTCGCTGTGGACGGCGGCGCGCTACGACATCCCGGTGCTGATCGTGATCCTGAACAATCGCAGCTACGACAACGAACGCAACCGCATCGAGGCGCTCTCGCCGCTTTGGCGCAACAAGGACACCCGCTCGCTGTGGCGCGACGTCTCCGGTTTTCTCGGCAGGCCTGACGTGAGTTTCTCGGGGCTCGCGCAGAGCTTCGAAATCGAGGCGGCGACCTGTGCCGCGCCCGGGGAGTTGCGCAAGGCCCTGCAACGCGCGAAGCGGGCGCTCGCCGCAGGCCGGCCGTTCCTGGTCGAGGCGATGATCATGCAGCTCGACCGCAACCTGAAGCGCACCGAGCAGACCTGGTTCCCGCCGATCTCGATCGCGGCGGAACGGACGCGCAAGGTATAGGAGCGGCCCGCGCCGCGACCTCACCAACGAGGCAACAGAAAATGGAATACAGGCCACTCGGCCGGTCCGGACTGCAGGTATCAGTCGTCGGGCTCGGCTGCATGAACTTCGGCATGATGAACGACGAGACGCAGGCCACCGCCATCGTCAATCGCGCGCTGGAGCTCGGCGTAAACTTCTTCGATACCGCCGATGTGTACGGCAATCGCGGCACGTCGGAGGCGTACCTTGGCCGGGCGCTGGCAGCCAGGCGGCGCGACGTCATCGTCGCGACGAAGTTCGCAGCCCCCATGTCGGCAGAGCAGGCCTGGAAGCAGGGTGGGTCGCGCCGCTGGATCATGCAGGCGGTGGAGGGCAGTCTCAGGCGCCTTGCGACGGACTACATCGATCTCTACCAGATGCATCGCGCGGACGACGCGGTGCCGGTCGAGGAAACGCTGCGCGCGCTCGATGACCTGGTCCGGCAGGGTAAGGTGCGCTACCTCGGCTGCTCGAACTTCGCAGCCTGGCAGATCGCCGATGCGGACTGGACCGCGCGTGAGCACCATTTGAACGGGTTCGTATCGGTGCAGAACCGCTACAGCCTGCTCAGTCGCGACCTCGAGCGGGAGGTCGTACCGGCGACCCGTGCCTTCGGGCTGGGTGTCATCCCGTACTTTCCGCTGGAGAGCGGGCTGCTCTCCGGCAAGTACCGCCCGGGCCGCGAGTTTCCCGCCGACTCCCGGCTCGCGAAGTGGGGCCAGTGGGCGGCGGGCGCCTTCGCCTCACCGGAGAAGCTGGCGCAGGTCGACCAGCTCCTGGCGCTCGCCGGGCGCTTCGACCACAGCTTGCTGCAACTCGCGATGGGCTGGCTCGTGGCAAAGCCGTACGTCGCGAGCGTGATCGCGGGTGTCACCACGGTGGCGCAGCTCGAGCAGAACATCGCAGCCGCCACGTGGCGCGCCTCGGCGGAGGAGATGGCCGAGATCGACCGGATCATCCCGCCGCCACGGAGCGAGATTCCCGGTCCGCGACGGTGAGTGCCGAGGACAGTCTTCGATACTCGAGCTGCATTGGCACGTATCTCGAAACCGATGGAATTCGGTAACGGTCTCGTTTTTTTTGGTTCATCGCCGATCTGCGAGAATGCGCTGGGTCTTCGGTGGCTGATGCGGTAGTCGCGGCTCCGGCGCGTGCCGCTCCTCGCACGTCCATGTGCTCGTCGCTATGGGTTACGCCGGCTGGCCGAGCAGGCGTAGCGAGCAAGGCTAAGCTCGCAGAGGCAGCGGCAGGGATGCCGCTGCTGCGCGCCCACGAGACAAGGAAGTCGAGTGGCGCGCACTCCGCAGCGAGCACGCCTGCGAGGGCACCCGCAGGGCCAGCCGGCGGCGAGGCCCGGGGACGGGAAGAGTCCGACGCCCGTCGGTGGGAGACGAACCTCTTTTTCAACGCAGCGCCGGGATCACCCGTTCGCCGATGAGGCGGATCGCTTCGGCCGGTTCGTCGTGGACCCGCAGTGCGATCTCGGTGAGGCCGGCGGCGGCGAAGGCTCGCAGCGTTTCGATTGCCGGCTCGATCTGGTCGAGGCCGCCCGCAAACGAGATATTGCGGATCATCCTGGTCACCAGCGCTGGCGGCACGTTCTCGATGACATCGGTGCCGCGCAGGAAGGCGTTGAGGAAGTCCCGCTCGTGTGAGCGCATGAGTTTCACTTCGTCGGGATCGAGGAACGGTGCGAAATACTGCTCACCGAGCCAGCCGCGGAGCATGAGTTCGCGCCGCGCTTCGGCCATCGAAGCAGCCGCGTCCTGCTTGATGTGCCATGCCCAGAAATTGCTGATGCGGAAGGCATCCGGATTGCGGCCGGCGGCACGCAGGTCCTCGCGGGTCCGGTCGACGAACGCCTTCACCAGCGGTACGACGAAGTCGCTGGTGATGAGTCCGTCGGCGAGTTCGGCAGAGAGCTTGCGGCTTTGCGGGTGGTTGGAGCCGAAATAGACGAGCGGCGGGGTGTCCGTGTACCACTTCGGCTGGTATCCCCACACTTTGTACAGTTCGCCGTTGTAGTTCATCGTCTTGTGCGGCGAGGCGCCTTTCAGGATCTCCAGGCACTCGCGTGCGCCACGGATCATGCGCTCGCGCTTCCTGCCGATGGATTGCAGCACCGCGCCGCCGCCGCCCACCATGATCATGGCCCGGCCGCGGGCGAGTTCGTTCAGCGAGAACAACAGGTTCGCCATCTTCAGTGGATGCAGTTCCGCCGGGCTGATCGCCATCGGCCCGAGGCGGATGCGGCTTGACTGCTGCGCGAGCAGCGACAGCGTGAGGAACGGATCGCGTGACCAGCCGTAGTTGCTGGCCCACACGCCGCGGGCGCCGTAGCGCTCGGCCATGAGGCCGAGTTCGAGCGCCGCCTGCGGCGAGGCGAATTCATTGAGGATGATGTCGATCTCCATGTTCCGTCTCCAGGGTGGCCGGTGTGCCGGGTCGGGGAGCATTGCCGATTGCCGCTGCCGAAAATTCTCCGGCGGCGGCCATTCGGAATGCGGTAGCGGGCCCCGACCGGGGGGATTGTAAGCAGGGCGGGCTCGTTATACTCGGCGGCAATGGCCGCAGGAATGCAGGCTCGCCCCGCGGGCGAGACGACACGCTTCGCGCCAAGCCCCACGGGCAGGCTCCATCTCGGGCATGCGCTGGCGGCGATCACCGCGCACGACATTGCCCGGGCCTCGGGCGGGCGCTTCCTGCTGCGCATGGAGGATATCGATCGGGTGCGCTGCCGCGCCGATTTCGAGGCGGCGATCGTCGAGGATCTCGACTGGCTCGGTCTGCATTGGGACGGCCCCGTGTTGCGGCAGTCCGAGCGCATGGCGCTGTACCGCGAGCACCTGCAGGACCTCGCAGACCGTGCGCTCGCCTATCCCTGCTTCTGCACCCGCGGCGCGATTGCAGCCGAGATCGAGCGTATGGGCGAGGCGCCGCAGGGGCCGGAGGGGCCGCTGTACCCGGGAACCTGTCGTGCACTCTCCGCGGCCGAACGTGCCGCGCGGATCGCCGCGGGCGCGGTGCATGCCTGGCGGCTGGACGCCGCGGCCTGCGAGGCGACTCTGGGCCAGTGCACTCTCGATTTCGAGGAGCAGGGCTGCGGCAGCGCAGGTGAACGCGGCACGATCCGCGTTCTGCCGCGGCTGTTCGGCGACATCGTGCTCGGGCGTCGCGACATCGGCGTGAGCTATCACCTGGCGGTGGTCCTCGACGATCACGCGCAGGGTGTGACGCTCGTCTCTCGCGGCGAAGACCTGTTCGCCGCCACGCATGTGCAGCGCCTGTTGCAGGGGGTGCTCGGGCTCGCGCAGCCGCGTTACCACCACCATCGCCTGGTCCGGGATGCGAGCGGCCGGCGTCTCGCGAAACGCGATCGCGACCTGACGCTCGGCGCATTGCGTGACGCCAGGGTGACGCCCGCGGACATTCGCCGGCGACTGGGGCTGGCAGGGTGACCGGGGAGTCGCCGGCCCGTGAGGCCGGTTGCTGGCCGCGCGATGCGCGATCGACGAGGCAACCTGCGGCTAGAATGGCTCGTTGCAGGTTTTCTCCACGCCCCGCGCCATGACATTCTCCCGCTTCGGCGAACGTTTCACGCGCCATACCGGCACGCGCGAGCTCATGGATGATCTCGGTGCGGCACTGGGCGGCGACGAGCCGCTGAACATGCTCGGTGGCGGGAACCCGGCACAGATTCCGGCCATGCTCGAGCTGTTCCGCCGCGAGTTCGCGCGGATCCTGGCCGATGAGCGGGATTTCCGCCGGCTGGTAGCCGACTATGCCGATCCGGTGGGCGAGCAGGGGTTCCGCGCGGCGCTCTCCCGCCTCCTGCGCGACAACTATGGCTGGCCGGTCGGACCGGAGCACGTCGCGTTGACCGCCGGCAGCCAGAGCGGGTTCTTCCTCCTGTTCAACCTGCTGGCGGGGCCGCGGGCGGACGGCCGCGCGGCGCGCATCCTGCTGCCGCTCACGCCGGAGTACGTCGGCTACCAGGACCTCGGCGTGACCGATGAGATCCTCACCTCGCGGCGGCCGGCCATCGAGCGGCTGCCCGACCGGCAGTTCAAGTACCACGTGGATTTTGCCGCGATCGACATGCCGGACGACATCGCCGCAGTGTGCGTGTCGCGGCCGACGAACCCGACCGGCAATGTGCTCACGGACGATGAGTTGCAGCGCCTGGCGGCAGTAGCGCGCGGCAGGGATGTTCCGCTCATTCTCGACAGCGCCTACGGACTGCCGTTCCCGCGCATCGTGTTCACGGACGCCATGCCCTACTGGGACGACAACGTGATCCTGTGTCTCAGCCTGTCGAAACTCGGATTGCCCGGCGTGCGCACCGGCATCGTGGTGGCACGCCCGGAAATCGTGGCGGCGCTCGGCGCGGCGACGGCGACCACCAGCCTCGCGGTCGGCAGCGTGGGGCCCGTGCTCATGCGCGAGTTGATCGCCTCCGGCGAGATCGTGCGGGCGAGCGAGGAGGTGATCCGGCCGTTCTACCGGCAGCGCAGCCGCCAGGCGCTCGAGTGGCTGGCCGCGTCGCTCGAGGGCTGCGACTACCGGGTGCACCGGCCGGAGGGCGCGTTCTTCCTCTGGCTGTGGCTGCCTAGCCTGCCGATCACGAGCGCGGAGTTGTACCGGCGGCTCAAGGCGCGCGGGACGTTCGTGCTGTCCGGCCACCACTTCTTTCCCGGCCTCGCCGCGGACTGGCCGCACCGGCACGAGTGCCTGCGCATCAGCTATGCACAGCCGCCGGAGGTGGTGCGGGCCGGCCTGGCGGCGATCGGCGAGGAAGTGCGGCGCGCCTTCGCCGCCTGAGATCCGAACGCTGGCGCGGCATGTTCGGCCGCAGCCGGCGCAGCGGCAGCCGCTCGCGCCGCCCCTGCGGTCAGTACGTCAGGACCGTGCGGATCGACTGCCCGCTATGCATCAGGTCGAAGGCGCGATTGACCTCGGCATGCGGCAGCGTGTGGGTGATGAGATCGTCGATGTCGATCCTGCCCTCCATGTACCAGTCGACGATCTTCGGCACGTCGGTGCGTCCGCGGGCACCGCCGAAGGCGCTGCCTTTCCAGACCCGGCCGGTGACGAGCTGGAAGGGGCGCGTGCGGATCTCCTCGCCGGCACCCGCGACGCCGATGATGACCGACACGCCCCAGCCGCGGTGGCAGCACTCCAGCGCCTGGCGCATAAGGCCGACGTTGCCGACGCACTCGAAGCTGTAGTCGGCGCCGCCGTCGGTCAGGCTGACGAGGTACGGCACGAGGTCGCCCTCGACCTCACGCGGATTGACGAAGTGCGTCATGCCGAATTTCTCGGCAAGCGCCCGGCGCCCCGGATTGCGGTCCACGCCGATGATCCGGCCGGCGCCCACCATGCGCGCGCCCTGGATGACGTTGAGGCCGATACCGCCGAGACCGAACACGACCACGTTCGCGCCGGCTTCCACCCGCGCGGTGTTGATCACTGCGCCGATGCCGGTCGTCACGCCGCAGCCGATGTAACAGACCTTGTCGAACGGCGCATCCTCGCGGATCTTCGCCACCGCGATCTCGGGCAGCACCGTGAAGTTGGAGAACGTCGAACAGCCCATGTAGTGATGGATCATGCTGCCGCCGCGCGAAAAGCGGCTGGTGCCATCCGGCATGACGCCCCGGCCCTGGGTGGCGCGGATGGCGGTGCAGAGGTTGGTCTTGTGCGAGGTGCAGGATTTGCACTCGCGGCACTCCGGCGTGTAGAGCGGGATCACGTGGTCGCCCTTCGCCACGGATTTCACGCCGGGCCCCACGTCCACCACGACGCCGGCGCCCTCATGGCCGAAGATGGCGGGGAACAGGCCCTCGGGGTCGGCGCCGGAGCGCGTGAACTCGTCCGTGTGGCACACCCCGGTCGCCCGGATCTCCACCAGCACCTCGCCGGCCCGGGGGCCGTCGAGGTCGACGGTGTCGATTTCCAGGGGCTTGCCGGCCTCGTAGGCCACTGCCGCGCGTGTTTTCATTGCCAGGATTCTCCGTCGGTGCAGGCGTGATTGTCGCCCGATTCGGGGGTGTCATGGGAGCGGGCTCTTTATCCTCCGCATGAAGGGTCTTCGTCGATTGGCAGAGCCGTTCTCACCCTCGTCCGGGATGCGCAAGTGGTGGCCCAGTGCCCGACCCGGGTCGCGCCACTTCCGCTTGCGGGACCAAGGTGCAGGCGTCCCGCTAATCGGCGACGAACCCGTATAAATGCCTATGCGCTGCAGGCGGGGCCGGGCGCAGACTGGTTGCAGGTGTACCGCCGGACGCGGACTGCCGCGTGCCGGTCGGTGGGCCGATTCAGGACCCGGAGTGGAGCCGTGACCGATCTCATCGTCATCAGTGTCGTGCTGCCCTTCATCGTGTTCGTCGTCGGAACCGCGGCGAGCCTGTTGCTGGCGCAGCGCAAGAACAACGAGCTGGCGGAGCAGTCGCCGGACGTGCTGCCGTACATCTGGGGATACTTCCTCGGCTACAGCGGCATCATCGTGGCCGTCCTGGCGAGCGTGGCCGGCGTGGCCCTGCTGCTCGGCGGCTACTACCGTGACTGGTTGCCGATCATCATCGCCTACGCGGTGGCATCGGGCATCGCCAGCTACGGTGTGCTCCTGCGGCGCAAATGGGGCTGGCTGCTGCACATTCCGCTATCGCTCAACATGGGCCTGTGGGCGTTCAACAGCGTGTACGTCCACAATCGCTGGCGCGAATTCTGACGCCGACGGCCGACGCATCGGGTTCACTTTTTTCGCGATCGCGACGATGGTCCCGGTGCAGTGAGCAGTCGCGGGCGTCGACGCGGCAGCGTCGTCCGGAAACCGCGCGGCTTGACGATGAGCAGGTCACAGTCGACCTCGTCGATCACCGCTTCGGCGGTATGGCCGATGAACACCTGATCGAGTCCGCTGCGCGAAACCGCGCCCATCACCAGCAGACTGGCGCCGAGTTGCCGCACGCATGCCGCGATCACCCGGGCCGGCATACCCGCGCGCACGATGCGGTCACCGGCGGCAACAGCGTGGCGCGCGCCGAGACGATCGATTCTGGCCCGCGCGGCGGTCCGTGCGGCCGTTGCGGTGGCGACGAGCGCCGGCGGCAGTTCCGGCAGCACAATCGGCGCGAGCGCCTGCAATGCGTCCTCGACATGGATCATCGCGAGCCGGCCGCCGAGCTGTGCGCGCACCGATGCGGCAGAGCGCAGCAGGCGTTCGTCGAGCCCGGAGGGCTTGGCGCGGGCATGCGTCGGATCGACCGCGGCAAGCACCAGCGATCTGCTGCCCGCACCTTCCGACTTGACGAACCACACCGGGCAGGGGCACTCGCGGATCAGGTCCCAGTCCGTGCTGGCGAGAAACCACCGGGCCAGGCGGTTATGCCGGTGCGATTCGGCTACCACCAGGTCGGGCGCGTCGCTCAGCACGCGCCGTACGATGGCTGCGGCCGGCGGAAAATCCCAGGTGACCTCACAGCTGACCTTCAGCCCTTTGGCGCGCAACGGCCGCGCGAGTTTCTCGAGCTGCGCCCGCTTCGCTTTGCCAACGGCCGCGATGATCGCCTGCGGGTCGGCCGGCAGGGGTTCGGGCGCAGGATGGGGCACCGAAAAGGCGTGAAACAACGTGATGCGGGCGCGGCTTGCCGCCGCAAGTCGCGCGGCCGTGCGGACTGCCAGCTGCCGGTGCCCGGCCGGGTCGCGCACGGCTACGAGTAGGGACTTCCACGGAACTGGCGCCATCGCAGGGTGCTCCGCCAAGGTTCAGCGCAGCGCGCCGCCGAAACGCACCCGCGCGGTGAGGCCGAAGGTGCGCAAGCGCGGCTGGTTCACCGTCAGGCGGATCGGCGGGAAATCGCCGAGCGAGGTCGTCGGCGGATTGTTCACGCCCTGCATGTCCTGCGTGTTGGACCAGAAGATGTCCCGGTAGGCGCCGATCGGCTCGTCGTACTCGAACAGGTTGTCCACCCAGAACTCGACCGTGTAGCGCTGGGATTCCATGCCGAGGCGCAGGTTCACGAAGGTCGACGACGGGATCCAGCCCTGGTTGTCGTTGCCGATGTACCAGCTGTCTTTCCAACTGACGGTGCTGCTGCCGTAGAGGTCCCAGTCGGTGAAGGCGTGCTTGCGGTAGGAGAGGGTGGCATTCGCGGTCCAGGGCGCCACGCGCAGCATCTCGTGGCCCGAGATATCGCCGCCGATGGACGGCGGCCCGTCGGGATCCGGGTTGGGGACGTAGAAACTCGGGAAGTATTCGTAGGTCGCTTGTCTGGCGTTGCCCCAGCTCGAGTCCGTGTAGGAGACGCCAATGTTCGCGCGCCATTCCTCGCTGAGTATCGCGTCGGCGACGAGTTCCCAGCCCCACACGACCGCATCGCCGGTGTTGCGCGAGAGCGTGACCAGCTCCGAGGTGCGTTTCAGCTGGCCGTCCCTCGGGTCGACATACTCGGTGAGCACCTGGGGTAGCACGATTTCGGTCCAGTCGATACGGTAGGTGGAAAGGTCGAGCCCGAGCCGCCCATCGCTGCTGCGTCCCTTGATGCCCAGTTCGACCGTCCAGTTCTCCTCCGGGTCGTAGGCCTCGACCAGCTCGACATCCTCGCTCTCGGTGCCGTCCACGGGGTCGATGAAGCCGACGGCATCGCCCGTGAAGCCGCCACTCTTCGATGCGTTCGCAATCGAGGTGTAGATCATCCAGTCATCATTCGGCTTGTAGTCCAGCGTGACGCGCCCGCTGAGCCAGGTCCAGTCGTCTTTCTCGCGGGTCGGCGGCTCGACGCGCGGCCGGAACACACCGTTGTCATCGTTGCGCAGTTCCGGCACGGTCCACAGGCGATAGTCCTTTTCTTCATACGTGTAGCGAACTTCGCCGCGCACCTTCCAGCGCTCCAGGAAATCGAGCTCCATCGAGGCAAAACCGGCCCAGGAGCGCGTGTCGGCCATGGACTCGATCTGGTCGTTGGTGTGCCCGGGATCCAGCACGAAAATGGCGTTGCCGAACGGCGCGAAGTAGTTGCCCGGGCTGCCCTGGCAGGGACAGAACGCGCCTATGCCGTTGGCCGGGTCGAGGTTCGACGGCAGCGTGCCGGTGAGGAAGTTCTGCCCGAAGCGCTCTTCATCGCGCACATCGTAGAAGTAGCCGCCGCCCGAGTAGCGGAACGGCCGGTCGAGCGGGCTGGTGAAGCGAAGCTCCTGGCTGATTTCGCGCGTGTCGTTGCCGCTCTCCCGGTCGATGACACCGGTGAAAAACCGCTGCAGCGGAACCGAGGGATCGCCGGCGCAAACGATGTCACCGGGTGGCATGACCCCGTCGCAGTAGACGAAGGGCACGCTGTCGCCCATGCGGCCGAAGTCGAGGGCGCCATCCTGCTGGGTATCCGAGTAGCCGGTCAGCGCGGTGATGGTGCCGACGCCGATGTCCCAGTCGATGTTGAGGCTCGCTCGCCACAGTTCCCGCTCCTCGCCGGAGGCGCCGGCAGTCTTGGGGATGTCGCTGCCGTCCAGCGAAGGCACTTCGCCGCAGAAATTGCCGTAGATGGGTGTGCCATAGGGCACGCCGGCGCTGTTCTGCAGCCGCGGGTTGGTGAAAGCCGTGTTTTCGCAGTTCGCCTGCAGGGCGGTGCTGGACGAGTCGTCGATGTCGTCATCGGAATAGTAGACATCGCCGAGGATGCTCAGGCCGTCCGTCGGCGTGAGCAGGAAGCTTCCTGTCGTCGTGCGATAGCGATAACCGCCGACGTCGTAGCCATGCAGCGGGTCGTCGTAGGAGCCGTCCCAGTCATCGAACGCTGCCCCGACCCGGCCACGGAGCAGTCCCTCGATGAGCGGCCCGCTGACCGAGCCGTTGGCGAGCATCTTGCCGTCGTTTCCGGTGGTGACTGCGCTCTTGGCTTCGAAGATGTCGGTGGGCCGCTTGGTGACGAAGTTGATCGCGCCGCTGAAGGCATTGCGGCCGTAGAGGGCGCTCTGCGGACCTTTCACCACCTCGATGCGCTCGAGATCGAGCTGGCTGAAGTTCAGGCCCTCGCGGCCGGTGACATACACGCCATTGACGAAGATGGCGGCATTGTTCTCCTTGGCGAGGATGTTGGTCGGTGCGACGCCGCGGATGATGGGCGTGGGCAGGGCCTCGCCGAGCGCACTGTAGAACTGCAGGCCGGGGGCGAGTTCCGCGATGTCGCTCAGGCTCTCGATGCCCGCCGCCTCGATGCCCTTCTCGTCGAACGCAGTGATGGCGAGCGGTACGTCCTGCAGCCGCTCCTCCACCTTGCGCGCGGTCACGACGATTTCGCCGATGTCCTCCTGCGCGACCGCGGCCCCGGCCAGGACGAGCCCTGCGAGTGCGGTCGCCACGACGAGAGGAGTGCTCCCGCGCAGGTTCCGCGCTGGAATGGGTGGCCGGATGTGCCGTGAAAGTACCTGAATGCCCCGGGTCTCCGACCCTTGCCTGCGACTGTGCATGACCCCAGCCCTCGACGGTCCGCGGAATCGCGGAGTTTCCCCTGCCACCGGCCGAATCTTGCGCCTGCCGTCGGGCGCAGCGATGCACTCGCCATGCCCCCGCGGCCAGGATCCCTCGCAACCTTCGGCCCCGTTTGTCCTAATGTTATATGAATATGACGACCTCGCAACAGGGATGGGAATAGCCGTCTTTTCCGCTCGTTCCGGGGCGGTGCCGCGCCGCTCAGCTGATCTGCGGGGGCGCCTGCGTGCTTATCCGACAGGTGCGGGTGATGGGGTGGCCCGCTGCCCGCCGAGCGCCGCTCCTCGCACGTCCCTGTGCTCGTCGCTACGGGTTACGCCGGCTGCTGCCTTCCTGGCAGCCGGCTCCACACGTGCTC
>WYBE01000021.1 GCA_011526045.1 Nevskiales bacterium | reverse complement strand
GCCATCTCGCCCGGCATCACGATCGTCGGAGACGTCCCCGTCGAGTGCAGCTGGCATCGCCTGCGCCCTCCCGGCGCCGGCCGCGCGCGCCACATTGACGAACTGATTCCCACGTTTCATCCGCACCCCCGTCGTTGGTCCAGGGGCCACCGCAGCGTCCCCGACCAACTCGCCGAACCGTCGATCTCGCGCACCGCCACCGACTCGGCAGCTCGCGATCCTCGGGGCCTCGGCATGGCGCCCTGACGCCTTCCGCCATGGATTGCCGGCATTCGCCATCTATCGCCTGGCCCCTTGGTCTCGGGTTACGGAATCCGGCGCAAAAGTGTCGGGACCCATCGATCGCCCCTGCCGCCGCTGTCGGCCCTACGAATTAGGTCGCCTGTCGCTCTTTTCCTTCCGCTGACCTTCGCTCGATCTCCTCCCCGTCCGGCAACCGACGGGGAGAGCCATGGCGCTCAAGGCAGGAGAGGGTCTCCAGCGATGGGAGATCGCGGTCACGAAGAAGCTGGTGGGCGAGTTCAGAAGGTGGTCTCGAAGCCTCGCGTGCGAGGAGTTCGACGATCTGGTCCAGGAGTGCCTGGCGCACTGGATCGTGGTGCGACGGAAGCTCGCGCCCGATCCCGATGCGCCACCCGTGGGCTACATGGCGCATGTCATCCGCAACAAGCTCACGGATCTGATCCGGGAGCGGGAAGCTGACAAGCGCGCCGGCGAGCAGGAGGCGCTGTCGCTCGATGCCGCGCTCGACGGCTCGGACGATGGCCTGACGCTGGCCGACCTGCTGGCCGACGAGGAGTCGGCCCAGCAGGACGATGCCGGTGCCGTCGACCGCCACCACGCGCGCATCGACATCGGCCGCGCCCTGGCTCGGTTGACGCCGGTTCAGCGGCAGCTGTGCCGGATGCTCGGCGAGGAGGGGCTGACCATCAAAGAGGCCGCCGAGCGGCTCCGAATCCCCCGCGGCACCCTGTACGAGGAGATTAAGCGCATCCGTCGGGTGTTCGCAGATCAGGGGCTTGGCGACTATCTGAAGGAGTAGCCCGACACTTTTCCACGCGATTCCGTATGCCTGAAGACCGACCTGAATCGGCACGGAATCGATGATCAAGTTCACCATCACCAGCACCAAGGGCGGCGTCGGCAAGACGACGCTCACGGCCAACCTCGGCGCCCTGCTGGCGGACATGGGGCTGCGCGTCCTGCTGGTCGACGCCGACGTCCAGCCCTCGCTGTCGAAGTACTTCCCGCTGACGGCAGCGCAGCCCGCGGCCGGCCTCACCGAGGTGATCCTGCGCGGCGAGGTGACCGCAGCGTGCATCACGGCGACGGTCTTCCGGAACCTCGACATAGTGGTGTCGGACGACCCCGAAGGCCACCTTCCCAACTGGCTCCTCAACCGGATCGACCGCGGCTTCCGATTGCGTTTCGCCCTGCAGGCTGCCGTGGTCGCGAACGCCTATGACTGCGTCCTGATCGACACGCAGGGCGCCATCGGCCCCCTGCAGGACGCGGCCCTGATCGCTGCCGACATCCTCGTCTCGCCGATCACGCCGGAGGTTCTCTCCGCGAGGGAGTTCAAGGACGGCACGATGGAACTGCTCGAACGGCTGGAGCCGGGCAGCGCCTTGGGCGCCACGCTCGGGCCGGTGAAGGCGGTGATCTACCGGCAGGACCGCACGGCCGACGCCCGTCTCATCGCGAGCGGCATCCGCGAGGACTTCATACGCCTGAAGGGCAGGGTGTCGGTGCTCGACACCGTAGTGCCGCACGCCAAGGCCTACAAGGAGGCAGCCACTCTGCGCATTCCGGTGCACCGGCATGAGCCTCGGAGGGACGGCGTCATGCCGAGCGCCTCCACGGTGATGCACCAGCTCGCCTGGGAGCTGATTCCCAGCCTTCAGGGTGTTCACGCCGGCGACTACGCCGCCGAGGAACGATCGGCATGAGCGGCAAAGGGTCGGTCGACGAGCGGCGGCGACTGGTGGCCGAGTCGTTGCGCGTCGGAAACCCGGGCAACAACGCCCGCGACCTCGCGGGCCAGGTCGACCCGCGAACGGAATCCCAGATCGAGCTTGCGGTCGACGAGATCCAGCCCTACGAGCACAACCCGCGGCGCGCGACGAACGCGAAGTTTGACGACATCAAGGAGTCGATCCGCACCAGCGGTCTGAGAAGCCCGCTCACCGTGACCCGTCGCCCCGGCGAGTCGCACTTCATCGTCGAGGCCGGCGGCAACACGCGGTTGCTGGCGCTGCGGCAGCTGTGGGCCGAGACGCGCGATCCGCGCTTCCGCAAGCTGGTGGTGCTGTTCCGGCCGTGGCGATCCGAGAGCCACGTCCTCACCGCGCACCTGATCGAGAACGAGCAGCGCGGCGAGATGACCTTCTGGGACAAGGCGTGCGGCATCGTCGCGCTCAAGTCCCGCCTGGAAGCGGAGCAGGGCCGCACCTTGACGCTGCGGCCGCTGGAAGACGCGCTCCACGCGCTGGGCTTGTCGGTGAACACCGCGACGCTCGGCCTTCATCTCTTCGCCACCGAGCGGTTGAGAACGCTCGGCGAAGCGGTGACGGATCTCTCCGGCCTCGACGTCAAGACGATGCAGCCGCGGCTGAACGCGTTGAAGCGCTACGCCCAGACGCGGAGCTCGATCTCCGAAGACGACCTCTACGCGCAGGTGTTCGAACCCGTCTTTCGACGCATCGCGCAGCAGTACCCGCACACCGGCACGTTCAGCGTCGCCGCCACCTGCGAGGCCTGCGAAGTCGGCCTGGCTCATCACGTTGGCGAACCCGTGGAGTCGCTACGTTTGGCACTGAGGTCGAAGGGCGACCGCGAGTCTCGGGTGGACCCGTCGGCGGCGGTGGCAGGCTTCTCCGCTGACGGCGACGACACGGAGGCAGACGAATTCCTGACGCGAGCCCGGCGCTTTGCGGACGCCGTCGGCATCGCCGGGTTCGTCCATCCGGAGCCGAGGGCCGCCGCCAGCTTGCGCATCGCGCCGCTCACCGACGGCGACGCGGAGGATCCTGCGCGCCACCGCGCCTGGTGCCTGCTCGCAGCGCTCCTCGGCCAGTTCGAGCCGAACGCGGGCTCGTCGGACGCGCCGGCGCCGGCGTTCCTGCAATGGCTCGTCGATCCCGACGACCCGTCGTCAACGGCGTTTTGGGAGCTGCTGGCTTGCGCCAGGCGATCGGGCGGCCTTCGCCGGCAACCCGGCGTCGCGGGCGAGGGGGCTTCTGCCTCGGAGGCAGCGTGATGCTCCCGCTGCAGGACGCCCAGGTGCGGCTCGTCCTCCTCAACCACGTCACGGTGCGCCTGGCCGACGCCGCGCTGGACGAACTCCACGCGGCTGGCATCGAGATGGAGCAGCTGGCCCACCTTCGGCAACTCTCGGCCGTCGACCTCAGTCGCCTCGCCGCGATGCGCAGCCTGACCATCGGCGTGACCTTCGACGGTGCGGCCCTCAGGGCCGGGCTGCGCGCGGTGGCCCTGGTCAACGAGGCCAAGGCGCTGGAGACGTACTTCATCCGGCACGGTGCGTCCACGCACCTGATGAGCGCGCTCTTCAAGCTCCGCCGCAAGCTGACGCTCAAGCGCCGCCGAGACATCGGTGCCCGGCGTCCGGCAGGTCGCGTACGGCTGCCCGACTACGCGACGCGCGAGCGCATCTACCAGGCGTGGCGGGCCATCGCCGATCCGTCGCCCCGTGTTCGCTACTACCGGCTGCACCAGGAGTTCCAGCACATCCCGATCGCCGTGCTGGAGGCGGTCGTCCGAGAGTTCGAGGCCGACGGATGAACGCACGCATGGAGAGCCTCGGCATCACGCCGCAGTTGTTGCTCGAGGTCTTCGACATTCCGGTGAGCTTTCATCGCTGTCTGGTGCCGATCACCGGCGGCGTGACGTCGGCATTGATGCTGTCGCAGGCGATCTGGACCAGTCAGGCGCTGGAGCCTTCTGCCGATGGCTGGTTCCTCCGCTCCCAGGAGCAGTGGACCCAGGAGACCGGGCTCTCGCGCTGGGAGCAGGAGACCGCGCGCCGCGCGTTGCGCCGCTCGGGCCTGCTCGAAGAGCGGCGCGTCGGCATGCCGGCGAAGCTCTGGTTCCGCGTCCGTGCCGATGCGGTCTGGCGCGCGCTGCAGACCCATGCCGGGGCGGCTGACCGGTGAGCGCCGGAGAGGGCCGCCGCCGTGGCTGAAGACGCGCGCCGCGAGCACGAGGAGTCGCTGGTGGCGGCTGGCGACGTCGATGCCGCCCCGCTCGCCGTCATCTGGCCGCTGCTGGGCCGGCACATCGCCTTCCATCGTCGGCTCGTGGATCTCACGTCCAGCGTCAAGGCGGCGCTCCTGCTGTCGCAGTCGATCTACTGGACGCGTCACGGTCGAGACATCGCCCGCAACGGCGGCTGGTTTCACAAGACGACGGAGCAGTGGGCGCTTGAGACCGGTCTGTCGCCGAAGGAACAGGCCAGCGCGCGCGAGGTGCTGCGCAATCTCACTCTCCTCGACGACCAGCGCATCGGCATTCCCGCCCGGTTGCACTTCAGGTTGAGGCTGGACGAACTCGGCGCGCGGCTCGCGGATCGGATCGCCGACCATCCGCAAGCGGTGGACTGGAGCGATCGGCTCGTGCTCGCCGAACTGCTCGGTCCATCGGTGGCCTTCCACCGGACGCTCGTCCAGGTCGCGGGTGGCGTGCACGGCGGCCTGATGCTGTCGCGCGCGCTGCACCTCACGCGGCTGCAGGTCCGGCGTCGTCTGGACCAGTGGATCGTCAGCTCGGCCGCGCGCTGGTCCGAGGAGCTCGGTCTCACGCGGCGCGAACAGGAAACGGCGCGGCGTGATCTCGTGCGTGCCGGGCTCTGGGAGGAGTGCCTGCGCGGCATTCCGCCTAGCCTGGTGGCGCGCATCAGGCTCGACTGCCTGCTGACATTGCTGACCGAGGACGCCGCGCCGGCACGGGCCACCGACCTGCGGGGCGTAGATTCAGAGCGTGACGTTGGCGCAGCCAACGATTCACCGAAGAGCGATTCAAGACTGTGGCAACCCCGCAGCCTTGCCACGCCGAATCCGCCACGACAGTTCGGCCCGCCCCGCGAACACGGTTCAACCGAAAGCGCCGCTCTTCTTATGAATCACAGTACAGGTGAATCACTACAACCACAGAACGCCGGCGCGCTGGCGCCTGCACCGTCCGCCGTGGATGGTGGTGGAGACTTAATCTTCCCCGAGCAGATGCTGCCGGACGAGCGCCAGGCAGCACGCGTGCTGCTTCGCCCCTGCGGCGATCACGCCCAGGCGCTGCTCGACGAGCTGGCCGGCCGGCTGCAGATGGGCGGCGTGCGCAGCAGTCCGGTCGCGTACCTGCGCGGGCTCATCGCGCGCGCCGGCGCCGGCAGCTTCGTACCGGAGCTGGGTCTCCGCGTGGCGGCCGCGCGTGCGCAGCGCCAGAAGGAGGCCGCTCTGCGTCGCGAACGCGAAGCCGAAGTACGGCGTCTCGCAGCCGAGCGTGCCACGCCTGAGTACCAGGCGAGGGCTCGCGCGCAGCGCGAGAAGGTCAGGCAGATGCTCGGCGAGCTCAAGACGCGCATGAACACCGGCAGGCAGCCATGAGCACGCCCCGCGCTCCCGGCCCATCGCCGCCGGAACACGACCACACGGAGTTCGCCATGACGACACAAGACGCCCCGTTCTCCCTTGCTCCGGTCGCCGACCCCGATGCAGCGCCAACGGCGCGGCCCGCGTCGGCACGGACCGCAGGGCCGTCCCTCGGCCAACTCGTCGACGAGACACCCGATGCGATGACCCTGCACACGCAGGACGCGTACCGCATGTTCACCGGCCGCGCCGCCGATCCGGCCAGCAACGCACCGGCCATTCCGGGCGGACGGCGCTTCGCGGCGGTGCTCAAGGCGATCTGGTACCTGTCGGCGAACGACAACCCCTACGCCGACTGGATCCTGATCCGCGTCTACCAGGCGCTGTCCGGTATCCGCTCGCAAATGGGCCAGGTCATCGAAGCGCGGGAGGCCGAGTTCGAGCGGCTTCGCCGCCGAGGGCTTGCGCTGTCGGTGCTCGCGTCGCGAAGTCCGGTCACGGTCAAGCTGGGGTTTCGCAGTCCGTACGGCTACGCCACGGCCGAGGCGATCGTCGAGTTCGACTACCACGTGCGCATGGTCAAGACCCTCGTCCTCAAGGACCGCATGAGCGACGAGGCGGGCCGCGCCGAGATCCGCGCCATCGGCCGTGGCCTGCGCGCGCTCTTCCTCGAACCGATCCGCTGGGAGCGCAACCTGTTGCGCGAGGAAATGCTCCCCTTGAGCCGGCGCGACTTCCTGCCGGGCGCCGACGAAGCGGCCCGCCAGCGCGTGCGCGCCGCGGTGGCGCTGTTCGGCGAACTCCCGCGCAAGGTGTTCACCGGCGAGGAGGTGCCGCGGCACTCGCAGCGGCGCGTAACCCCGACCGCGGCGGAACTGCGGTTAATGCAGCAGGTCTCGCTCGGCGCGGACGCCGAGCCGCCGCCACCGTCGGCGGGGCAGCTCTTGTGACGACGGCGTTGTGCCAGCCGGCACGGCACCCCAGTGCGCCGGAGTGGGCGATGCTTTGCGTGCTCGCGCGCGAGGCGCTCGCCGTCGCCACGCTGCACGGTGCCGCGCAGCTGTCATTCCGCGGCTATCGCGTCGCTGCCACGCGCCTCTGCGCCGCCGGGGCGAATGAGGCGCTCGTCGAAGTCATCCTCAGCGGCAATCGCGGCGGCGAGCCGCTCGACCGTGTCCGCATTGCAGTTGCATCCCGATCGGACGCGGGATCAGCATGGCGTATCGATTCCTTGCACACGCCGGCGACGGCCGTGCGCACGACCGAGTCTCTCGCTGGCTGTGTCAGCCCGGTTGATGCCCGTTACGCATCGCCCGAAACCGGTCAGATCTCCTGAGAACCGGTGGCCGCAAGGCCCGGAGATTTCGTCAGTGCTTCTACCCAGCCGGG
>WYBE01000020.1 GCA_011526045.1 Nevskiales bacterium | reverse complement strand
TGTGTGGAGCCGGTTGCCAGGAGGGCAGCAACCGGCGGAACTCATAGCGACGAGCACAGGGACGTGCGAGGAGCGGCACGCGCCGGGGGCACGACCACCGCATCGTCCACCAGCGAGCCGCTGCATTCCCGCAGATCGGCGATGAACCTACTTTTTGCGAGTCACTTGCCTGCGGCGCGGCTTTGCGGCCGACGCCCTCGCGGCCGTCTTACGGCCGCGCGCACGCCTGCCGCGAGAGAACTTCGCCTCGTACTCCCGGCCGACGGTCTCGAGATCGATCATCATCGCGTGGGTGCGGCGCACCGCCTCGACGTACTCCTCGATGAGCGGCCAGTCGATTGGCATCGTGCCCGCAGCAGTACGGGTGGCGAACAACTGGTTCCAGAGCTTCTGCTGGCGCTTCTGCGCCGACTGGATCGCGTTGACGACATATTTCAGGCTGTGCGTCTCCCAGTCGGCTTTGCCGCCGCCCTTGTCCAGATTATCCGACGACATCTGCCCTCTCCTCCGCTGAACCGGCCCCGGGTCGCAGGCCAATGTAAGCCGTGCCCGCCGCGCGGCGCAACGCAGGCCCGGCAGAAGCCGCCTCGCTGACCGCGCACTGATCGGGACAGGGGTGCGCGCCGCTCTTGCCGTTCAGCTCGACAGCAGCGGAACGGCCGTCACGGCCCAGTCGGCGGGATCGGCCCGGCGCGCAGGCGACGGGATGGAGTAAGCCACGCGACTGCGATTGCACGCCATGGTTTCGAGATCCATGCGCCAGCCGCGCTTCTGCCATGCGGTGAGGTTGCGGCGAAAGTGCATGATGATGTCGTCGGCCGGGACGATGAACTCACCCACCGCCTCCTTCGAGGGAATCGGCGGATCGAGCTTCTCGACAACGATGCGATCCTCTTCGACCGCCGCAGCCATGCGCCGCAGGAAGTTCTCGTCGAACTTCTCCTCCAGCATGGAGTTGCGGTTCATGATCAGGAACAGTTCCAGATCGAGATCGTCCCGCGGCACCGTGTAGAGATACAGGTGCATCTTCGCCGTGGCACTGAAGTTCACCCGCGTCCAGGTCGAGGCGGCGCCGTGGTAGCCGGAGCCGGACTCGTTGCGCCGGTCGGCCTGCAGCTTGCGCATCTCGGCATCGGGCAGGGCCGGGGACTGGAACACCACCATGGCGCCGGCGCCCCAGGGGCCGGTCTCCTCCACGTTGATCTTCGGGACCTTGTAGCCGGTGTCCGCTCCCGCCATCCCCATGCCGGCGTGCACGTACTCGACATGCGAGGGATCGGACTGGTTCTCCACCAGCCGTACATAGTTGCACTTCCAGCTATAGCGCATGCGCAGCGTGCGCCAGCCTTCCTGGCCGAACTCGTTGCAGGGCATGATGGTCGGGCGCTCGGCCTCCGGCAGGTCGCCGAGGAAGACGAACACCAGCCCGTAGCGCTCCTCCACGGGGTAGGCGTCGATGCGCGAGCGCCGCGGGATGCGCTCGATCGGTCCCAGCGAGGGGATGCGCTCACAGTCACCCTCGCCGTTGAACTTCCAGCCGTGATAGGGGCACTGGATGCAATTGCCGACGACCTTGCCGTCGCCGAGCGAACCGCCGCGGTGGGTGCAGGTGTTGTGAACGCAACGCGCCCGGCCCGACTCGTCGCGCCAGAGGACGAACTGCAACCCGAGCATCCGGACCTTGAGCGGCTGGCCGGCGACGAGATTCGCGCTCTCCTCCGCCGGGTACCAGAAGTTGATGAACATCGCTCGCGTCGCGCCCGCGAAGGAGGCGCGTCAGGGATTGCGCAACCAGACCTGCCGCGGCGAATACCCGTCACGGCGCAGAAAGTGCTCCGTGTACACGATGCGGTCAGGCCGCAAGCGCATGAGCTGGCCCTTCGGCGGTTCATTGATCGGGCGACCGATCTCGAACGCCGAGGCCGGCCACTTGAACACTTCCATGCCGCGCACCCAGTCCGGCGTGCCCACGTCGAGCAGCGCCGCATTGCCGAAAAGCTGGCAGCCCATGGCGCAGGCCCACCCGGCCATCGGGTTGGCCACCGCGAGGCAGATGCGGGGGTCACGCTGCATCGCCTTGAGTTTCGGGCTGTTCGGCTGCGGGAAGACGTAGACATCGAAGCCGTCGGCATAGAACTCGAGCGGGCTCACGATCGGCCCGTTCTTGCCGAGCGTGCCGAGGAAGGCGATGTTGGTAATCGTGAGCACGCGCTCGATGCGGCTCTCGAGGTCCTTGCGCGGCAGGGGGGTTTTCGGCCAGTTCTCTGGTTCCAGCCAGCGATGTGCGGCGCTCATGATCTCTCCCCTTGTTATTGATCTGCGTACTGGATGACGGGCTGGCGCCGATTATGGCATGGCCTGCGGCGCAGCGGCCCGCCTGCGGCAAGCTGCCACCACGCTGGGGACAGGATGCAACGCCGCGTTTGTGGCCCGCGCCCGCCTCCCCCTATGATCCCGGCCCCGACCGGATTTCGCGGCTGGCGCGAACACTCTCCCAAGGAGCCATTGCATGAGAACGCTGCTGATCTCCCTCGCCCCCTGCCTCCTGCTCGGCCTGAGCGTTACCGCCAGCGCCGCACTCACGGCCGGAAAGACCACGGTGCTGATCACGGGCGCCAACCGCGGCATCGGCCTGGAGTACGTCCGGCAGCTCGCCGCGCGCGACTGGAACGTGATTGCGACCGTGCGGCGCCCCGCCGAAGCGAAAGAACTGCAGGAGATCGCCGCCAGGCACCCCGGCGTGGTGATCGAGCAGCTCGACGTCACGGACCATGCCGGCATCGACGCGCTGGCGGCAAAGTACCGGGACCAGCCGATCGACATCCTGCTGCTCAACGCCGGGCTTACGCCCACCTATCCATCGGCCTTCAAGCCGCTCGCCGGCGTCGACTTCGACATCGCGTTGCAGAGCTTCGAGGTGAACGCGCTCGGCCCGCTGCGGATGGCCCAGGCGTTCATGCCGCAGGTGACCGCCTCCGGCAGGAAGCAGATCGTGGTGATCTCGAGCAAGGGAGGGTCGTTTGCGGAAAGCCCGAAGTTTCCGATGATGTACGAATACCGGGGCAGCAAAGCGGCGCTCAACATGTACATGTACACGCTCTCGCTCGAGGCACCAAAGAAAGGTGTCACCGTGACGCTGCTCTCCCCCGGGCAGGTCAACACCGCGCAGAACCCGGCGCTCGCGGGCATCAAGCGACCCGGCACCATCGAGGTCGAGGAGAGTGTCGGCAAGATGCTGAAGGTGATCGACACGCTCACGCCGGCCGACAACGGCAAGTTTCTCGACTACGAGGACCGGCGCGTAATCCCCTGGTGATGCGGTCGCTCAGCGACCGTATGCCACCACCAGGTAGTCCACGATCGGAGGAACGTCCGCGGGCCGGATCGGTGCGCCCATCACGTTGACCATCTTGTCGACGATCTTCTGCCAGCCTGTCCGGTCGAGGAACACGGAGTTCATCGGTATGTAGTCGAGGCTGTGGCACATCACGCAGTTGGCTTCGACCAGCGTGCGTCCCGGGGCGTCGCGCAGGCGAACCTGGCTCTCGTCTGCAGCAGCCGCAAACGCGGGCCATGCGGCAAGCAGCGCAAGCACTGCCGCCGCCAGCATCGCCCTGGTGATCGTCATGTCCATGTCAGCCGACCTCGATGTCGAGAGCCTGGATGAGGTTGTGGTGATAGCCGCCGGGATTGGCGACCAGCGTCGTGCGCTGGGTTTCGCCCGCGCGACTGGTCGCGCGGGCCATGAGGCGATGGCTGCCCGGGCGCGCCGGGCGGAAGACGTGGTGCCACTGCCGCCAGGAGTAACCTCCCGCATCTTCGCCGAGCCCTGCGGCATGCCACTGCTGTCCGCCGTCCACCGAAACCTCGACGGTGCGGATGCCGCTGCCGGCATCCCAGGCGATGCCTGCCACCTTGATGTCGGCTCCGGCGGAGAAGCGCTGGCCCGCGGTGACATTGGTGATGAGCGAGTTGACCACCACGCTGGTCACGGGCGTGTTGGCCGCGGTGTGTTGTGAAGCAAAGCGCGCGGCCGCAGGGAAGGCCTCGCTCGGAACACGGTACGCGGTTTTCATCCAGTAGCCATCGAACGGTTGCGTCACGACATCGATCGTCGTGAGGTGCTTGACCCAGTAGGTGGCTGTCCAGCCCGGCACCACGAGCCGCGCCGGCGCCCCGTGCCAATGAGGCAGTGGCTCGCCGTTCATCGCCACAGCGACGAGGGTGCGCCCGTCGCGGGCCTTGTCAACCGGAATGCTCTTCATGAAATCGGGCGTGCCGGGCAACACACCGGTATCGGCTCCGTTGCAGACGACTTCGAGTGCGCCCTTGCGCACGCCGACACGGTCGAGCAGATCGCGCAACCGCACGCCGCGCCAGCGCGCGTTGCCCATTGCGCCATAGCCCCATTGGACGCCGGGTGTGCGCGGCTCGAACAGGGCGCGGCGGTTGCCGGAGCATTGGTTCACCGCGCTGACTTCCACCTGCTCGAAATCGCTCTGCAATTCAGCGAGCGTCAGCTCGCGGGGCGAACCGGCCGCATCCCCGCCAATGCGCAGGCGCCACGTGCGCGGGTCGGGCTGCGCAATTGCGGCGAGGTGATAGCGCACGAAGAACGCGTCGTTCGGCGTGTAGAGTTCGTTGAAATATTCGAGGGGCGTTTCCAGGTTGGGCGGACGGAAGCTGCGTCTGATGAGGGGCTTTTTGCCCGGCAGGGCGTGCAGCGGCAGCGGCCCGGCAGGATCGGCCGGCCGCTCGCCGGCCGTGAGGCGCGTGAACGGCAGGCCCGCGAGCGTAACGCTGGCCATCCCCTTCAGCAGGTCGCGACGTATCGGCATGAGCACCCCCGCAGTTGCCAGCTAGTGTAACCATTTGGCGGCCACCAGATCGCAAGGCTCGCCGCCCCGTGTTCAGCCGCTATGGCAGCCGCTACAATGCGGCGGAGCCACATAGCGCGCCCGGCGCGGACGCCTGCGTGGCTACAGGGGAGTCGAACGGTGGGAGCCCGGCCTGGCTGGCGACACGATGCGTCTGACGCGGTCAGGCACGTTGGTTCGCGCACCGATGAATGCGCAATTGACGGACGGTCTGCGGCGCGGCGCCGGAGACAAAAGGAGAAAGCGAGCATGCTCATGCGAACTGCGATCCTGGCAACGGCTGCCGTTGCAATCGGTTTGAGTCATTCGACCGCCCATGCGCTCGAGGAGGTCGGGCAGGCCTACATCACGCCGATGGCCACCTATATCAACCCCGACGGCAGCATCAACGGCGATGAACTCGATGACGGCGTGCAGGGTGGTCAGCTCGCAGTCGGCTTTGCGCTCGAGGAGCACTGGAACATCGAGCTCGCCGTGCAACGACTCGAACTCGAGGGCAAGGAGACCAACGCTGACCTGGACCAGACCGGGTTGGTGCTGAACCTGCTCAATGTCTACAACCGCTCCGGCCGCTTCTCGCCGTACCTGATCGGCGGCATCGGCTACGTCAACAACGATGCGGGCGGTGCCGTCGGCGACGAAGACAACCTCCAGGCACAGGGCGGCATAGGACTTTTCACGGATCTGTTCGGCGAGCGTGTGGCGCTGCGTACCGAAGGCCTGTACCGCTGGGAGGATGCCTCCGGCGGAAACATGGACGACTGGTTGGTCAATGTCGGTTTTCAGGTGGCCCTCGGCACGAAGAAGGCCGAGCCCGTGCCGGAGCCCGCACCGGTCGCAGCTGCTCCGCCGCCCCCGCCTCCGCCGCCGCCCCCGCCGCCGGATTCCGATGGCGACGGCGTAATCGATCCGGTCGACCAGTGCCCCGACACGCCCAGAGGCGAACGCGTCGGCAAGCAGGGCTGTACCTGCG
>WYBE01000019.1 GCA_011526045.1 Nevskiales bacterium | reverse complement strand
GGGCCTCGCCGCCGGCTGGCCCTGCGGGTGCCCTCGCAGGCGTGCTCGCTGCGGAGTGCGCGCCACTCGACATCCTTGATCTCGTGGGCGCGCAGCAGCGGCATCCCTGCCGCTGCCTCTGCGAGCTGAGCCTTGCTCGCTACGCCTGCTCGGCCAGCCGGCTGATGGGCTCGGCCCGGTGACGGGCGGAGTCGCAGCGGCCTGACAAGCGGTTCTGCGCCCCGAGCGCCTTGCGACACATCGCGCCTGGCGAGGCGGATGCAGCGGTGGTCACGGCCCCGGCGCGGGCATGTGTGGAGCCGGTTGCCAGGAGGGTAGCAACCGGCGCAACTCATAGCGACGAGCACAGGGACGTGCGAGGAGCGGCACGCGCCGGGGGCACGACCACCGCATCGTCCACCAGCGAGCCGCTGCATTCCCGCAGATCGGCAAAGAACCCTTTTTTCAGGCGTTGCCGGGGGGTCGCCGGACTCCCGGCCCCCTGGCGTCATGCCGCTTTGAGACCCGCGCCATGGTTTCGGGACTGTGGTTTCTGCGACACTGCCGGTCCTGCTGCGACCACGGCTTTAATAATTCCTTAAAGGACCATCGCCAAATACACCCGGGGTCGTCCGTCGCGTTCGCAGCCTTCGCCCGTTGCAGCGCACCACCCGAGGGGATTGAGCCGAAGCCATGCCTGAGACCGTCACTGCTGATGCCCCGGATCATTCGGGCCGCTTTCCCGGGCGGCTACCGGCCTTGCTGCTGCTGGCGCTGCTGGTACTGGTCCTCGTCTATGCCTTCCGTGAAGGCCTGGCGTGGATGGTCAGCTACGGCTGGCAGAAGGAGGAATACAACCACGGCTACCTGATCCCGATCGTTGCGGCGTTCCTGGTGGCGGTGCGGGCGCGCGAGTTCGCCGCGGTGCCATGGAACGGGTCGCCGAGCGGCCTGCTGCTCGTGGTCGCCGGGTTCCTGCTGCTGCTGCTCGGCCAGTTGAGCTCGGTGCTCACCGTGTCGCAGTACGGCTTCATCGTTGCGCTGTGGGGCTGTTTTGCGACGGTGCTCGGCTGGCCGGCGGTGAAAACCATCTGGCCGGCGCTCGCCTACCTCGTGTTCATGGTGCCGATGCCGGATTTCATCGAGGTGAAGCTGACGGCGAACCTGCAGCTCATCTCCACCGCGATCGGCGTCAAGGTCATCCGCCTCGCCTCGATCCCGGTGTACGTCGAAGGCAACATCATCGACCTTGGGGCCTACCAGCTCGCGGTGGCCGAGGCCTGCAGCGGCCTGCGTTACCTGTTCCCGCTGATGAGCTTCGGCTTTCTCTGCGCCGCGCTCTTCCAGGCGCCGGCCTGGCAGCGCGTGATCGTGTTCCTCACCTCGATCCCACTCACGGTCGTGATGAACAGCGTCCGCATCGGCGTGATCGGCATCCTGGTCAATTTCTATGGCGTGGAGCAGGCGGAAGGCTTCTTGCACGACTTCGAGGGCTGGGTCGTGTTCATGGCGTGCGTGGCCATCCTGTTTCTGATGATGTTTGTCATGGCACGCCTCTCGGGGCGCCGCCTGCTGAAAAGCCTGCAACTCGACACGCCGCCGCTCGGCGATCTCTTCCGCCTCCTCGCCGGCCAGCCGGCCCGGCGCAGCGCCGCCGCGGCGGCCGCCGTCGTGGTGTTGTCCGGCACCGTGCTCATGGCGGCCGTGGATGCGCGCCAGGAGATCATCCCGGCCCGCTCGAGCCTGGCGGCGTTTCCGCTGGTCATCGGCGACTGGCGCGGTGACGAGCAGTTTACGGAGCAGGCGGTGCTCGATTCGCTCCAGGCCGACGACACCATTCTGGCGCTGTACTCGCGCGACGCCGACCCGTTCCAGGTCGGCCTGTGGGTGACCTATTACAGCAGCCAGAAGGGCGATCGCGCCGTGCACTCGCCGTCCGTGTGCCTGCCCGGTGGTGGCTGGACGGTGGAGGTTCTCGAATCGGTGCAGGTCCCCGGTGTGCGCGCCGACGGCAGCGACCTGCCGGTCAACCGCTCGATCATCGCCATGGGCGATGCGCGGCAACTGGTGTACTACTGGTTCTGGCAACGCGGCCGCATGCTGACCAACGAATACCTGGTCAAGTGGTACATCTTCTGGGATGGCCTCACGCGCAATCGCACCGACGGTGGCCTGGTGCGGCTGACCACGATGATCGGCGACGGTCCCGACGCGGTGGCGGAGGCCGACCGGCGCATGCAGGAGTTCCTGCGTACGCTCGATCCGAAGCTGGCGTACTTCCTGCCGGGAGAGAACGTCACGGCGCAGGTGGCGAGCAACGACTGATGGGGCGATCTGCGCTCGTGCACCTGATCGCGGCGGCGCGCCCGAACTTCATGAAGGTGGCGCCGCTCTACCACGCTTTGCGGGCAGACCCGGCCTTCGATGCGCGCATCGTGCACACCGGGCAGCACTACGACGCCAATATGTCGGATGCCTTCTTCCGGGACCTGGGGTTGCCGGAGGCGCAGCACCACCTCGGCATCGGCAGCGGCAGTCACGCGGAGCAGACAGGCCGGGTGATGATCGCCTACGAGCGTATCGCCCTGCAGGAGCGGCCCGACTGGACGGTGGTCGTCGGTGACGTCAATTCCACCGCCGGCGTGGCGCTCGTCTGCGCCAAGTTGCTGCTGCCGGTAGCTCACCTCGAGGCCGGGCTTCGCAGCGGCGATCGCACCATGCCGGAGGAGATCAACCGCCTGGTCACCGACGCCATCGCGGACCTGCTGTGGACGCCTTCTGCGGACGGTGACGAAAACCTGCTGCGCGAAGGCGTGCCGGCTGCGCGCATCGAGCGTGTCGGCAACATCATGATCGACTCTTTCGAGATGCTGCGTGAACGCATCGAGCAGGACGGCACGCGCGCGGCACTGGGGCTCGAGGGCAAGCGGTTCGGCGTGGTGACGCTGCACCGGCCCTCCAATGTGGACGACGCGGCGGTGCTCGCCGACATCGTCTCGCAGCTGCGCACGGCGGCCGAGTCGCTGGCGCTGGTCTTCCCGGTGCATCCGCGCACCCGCAAGCAACTGCAGGAGTTCGGGTTGCACGATGAGCTGGCGCGCGCACCGGGCATACGCCTCGTCGAACCGCTCGGCTACATCCAGTTCATGAGCCTGGTGACCCGTGCGGCGCTTGCGATCACGGACTCCGGCGGCGTGCAGGAAGAAACCACCTACCTCGGTATTCCCTGCCTCACCATACGGTCCAACACCGAGCGGCCAGTCACGGTCAGCGAGGGCACCAACCGCCTGCTCGCACCGGCAGACACGCTCGGCGCGATTCGCCGGGTGCTCGCGGGCGAATGGCCGCGCGGCCGTCGCCCGGCGCTGTGGGACGGCCAGGCCGCGGCGCGCTGCGTGGCCAGCCTGCGCCGGCGCGTCGCGGCGGACTGACGCGGACCTGCAGCACGTGCTCGGTTAAGATCATCAGTGCGGGAGGGGCTCGGCGCTGGCCGCAGGGTGCAGGCGGGGCCGCGTCCGGGCAACGAGGGTTGACCGGGACCAAGGTCCGGCCCGGGCGGGGATGCGGAGCGTACGGCGTTGGCGCGAGGAGAGAACATCATGATGAATTGTCCGGCAGCGTCGGCACACAGGCCGCGCTTTATCTCAAATGACGCCCTGGCGCGGGCGCGCCGCGCTGCGCTGCTGGCGCTGGCCACCGCGCTCGTGCTGGCCGGCTGTGGTGATCCGCAGCAGCGCGCCGCGGCGTACCTGCAGGAGGCACAGAAGCTCTACGACTCGGGCGACTACGTCCGCGCCAAGCTCGAGGCGCAGAACGCGGTGCAGATCGAGCCGCGCAACGCCGCCGCGCATTACCTGCTGGCGCAGGTGGCCGAGCAGCAGCAGGAGATCCGGCCCATGATCCAGCGGCTGCTTGCAGCCGTGGACATCGACCCGACGCTGGTCGATGCGCGCGTAAAGCTCGGCACGCTGTACTTTTTCGGCCAGGCGTTCGATCAGGCGAACGAGCAGGCCGAGGCGGCCGCGGCTCTCGCCCCCGACAATCCGGGCGTGCATGTGCTGAAAGCCCGGCTGCACCTGCAGCGCAAGGAGGAGCAGGCGGGGCTTGCCGAGCTCGATGCCGCGCTCGCGAAAGACCCCGACTTGATCGAGGCCATCCTGCTGCGTGCCGCGGCGACCGCGGTGAGCGATCCCGAGGCCGGGCTCGCAACCATCGACGCTGCCATTGCCCGGTTAGGGCCGACGACGGACAAGGTGAAGCCGTTGCGGCAGGTGCGCGCCGCGATCCTGGCGCAGCAGAGTCGAACCGGTGAGGTCGAGCAGGAGTTCCGTTCGCTGATCCGCGACTTCCCCAAGGAAGAGCAGTTTCAGTACCAGCTCGCCCGGTTCTACGCGAGCCAGGGGCGGGTGGACGAGGCCGAAAAGGTGATGCGCAGCGTCGTCACACTCGACCCGGGTGACATCAACGCGCGGCTGGGCCTGGCGCAGTTCCTCGCGGAGATGCGCAGCCCGGAAGCAGCACAGGAGGCCCTCGAAACCTTCGTCGCCGAGTCGCCCGGCCAGCTCGAGCTGCGCCTGGCGCTCGGCCGGCTCTATGAGGCGAGCGGCAAGCCGGACGCGGCGCTCAAGGTGTACGAGGAACTTGCCAAGGCCGATCCCAAGTCCAAAGAGGGCCTTGCAGCGCGCGTGCGCGTCGCGGCGCTGCGTATTGCGCGCGGCGATATCGAACAGGGCACTGCGCTCGTCAACGAAGTGGTGCAGGACGAACCCGACAATGCCGAGGCGCTGTTGATTCGCGCCGGTCTGCGGGTGCGCGAGCGCAAGTTCGAGGACGCGATCGGCGACGTGCGCACGGTGTTGCGCAAGGAGCCGCAGAACCAGCGTGCCATGCTGCTCCTGGCGCGCACCCATGCCCTGGCGAACGAGCCGGTGCTGGCGAAAGACGCCTACCGCCGCCTGCTGGCGCTCGACCCGAAGAGCCCGGATGCGCCGCGGGAGCTGGCCATTCTCGAGGCGGCCGACAAGAATTACGACACGGCCGAGGAACTGCTACGCCAGCGGCTGACGATCGAGCCGGGTGACCTCGACACCGGCGCGCGTCTCGTGGACCTGCTCGCTGCCCAGGAGCTCTGGGGCGAGGCGGAGACCGAGGCGCGCCGCATTGCCGAGCGGCCTGACGATGTGGGTATTGGCGATTTCCAGCTCGGGCGCCTGTTCCGCGCACAGAAAAAGAACGCCGAAGCGGTCGAGGCGTTCCGCAAGGCGCTGAAGGAAAACCCGAAGTGGACGATGGCGCTGGAGGGCCTCGTCGGCACACTCAACGACATGGGCCGGCGCGAGGAAGCCATGACCACGTTGCAGGAGTACGTCCGGGCGAACCCCGGCGACATGGCTGCGCGCTTCCTGGAAGGCGGAGTACGCGCCAGGCAGGGTGACACGGTTGGCGCCGAAAAAATCTTCAACGAGATCGTCAGCGAAAAGCCGAATGCGAGCCTGGCCTGGGCGGCGCTGGCTGGCCTGAGCGGCGATGACCCGGACAAGCGCATCGAGGCCTACCGCCGCGGGCTGGCGGCCAATCCCGGTAACGCAGAGCTCGGCTTGCTGCTCGGCACCGAGTACGAGCAGGCGAAGCGTTACGACGAGGCGATCGCGCATTACCAGGAGCTGCTCGCCGCCAATCCGAACATCGACGTCGCGATCAACAACCTCGCCACCCTGCTGCTCGACTACCGCTCCGATCCGGCAAGCTATACGCGGGCGCTGGAGCTGGCGAAGAAGCTGCAGACCAGCAGCAACCCGGCCATGCTCGACACGGTCGGCTGGGCCTACTACCGCAACAAGGACTTTACGCGCGCGGTGCAGTATCTCGAGCGTGCGGTTGCAGGCGCCGGCCAGGCGCCGCTGCTGCGCTACCACCTCGGCATGGCGTACCTGGCCAACGACAATCCGGCCGGTGCGCGCCAGGAACTGCGCCAGGCGGTCGGTTCCGCTAAGGCGGATTACCCCGGCATCGAGGAGGCAAAGGCAGCGTTGCAGCGGCTCGAGGCGGGCTAGCCGCGCGCGCCCGGATCATTGACAGGGGAGGGTGCCGGCGGCATATTCGCGGGCTGTTGCTGGAAACAGCGCCGCGGGCCCGCGCCCGTCTGCCTCAACCGGAACTGAACGACATGAAACTGATCCCCTACAGGAAGAGCGCCGCGGCGCAGGCCTGGCTGAAGCAGGAGACTGCCGACCAGCAGAAGCGTTACCGCCGGATCGCGAAGTACATCAACGAGACGATGGCGCCGGCCCGCAACAAGCAGATCAAGGCGTTCCTCGAGCGCATCCAGACGCGCGGCTTCAGCGTGCACTGGGATCAGATGCGCCAGATCCCCCGCTCGGAACTGCCGAAGGAACCGCGCCGCAAGCACCGCTTCGTTTTCTGACGAAGCGGTCGGCGCCGGCGCGCCGCAGCCCGGGCATCGTGCCGGGCCGACGGTGCACTCCGAATCCACGGTCAACCGCGAACGAGCCCCATGCCTGGTCCACTAGCGGGTATCAAGATCCTCGAACTGACGGCAGTGGTGCTCGGCCCCTGGGCCTGCCAGATCCTCGCCGACATGGGCGCGGAGGTGATCAAGGTCGAACAGCCGCGGGGCGACAGCAACCGTAGCCTGGGTGCTTACCGCAACCCGGGCATGGCTGCGCTCTACCTCACCTGCAATCGCAACAAGCGCAGCATCGTGCTCGATCTCAAGCAGCCGGCCGCGCGCGAGGCGCTGTTGCGGATCGCGGCCGACTGCGACGTGGTGATCCACAACAACCGCCCACAGGTGATGGACAAGCTGCGGCTGACCTACGCTGACTTCAAGGCGGTCAACCCGAAGATCATCTATTGCGGCAGCTACGGCTACGGGCGCGGCGGGCCCTACGGCAGCCGCGGCGCGCTCGACGACTCCATCCAGGCGGTGAGCGGCGTGGCGATGCTCAATGAGATGGTGCTCGGCGAGCCGCGCTACCTGCCGACGGTGATCGCCGACAAGACCACCGCCATGGCGGTGGTGCAGGCGGTCACCGCGGCGCTCTTCCACCGCGAGCGTCACGGTGTCGGCCAGGAGATCGAAGTACCGATGTTCGAGACCATGGTCTACTTCGTCATGGCCGAGCATCTCTGGGGAATGGCGTTCGAGCCGCCCATCGGCACCGCCGGTTACACGCGCCTGATGAGTTACCACCGCAAGCCGTACAAGACGAAGGACGGCTACATCGCGATCCTGCCGTATCTCGACAGCCACTGGGAGAGCTTCTGCAAGCTCACCGGCCGCATCGACCTGCTCGAGGACAAACGCTTTGCCACGCTCAACGACCGCGTCACCAACATCGACGACACCTACAGCGAGACGGCGAAGACCATGGCCACCCGCACCACGGGCGAGTGGCTGAAGCTCTTCGGTGACACCAGCGTGCCCACCATCGTCGTCAATACGCTCGAGGATCTCACCCGTGACCCGCACCTCGAGGCGGTCGGGTTCTGGCAGGAAGCCGATCACCCGACCGAGGGACGGCTGCGCATGACCCGTTTTCCGATGACCTTCTCCGCGACGCCGGCCGACGTCCGTCGCTTGCCGCCGCGGCTCGGCGAGCACAGCGCCGAGGTATTGAAAGAGGCCGGCTACGCACAAAGCGAGATCGACGCGCTGCTGGCCTCCGGCGCGACACGGCAGGCGGCGTCCTGATAGCGACGATGGGCAGCGCGCCCCAAACAGTCGCGGTGGTCGCGACTGGCGTCGCTCCTACGGGGTCCTGACCAACCGCGGCGCTAAACGAAGTCGTGTAGGAGCGGCGCAAGCCGCGACTGACCAACCGCGGCGCTGAACGGAGCACGGTAGGAGCGGCGCAAGCCGCGACTGACGTCGCCCCTACGGGGTCCTGACCAACCGCGGCGCTAAACGAAGTCGTGTAGGAGCGGCACAAGCCGCGACTGACCAACCGCGGCGCTGAGCGAAGCCGTGTAGGAGCGGCACAAGCCGCGACTGACGTCGCCCCTACGGGTCCTGACCAACCGCGGCGCTGAACGCAGCACGGTAGGAGCGGCACAAGCCGCGACTGACGTCGCCCCTACAGCTTGTAGATCCGTGCCACGTTGTCCCGCAGCAGCTTGCGGCGCACCTCGGGCTTGAAGCCGATCTCGTCGATGTCTTCGACGGTGCGCTTGAACGGCAGCACCGGAAAATCGGTGCCGAAGATCACCTTGTCCTGGCCGAAGGAGTTGATGAACCGCCGGAAGCTTTCCGGCCAGTACTTCGGTCGGTGCGCGTCGCAGCCGATGAACACGTTCCGGTGCTTCCACGACATGGCAATCATTTCGTCGGTCCACGGGATGCCGACATGGATGCCGATGAGCTTCAGCTCCGGGAAGTCGCAGGCCACCGCATCGAGCGTGATCGGCCGCCCGACGCTGCGGCAGGGGAAATCCGGCGCGTAGATCATCGACTGGCCAACCTGCATCTGGATGGGCACGTCGAGCTCGACGCACTTGGCGTAGAAGGGGTAGTACTTCGCATGATCGGGCGCGAGTTCGAACCAGTGCGGGTACAGATGCGCGCCGATGAAGCCGTCGTTTTTCACCGCGGATTCGAACTCCCGCACGCCCTTCATGCCGGTAAACGGATCGATGCCGGCCAGCGCGCGAAAGCGTTTCGGGTACTTTGCGCAGGCCCGGGCGACCACGTCGTAGGGCATGTGGTAGCAGCCCGGCAACCCGGGGCGGCCGGAGCGGGCCGCGATCAGGAAGGCGATCTCGATGCCGGCCTCATCCAGCATCTCGATCATCCGCTCGAGGCTGATCGACTGCGAGACGAGATCGCGGTCCGCCTTCATCTTGCCGGAGAAGAAATCCGTGCCCCAGCCGGGCCGCTTGGACAGTGCTTCTTCCGTCCAGATGTTGACGACGGCGTCGATGGCCCGGTAGTCGGGGCTGGTGCTGCTCATGGGCGGATTTCCTGGTCAGTGGTTGCTGTTCACGCCGCGGGCTGCATGTTCTTGGCGCATGCCTCGCGCGAGGCGGCAGACCATAGCAAAAAGCCGTCGCCGGCGCATGGCGGCGGTGGCGGGGCGCGTTCCGGCGATGTGCTATGCTCCGGCGCGTCTGAGGGGTGGCTCGAGCGAGCCTGAGACCCGCCTGGCGGGAACCCTTTGAACCTGATCCGGTTAGTACCGGCGTAGGAACAGGACGGCCCGCCACGAGCCCCCCAATTCCCACCACCGGGCCCGACCGGATCTCCCGTAGTCAGAGGAGATCCAACAGATGTTCGCGTGGCTCCGGCCGACCCTGGCGTCCGGCCTCTTGTTGCCATGCTTCGCGCCGGGCATGGCGCTGACAGCGCCGCCGGCTTGGGCCGCTGCCGACATCGAGGAGATCGTCGTCACCGCCTCACTGCGCGGGGAGGCGACGGTCCGGTCCACGGCGGCCAGTGTCACCGTGCTCGACGAGGCCACGCTGCGCAACGCCACCGTCCAGCACGTCGAGGAACTCGTCCCGCTGGTGCCGAATCTCAACTGGTCGGGGGAGGGCGCCCGTGCGCGCTATTTCCAGGTGCGCGGCACGGGCGAGCTCGAGCAGTACGAGGGGGCGCCGAATGCCTCGGTCGGTTTCATCGTCGACGACGTGGATTTCTCCGGCATCGGCGGCATCGCGACCACTTTCGATACCGCGCGCGTGGAGGTGCTGCGCGGCCCGCAGGGCACGCGCTACGGTGCCAACGCGCTCGGCGGCCTGATCTACGTGCAGACGGCGGCGCCGACGCCGGTCGCGGAAATGCACGCCGAGGCGCTCGTCGGCGGTGACGGCGCGAGCGGTTTCGGTGTGGCGGGTGGCGGATCTGTGCCGGGCGCGACAGAGCGGCTGAGCTACCGGCTCGCCGCGCACCACTACGGTGACGACGGCTTTCACGATAACGCCTACCTCGGTCGCGATGACACCAATGAGCGCGACGAACTGACGACGCGAGGGCGGCTGCGCTGGACGCCAGCCGCGGACTGGCAGGTGGATCTCACCGGCTTCTATGTGGACCTCGACAACGGCTACGACGCCTGGAGCATCGACAACAGCCGCACCACGCAATCCGACGCGCCCGGCAGCGACACCCAGCGCACCTCGGCCGGCGCGCTGCGCGTGACGGGGCCGCTCGGCGACGCGGCCACGCTCGTCAGCATCACCGGCGCGGCCGACTCCGACATCCGCTTCAGCTTCGATGGCGATTGGGGCAACGCCGCCTTCTGGGCGCCCTACACCTACGCCTTCACCGAGGACAACCGGCGCGAGCGACGCACGCTCAACCAGGAGCTGCGGCTGGTATCGGCCCCTGCCGGACGCATTGCCGGGTTCGCCGACTGGGTCACCGGACTCTACGTGCTGGCGCTCGATGAAACGAATCTGCGTGCAGTGCAGGGCGTGTACGACGACCCGGCCGACGGCTTCCCGGTGTTCGCCCAGGATTTCACGGTGGACAGCGACTACGATGCCACCAGCGTCGCCTTGTTCGGCGAGGTGTCGTGGCCGCTTAACGACCGCACCCGCCTGTCGCTCGGCCTGCGCGGCGAGCATCGCGACGCCCGCTACGACGACCGCCGCGACGATGCCATCGCGATGAGCGACAGCACCAACCATTTCTCGCCCGACGACGACCTGTGGGGTGGCGAGCTGGCGCTGACACACGACGTCGCTGACGGCACGGCGGCGTATTTGCGCGTTGCGCGCGGCTATCGCGGCAGCGGCGTCAACCCGAGCCTTGCCGGGTACCCGGGTGTGGCGGCGGAGCAGCTCACCTACGGTGACGAGCACCTCGTGAGTTACGAGGCGGGACTGCGGCTCGAGGGGCCGACGCAGCGCTGGTGGGCCGACATCGCCTTGTTCCTGCAGCAGCGCTCGGACATGCAGGTCAAGGTGCCCGTGCAACTCGTCGCGGGTGATCCGACGAGTTTTGTCTTTCTCACCGACAACGCCGATTCCGGCCGCGCGGTCGGTAGCGAGATCGCGCTCGGCTGGCGGGCGCTGGATGTGCTCACGCTCACCGCCAGCCTGGGGCTGCTCGACACCGAGGTGCGTGATTTCGCGCAGGCCCCGCAGTTCGAGGGCCGGTCGTTCCCGCACGCGCCACCCTGGAGCGCATCGGCGAGCGCGCTGTTCGAGCCCGGCGGCGGCTGGTTCCTGCGCCTGGATGCCTTCGGGCGTGACAACTTCTATTTCGACTACGACCTGAGTACGGGTGCAGACCGCAAGTCCCGCGATGCCGGGGTGGTCAATTTTCGCGGCGGGCGGCAGTTCGGCCGCTGGCGCGTGGACGCCTGGGTGCGCAACCTGTTCGACGAGGACTACGCCGTGCGCGGCTTTTTCTTCGGCAACGAGCCGCCCGCATTCGCACCGACGCGCTACGTGCGCCTGGGCGACCCGCAACAGGCCGGAGTGACCATCACGTGGAAGCTCTAGCCCGCAACGCGCCCGGCGGCGGCATCGCGCCTGATTCAGCCTGACCGCCGGGCGAGTCGCTTCATCACACAACGGGAATCTGATCGGAGAACCGCCATGCGTATCACAGCAGAAATCAGCCTCTACCCGCTCGCCGATGATTTCGTCGGTGATATCCGGGAGTTCATCCGGCAGCTGCGGCGCGAACCGGGACTGGAGATCATCAGCAACCAGCTCAGCACGCAGTTGCGCGGCGAGTACGCGGCCGTCACCGGCGCGATCGGACGCTGCATGGCCGAGAGCATGCGCCAGGGCGGTCCGATGGTGTTCGTGGTCAAGTACATCAGTGCGGACCTGCCGATCGGCACGCCGCCCCGGCTTGAAGCGGTGTAGGAGCGGCGCGAGCCGCGATGGAACCTGCCGATGACCGACACACCCGTTGCGATCGGGATCGTTACGGCATGGGAAGCGCTCGCGGTGCTGCTGGCGATCGCCTACCTGTGGCTCGCGATCCGCGAGAGCATCTGGTGCTGGGCCGCCGCGATCGCCAGCGCCGCGATCTACCTCGTGCTGCTGGCGCGCGTCGCGCTGTACCTGGAGTCGGCTCTGCAACTGTTCTACATCGCAGTGTCGGTGTACGGCTGGCGGCACTGGGGGCGGGCGGGCGCCGAGCTGCGCATCCGGCGCTGGAGCGCGCGGCGGCACATGGCGGTGATCGCGGTGATTTCGGCAGCGACGGCCGCGAGCGGCACGCTGCTCACGGCCTGCACGTCGGCCGCGTTGCCCTACATCGACTCGTTCATCGCCTGGGGCTCGATTGTCACCACCTGGATGGTGGCCCGCAAGATCCTCGAGAACTGGTTGTACTGGTTCGTGATCGACAGCCTTTCCGTGTACGTCTATCTGCAACGGGAGATGTGGCTGACCGCCGGGCTCTTCGCGCTCTACCTCGTGCTCATCGTCGCGGGATTCCGCGCCTGGCGCCGGCGCATGATGGCGGCCGGTGCATGAGAGCACGAGCAGCGCTCCAGCGACTCGGCCGTATCGCGCAGGGGCTGCGCCTGTTGCGACCGGTGCACAGCGCGGCGACCAAGAGGAGCTACCTGCTCGCGCGGCGCGAGGAGCGCTTCATCCTGCGCATCGATGAGCCGCTTGCACAGGAGTGGCGGCTCGACCGGCGCGCCGAAGTGGACGTACTGTGCCGCGCGGCGCAAGCGGGCGTGGGGCCCGAACTCATCGGCTTCGAGTTGCGGCCGCCGGCGGTCTTGCTCCTGCGCTATGTGCCGGGCCGTGCCTGGTGTGTGGCCGATCTCGCCGATCGTCACCGGCTCGTGCAACTCGCCGGGTTGCTGCGGCGGGTGCACGCAATCGAGGTGCCCGGCCCGCCCCTTGATCTCGCCCGTGCGGCGCGCGTCTATGCCGCGCGCGCGGATCAGCCCGGTGCGTCGCTCGTGGCGGCGGAAGTTGCGCAACTGCTGCGCCGCCTGCCACCACAGCAGTCCGCCCTCTGTCACCACGATCCGATCGCCGCGAACGTCATCGGGTTTTCCGAGCCGCGCCTGGTGGACTGGGAATACGCGGGCGCCGGTGCGCCGTGGTTCGACCTGGCAGCCGTGCTCGCCCACCACCGGGTGCCGCCACGGCAGGCCACGCGGTTTTTGTCCGCGTATTTCGGTACGACTGCGGCGATTCCCGGCGAAGCGATTACCACGTTCCGCAGGGTCTACGACCGCATCCTGATGCTCTGGCTGTGGGCGCTGCAGCGGACGCACCCGCTGTCACGGCCGCAGCAGGCCTGGCTGCGGCAGGCCGGGCGGGCGGCGGGCTCCGTCGTGAACGAGCGGCGGGAGCGCCGCCCGAGACCCGGAGCCTCGCCCCGGTCGTGATATCACGACGGCAGAGTCACGTAGTCAGATCATGGAGTTGGGCGTGTTTCTTGCTGTGAAAGCGCGGCGGGAATCGGGATCGATGACAGCCATGGTCGCGGTTGTTCCAGCCGCTGCGTATTACCCCCATTTGAGGGTGATACATCTTATGTAATCAATCGGTTGCGCCAGTCCCACGTGATTGTTAAATTGCCGCCAAAGAAGACCCGTTGCGAGCGTGACCGTGACGGCAAGAAATTTAGAAATTCACGTCGACGCTACGGGCGACGGGTAAAAAAGAACCAGGGGGAATCCGGCATGTACAGCGTTCAGGGCGAAACCACGGGGACAAGGCGACTCGGCTTCGCGATGCTGCCCGTAATGTTGTTGGCCGGGGCATCGGCGCAAGCCGCCTCCGTCTCGTACTTCCTCAATCAGTCCAACGTGGCCGGATTGCCGGATGGCGAGAATTACATCCAGGTGACGATCGCCGACGGCGCCGGCGGTGCCATCGATTTCTCGGTCGAGCCGCTCCAGGCGCTGCTCGATCGTGCCCGACCCAATTTCGACATCCGCGCCTTTGCATTCAATGTGGCCGATGACATTTCGCTGAAGGCGGCAAACATCACCGGACTGCCCGATAACTTTCATGCCCACGGCACCACTCGCATGGACGGCTTCGGACGCTTCGACATGAGCCTGCTCGGTACCGGACCGGAGCGTTCTACCTCGCTGCAGTTCTCGATCGTTGGTATCGACGGCGACACGCCGTTGAGCTACGTGGAACTCTCCAGCGGCAAGGCTGCGCAGGGTAACGTGCCGTTCGCCGCGCGGGTCCGCAACCTGTTCCGCGAAATCGAGTGCAACCCCGACCGCAAGTGCACGCCGCCGGCCATTCCGAGCGCTTTCATTGGCGGCGGTAATGGCGGCGATCCCGTGCCGCTGCCGGCCACGGCCTGGTTGCTGATCACCGCGTTCGCCGGCGTTCTCGCCCGCGCGCGGCGCCGCATCGCCGGCCTGGCCTGATCGGACCATCCCTGTCGTGATCGAAATGCCCCCCATCGCGGGGGCATTTTTTTTGGTTCTTCGCCGATCTGCGGGAATGCAGCGGCTCGCTGGTGGACGATGCGGTGGCGGTGGTTGCGGCCCCGGCGCGTGCCGGACTCTGCCCGTCTCTGGGCCTCGCCGCCGGCTGGCCCTGCGGGTGCCCTCGCCGGCGTGCTCGCTGCGCAGGGCGCGCCACTCGACATCCTTGATCTCGTGGGCGCGCAGCAGCGGCATCCCTGCCGCTGCCTCTGCGAGCT
>WYBE01000018.1 GCA_011526045.1 Nevskiales bacterium | reverse complement strand
GCCTGCGGCGCAGGCGCCCGAGACGAACGGCGGCGATCTGCAGGCGGCGGATGAGCCGGCGCCCGAGCGGCGTGGCGGTGCGGGTCTGCAGGCACTTGGCCGCTCGGCTGCGTTCAACAGCGTTGCCCGGAAGATCGAACGCGTAGCGGGCACGAATGCCACCGTGCTGTTGCTCGGCGAGAGCGGCGTCGGCAAGAGCCTGTTCGCGCGCGAGATCCATCGACGCAGTGCGCGCTCCGATGGGCCGTTCATCGAGCTGAACTGCGCGTCGCTGCCGGAGTCGCTGCTCGAATCCGAGCTGTTCGGCGTCGAGCGCGGTGCCTATACGGGCGCCAATGCCAGTCGCGCCGGCCGCTTCGAGCGGGCCGCCGGCGGGACGCTGTTTCTCGACGAAATCGGCACGCTCGGATTCACCGCCCAGGGCAAGCTGCTGCGGGTGCTGCAGACGGGAGAGTTCGAACGACTGGGCAGTGGCAAGACACTGCATGGCGACGTTCGCCTGGTTGCGGCCACCAACGAGAACCTGCGCAGACTGGTCGATGACGGACACTTTCGCCTCGACCTCTTCTACCGGATCAACCTCTTCCCGATCGAAGTGCCGCCGTTGCGCGACCGGCGCGACGATCTGCCACTGCTCATCGAGGACTTCCTGGCGCGGTATCGCGCGCGCTACGGCCGCACGCATCCGATGCAGATCAGCCCGCGTGCGTACCGTGCGCTGCTTTCCCACGACTGGCCCGGCAACGTGCGCGAACTCGAGAACGTGCTCGAGCGCGCGGTGATCCTCATGAACGACGGAGAGGCGCTCGACCTGCACCACCTGTTCACGGATCCGGCCGAGTTCCCTTCCGAAGGTGGCCTGCTCGTCAACGACGCGGGCCAGCTCGTCGAGACCGACGAGGGCCGCGGACCTGCGGCGGGCGACCGGGACGGGGTGGGCGAGGGCGCATCACCGGCCGACTGGGCGCAGCGGGCACTGCAGGAGTGCGACGCTTCGGGCCTGCCCGGCCTGGAGCGCAGGCTGGTCATGACCGCGTTGCGCGAAGCCGGCGGCGATCTCCAGAAAACCGCGCGCAAGCTCGGCCTGACCCGCGCGCAGGTCGACTATCGACTCAAGAAATGGGGCGGGACCGCGGCCCCGTAGCGTCGATGATCGCCTGACGTCCCTCAGTGCGCATCGGGTTGGGCGGCTGGTGCAGCGCGCGAGAATGCCTGCATCTCGAGACAGGCCTTCTCCACGTCCGCGATTCGTGGCCAGCGCGAGAGATCGACCTTGAAACGCCGCGCACTCTCGATCTGCGGAATCAGGTAAACGTCCGCGAGCGTGGGCGCATTGCCGTGACTGAAGCGCCCGCGACGGGTATCGGCGGCGAGCAGCGCTTCGTATGCGTCGAAGCCGGCGCCGATCCAGGTGCCGCACCAGGCGTCGATCGCGCGCTCGTCGGCGCTGAAGTTCCTGCGCAGGTATTCGAGGATCCGGCGGTTGTTCACCGGGTGCACGTCGCAACCGACGATCGCCGCGAGCGCCCTCACCCGGGCACGCTGCTCCGGATCGCGCGGCAGCAGCGCCGGCACCGGATACTTCTCTTCGAGCCATTCGATGATGGCCGGAGACTGGATGAGCACCGCATCGCCCGTATCCAGCACCGGCACCAGTTGCTGCGGGTTCAGTGCCCTGAAATCGTCGCGCAGGTGCATTTCGTTGCCCAGGTGCACCGCCACGTATTCGTAGGGCAGGCCCTTGAGGTTCAGGGCGATGCGGGTACGGTGCGAAGAACCGCTGCGCCAGAAGTTGTAGAGCTTCATCGGAGTCGTCACTCCGGCTCGCCGATGGTCAGGGCCACTTCGGCCACGCCTTCGACACGACCGGTGATGCGGTCGCCCGTCGTGACCGCGCCCACGCCTTCCGGCGTCCCGGTGAAGATCAGGTCGCCGGGCTGCAGATGATAGAAGAGCGAGAGATCCGCGATGATCTCGCGGATGCTCCAGATCAGCTTGCCGATGTCGGACGCCTGCCGCGGTTGTCCGTTGACCTCCAGTGCAATGGCGCCCTGCTCGATCGCCACGCCTTCCAGCGGCACGATTTCGCTGCACACCGCGCCATTCTCGATGTCCTTGCCCAGGTCCCAGGGGCGTCCCTTGTCGCGTGCGATCAGCTGGAGGTCGCGGCGCGTCATGTCCAGGCCAGCCGCATACCCGTAGATGAGCTCGTGCGCATTCCCGGCGAGCACCCGGAAGCCCGGCTTGCCCACCGCGACCACCAGTTCCATTTCGAAGTGGTAGTTCTTCGTCTCTGGCGGATAAGGCACCGTGGCGCCGCTTTGCACCAGGGTCTGCGCTGACTTGGTGAAATAGAACGGCCGCTCTGCGGCCTTGTCCACCGGCCGACCCATCTCGGCAGCATGCGCATGATAGTTGCGCCCGACACAGAAAATGCGGTTGGCGGGGAAGCGCTCGGCCATCCCCCGGATGGGCAGGGACGGAACCGCGTGCGGGGGGAAGAGGTATTGCGGCATGGCTGACTCGCGAAAGCGACGGGGAACTCAGGACTGGAAAGGCATGGCCGGCCGGCCCTCGTTGCGCACCTCGTACACGCCGAGCTTGCGGTGCAACGGCGACTCGTCGGCGACGAACAGAAAGGTCGGTTCGCTCGGCGAGGCGTTGGTCAGCGTGGTGGCCGTGTAGCCCGGAATGCAGCAGGTGTCGGCCG
>WYBE01000017.1 GCA_011526045.1 Nevskiales bacterium | reverse complement strand
TCGAGGCTGGGGGAAGCATCAGTTCCCCGAAACACGAGCCGGATATAAGCCTGCACTCACAACCGCATCGTCTGAAACCGCCTTGACACACCGGGAGGGGTCCATATAAGCGACGTCAGTCGCGACCACCGCGAAGATTCCCGCCGCGGCAAAATCCGTCGCGGCTTGCGCCGCTCCTACACCGCTGCGGTCGGCGCTGCGGTCGGCGCTGCGGTCGGTCAGCACCCGGCAGGAGCGACGTCAGTCGCGACCACCGCGACGTGTCCCGCCGCCGCAGAATCGGTCGCGGCTCCCGCCGCTCCTACAGGGCAAGCCCAAGCGGCAATGCCCGAGACTGTTACGCCGGCTGCAACTCCCCCGCGGCGTCCTCGATGTAGGGCAGCCAGCCGAGGCCGAGGAAGCGCACGTCGATGTCGCCGGCTTTCGGGCGCACGACGATCTCTTTCAGTGCCTCGGCCTGCGCGTCGTAGCTGCCCTGCAGGGCGTCGAGCTCGGCCTGGAATTGCTCTTCCAGCGCCTGCTGGTCGGCATGCACCTTGTCGACGGTTTCGCCGGCGCGGCGCACGTCGCCGGATTCCCGCGCGATGCTGCCGGTGCGGCGAATGGCGCTGCCGGCGCGCGAAGCGGAGGCGATGGAGCGGCCGCGGCCGAAGATCGCGCCGAGCACGGCGGTGCCGATCGAGACTGCGGCACCGATCTGCGCGTCGCGCGCCTGCTCGGCCTGGCGCTCCTGCGCCTGCAGCGCACGCAGCTCGCGGGCCTGCAGCGTGGCGAACTTCGACGCGTATTTCTGCTTGAGCTTCGCGGCGTCGACGTCGCGCCGCTCGTTGCCGAGCCGCTGCAGGCGGATGCGAAACTCCCGCTCGCCCTCGCCGGGCTGAGATGTTTCCCCGAGCGCGGGGCTCTGGTAGAGCGTGAGCGCGCGATCGACGCCCAGCGAGCGTCGCAGCTGTTTGTCCCAGTCCTTGTAATTCGCCGCCTGCGTCATGGGCGCCGCCGGTTCGCCGAACACGGCATCAGGCTCCGGTTCGCGCTCGAGGTCGGCGGCGCGCACCGTGAGTGCTTGCGCAACAGACCAGTCCACGCCGCCCGCGCCTCCTGCCGGTGTCGCCGCGAGCACGAGTTCGCGTTGCTCGTTCATGCCGAGTTTTGCATTCGCGTAGGTCACCGCCACCGCGGCCAGCACGCGCGGCTGATACAGCAGCCGCTCATCGCCGTGCGCCAGACGCCCGGCCGGCACGAAGAACTGGCCGATCGCGGCCGGCAGCACGGGCCGGGCCCCCGCCTTGCCCGGCGCTGCGGGTGCCGGTGCCGCGCCCGCCGCCGGCGCCGGGTCTGCCGCCGCGCCGGGAGCGAGCCGGCGGAGCTGCTCGCGGGTGAGCGGGCCGGCGAGGTAGGACATGGCCCAGCGCGTGGCGAACACGACCGGGTGCTGCTCGTTGACGTTGTGGAGCAGGAACTGGCGCTTGCCGAGCGCGCCGAGCGTGCGCTCGAGGTCGCGCGCGTCGAGCCGCTCGCCGCCGGCGGCACCGAGCAGCCCCTCGAGCACCCGCGCCTTGTCGCGTTCCGTCTGCAGCCGGCCGATGAACCAGGTGCCGGCGTTCGCCAGCCCCTTGTAGTCGAGGTCCACCGGGTTCTGCGTGGCGAGCACCACGCCGAGCCCGAAAGCGCGCGCCTGCTTGAGCAGCGTGAGCAGCAGCAGCTTCGAGGGCGGGTTGGCAACCGGCGGCATGTAACCGAACACTTCGTCGAGATAGAGGATCGCCCGCAGCGACGGGCTGCCGGGCTGGCGGCGCATCCAGGCGAGAATCTCGGCGAGCAGCAGGGTGACGAAGAACATGCGCTGCGCGTCATCGAGGTGCGCGATGGAGATCACGGTGACGCGCGGCTGCCCTGAGGCGGTGTACAGCAGCCGGTCGGCGGCCAGTGGCTCACCCTGCGTCCAGGCCTCGAAGCCGGGCGCGGCGAGCAGGTTGTTCAGCCGGAGCGCGAGCGCCTGGCGATCGGCGGCCGGGTAGAAGCTCTCGAGGTCGAGCACGCCGACGCGGCTGAAGGGCGGCTTCTGGATCGAGCCGATGAGCGCGGCCAGGTCCGGCGCATCATCGCGCCGCCAGGCCTCGTCGAGCAGGTTCGACAGCAGGATATGCTCGCGGCTGGTGAGCGGGTCGGCCTCGATGCCGAGCAGCGTGAGCAGCCCCGTCACGGTGCTCTGCACGCGCTCGCGGTAGAGGTCGGCGTCGGCGCGCAGCGCGGGCGGCGGCGGCGCGAACTCCTTCAGCACCGAGAGCGGCGCGCCCGTGCTGCTGCCGGGCGTGTAGATGGCGAAATCCGCCGCGGCGCGCAGCCGCGCGATGCGCGCGGGATCCTGCCCCCATTCGGCGAGCCCGGCGCGCCAGGCCGACGCCTGCGCGGCGGCGAACTCGCCCGGTGACTGGCCGGCCTCGGCCGCCGCGCGCGGATCGATCCACGGCTCGAACGCAGCAGGCTCCAGCGCCGGGAACGTCAGCAGCAGGTTGCCGAGATCGCCCTTCGGGTCGATGGCGATCACCGGGATGCGATCGATCGCGGCTTCCTCGATGAGGCCGATGCCGAGCCCGGTCTTGCCGCTGCCCGTCATGCCGATGATCACGGCATGGGTGGTGAGGTCCTTCGAGTCGTACAGGACCAGGTCGTCGCTGACGCGGCCCGCCGCGGCGTCGTAGCGCTTGCCGAGATAGAAGACGCCGAGTTTCTCGAAATCCTGCATCGGCGCATGATACGACAGGCGCTCATTGACGGGACGGTGCCGGCCGGGAACGATAGGCACCGGATGCGGGCCGGGTGGTTGCGCCCGGCGGGAGGGATGGCAGTCATGCGATGGCGGGATGGCAGGCGCAGCGAGAACGTGGAGGACCGCCGCGGCATGCCCGTACGGCGTGGCGGTCTGGTGGGCGGCGGACTCGGCACGGTGGTCATCGTGCTGCTGGTTTCGTACTTCCTCGGCATCGACCCGAGCATGCTGTTGCAGAACGTGCCGATGGAAGCCACGCAGGCACCCGAGGAACCCGCGCCGCCACCGGTCGCCGGCGAGGATCCGCTGGCGGACTTCGTCGCGGTGGTGCTCGGCGATACCGAGGACACCTGGCAGACGATTTTTCGCGACTCCGGGCTGAACTACGAGCCGCCACGGCTGGTGCTGTTCACCGGCGCGGTGCAATCGGCCTGCGGGCTCGGCCAGGCGGCGATGGGGCCCTTCTACTGCCCCGCCGACCGCAAGGTGTACATCGACCTCGACTTCTACCGCGACCTGCGCGAGCGCTTCCAGGCGCCCGGCGATTTCGCGCAGGCCTACGTGATTGCGCACGAGGTCGGGCACCACGTGCAGAACCTGCTCGGCGTGTCCGCGCAGGTGCACGAACAGCGCAACAGGGTCAGCGAGGCCGAGGGCAACGCGCTCTCCGTGCGGCTTGAACTGCAGGCCGACTGCTACGCGGGCGTGTGGGCACGCCAGGCCGACCGCGCGCGCAGCGTGCTCGAAGCTGGCGACATCGAGGAAGGCCTCGGCGCAGCGAGCGCGATCGGCGACGACCGGCTGCAGCAGCAGGGCCGCGGTTACGTCACGCCGGATTCCTTCACCCACGGCAGCTCTGCACAGCGCGTGCGCTGGTTCCGCCGCGGGCTCGAGAACGGCGACCCGCTCGCCTGCGAGACCTTCGAGGCCGCAGAGCTCTGACCGGGCGGCCGCAGGGTTCGCAACGCGCGGCGTGCCGCCTGCTGCCGCTCGGCCTCGCGTGGCTCGCCGCCACGGCGCCGGCCGCGCCGCCGCCAGAGTGGCGCGAGGCCGACATCCGCGCCTCGCACCGCGTGCTGCACCCGCCGGGCACGCTGCCCGATGCGCCGCGGTTCGCCGCCGATCCGCTCAACCTCTTCGTGCTGCTCGAGGATGGCGGCCGCTTCGTCTCGATCCTCGACGGGGAGCGCTTCGAGCGCATCCACCGCTTTCGCGCCGACCACGCGCTCCACGTGGAGCCGCAGTTCACGCCCGACGGCCGTTACGCCTTCTTCGCGTCACGCGACGGCTGGGTGTCGAAGTACGATCTGTGGAACCTGCAACCCGTCGCGGTGACGCGCGCCGGAATCAGAACGAACGAGATCGCGGTGTCGGGCGACGGCCGCTACCTCGCGGTGGCGAACGACCAGCCGCACACGCTGGTGATCCTGGACGCCGCACTCGACCCCGTGCAGGTGCACGCGGCGCGCGACCAGGCCGGCACGCGCAGCTCCGCCGTGGCCGCCGTGCGGAGCAGCGGTGCCCGGCGCAGTTTCGTGGCGACGCTGCCGGATGTGAAGGAAGTCTGGGAACTGAGCTACGACCCCGCGGCAGCGCCGATCCCCGCCGGCGTGATCCATGACTTTCGCTACCGCGAAGGCACGTTCCTGCCGGGCTTTCTCAATCCGCGGCGATCGTTCCCCGAGCACCCGCCCGCGGACTTCATCATCGCGCCCGACGCGACCGCGATCCTCGCCGCCAGCCGCGATGGCGGCGGCGAAGTCGTGCACCTCGACGCCCGTCGCGGCATTGCGCGCCTCGAGCTGCCCGGCCTGCCACGGCCCGGCGCCGGCACCGCCTGGCACTGGCAGGGCCGCGACGTCGTCGCCATTCCCAACGGCAAGCTCGCGCTGCTGAGCATCGTCGAGGCGCGCGACTGGAAAACCGTCCGCGAGGTGCCGACCGCCGGCCCGGGGGCATTCATCAGCAGCCACGCGCAGGCGCGCCAGGCCTGGGTGAACGCAGGCCGACGCGGTGACCGCCTGCAACTCCTCGACAAGCAGACGCTCGCCATCGCCGGCGCGCTCGAACCCGCACCAGGCACGGCGCTCGCGCACCTGGAGTTCACGCGCGATGGCCGCCACGCGCTCGCGAGCGTCGCGGACGCAAACGGCGCGGTCATCGTCTTCGATACCGCGACCGGCGCGGAGGTGAAGCGCCTGCCCGCCCGCCATCCGGCAGGCAACTTCAACGTCGGCAACCGCATCGCGCCGGCGAGCGACACAGCGCTGATCAGCACCCGGTAGGAGCGACGTCAGTCGCGACCATCGCGAAGATTCCCGCCGCGGCAAAATTCGTCGCGGCTCGCGCCGCTCCTACAGGGCTTCGTTCACCGCGATCGTTGCTCGGCACCCTGTAGGAGCGACGTCAGTCGCGACCACCGCGAGGATTCCCGCCGCGGCAAAATCTGTCGCGGCTCGCGCCGCTCCTACACCGCTGCGCTCACCGCGATCGTTGCTCGGCACCCTGTAGGAGCGACGTCAGTCGCGACCACCGCGAAGATTCCCGCCGCGGCAAAATCCGTCGCGGCTCGCGCCGCTCCTACAGGGCTTCGTTCACCGCGATCGTTGCTCGGCACCCTGTAGGAGCGACGTCAGTCGCGACCGGTGTCGTGGTCGGGACCGACGCCGCCGGTCGGGGCTGCGGTGGTCGCGGCTCGCGCCGCTCCTACACGGCTTCGTTCACCGCGATCGTTGGTCGGCACCCTGTAGGAGCGACGTCAGTCGCGACCACCGCGAGGATTCCCGCCGCGGCAAAATTCGTCGCGGCTCGCGCCGCTCCTACAGGGCTTCGTTCACCGCGATCGTTGGTCGGCACCCTGTAGGAGCGACCTCAGTCGCGACCACCGCAACGTTTCCCGCTGCGACACGACTGGTCAGCGCTGCAGCTCCGTCGCGGCTCGCGCCGCGCCTACCGTGGTTGTTCCGGCAGAAACAGCGCCGTCAGGTCGTTGAGGTAGCGCAGCCCGAGCCCGGTCGGCCGGATCTCGCCGCGGCCGCGGGTCAGGAGCCCACGCTCGATGGCCGTCGACAACCCCGGCTCTGCGGCCGCGAGCGCCTGCCCGGTGCGCTCGGCGAGCAGCTTCTCCGGGAAGCCCCCGGTGAGGCGCAGCGCGTTCAGCATGAACTCGAACACCGCCTCCGCGCCGGCCACGTCGCGCCGCTCCGCCACGGCGCCGGCCTGCGCCGCGCGGCGCCGGTAATCGGCCGGCGCGCGACTGCTCGCCTCGCGGGCAATCCCTGCCGGAGTGGTGATCTTCGCGTGCGCGCCGGCACCGATGCCGAGTTAATCGCCGAAGCGCCAATAATTCAGGTTATGCCGGCACTCCTCTCCCGGTCGCGACCAGGCGGAGACCTCGTAGCGGGCAAAGCCGGCGCGCGCGAGGCGTCCGTGCACCGCCTCCTCGATGGCGACAGCGGTCTCCTCATCCGGTAACTCCGGCGGTTGGCGGTGGAACACGGTGTTGGGTTCGATGGTGAGCTGATAGAACGACAGATGCGTGGCGCCGCTCGTCACTGCGATTTCGCAGTCCGCCTGCGCCTCCTCCACCGTCTGCCCGGGCAGCGCGTACATGAGATCGAGATTCACGCGTCCGAAGCACTCCAGCGCCTGCCCGATCGCCCGGCGCGCCTCGTGTTCGTCGTGGATGCGGCCGAGTGCGCGCAGCCGCTGCGGCTGGAAGCTCTGCACGCCAAGCGAGAGCCGGTTCACGCCGGCGGCGCGGTAACCGCGAAAGCGGCCGTGCTCGGCCGTCCCTGGATTCGCTTCGAGCGTGATCTCGGCATCGGCCGCGAGCGGCACGCGCGCCGCGACGCCGTCCAGCAGGCGCGCGATCGCCGCCGCGGAGAACAGGCTCGGCGTGCCGCCGCCGATGAAGACGCTCGCGAGGCTACGCCCCTGCGCCGACTCCGCCGCCGCTTCGAGGTCGGCGAGCAGGGCGGTCACGTAGGCCTGCTCGGGCAGCTCGCCGCGCTGCTCGTGGGAGTTGAAGTCGCAGTACGGACACTTGCGCACGCACCAGGGCAGGTGCACGTACAGCGACAACGGCGGCAGCGGACGGGTCATGCCGCGATGGTAACGCGGCGCGCCGTGTCATTCCTCCGCGAGGATGGTTCCTGCGACGACGCAGCCGTCGACGGCTTCCGCCCCGAAGATCGCCACGTCCTGCCCCGGATGCAGGTCGGCAAGTGCACCGCGGGTCGCGCTGAAGCCGTCATCGTCGTTGACCAGGAACACCGCAGCGGTGCCGGCACGGACGCAGCGGTCTGCCGTGCCGTTGAAGACGATGAGGCTCGACTCGTCGACATCGACGAACACGACCTCACCCTCCAGCAAGGCCGCACCCGCCGGCGGTTCGAGATCCAGGACGACCAGCGGCGAGCGCAGCAGGGTCTCGGCGCCGATCTGCAGCACCCCGTCGGCGAGCGCCGGCACGCCCGCGGCGATCTGCTCGCGGCCGAGTTCCTCGCCGCTGCGGCTGAACACGCGCGACTGGTCGAAGAGCTGCACGGCCAGCGAGGAGTCGCTGCCGAAGCCCTGGCCCGGCGCCAGATCGAGTTTGAAGCGGCTGCTCACCGGATCGAGCGCCGAGGCGGCGGTGCCGGCGAGACGCCGGTAGGTGCCGAGCGGCCCCTCCGTGATCACCACCGCCTCCATGCGCAGGCGGTCCCCGGTGCCGCTGTGTGCGCCGTCGCCGAGCCGCGCGAGGCGGCCGATCGCGGTCGCTTCCTCGCCGACTTCGAGCCCGGCGAAATCCTGCGGCAGCCCCTCGGTGTCGAACACGCCGGTCGCGGCGTCCGTGCGCACGGTCAGGCAATGCCCATCGTCGAGGCCGGTCACCGGGCCGTCCTCCCAGCGGGATGCAAACCCGGTCTGGCACAGTCGCAGCGTGGCCGCGGTGAAATCGACGGCGGTAATCCTGCCGTGGACGCGCGCGAGCCGGCCCGCCGCCCGATCCGTGTGGATGTCCACGAACACGACCGGGCGCACGATCACCTTGCCGCCATTGCCGGTCGTGGTGATCTTCAGCGCTTTGTCCATGTCGAAGTCGAGCTCGACGAAAATGACTTCGCCCGGGCCGACGGTGAATGGCCCGCGCGGGTTGAGGTCGATCTTGCCGTTGCCGACGAGCTGGGGATGAATGCTCTCGATGACCGCGCCGGTCTCGGGGTCGAGCCGGTTGAGCACCAGGTCCGACAGGCGCAGCCGGATCTTGCTGTAGGTGCCGGGCGGCACGGTGTCGGAAACGGCGAACAGCTCCGAGAAATCGCCGAGCTTCAGGAGATCCAGCGTCTGCGTGCCGCGGAACAGGACGACCGGTGCGCCCCCACCGAGGAGTTCCACGCTGGTGATGGTCGCGAGCGCTTCGTCGACCGCCAGCGTGGGCGCATCCGTGATCAGCACGCCGACCGTGGCGGGCGCGGCACTCGCGGGACTGCCGCCGTCGCCACCGCCGCCGCCGCAGCCACCGAGGGCGAGCAGCACGCCAATCAATAAGGAACCGGGTCCAAACCTGCGCATGTCCGACAAACCTCTTCCCTGAGCGCTCGAGCGCGCACAGCCTAGCCGATGGCTGCTGCGCGCACCAACGCGCTGCCGGCCCTTATGTCAGAAATCGCGTCGGCCCGCCGGTTGCAGCCTGCCCGGCGGTTGCCGTTTGGCACCGCGCCTGCAACCATAGCCGCTGCTCCAGCCACGCCACGACCGCCCGGCCCACGCGATGCTCGACTGGTTCACCGCGATCGTCCTCGGCATCGTCGAGGGCCTCACCGAATTCCTGCCCGTCTCCAGCACCGGCCACCTGATCCTCGCCGGTGCGCTGCTCGATTACCACGGGCCGCAGGCAGTGGCGGTCGAGATCGTGATCCAGGGCGCCGCGATCCTCGCGGTGTGCTGGGAATACCGCGCGATGCTCACGCGCACCGTGCTCACCTTCGCGCAGGAACCGTCCTCGCGCCGCTTCCTGCTGAACCTGGTGCTCGGCTTCCTGCCGCTTGCCGTGCTGGGGCTTGCCTTCAAGGACACGATCGAGCAGTACCTGTTCCGGCCGCTGCCGGTGGCGATCGCGCTGATCGTCGGCGGCGTGCTGATCCTGCTGGTGGACCGGCGCGAGGCCGGCGCGACGCTGAAGCTCGCCGACGACGTCAAACCTGCCACCGCCTTCAAGCTGGGGCTGTGGCAGTCCTTCGCGCTGATTCCGGGCACCTCGCGTTCGGCGGCGACCATCATCGGCGGCGTGACCATGGGCATGTCACGGCGGCTGGCGACCGAGTACTCGTTCTTTCTCGCGATCCCGACGCTGCTCGCCGCGACGGCCTACAAGCTCATCGAGGCGCGGGAGCTGTTCACGCCCGAGACCCTCGGCCCGCTGCTGCTCTCCGCCGTGTTCGCCTTCGTGACCGCGCTGCTCGCGGTGCGCGGCTTCATCCGCTACGTCGCCTCGCACAGCTTCGCGGCGTTCGCCTGGTATCGCATCGTCTTCGGCGGCATCGTGCTGCTCACCTCGGCCACCGGCTGGATCGACTGGTAGGGCGCGCACGCCACTCAGCGCAGAGACTGCACCGCGAGCCCACCCTCGACGCAGTTGATGCCGGGCAAGGTCGCCTGGTCGCCGAAATTCCAGGACAGGTTTTCGGGACGCTGCTCGTCGGCCGAGACGACGCCATCCGCCTTGGCGTCGCAGTGATACAACTGGGCGTCCTCCGGCGGCAGCGACGCGGGCGGGTGCCAGCCGGTTTCCGCCGCGGTCATCACGCGCAATGCGGCGGTGGTCTTGGAGTAGGCCTCGAGCGTGTTGCGCTCGCCCTCGTCCACGCGGTTGTTGTCGTTGCCCCCGCCCGCCGGCGAGCCGTCGTCGTTACCGGCGCCGAAGACCCGCCCGGTGCGATTGCGGTCCCAGTAGCTGGCCCGGACCACACCGCCGGTGTTGTCGCCGATCAGACCACCGACGTTCGTCCGGCCGGCCACCTTGCCCGTGACGTAGCTCGCGCGCAGTGTGCCGTTGCTCGCGCCCGCGAGTCCGCCGACGTTCGCGATGCCGCGCACCCGACCCTGCGCATAGCTGTTGCGGATCATGCTTTTCGAATTGAATCCAACCAGCCCGCCGGCGTTGGTGCCCTCGCCCTCGACCTCGCCCGTGGCGAAGCTGTCGGCGATGACCGCGTCGCTGCTGGTGCCCACCAGCCCGCCGACGTTGCTGTTGCCCCTGACGTTGCCGGTGGCATAACTCGAGACGAGCGTGCTCGCCGTGTTCATGCCCACGAGCCCGCCCACGCCGTTGGCGCCGCTCACGCGGCTGCCGGCGTGCGAACGGGCGATGAAGCCGCGCATGTCGCCGGCAAGCCCGCCGGTCGCGTCCTTGCCGCTGACCTCACCGGTCACCTGGCAACCAATGAGCCGCCCGGCATGGCCGCCGACCATGCCACCGGTGGCATTCGCGCCGCTGACGCGCACGTTGCCGCGGCATTCGGCGACCAGGCCGAAGTTGACGCCGACCAGCGCGCCGACGCCGTGCTGGCCGCTGATCTCGGCTTCTTCGAGATCGATGTGACGCACGACTCCCGGCCTGGCGAGCACGCCGAACAGCCCTACTCCGCCGGTCTCCGGCCGGGCGATCCGCAGGCGGCGGATCACGTGCCCGCCGCCGTCGAAGCTGCCAGTGAAGCCGAACTTGTCGCCGGCGCTCTTGCAGTTGCCCTGCGGGCCGCAGTTGCCGATCGGCTGGAAGTTGCCGAGCGCGCGCCCATCGAGGTCGGTCACCAGCCGATAGTGGCGCGCCACGCGCGCCGACCATGGCAGGCCGGTAGCATTGCCGGCGCCTTCGCCCAGTGTCTGGATCGCCTGCAACTGGCGGATATCGCAGATCTCGAACCAGCCGTCGCGATCGGCGTCGCGCACGAACTCGCTCGCATCCGCGGGAGCCGCGTCGAAGCGGTCCGGCAGGCCGTCGCGGTCGAGATCCTGCGTCTCCGGGATGCTCGAATTGTTGACCGGGCAGCCCGCGAGCGTGTCCCCGGCGGCTTCTGCCGCCACCCGGGGCGCGGCAGCGGCCGCGGGAGCGGCGGGCGCGGCTGGCGTCGACGCCGGCCGGCCGGCATCCGGCGTGGCCGGGGCGGAGCCGCCACGGGATTCGCCCGCCGCGAGCAGGCCCTTCTGGCTCGCGAACCAGGCGGCTACGTCGTCGATGTCGCGCTCGGTCAGCGCGCGAACTGAATCACGCATCGTCGCCTCGGTGCGCTGCCCGTTGCGATACGCGCGGGTTGCGTTGGCGAGATACGCTGCGTTCTGCCCGGCGAGAATCGGAAACTCGGGCGATGTGCCCACCCCGGCGGGCCCATGGCAGGGCGCACAGGCGAGCGCGACCTCACGGCCCCGCACAGGATCGCCCGCACCGAAGGCCGGCAGCGCAAGCACCGCGCCGGCCGCAAGCAGCAGTCTCGCCGCCATTCCGAGATCGACCATAAACTCCCCCGTGGCGCAGATCGCCGACTGAATTCGTTCAACCGCCGCGCTGCGCGGCTGCGATCAGCGCCTCGCAGCGCGCGCGCAATTCGGCATCGCCCGCGGCGAGCGACAACGCGCGCCGGCCCATGCTTTCGGCCTGGGCGTCGTCGCCCTGGCGCAGCTTCAGGCGGCCGAGTTCCAGCCACACTTCGGCGTCACGGGCGTTGATGCGCAGTGCCCGCTCGAGCGTGGCGGTGGCCATCGGGTAATTGCCGGCGGCCGACTGGCTCCGGCTCTGCTCGAGCAGCGCCGCGGTGGCACCGCTCGACGGTGGCGGCGGAGGCGGCGGCGGAATCGGGGCAGGCGGCAGCGGTGCGGGCTCGGGTGGAGCCACTTCCGGCTGCACGACCGGCGGCATCGGCTGCGCTGGCGCCGGTTGCGTCACCGGTCGCGGCTGCGCTGGCGGCTCGTAGACAGGCGCGGTGCAACCCGCGAGCGCCGCGCCGAGCGCCACTGCGACGACATACTGTCTGGCCAGGCTCATCATGCGGACAGCATAACGGCTGGCGCTTCAGCGCACGAGATCGCGCAACCACTGCAGCGCCGGTTCGACCACGCCGGCCGGCCCGCTCGCACAGCCGGGCAAGGGCGGCACCACGGTGCCTTGCGGCAGCGGCAGCCACACGACATCGCCGCAGGAAGCCTCCGCCGCGAGCCCGGTCGGGTAGTCGATGCTGCGCAACTCGAAGCCTTCCGGCAGCGGCGCATCGAAGCTCGCCACCGGCACGCGACTCATGAATTCGCTCCACACCGACATGGCGCCGCTCGCCCCGGTGAGCCCGGTCGGGCGGTTGTCATCGTGGCCGACCCAGACCACCGCGAGCAGGTCCTGCCCGAAACCCGCGAACCAGCTGTCGCGCAGATCGTTGGAGGTGCCCGTCTTGCCCGCGACGACGAGCGACGGCGGCAGCCGCGATCGTGCCCCGCGACCCGTGCCCCGCTGCATGACCTGCACCAGCGCCTGGCCGAGCTGGTACACGGCGTCCGCATCGGCCGCCTGCTCGGTCTCGAGCGCAAACTGCGCGAGCGGCTCGCCGTCAGGCCCCTGCACGGAGCGCACCGCGCGCAGCGGCGTGCGAAAGCCGCCGCTCGCGAGCGTGCTGTAGAGCTGCGCCACCTCGAGCGGGGCGAGATCCAGCGCACCGAGCAACAGCGAGGGATTGGGCGGCGGATTCGCCTCGACCCCGAGCCGCTGCAGCAGCTGCACCACTTTCGGCACGCCCACCTCGAGGCCCAGGCGCACGGTGGCCATGTTCATCGATTCGGCGAGCGCGCGCACCAGCGGCACCTGGCCGTGGGCCACGCCGTCGTAGTTCTGCGGAATCCAGGTCTTGCCGCGGGCGAGCTCGACCACGACCGGCGCATCGTCCACGCGCGTGGCGAGCGTGCGTCCCGCCTCGAGCGCGGCGAGGTACACGACCGGCTTGATGAGCGAGCCGATCGGCCGCTTCGCGTCCAGTGCACGGTTGTAGCCCTCGTATCCCGCGCGCCGCCCGCCCACGACCGCGAGCACTTCGGCGGTCTGCGGATTGACGACGACGGCCGCGGCTTCGAGCTCCGGCTCGCCGGCACGCCGCAGCCGCGCGGCACCGCTCGCGAGGGCCGCCTCGGCGCGCGCCTGCGCCATCGGGTCGAGGCTGGTGAAGACCTTCAGCCCCTCGGTGGTCAGGTCTTCGTCGCGATACTGCGTGGCGAGCTCGCGGTGCACCAGCGCCATGAAGCCGGGGAAGTATGTCGCGCCGGCGCTGCGATCGAGTGAGGTGGTGAGCTTCTTCGCCGCAGCCTTGCGCGCGTCCTCGGCGCTGATCACCTTCTCCTCGGCCAGCAGGCGCAGCACGAGATTGCGCCGCTCGAGCGCGCGTTCCGGGTGACGGCGCGGGTCGTAATACGAGGGGCCGCGCACGATCGCCACGAGCGTGGCCACCTCGTGCAGCTCGAGCTCCGCCAGCGGCTTGCTGAAGTAGAACTGGCTCGCCAGGCCGAAGCCGTGGATGGCGCGGCTGCCGTCCTGACCGAGGTAGATCTCGTTGATGTAGGCGTTGAGGATGTTCTCCTTCGAGTAACGCGCCTCCAGCAGCAGCGCCATCAGCGCCTCGCGCAGCTTGCGCGTCAAGGTGCGCTCGTTCGAGAGAAAATAACTGCGCACGAGCTGCTGCGTGAGCGTGCTCGCACCCTGGCGCATCTCGCCCGAGGTGACGTTGACGAAGATCGCGCGCAGGATGCCGATCGCATCCACGCCCGGGTGCTGGTCGAAACGGCGATCCTCCACCACCTTGAGCGCCGCGGGAATGATCGACGGCACGTCGTCGGGCGCGAGGATGATGCGGTCCTCGCCATCCGTCGGAAAAACGCTGCCGATCAGCAGCGGGTCGAGTCGCAGCAACGGCAGCTCCCCGCCCTGCAGCGCACGCAGTCCGGCCACGCCCGCGCCGGCGAAGCTCACCACCGCGCGCTGCGATGCCTGCTCCCCGTCCCAGAAGCGGAACGGTCGCGTCACGAGCTCGATCCGCGCGCCGGAGCGCCGCCAGGTACCGGGCCGGTCCGGCACGCTGACGCTGCGATAGCCGAGCCGGCGCAGTTCGGCCGCGAGCCCGTCCGCATCGAGGGGCAGGCCCGCATAGAGCTCGAGCGGACGCGCGTAGACATGCGCGGGCAGGGTCCAGCGACGCCCGTCGAACCGGCTGGTGACCAGCCGGTCGAGATAGGCGATATAGCCGGCCAGGCCGAGCACGAGCGCGAGCAGCAGGAGCTGCACCACGCGCTGTCGCAGCAGCCACCACAGGCCCGCGAAGAACCGTCGGATCAGCGAGCGCCGCTTTTTCGTCGTCGCCATCTCGCGCCGCTACTGCGGGGTCGCAGCCGGAGCAGGCACATCAGCCCTGAGCGTCGCCATCTGCGCACGCCAGCTGCCGGGCGGCTCGGCGGCCTCGTTGGTGATCTCGAAGGTGGCATGGCGCGCACCGGGGTTGCGCAGGCTCTCGACCAGCACCTGCGCGAGGTCCGCACGCGCAATGGTCTTGCGCAGATGCGCACGCCAGTCGTCGCCCTGCCAGAGCTTCACACCCTGGACGCCGCCGGGCGCATCGGTGAGCCCCGCCGGGCGCACGATGGTGTACGCAATGCCGCTCGCCCGCAGGTGCTGCTCACCCCGGAAGCGCCATTCGAGCGCGCCCTTGAAGATCTTGTTGGCGGCTGATTCCCGGTCGGATGCGCCGATGGCGCTGAGCAGCACGAAGTGGCGCACGCCGGCCGCTGCGGCCGCATCCACCAGGTTGCGCACCCCTTCGAAGTCGACGAACTGCGCGCTGTTCGGCCCGGCCATCTCGCGCGATCCAACGACGCAGATGACGAAAGCCGCTCCCTGCACCGCACGCTCCGCCTGCCCGGGCTCGCGCAGATCCGCCTCCAGCCACTCGACGCCCTCGGCATCGATGCCGAGACGCACCCGCGCCTGCGCTTCGTTGCGGGTGGTGGCGTGCGGTGTCAAACCTCGGGCCTTGAGCTCGCGCAGCACGTAACGCCCGGCGCGACCCGAGCCGCCCGCCACGACGACGGTTTCTCCGGCAAGCATGTCGGCGGCGCCGCCCCGGGGCGAATCGCTGGCACAGGCGCCGAGCGCGAGCGCCGCGAGAGCGGGCAGCAGGACCATGAACAGCGTTGGCTTCATGCGAGTCTCCGGCGAATTTGCGTCGCAGTATATGCCGGCTGCCGGCCGCTCCGGCCGCGCGCCGCGCGGGAGTTCCGCGCGGGACCGCGACCTGCGTCGCGTACGCGCCGCCTGGTGCCATGTAGCATTGATCATCCCCGCAACGGGGACGCTCATGGACGGAGCTGGCCGCAATCTGTTCCGGCTGCGCAGCGCACCACCCACTGCGGTGCTGCTGCTCGGGTTCGCCTGCGCATCCGCGTGGGCGCAGGAAACCGCTGCGCCCGATTTTACGGGACCGCCCGCGCCGGCGGCCGGCGCCGCGGACCCGGCCGAACCACCGCCCGAAGAATACCGCTGCGATCAACCGGGCTCCGACGGCCAGGCATTCGTGGACAAGATGCAGCGCGGCGTCTACTACACCGTCTGCGGCACGGCCCGCTGGTTCGATGGCCTGTTCGGCACGCGCCGCTTCGACCAGGACTCCGACGCCACCTTCGGCCGCATGAGCCTGTTCGAGTCCTGGGACGACCGCGACGGCTTCGACACGCGCCTGCGGCTGCGGGCGCGCGTTGCCCTGCCGACCATGGAGCAACGGCTGAAACTGCTGGTCGGCCGCGGTGACGACCGCGACGTCATCGAGGAGTCCCGTGGCGCAGCGCTGCCGAGCAATTTTCGCGAAGTGCGGGATGACGCCTGGCTGCTCGGCCTGGGCTACTCACGCCGGGAGGGGTTCGAGAACGGCTTCGACTTCGGCGCCGGCATACGCCTGCGCACACCGGTCGATCCGTACACCAAGGCGACCTACCGCCACAGCCTGGTCTTCGACAATGCCACCGCGTTGCGCGCCCGCCAGACCGTCTTCTGGCGCGACAGCCGCGGCTTTGGCCAGACGAGCGAGTTCGACTTCGATCGCCTGGTCTCGCCGACGCTGCTGCTGCGCTGGAACAACACGGCGACGCTGGCCGAGGACGTGGCGCGACTCGAGTGGACCTCCGCGGTGATCGCGTTCCAGAGCCTGAGCACCCGGCGGGCGCTCTCGTACACGACCTTCGTGCGCGGCGTCGTGAACACCGACGTGCCGGTGCGCGACTTCGGGGTCGAGGTGCGCTACCGGCGCCAGACGTTCCGCAAATGGCTGTTTCTCGAGTTGCGTTCGAGCCTGACCTGGCCGCGCGAGACACTCGAGGAGGAGCGCAGGATCAACCCGGGCGTCGGGGTCGGTTTCGAAATGCACTTCGGGCCGGTGCCGGACGAAGACCTGCGCTGACGCGGCCGCCCGTGGAATTGCCCGGCGGGCCGGCTACCAGCCCGGCGCGCGCGGCACGACGTCGAACGCGATGCTGATGCGCCGTTCGCGCACGGCGAACGGCAGCGTGCGGTGGTAGAAGTACGAGGGAAAGAGCACGAGGCGTCCGGGGCGCGGTGCGATGCGCCTGACTGTGGGCGGCCGGCTGACGAGGAAGCGCTCCGGCGGCGCGCCGAACTCGATCGAGCCCGCCTGCACGCCCCCCGGGTCCATGTCGGCGGGCACCTGCAGGTAATACACGCCCGAGAGCCAGCCGAGCGGATGGATATGCGCCGCCTGGTGCCCGCCGGCCTCGAGCACCGTGCCCCATACGCGCAGCGACCACTCCGGCGCGGCATAGGCCATCAGCGGATGCGCGCCGAGGCCGGCCGCCGCGAACGCCGCCGCTGCATCGCGCACCGCCCCGCCGATCAGGCACCCGAAGGCGGCGAGCGCCGGATCGCTGGTGAGGTCGAGTTCACCGGTCTGAAAGCCGCCACGGGTGGCCTTGCCCGGCGGCCCGGGCGTGAGCGAGGCATCCGACTCGACCAGCCGGCACAGGTGCGCGTGGAACTGCGCCGCCGTCGCGAAGCCGGCCGGCGGCGCAGGCTCGTCGACGCGGATGAACTGCTCGAGGTCGAGCAGTGCCGCGGACTCCGCCTCCCGCCCGGCATCACGCAGCGCATAGGCCTGCGCGGCGAGCACGTGGCGCTCGCCGGGATGGGCCGCGAGAAAATCGGCAGCAAGCGCCAGCGCCTCGCCCACTCCGCCCGTGCCGGCGAGCAGGTTGACGAGATCGGCCGTGGCACGGGCGCCGTCGGGATTTGCCCGGAGCGCCGCGCGCAGCGCCTCGACGGCGCGGCCGTGCTCACCGCGACGCACCCGCACATAGGCGAGATTCACCCAGGCCAGGTCGTCGTCCGGGAAGCGCACCACCGCGCCCTCGAGCGCGTGTGCCGCGGCGTCGAAGTCGCCGAGGTCGAGATACACCGCGCCGCTCGCCGCGAGTAGCGCCGGCAGGCCCGGCGCGGCCACGAGCCCGGCCTCGCACAGCGCGAGCGCCTCGACGGCGCGGCCGGCCTCGGCGAGCGCTCGCACGAGATTGCAGCGCACCTCGACATCGTGCGGCGCGAGCGCGAGCGCGCGCTCGTGGCACTCGATCGCCGCGCCAAGCCGGCCCCGGTACTGCAGCAACGCGCCGAGGTTCGCCAGCGATTTGCCGTGATCGGCGACGCGGTCGAGGGCCGCGCGCAGCGCCTGCTCGGCGCCGTCCAGATCACCCGCCGCCATGCAGGTCAGCGCGAGTTCCGCGCGCGGCTCCGGGTCGTCGGGCGCAAGCTCGACGGCACGCGCGAGGTAGCGCGCCGAAGGCGCCAGCGCGCCCTGCTCGCGGGCGAGGATGCCGCGCAAGCGCGCGGCGCGGGCGTTGCGCGGGTCGGCCTCGAGCGCGCGCCGGTACAGCGAATCGGCGTCGGCCAGCCGGCCGGCGCGATGCGCCGTCATCGCCGCGTCGAGGAAACCGCCGCGTCTGCCGCCGGCCGGCACTCAGTAGAAAGCCTGTATGCCGGTCTGCGCGCGCCCGAGAATCAAGGCGTGCACGTCATGCGTGCCCTCGTAGGTGTTGACCGTTTCGAGGTTCATGAGGTGCCGCATCACGTGGTACTCGCCGGTGATGCCGTTGCCGCCGTGCATGTCGCGCGCCATGCGCGCGATGTCGAGCGCCTTGCCGCAGTTGTTGCGCTTTATGAGCGAGATCGCCTCCGGCATCAGCCTGCCCGTGTCGATCAGCCGGCCGACGCGCAGCGCTGCCTGCAGGCCGAGCGCGATCTCGGTCTGCATGTCGGCGAGTTTCTTCTGGATGAGTTGTGTCGCCGCGAGCGGCCGGCCGAACTGCTTGCGGCCGAGCGTGTACTCGCGCGCGGCGTGCCAGCAGAACTCCGCCGCACCCATCACGCCCCAGGCGATGCCGTAGCGGGCGCGGTTGAGGCAGCCGAACGGGCCGGACAGACCGTTGGCGCCGGGCAGATGCTGCTCTTCGGGAACCACCACACCGTCGAGACCGACGTCGCCCGTGATGGAGGCGCGCAGCGAGAGCTTGCCCTCGATCTTCGCCGCGCTGAGCCCCTTCGCGCCCTTCTCGACGATGAAGCCGCGGATCGCGCCGTCGTGGGCGTCGGATTTCGCCCAGACGACGAAGACGTCGGCGACCGGTGAGTGGCTGATCCACAGTTTCGAGCCGGTGAGCCGGTAGCCGTCGGCGACTTTCTCGGCGCGCGTGCGCAGCCCGCCGGCATCCGAACCGAAATCAGGCTCCGTCAGGCCGAAGCAGCCGACCCACTCGCCGCTGGCGAGCTTCGGCAGGTAACGGCGCCGCTGCGCCTCGCTGCCGTAAGCGTGGATCGGGTGCATCACGAGTGAGGACTGCACGCTCAACGCCGAGCGGTAGCCCGAGTCCACGCGCTCAATTTCGCGGGCGATCAGGCCGTAGGCCACGTAAGAGGCCCCCGCTCCACCGTACTCCGGCGGGATGGTCGCGCCGAGCACCCCGAGCGCGCCCATTTCGGCCAGCACGTCGCGGTCGAAGTGCGCCTTCTCGAAGGCGTCCGCCACCACCGGTTGCAGGCGTCGCTGCGCCCAGGCGCGCACCGAGTCGCGCACCTGCCGCTCCTCGTCGCCGAGCTGCTCCTCGAAGCGGAACGGATCCTCCCAGGAAAAAGACCGGTCAGCTGGCATGGCGGGAACTCCCGGCGGGCGGCATTGCGGCACGGCGCTGCGTCATTCTAGCGAACATGGACGCTGGCCCGGGCAGACCGCATCATAGCGGCCGCGTCCGACCCGGAGAGCCAGCCATCATGCCGCCAAGGAAGATCCAGCAGCGTATCGAGCCCACCCTCGAGTCGGGCCCTGCGCGGGCGCAGCCCGCGAAAGTCGCGCCGGGCGACGTCGAGGCCGAAGTGAGGGCCGTGATCCACGCCACCGCGGAGGCGTGGAACTCCCAGGACTTTGCCTGTGTGCTCGCGCTCTGGGACCCGGACGAACCCACTCCTTTTTATCTGGCCGAGGAGCAGCCGGACTGGTTCATCGGCTGGGAGAAGCTGCGCGCCTACCTCGACCCGCCCAAGCCGAGCCCCGCAGTGCAGGGCATCCGCGAGGAGATGCGCGATATCCACGTCAAGCGCATCGGGCCGGACCTCGCCATTGCGGCCTGGTGGATGCACTTCGAGATGAAGATCATCGGCCGGCCGCCGATCGGCGAGGACGTGCGGGTCAGCGCGGTGCTGCGCCGGACCGCGGGCGGCTGGCGCTACATCCACTGGGCCGAGTCGCCCATGACCGGCGTGATGTACATGCACCGACTCATGGAGCGCGATGTCGACCAGGAAAAATTCAAGGTGGTGCTCGAGCGCAATCGCAAGCTGCGCCAGCCACCGCGCTGACCGGATCAGGGCACGCGGGCCGCGAGCGCTGCGCGCCAGTCGAACAGTTTCCTGAGCGCATCCGCCCCGGCCGCGAGCGCGGCCTGGTTCGCGTCATACGCCTGCGCCACCGGCCCACCCGCCTGCACGGCGCGCAGCAGGTCGCGCAGCGCCGTCGCCAGCGGTGCAGCACCCGGCAAGGTCTCCAGCGCAGCCATGAGCGCCTGCTGGCGCGGCAGCGCGAGTGTCCGCGCACGAGCGTCGAGCGTCGCCGCGTCGCGACCGCGGGCTGCGGCGATGGCGCGCGCGAGTTCCGCGCCCTCGAAGACGAGCTGGGCCCGCTCGCAACGCCGCATGAACGCATCATCGTCGAGCCGTGCGGAAGCCACCGCGATGGCGCGCGCCAGGTGCGCCGCCGCGAGACCACCGGGCGCGCGCGGCAGACCCTGAGCGTCGAGCCGGAACGGCACCACGCGCGCGGCTTCCACGCGCCGGCGTGAAAGGCGCGCCTCCAGCAGCACTGAACGGTCCGACCAGTCGTGGCCGGCACGCATGTAGGGAGTCAGCGGAAACGAGCCGTTGCCGAGGCCGTAGGCGATGAACCCGTCGCCATGCCGTTCGACGCCCATCGGCACATGCGCGTGGTGACACAGCACGAGCGTCGCACCGCGACGCACGAGTTCGCGGGCCAGGTCGCGATGCCGGCGCAGCGGATGGCAGCGGAACTCGTAGCCCCAGTGCAGTTGCACCACCAGCGCATCGACACGCGCAGCCGCCGCCGCGACTTCCTCCCGCATGACCTCGGGCTCCGCCAGCGCGGGCCGCCGCCCGGCGGCGCCCGCGTCGAGCGGAGCATGATCGTCGCAGTAGCCGAGAAACCCGACCTGCAAGCCGCGACACTCGCGCACGACCAACTGCGCGGCTCCGTCCGCGCCGGCGACACCGCAGGCCTCGATCCCGGCAGCGCGCAGGTGCCCGAGCGACTCTTCGAAGCCGGCCACACCGGCGTCGAGCGCGTGGTTGCCCGCGACGTTGACGACGCCGACGCCAGCCGCGTGCAGCAGTCGCGCCGTGCCGGCCGCGGCCCGCAGCGACGGGCCCAGTGAGGCCGCGGGCCATTCGGCGCCGGCGATCGGCGCCTCGAGGTTGCAGCAGACGAGGTCGGCGCCGCCGAGCGTGCCGGCGAGCCCGTCGAAGAGCGCCGGAGCTGCGGTCCGCGGCGCTTCCTTCACGAATACGTCGCCGAGCGCTGCAAGCGTGATCGCGCCGGCGGCAGCGTCGCCGCGGGGAACGAGGGCGCGTCCGAGCGGCCAGGCGAGGCGCGCGCGCTCGAGGGCGCGCAGCGCACGCCACGGCAGTGGCAGGCAGTCGTGGAGATACATCGGTCAGACGAGCCGCGGCAACGCAGGCCTGGCCATGAGACGAAGTGCCGGTTTTTGCGACAGGCCTTACCTTATCATGGCCGCCTCGCCGGCCGCCCCTGCGTCCTTGGCAGCGGACATGAGCATCGAACGCCAGACACTGACCGCGCTGAAGTGGGCCGGGCTCGCCAAGCTGGCCAGCCAGCTGATCAGCTGGGCGGCGACGCTGGTGGTGTTGCGGCTGCTGCACCCGGAGGACTACG
>WYBE01000016.1 GCA_011526045.1 Nevskiales bacterium | reverse complement strand
GTGATGCGCCGCGATGACTGCGGCCCTGCCGGTGGCAGCGCCGACGAGGACTCGGGCGAGGACAACTGATCGCCGGCCACGGCCGGTGCCCGCACCAGATCCCGGCAGCGGCGACGCTGCCGGGATTGTTTTTCGCCGTCGTTCCGTCCGGCCCCGCGGTTGGTCATCACCGCACCGGGTCGCGGCTGACGCCGCTCCTACAGGGCTTCGTCCAGCGCCGTGGCCGGTCATCACCTTGTAGGAGCGACGCAAGTCGCGACCAACGCACCGTCCAGCGCCGCGGTCGGTCAGCACCTTGTAGGAGCGACGTAAGTCGCGACCAACGCACCGTCCGGCGTCGTGGCCGGTCAGCACCTTGTAGGAGCGACGTCAGTCGCGACCAGCGCCTGATTACGCGACCCGTCTTTGCGTCAAAGCCACGCGCAATCCCAGAACGGGTACGCCGCAATGCAGTTCACGAGGCCGGCCCGCACCGGATTCAACACGATGTAGCGCCCGATTGCGGCCACGTTCTCTTCGCGACGCACCGCGTGATCGTAGTAGCCACGCTGCCAGACCGGGTGGCGCCAGCCGTGTCGCGAATTGATCCGGCCCGCACTGCGCGCCTTGAACAGGCGCATGACGTCGCCGAGAGGGCGGTGTCCAAGCGCGATCAGCCAGTGAACGTGGTCAGGCATCACCACAAAGGCCAGGCTCTCGACCAGTTCCGCTTCGTGCACTTCCCGCATGGCAAGCACGACCGCGCGGGCATCGTGCAGATCGAGGAACAGGCGACGTCGGGCGGCGGTCACGGTCGTCAGGCTGTAGATCTGCCCCGCGATGTTGACCCTGCCCTTGCGCAAGGCGCGGCAGCCGGTCTGTGCAGCTCGCGACATGCGGTTCAGATGACCAGCCCTGGCGTGCAATCGCGAGGCGGGAATCGGCCGGATTCGATCAGAAATCGCGGGTCGCGGCTGGCGCCGCTCCTACAGGGCTCCGTCCGGCGCCGCGGCCGGTCAGCACCTTGTAGGAGCGACGCGAGTCGCGACCAGCGGATGGATCAGCGCCGCGTCGGCAGGCGTCGCAGCCGCGCGAGGCGCTCGGGCCATGGGCCCGCGAGGGCGGCGGCGAACGGGCGCAGCTCCTGCTCGTACCTGCGCCAGGCCTCCAGCGAATCGCGATAGATGGGCTGGCGAACCTGCGCGCCGCTGGCGGTGCGCACGCGCCGCCCGCTGCGATGGAACTGCAGGCAATCGGGTTCGAACTCCAGCCCACAGTGTTCCAGCAGGCGACGCACCTCGGCCTCCGGCTCAGCGACCAGCGCCTCGTAGTGGATGTCGTAGAGCGCGCCGTCGGCGAGACGGCGCCAGTGCGCCATGAGCGCGCGGTAGTGGCGGTAGTAGCTGCCGAGGTCGAGCAGGTCGCAGCTATAGCCGAGCTGGTCAGACACGAAATGGCTGCGGTAGCACGACAGCCCCGTGTCCATGGGGTCGCGCACGCAGTGGATGATCTTCGCACCGGGGAACAGCCGCCAGATGGCACCGATGTGCAGGAAGTTGCCGGGCATCTTGTCGGTGACGAACCGCGCCTCGCCGCCGATCGCCGCGAGTTCGCCGAGATAGCGGGTGCCGACCGCCTGCCAGGCGCCGGCATCGAGCCGTGCGAGTCCGGCGGGAAAATCGCCCGCGGCCTCGCGCAGGAGCTTGTCGAGCGTCGCGAGCTCGCCGGCACCGTACACCGCGGAATGGCTCGCCAGGATCTGCTCGACGAGGCTGGTGCCCGAGCGCGGCATGCCGACGATGAAGATCGGGCGGGCGGTCGCGGCTGACGCCGCTCCTACAGGGTGGTGTTCGCCGTTGCGGGGGGTCGCGGCTGGCGCCGCTCCTACAGGGTGGTGCTCGCCGTTGCGGGCGGTCGCGGCTGGCGCCGCTCCTACAGGGTTGTGCTCGCCGTTGCGGGGGGTCGCGGCTGACGCCGCTCCGGCAGGGTGGTGTTCGCCGTTGCGGGGGGTCGCGGCTGGCGCCGCTCCGGCAGGGTGGAATGCGCCGCTGCGCTCCCGGAACAGCCGCGCGACGGCGCGCATTTCGGCGAGCACCGGGCCCAGGCGGTAGGGCGTGAGCCGGCGGCGGGCCGCGTTGGCGTCGCGCCAGTAGGCGAAGGCGTGCTGGTGCTCGCCGCGGTCGTGGCAGGCCTTGCCGAGGGCGAAGGCAAGCGGCACCCGCTGCGCGTCCGGCAGGCCCGGCTGCGCGTAGAGCGCCTGCATGGCGTGCAGCTCCGCCTCGTGCTCGGCAGTAAATGTGGTGATGCTCGCGAGATGCCACCAGGCGCCGGCGAAATCGCCCCGCTGGGCGATGGCCTTGCGCAAGGCCGCGCGGGCCTCTGGCAGCCGGCCCAGTTCGGCGAGCAGCGTGCCCAGGTTCTTGTGCGCCTCGGCGAGCGCCGGCCTGAGCCGGATCGCGCGCAGCAGGTGACGCTCGGCTTCGCGCGTGCGGCCAAGCTCCGCCAGCACGATCCCTAGGTAGTTATGGATCTCGGCGACCCCGGCATGGTGGCGCAGCGCCGCCTCGAACTGCGGCACCGCTTCGGCCGGGCGCCCGAGCCTTGCCAGGCTGACGCCGAGCCCGTAGCGGGCGTCGAGATGCTGCGGCAGCGCGCGCACCGCCGCCTGCAGGTGCTCGCACGCGTCCGCGTCGCGGCCGAGCTGGTGCAGCAGCACACCGAGCCCGAGCTGCGCCTCAGCATGGTCCGTGTTGCGGGCAAGCACCTGCCGGTAGATGCGCTCGGCGTCGGCCGTGCGCTCCGCCTTGCGGTACTCCTCGGCCATGCGCAGCTGGACGTGGAACGGGTCCGTCGCCGGCGCGGCTTTTACTTCTTTCGCTCGCACCATGCCTGCCACATATCGCGATACGCGGCCTCGAGTTCGTCGACGAACTGGCGCAGGTCCATGAGCGGCGCAGCGCGCATTTGCTCGCGCAAGGTCCCACGCAGCCCGGTGAGCCGCTGCGGGTCGCCGGCGAGCGAGCGGGCGATCTGCAGGTAATCGTCGGCGCTCGCCGCAACCAGTTCGGGCAGCCCCGCGTGCTGCAGGATGCTGGCGCCGACCCGCTCCGCATGGCGGTTGCCGCACAGCGTGACGACGGGCACGCCCATCCACAGCGCCTCGCAGCTGGTGGTGGTGCCGTTGTAGGGGAAGGTGTCGAGGGCGATGTCGATCTTCAGATACGTCCGCAGATGCTCCTCGCGGCCGGGGAGCTGTCCGAGCATCTCCAGGCGCTCCGCAGGGATGCCGTGCCGGGCAAAGGACTGCGCACAGCGCTCGCGCGTCTTGCCGTCGACCAGCGCGCGGGATTTCAGCATCAGGCGTGAGCCGGGCGTCGACTCCAGGATCCTCGCCCAGAGCCGGACGACATCGGGCGTCATCTTCGCCAGGTTGTTGAAGCTGCCGAAGGTGACCTGGCCCTGCGCGAGGCACGGCGGGGCTCCCGGCTGCGGGTCCGGCTGGTCGAACTGGTAGCAGAGAAAGCCGTGTTCCAGGCGGACCAGCTTCTCGCTGTGCAACTCGTCGGCGGTACCCGGCGGATCGGCGATCGCATCGGTCAGCCGGTAGTCCATGGCGCGCATCCCGGTCGTGTTGGGATACCCGAGCCAGTTCACCTGGATGGGCGCGGGGCGGCGCGCGAACACCAGCAGCCGGTTGTCCGAGGTGTGCCCGACGAGATCGACCAGGATGTCGATGGCGTCCTCGCGCACCCGCTCCGCCACGGCCTCGTCCTCCATGCCGGAGATGTGGCGCCAGTGGTCGGCCTGGGCCTCGAACGAGCGG
>WYBE01000015.1 GCA_011526045.1 Nevskiales bacterium | reverse complement strand
GTGATGCGCCGCGATGACTGCGGCCCTGCCGGTGGCAGCGCCGACGAGGACTCGGGCGAGGACAACTGATCGCCGGCCACGGCCGGTGCCCGCACCAGATCCCGGCAGCGGCGACGCTGCCGGGATTTTTTTTCGCCGTCGTTCCGTCCAGCGCCGCGGCACGGATGCTCAGCACCCACGCCCTGTCGCGGTTGGTCAGCACCGCACCGGGTCGCGGCTGGCGCCGCTCCTACAGGGCTGCGTTCAGCGCCGTGGCCGGTCATCACCGTGTAGGAGCGACGCAAGTCGCGACCAACGCACCGTTCAGCGTCGCGGCCAGTCAGCGCCGCACCGGGTCGCGGATGGTCATCACCGTGTAGGAGCGACGCAAGTCGCGACCAACGCACCGTCCGGCGTTGCGGTTGGTCATCACCGTGTAGGAGCGACGCGAGTCGCGACCAACGCACCGTTCAGCGTCGCGGCCAGTCAGCGCCGCACCGGGTCGCGGTTGGTCAGCACCGTGTAGGAGCGACGCAAGTCGCGACCAACGCTTCGTCCAGCGCCGTGGCCGGTCATCACCGTGTAGGAGCGACGCAAGTCGCGACCAACGCACCGTCCGGCGCCGCGGTTGGTCAGCACCGCACCGGGTCGCGGCTGACGCCGCTCCTACGAGGGCCGCGCCGCCGCGAGCGCGGCGTCTTCCTCGGCGAGGATCGCTGCCCACCCGGCGCGCTGGCGTAGTGCGCCAACATATCGCGCGAGCTTCGGCCAGCGCGCGACGTCGATCGTGCCACCGCCCTGCTGGTAGGTCACGAATTGCGCACCGATGGCGATGTCGGCCACCGTCAGTGTCTCGCCGACCGCGAAACCGCCGGTGATTTCGCGCTCCAGGTAATCGCAGCATTCGTCGCGGATCGCGCCGGCCCGCGCGAGCGCCTCCTCGTCCGCGGGCTTGCGCAGGAACAGTGGCTTGACGACGCGCTCGGAGAAATACGGGACGGTCGCCTCACGCAGGCGCGTGTCGGCATACTCCTCCAGCCACAGCGCACGCGCCAGCGATGGCGCATCGCCCGGATACAGCGGCCGCTGCGGGCAGATGCGCTCGATATAGGCAATGATCACCGAAGAATCCGGCACTACCACGCCGCCATCCTCCAGCACCGGGATTTTGCCGAGCGGATGCAGGGCGCGGACCTTGGGCGAACCCATCCGCGCGACTTCCATCCGGTATTCGATGCCTTTCTCCACCAGCGCGAGACGCACCTTGCGGGTGAAGGTCGAGAGATTGATGCCGTACAGGACGATCATGGCCACTATCCCCTGGGAGCCCCGGCCAGTTTACTCACTCCCTGTCACCGCATCGCCAAGCACCACCAGCGCCTTGCCGACGTTCTCTCCACGCATCAGCCGCGCGAAATGGGCGCCTGTCTGCTCGATGCCATGGACGCGATCTTCGAGATAGCGGATCGCCCCCGTCGCAACCAGCGGCGCCACCTCGTCCAGGAACTGCTGGCGCTGCGGTTCGAAGTCGTTCACCACGAGCCCCTTCATGACCGCGCGCTTCATGATCGGCAACCCGAGGTTGAACTCGAAGCGCCGCTCGGCGTCGGGCGTGTTGTACTGCGTGATCAGGCCGCAGAGCACCACGGTGCCGTAGGGCTTCAGCACGGCCAGGGCATCCACGAGCATCTGCCCGCCGACGTTGTCATGGTAGCAGTCGGCGCCTTCGCCCACCGCCTGCTGAAGCTGCTCGCGGAAACCGGGATGCCGGTAGTTCACGCAGGCCGCGAACCCGAACTGCTCCGTCACCACCCGGCATTTCTCGTCGCTGCCCGCGATACCGACCGCACGTGCGCCGCGCTGGGCTGCGATCTGCCCGAAGGTCGCGCCCACCGGCCCGGCCGCCGCCGACACCAGCGCTGTCTGCCCGGCGCAGACCGCGGCGAGCTGCACCGCGCTCGCCCAGGCGGTAAGTCCCGGCATGCCGAGCACGCCAAGGCTGGTCGAAAGCGGCGCGCGCTCGTCCACCACGAAAGCGCGCTCCCCGTCGCCGATCGAATACTCCTGCCAGCCGCCGATGTGCCGCACACGATCGCCGACCCGAAACCGCTCGTGCCGCGACCGGATCACCTCGCCGACCGTTTCGGCAGGCGGCATGTCGCCTGTGCCGAGCGGCGTCTCGCGGTAGCGCCCCGCGATGATCGTGCGCTGGTAGGGATCGAGCGAAATGTAGCGGTGCCGCAGCAGGAACTGCCCGGGACGTAGCTCCGGCACGGGTGCGGCGACGACCTCGAAATCCGCGGCGCGCGGTACGCCCTCGATGCGATGGCGCAATACGACCCTGTGATTGCGCTCGCCGATCGCACTCACGGCACGAACTCGCCCGGCTGGCTCTCGGGTGGCGTCAGCCGCCCCGCCCGGCTCCAGTCAGCCGTCGGCTCCGGCAACTCGCGGGTGGCGCGGATCAGCGGTTGCCGCGAGGCCACGAGCGCCAGCAGCAGGGCCCCCGCGCCTGCAAACCCGAGCGCGGCGCGCAAGCCGATGTGCTCGCCAAGCCAGCCGCCCAGGAGCGCGCCTGGCCCTGCGGGGAGCAGGATCAACCAGCGCATGGTGCTCGTCATGCGGCCGAGCAGGGGCGCTGGAGTCACTGCCTGGCGAAGCGCGAGGAAGTTGATGAACACCAGTGTCGCGCCGATGCCGAACGCCAGGAGCATGAGCGCGAACCCCGCCATGCCGAGCGTCGACACCGGCGCCAGCGCGGCGAGCGACCAGCCCGCGCCGCAGAACCCGAAGCCGAGCACCATGGCCGGGCCCGCGCCGAGGCGGCGCGAGACGCCGTGGCCGAGCACGCCTGCAGTGACCGTGCCGACGCCGAGCGCCATGTAGCACAGCCCGATGTCGGCTTCGGACAGCCCGAGCACCCGCGTTGCGAACAGGATCTGCACGACCAGCGCCGCGTGATGGCACATCTGCCAGACGCCGACCGCCACCGCCATGGTGACGAGCAGGCGGTTGCCTGCCACGAAGCGCACGCCCTCGCGCATGGCGTCCATGAAGCGCGGGTGCGCGCAGCGCCGCTCTTCCTGCACACGGATGCCGCGCAGGATGAAGGCCGACAGGCCCAGCAGCACCGCGTTGGCGAGCAACGCCACGGGCGCACCCGTGAGGCGGATCAGTGCACCGGCGGCGCCCGGGCCGGCAACCTCGGCCGTGGAATTGGCGAGCGCATTCTTTGCATGCGCTTCCACCAGGCGCGCCCGCGGCACGATCTGGGTCAGCACGATCTGCGCCGCGCTGCCCGCCACCGTGTGCACCGTGCCGATCACGAATCCGAGCACGTACAGCCAGGACATGTCGAGCCAACCCGCCCACCAGGCGAGCGGCACGCTCGCGACGGCGACCGCCAGCAACGACTCACCCGCCACGTACACCGGCAGCTTTGCGACGCGATCGAGCCAGGCGCCTGCCGGCAGCGAGAAGAGCAGGAACGGCACCACCTCCATCGCGGTGAGCAGGCCCATCTGCGTCGGGGTCGCATGCAGCAGGATCGCCGCAGTCAGCGGCAGTGCGAGCAGCGTGATCTGCCCGCCGAAGGAACTCGTCAGGATCGAGATCCACAGCCGCCGGTAAGTGCGGTCACGCAGCAGGTCGTCGGCTGGCAGTGCGGGCCGCATGTTGCCGAAGAAGCAGGCGGCGGGTTTCGGAGTCAGGTCCATGTGGCCAGAATACCGTGATGCAGGTGCGACCGTATGGAATGCGGTTGGCATTCCTGCGGCCGGCATGGCCGGGCATCGGTGCCGGCCGGGAACCAGTACACTGGCCGGCGTTCAACGCACAGGCATCTGCCGGCGACCTCATGTTCAGACTCCTCTTCGTCCTGTTCAACGCGGCCAAGATCGGCCCGCTCCTCAAGACCGGCGGCACGATGCTGGTTTCCGTCGGCGCCTATGCGCTGGTCTTCGGCTGGTGGTACGCGGTCGGGTTCGTGCTGCTGATCTTCTGCCATGAGATGGGCCACTTCCTGGCGGCGCGACAGCGCGGCCTGCCGGTCGGCGCGCCGACGTTCATCCCCTTCGTCGGCGCCTGGATCGAACTCAAGCAACTGCCGCACGACGTCGAAACGGAGGCCTACGTCGGCATCGCCGGGCCGCTGGTCGGTTCACTCGCCGCCCTGCTCTGCTACTTCTTCGCGGTGACCCGGGACAGCACCTTGCTGCTCGCGCTCGCCTACGCCGGCTTCATGATCAACCTGTTCAACCTGATCCCGCTGAGCCCGTTCGACGGCGGGCGCATCACCGCGATCATTTCGCCCAAGGTCTGGCTGCTCGGTGTGCCGCTCCTCGGCGCCCTGTTCTTCATCCGGCCGAGCCCGATGCTGATCCTGATTGCGCTGCTCGCGGCACCGCAGGTGCTGAGCGTGATCCGCGGGCGGGCAGTGACGGACATGCCGGAGGGCTACTACGAGACACCGCCGGCAGTGCGGCTGCGCTACGCGGTGTGGTACCTCGGGCTGGCGGCATTCCTGGCGCTGATGAGCCATGAAGTACACGAACGGCTCGATGAGGCGCTGCGCGGCTGAGCGATAGTGGCAAGAGGATACGGCGGTCCCGCGCCGGGGCCGCGCCCACCGCTGCATCCGCCTCGCCAGGCGCGATGCGTCGCAAGGTGCGCGGGGCGCAGAACCGCTTGTCAGGCTGCTGCGACGCCGCCCGTCTCCGGGCCGAGCCCATCAGCCGGCTGGCCGAGCAGGCGTAGCGAGCTAGGCCAAGCTCGCAGAGGCAGCGGCAGGGATGCCGCTGCTGCGCGCCCACGAGACCCAAGGATGTCGAGTGGCGCGCACTCCGCAGCGAGCACGCCGGCGAGGGCACCCGCAGGGCCAGCAGGCGGCGAGACCCAGAGACGGGCAGAGTCCGGGACCTGCCGGTGGGAGAAGAAACTTTTTTCCTACCCGAGATCGACGATCTCGACCTGCGCCGGGTCGATCGGTTCGCCGAGGAAGGCCGGGCCGACGCGGGCGAAGCGCGCGGCGCCGTCGGTCGCCAGCAATTGCATCCGCCCGCCACCGGCCGCGCGCAGCGGGCCCAGTGATTCGCTCACCGCCGCCGCAGTAGTCGCGGCAGAATCCACGATGCGGATACCCGGCCCGGCGATCCTCGCAATGGCCGGCGCCAGCACCGGGAAATGCGTGCAGCCGAGCAGCAGCACATCCGGGCGGGCCGCAGCGGCCAGCATCGGGCCGAGGTAACGGCGCGCCACCGCCTCGGCGATTTCACCGTCGATCCAGCCCTCCTCGGCCAGCGCCACGAAGAGCTGGCAGGGCGTGGAGACCACGTCGCAATCCGTGCGGATGCGACGGATCGCCTGCTCGTAGGCGCCGGCCCGCACGGTACTCTCGGTGGCGATGACCGCAATGCGTCCGTTGCGACTGGCGGCACAGGCCGCCCGCGCGCCCGGCTCGACCACGCCGATCACCGGCAGCGGCGCGTAGCGCCGGCGCAGGGCGTCGAGCGCCACGGCCGACGCCGTATTGCACGCGACCACGAGGCAACGCAGCCCCGCTGCGACCAGCACGTCGGCCGCCTGTTCGGCGTAGCGAATGACCGACGCGGGACTCTTGGTGCCATAGGGCAGCCGCGCGGTGTCGCCGAGATAGAGGAAGTCCCCGGCAGGCAGTGCCGCGCGCAGCGCACGCAGAACCGTGAGCCCGCCCACGCCGGAGTCGAACACGCCAATGGCGGTCGCAGCGCTCACCCGGCACCACCCCAGGTCGCGGGAGCCGCCGGGATCTTCGCCTGCGTGCGGGCCGCGACGACGCCCCGAGTGCCATGGCCTGTCTGTGGTGCGGACATCGCGTGACTTCTCCCGGCCGGCCCTGCCCTGCCGCTACTACACTGGCGCCCCTGTGGCGTTCGCGGCGCAAGGATAATGCATCCGGCGGGACCGCTGACGAAGAACTCCGCTACACTGCGGCCCCCGCGGGCGGCGCCACGGGCCACACGACCACTCATGCCTCCCGGAGGAAGCAACGCGATGGCAACCATCCCATTCGAGACCCGGATCGACTTCAACAGTCCGCGCTGGAACCGCGATTCATGGGCCCGCATCCAGGGCGACATGAACTCCGCCAACGAGCGCATCGGCCACTGCAGCGGCGTCGTCCTCGGCGTGCGTCCCGGCGAAGCGCTCAAGCCCCTGCTCGGCTTCCAGACCTTCCTCGCCACGCGCCTGCTGCCGCTGCCAAACGGCGACATCCGCCGCGTCAACAAGGAAGTGATCTTCTACACGAGCCTCACCCGCAACGGCCAGCCAGCCGACATCATCGACGAGTGGAAGAACCCTTACACCAACGAGACCGTGAAGGTGGTGCAGGTCTGGAACGACCCCTTCAATTACACGATCAGCGACTTCCTGATCCTCGCGCCGGAGGACTTTGCCGGCGACCGCTCGAAGCTCCCGAAGATTCCGCTCCTCTTCCCGTGGCAGGAGCTCGACGCCGATACGCTGGTGCTGTCGACCGACATGCACCTGAACTATCCGAACCCGCTGCAGCCGGAGAAATGGCCGCGCGAATCCTCGGGGCCGAAGGCGCAGGTCAGCGAGATGATGCGCTATTTCGTGAGGAAGGCGGACCTGCTGAACCCGGCGCTGACCGCCGTGCCCTACCATGGCACCTGGCATCGCGTCACACCATGGCTGCCGTGGATGCTGATGGGCCAGGCACCGGGCCATTGCATGTACACCTCGACCATGGTCGGCTTCGACTCGATCGAGAAGCTGCCGAAGCACGTGCTCGACTACGCGAAGAAGCACAAGCCCGACATGCTGCAGGCACCAACCGAGGACTACGGCCCCAGCCATTCGAGCCTCGAGCACTACGCGCACGAGCAAAAGCCGGCACCGGCGCTGCGCTGAATCCGCAGCCCGGGTTCCGGCTCGCCGCTTATGTCGCCTGCCCGGTGTCGCCGCCGCGGCAGGTGACCCGGCCGAGCGCGCGCCGCTCTGGTAGGATTCACCTCCGGGAGTACGGATAAGCCAATAACAACACGGTCGTTCTGCGCCTCAGACCGGTATGCCAATCGATAGCACTCCGCGCGCGATCTTCGCCGGCCCGAGCGTCTACTCGCAGCAACCGGTCGTGCATTTCGGGCCTGGCCGGCATGAGGTGGGCCCGCAGGCCTGCACGCCGGCCACACTCGCCTCGCTCCTTGAAATCCTGCCCGGCCTGCGCGCGCACGCCGGGCCCTGCGGTGCGCCGGCCTGCTTCGGCAGCACAGACGCCGGCATCGGTCACCTCTTCGAGCACGTCTGCATCGAGTTGCAGAACCTGGCGGGGGGCGAGTTCGCCTGCGTGCGCGCGCACAGCCTGGTGCCGGTCGGCCCGGAAGACGCGGTGGTCCCCTACGAGGACCGCGAGGTCGTCATCGCCGCAGCCCGCCTGGCAGCGACGCTGCTCGCCGGTGCGCCCGACGCGGCTGCCATGGCGGGCTCCGCGACGGAGCCGCCGGCGCATGCCGCGGCGCTCGCGAAGTTCATCGCCTCCGCCCTCGAAATCGTTCTGCCCGTGCAGGACCGCGCGCTGGTGCGCGCTGCCCGCGCGCGCGACATACCGGTCACACAACTGGTCGGCCGCTTTCTCGCACTCGGGCAAGGCCGCTTCCAGCAACGAGTCAGCGCGACCAGCACGACGCAAACAAACAGCATTGCCAGCCACCTGGCGGCGAACAAGACTTACACGCATCGCGTGCTCGAGGCCGCCGGCCTGCCCATGGCACGTTACGAGCGGGTCTACAGCGTGCGCGACGCCGTGGCGGCGGCGCGACGCATCGGCTACCCGGTGGTGGTCAAGCCGAACAGCGAAAGCATGGGCGCCGCCGTCAGTGTCGGGATGAAGAACCGCCGCGACGTCGCCACCGCTTACCGGCGGGCGCGCCGGCTCACCAAGTCGGTCATCATCGAGGAACTGATCGCGGGCAACGACTACCGGCTGCTCGTCATCGACGGGAAACTGCACGCAGCGGCGCAGCGCGTGCCCGGGCACGTGGTCGGCGACGGCGTGCGCAACGTCGAAGAACTGCTGGCCGAAGTCAACCGCGACCCGCGCCGCGGCTCCGGTCACGACACCTGGCTTACGCGCATCGCACTCGACGACCAGGCGCAGCGGCTGCTTGCCGATCTCGGGTACACCCGCGAGTCGATCCCGAAATCCGGCGAAGTCGTTTACCTGCGCCGCAATGCGAACCTGTCGGACGGCGGCACGTCGGTGGACGTCACCGATCAGGTGCACCCCGACAACCGCCAGGTCGCCGAGCGTGCCGCCAAGGCCATCGGGCTCGACGTCGCCGGCGTCGACATCCTGACGACCGACATTGCCACCTCGATCTGGGAGAACGACGGGCGCATCTGCGAGATCAATTCCAGGCCGGGCATGCGTTCACACCTGTCGCCGATCGGAGGCAAACCGCGCGACGTGATCACGCCGATCCTCGACATGCTGTTCCCGCCCCTGCGTCCGAAGCGCGTTCCGGTCATCGCGGTCACCGGCACCGGCGACACGGCGACCACCGCCCGCATGCTCGCGCAGGTACTCGCAGCGGCCGGCCGGCACGTCGGCCTGAGCATCGGCCGGCGGGTCTGGAGCGGCGGTCAGCGCGCCTGCCGGACCCGGGTCACCGGCCCCGCGGCGGCGCGGATGATCCTGCTCGACCCGGAGGTAGACGTCGCAGTGATCGAGTGCCGGCCGGCGGACATCCTGCGCCATGGGCTCGGCTGCGATGCGATCAACGTCACCGCGGTCGTCAATGCAGCAGCGACCGGCACCGGCAAGCGCACGGACAGCGCTGCCGCGCAGACCATCGACGCGATTCGCGTGATCGCCCGCAGTACGCGTGACGTCGTCTACGTCGCCGATCGCGATGCCTGCATCGGTGCGATCGAGCGCGATGGCGGCGCACCGGTCTGCCGGATCGCGGGCGCCAGCGACGGCCGGCAGGCCGCCACCGATCCGTTTGCGGACAGCCGGCGCATCGTGCTCGACGGCGACGAGCTGCGCATCGACGAGGACGGCCACGAGCGCGTCCGGCTGCAACTCGCCGCCAGCCGCGGCGAACCGGACGTCGCGCCGTCACCGCAGAGCGTGCTGTTCGCCGTGCTCGCGGCCTGCGGGCTCGGCGTGGCGATCAGCGAGATCGAGCAGGCCCTGCGTGACTTTCGGCCGCGCCGGCCGCGGGCCCAAACTCGTCCTCGCAGGAAGCGCCAGGGCCGGGCGCGGGCCAGTCGTCCGTAATTTCGCATTCCGGCGCGGCGAGCGCCGCCACCGGCGCCGAGACCCGCCGCGTCCCGAGATCGAATGACCAGCCGGCGCTCAACGCGTGCAGGCGCATGCCGGCAAAGGCGGCCGGCGCGTAGTCTGGCACGGCGTCGATGTCGGTGGCCTGCAGCTGCGTGCCGTCCACGATCGTCAGCGTACCGCTGCCGCAGACGCTGACGCGGTCCGTCCCGTCGAGGATGAATGCGGTGTCCTCATCGAGGCCGAAACCCAGCATCGACGGATTGCACAGCACGGTGGCCAGCAGCCGGCCGAAGCGGTCACGCTCGCGAAAGTGCTGATCGACGATGATGTCCGGCAGGTAACCCAGCCCGGGCGACATGCGCACCGAGCCGAGCCGCGCCGCCATGCGTCCCGTGCCGCGCGCGATCATCACCGCACTCATCGCCGACGCACCGGCGCTGCTGCCACCGAGCGTCATCCCGCTGCGGTGGCGCTCGACGAGGCGCGCCGCGAGCGGCGTGCCGCCGATGGTCGACACCAGCTTGAGCTGGCTGCCACCCGTGAAGAATACGCCGTCGGCCGCGTCGATGGCGGCCAGCAACGCCGGATCCGCCGCCTCTTCGCGGTGCTCCTGGTGAAAATGCGCGACTTCGGCCACACCGAGCGTGCGAAAGGCAGATTCATACACGCGCCGGCGCGAGGCCGGGTCGCGCGAGGCCGCCGAGAGCACGACGAGGCGCGCGTCGGGCCCGCCGCAGCAGGCGACGAAGGTCGCCAGCACCTCGAGGTCGCTGCCCGGAACCTCGCGGCCACCGATCGCGACGATCGTCCCGCGCTTGCCGTCGTCAGCCGGCAACGAGCTCTCCGCCGCTGCCGTCGCCCGGTGTCGCGCTTACCGGGCCGACCGCCGTGCCCGCGGCCCCGGGCTCCGGCCGGTAGCGCTCGCGCGCGATGCCGACGATGAGTTCGACCAGATCGGCAAACGCGAGTCCGGCCGTCGCCGCAGCGACTTCGAACGTGGCGCCCGGCTCCAGCACCGCCGTGGTCTCCAGGCCCACGATCACCGGCGCTCCCGCCTGCGGGAGGCGCAGCTGCACGACCGCATAGTCGCGGCAGTTGCAGGCGCGGAAGGCTGCCAGCGCCGCGCTGCGCACGGCTGCCGCCAGCGGCGCATCGAGGACCGCCGGGCAGACGCGTCCGGCGCGGCCCGGCAACACCTCGACCAGCGGCATGCACCGTGCAGGCTGATTGCCGAGCACCGCAACCTCGATCTCGCGGCCGGCCACGAACGGCTCGACGACGCTCGCCACGCCGTCGCGGTGGGCGATCTGCGCCACCGCCTCGATCAGTTGCTGGCGGTTCGAGGCAACCCGCGGCCTGCGGCCCGTCGCCGTGCGCGGCCTGACGACCACCGGGTACTGCAATGAGCGAAGCCCGCTGCCCGGTGCGCAGAGCAGGCTGTACTCCGGCGTCGCGAGCCCGTGCTGGCGCAGCAGCGCGTGGGCGAGCAGGCGATCCTGCGTGCTGGTGAAACCGAGCGGCGTCGCGCCCGTGTAAGCGAGGCCGGCCAGCTCCAGCATCGCCGGCACGTGCGCAGCGGCCACCTCGCCCTGGATGCCGTGCGCGAGGTTGAGCACGATCCCCCCGGGCTCGCCGTTCAGCAGGTTCGGCGGCATGAAGCTGCGCAGGTTCGCCAGCAGCGACATGTCGCCCTCGAGCACATTGACCGTGTGTCCCTTCTGGCGCAGGCAGGCGACGATGTGCTTCACGGTCCGGCGCCGGTAACCGCCCTGGCCGGGCGCGCCCAGCTGGCCGATGACGCCATTGCGGTGGCGATTCCTGACGACCGCGATCCGCAGCGCCGGACCGCGCGGAAACAACCGCGGCGGCGCCACCTCGCTCAGCTTCGCGTCCCAGTCCTGCAGCAGGCGCAGATCGAGGAACTCGGCGATCAGCACGATCAGCACGATCTGCGTGACCACGAGTTCCGGAAACTCGAGCGCAAACTCGCGCAGTACCGGGATCAGGCTGAGACCGGCCAGGCCGAGCGCAATGACGATGGTCATTCCCGTGCGCCAGAACGCCGTGAGGGTGCTGTCGCGGTCGATCGTCTTGGCGATGCCTTCGGCCATCAGGCCGAGCACGATGACGGGGAAGAACGCCATGCTCCAGAGTGCGTCCGAGCGCACCCAGGGTGCCACCATCAGCGCGCCGACGAGGACCAGCACCGAGACGCTCATGATCACTGCGATGCGCGGGAAGTACGTCAGGCGCATGCGCACCAGGACCGGGCGAATGCTGGCCACGACGAACACCATCACCAGGATCAGGAGCACGCTCGGCACGATGCCGCTGTGCTGGAACCCCACCGCGATGAGGATCGCGCGAAAGCCGATCACCCGGATGCCGAGCGCCAGCCGGGCGAACGCGATCAGCACTGCGGCAGTCGGCACGAACAGCACGTACAGGACGTGCTCGCGATCTTCGGCGGAGATGTCGCGCAGCGACAGCCAATGGTTGAGATCGTAGGCGAGCGAGGACAGCATCGTCCCGCCCGTGCCCGGCCCGAGGACACCCGGCCACGCCGAGATCCGCACGACCATGCTCAGGAGCGGCAGCAGCGCGATCAGCAGCAGGAGCAGCAGTCCGCCGCGCGAGAGATTGCCCTTCGGGCGCAGCCACGACCCGGGCCATCGCGTCTGGTCCGGCTCGGGGATCTCCTCCAGGTACCGCCGCCACCGCTCGGCGGCCGCCGCACCGGCGCGACGCCAGCGGTCGAAGTCCGCGGCAGCACCGGATGGCAACCATCCGGCCAGCCGCTGCAGCCAGTCCTCCCGGCGCATGTCAGTCCGCCTTCCGGCGGATTCCGACGACGGCCGACAGGCCGGGGAACAGGTCCTGCGCCGGCTGGTCGAGGCGCACCCGCACGCTGATCACGGGCGCATCGCGCATCCGGTCGCGGCGGCGCTGCGGGACATCGGTCTCCGGCAATTCGAGGTCGGTGGACACGCCGAGGGTTTCTACGACCCCGGTGAACTCCTGGTTCGGGTGCGACTTGAAGGTGACGATGGCGGTACTGCCCACTGCGACGTCGGCGATGTCGTCCTCGTCGAGCCAGGCCTCGACCCAGATCTTCTCGCCGACCCACAGGGCGACCACCGGCTGGCCGACGGTGACTGACGCTCCCGGCTGGACGATGCGCCGCACCACCGCACCGTCGTCGGGAGCACGGATGACGGTGGCCTCGAGGTTGGCGTTCGCGAGGGCCAGCTCCGCCTCGAATGTCCCGATCTCCGAATCGAGGACGGAGATGCGCTTCTCCCGGACTGCAATCCCCTTGGATGCCACCACGGCGAGATCCTCGCCGGCGCCGGCCGCCTCCATGGCGGCGCGCGCCTCGGCGGAAAGCGCCTGCGCCGTGCGCAGCTCCGTTTCCGCCGAGCGCACACGCTCGGCGGGCACCAGTCCCTTGCCAGCCAGCGAGCGCTGCAATTCGACCTGCCGCTGCGCTTCGTCGGCCCGCGACTGTGCGGCGCGCACCGAGGCTCGCGCCGCAGCGAGTTCCGCCGACGTCTCGCGCAGCGAACCGGACAGCCGCTGGCGTTCGTTCTCGATGGCGAGGCGCTCGACCTCGAGTTCGCGACGCGCCTTCTCGAGTTGCGATCGCGCCTGCGTCACCCTGGCCTCGAAATGCCGGTCCTCCAGGCGTGCGACCACCTGGCCTGAGCGCACCCGATCGCCGGTATCGACCTCGATGCTTTTCACCACGCCCTCCACCCGCGCGCCGACGTCAGCAATGTAACTGCGCACCACCGCCTCGCGCGACACCACGTGATCGGCCCGGTAACTGGCCCAGATCGCCAGCGGCGTCACGACCGCAAGCAGCACCGCGAGCAACACGCCCGGCAACGCGTATCGCTGCAGGCGCGTTGGGGGCGGCGCGCTCGCCGCGATGTCCTCGGTGCCGAGCGAGCGAAACTCGAACCACTCGTCGTCGGCGGCCCGCGCCACCAAAGCCCGGGGCCCGACGACCGCGGGCAGATTGCCGAGCAGCAGGGCCTCGATGACGCGCTCGCACGCCGTCGGCTCCTGCGAAAAGCCGGTGAACGTGCCGAGCGGTGCACGGACCTCCCGGTAGGAGACGCGCGGTTCGAGTTCAAGGGCCGCCGCTGCCTCGTGCATCGCGGTGACCCAGGCGCGCGCCCTCTCGCGCGGCGGCGGGCCGGGGGATCGGACCACCCGCACCGCGGGCCTGGCGGCACCGGCACCATCGGCTTCCTCTAGCACGGTCATCGGCACCCGCAGGAACTCCGCCGGGCGGAACGTGAGGTCCTTGCGTTTCGCGCTCGGCGCGATGCCCCGCGGGAAGCGCTTGCCCGCGTCCGGAAAGGTGAACGCAGTCGCCGATGCAATGACCGCACCGGCCACACGCTCCGGGAAGGCCATTGCGTAACGCAGCGCGAAACGGCCACCGGCCCCGAGGCCGAACAGGTTGATGCGCTCGATGGGAATCCCGGTCAGGCGCTCGACGTCGGCGAGGATCGCCACCAGCGCGTCATCGGCACGCCTGCCGCGATCCGCCTTCATCCGGCTGCGCCCGAGCCGTGCGAAATTCGGATAGCGGTCGGCGGCAAAATGCGGCGCGACGAGGATCGCTCCGTAACGATCACAGACCGCCGCGAAGGCCTGCACCTGCTCGCGCGCGTTACGCGCGATGTCGTGCAGGGCAACCACGATCGGCGAACCGTGCCGGCTGCCGCCGGCGCGGTAGACGAAATAGTCCTGGCCCGAGGAATCCGGCAGGACGCGGTGCAGGATCTGACGCTCGAGGAGCGTTGCGCTCTGGTCGATGTCCCCCGCATCCAGCGGTGTATTGCCGGGCTTCACGGCCTCAGCCCTCCCGCGCAGCCGCCAGTGGCGGCTCCCCGAACAAGGCGCGGAACACTTTCTCGCCGAGCCCGCCGCGCAGCACCGCCCGCCGGAACGAGTGGCCGCAGCCGGCGATCTCCTCGAAAGCGACCCGCGACGGCAACTGTCTGGCCTCCGCGGCGGCCTGCATCGCGGCCACCCAGTTGCGCGCACGCTCGATGCGACTGGCGCCCTGCTCGCGGTCGAGACGGTCGTGGCGCCGCGCCGCATCGCGCTCGTCGTCCTCGGCGCCGATCATCACGGTCACCGGCACCGACAAAAAGCCCTCGGCATCGAAATGCACCTCCGGCAGCTTCCGGCTCATGCGCGTTCCGAATGGGAAGCGCCTGGTCGGGTCCGGAAAAGTGTACCAGCCGCAACCCGCGATCACGGCGGCCTCGACCCGGTGCGGATGGGCCATCAGGTACCGGTGGGCAAACTGCGCGCCGCCGGAGTAGCCAAACAGCAGGAATCGCTCGGCGCTTGCCCCGGTGGCGGCTGCGCACTCGGCGACGACCGCGTTGAGCGCAAGATCCGCACGCCGGCCGCGACCCTGGCGGCCGAGGCGCTGGTAATCGGGAAACTGCTCCGCCGAGAACACCGGCGCCAGCAGCATCGCCCCGTGGATGTCGCAGTAGGCGGACAGCAGCCGCGCGTGCTGCTCGGCATTGCGCGACGTGCCGTGAATGGTGACGAGCAGCGGAGCGCGCTCGCCCGCCCCGCGCGGCACGTAGACGAGGTACTCCTGGCCGGGATCGGACTCCAGCACGCGCCGCAGCAGGCGCCTAGGCGCCGGCGGTGATTTCGCGTCCGTGACCCGCGCTGTCGGGGCGAGCATCGTTGCCTCCGCTGATCATCCTGAATTTCCGGATTCCGGCGAGAAGCGTGCGGGCCACCTTCGGCCGCGCGAGATCTTCCCGCCTGTAAATCGCAAGACCCGTGGCAGTCGCGGCCTCCGACCGCCCGAGCGGCGCGCGCGTCAGCACGCCGCCGACTCCTGCCACGGGCAATCCACGCTTCTTCAGCCAGCCGACGCCGGCTGCAGCACCCATGGCATCGCGGGCCGCGAGGAACACCGCGCCGGTGATCGATTTGAGGAGCGCCGATTCGAGCAGGGCCGCGGTCTCCGGCTGGCGTATGCCGTCGGCCAGTTCGAGCACGATGACGTCCGCATCGGCCCGGACGAGGTGCGCCACCAGCACGCCGAGACTGCGCTCGAGTTCCGCCGCGGACACCCGACAAGTGGACGCATGGCCAGCGTCGGTGAAATCAAGCGCCGCCGCGGCACCGGCGTCGCGCAGCAGCCAGGTGTCGTTCGCATCGCTGGTGCCGTTGACCTTGGCATACCCGACGCGCAGGCCCGCCTGGCCCAGACCGTGGGCAAGCGCGGCGGCCGCCACTGTCTTGCCCGCCGCCATCGACGTGCCGACGACGGCGATGGTCACCGGCAGCGTTGCCGCCGGCGGCACCGCCGGCTCGAGCGCAAAATCGGCCAGCTTCACGCGCTCGCCGCCCGCATCGATGAGAAAACCGATCGGGGCGATGAGCGTAGGCGCGCGACCGATACGCGTATTCCAGGACAGCACCTGCGCGGCGACGCCACCGGCGGCGACCAGGTGGCAAGCTCCCACCGTCTCGGGCACCACGGCCTCGAACTGGCCGGTTGCATTGCAGTCACCGTAAGCGACGACGATCTCGTCGCCGGCCCCGAGCGAGCGTGTGCGTCCGCCGGGCAATTGCAGGCCGCGATGCAAGCCGGGCTTGCCGATTCTTGCGAGCACCAGGTCGCCCGCGCGTGGCGCAAGCGGCCGGCGGCTGATACGCAATTCCTGGTCGCGCGAGACGCGTCGTGTCACGAACGCCCAATGCGCCGCGCGCACGCGCTCGGCGTCGGCGATCCGCCGGCGGGGCCCGGCCGACGCCAGATCGCTGTCGAGTTCCAGTTCGTCCATGAGTCAGAACTCCGGGCTCCGGGCGCGACCAGCGGTCACGCGCGACGCACGACCGCGATCTCTTTTGAATATGCCTTGCATGGTCGATTGCCACCGACTTGTGCCTGGCGGAGTCCGCCGTCTGCGCGAGACTGCGGACCCGGCCGGTCGCGGGAGCGGCCTGTTGGTACCCGTTTTCTGGCCGCTCCGATCCGGGCTACCGGCCACCACAGCCTGACAGATTCGCCGCGCCGGCGCACTACCCTTCGACATAATTACCGGCCGCAGGCCGACCGGGCGATCGCGACGAACGCTGCAGCAGACTCTTGGGTGCTCCGCCTGTTCGTGTGATTATGACGCCAGGCCGCGCGACCAATTCGAGCCACACCGCCCATGCCAGCGCATCGTCGATCGTTCCTGCGCCTCGTTGCGCGCCACCGCTTCGTGCCCGGCCTGTGCGCCGCGCTGTTCATGGCACTCGCGCCGGCGAGCCTGCCCGCGCGTGACACCTCGTGTACTCCGGCAGCCGCCTGCGCCGAATCGCTGACGCTTGCCGCTGGCGGGTACATCCGCGTGTACCGATCGCTGCCGCTCACTCACAACGATACCGTCGTGCGGGCCGTGCTGGTGATGCACGGCAACGCACGTAACGCCGACGACTACTTCGATTTCGCGACCGAGGCCGCCGGGCTCGAGCACAAGCTCGCGGAGACGCTCGTGCTCGCGCCGAACTTCCGCACGCGCAAGGACGAACCCGGTCGCGGCGAGCATTACTGGAGTTCGCACGGCTGGAAGATCGGCAACCGCTCGCTCGATGCCGCGCGGGTGAGCTCGTTCGCGGTCATGGACGAACTGCTCGGGCGGATCTGCCCGACGGGCCCGGCGCCGTTCCCGAACCTGCGCACGGTGGTGATCGCCGGGCACTCGGCCGGCGCGCAGTTCGTCAACCGCTACCTCGCCGGCGGCGCGGGCTGCCCGAACCGCAGGATCGAAGTGCGCTACATCGTGATGAACCCGTCGAGCTACCTCTACGTCGATGACCGGCGCCGCGCCGACCCCGACGGCACGTTCGCAACGCCGCATGCCGGCTGCTCCGGTTTCGACGACTACAAGTATGGCCTGCGAGAACTCAACACCTACATGCGCCGCGTGGGCGCGGCGGAAATCCGCCGGCGCATGTTCACGCGCTCCTCCTGGTACCTTGCCGGCGGCGCAGACACCCGCGCCGGTCGCAGCCTCGACCAGCGCTGCGAGGCACGGCTGCAGGGCGCCAATCGCCTCGTGCGACACATTAATTACCGGGACTACGCGGGCCTGTTCGACGCCTGGACCGGCGCGCTGTTCGTCACGGTTCCGGGAATCGGTCACTCGGGCCGGGCGATGCTCGTGAGCGAGCCTGCGCGCCAGGCCGCGTTTCGCTGAGCGCCGCGCCCTCGTCGAGCTTCGCGCGCAGGAACGCGGCGAGGTGCGTCACGTGCGGCTGCACCCAGCGCCGGTAGTGCACCTCGTCGGCCGGAGTCCACTCGAAGAACCGCGTCTCCGAGCCGAAGCCCGCGACGCCGGGCTTGGAGTTGATCTCGACCACATGCAGGCCGCAGTGCCGGTCGACGACGACATCGAACCCGACCTCCATCAACTCACCGGGAAAGTCCGTCTCCAGGTGCCGGGCGAGTTCATGGGCCTTCGCCGCAATGGAACGCAGCACCTGCTGCGCGGCGGCCTCGCCGAGCGCGCGTGACAGGACGGCTTCCGTGACCTCGATGGAACCGCCCTGGAAGACGTTCGACAGGTCGCTGCCCGGCGGCGCGAGCCGTGTCTCGACGATCTCGTGCCAGCGACTGCCGTCGTTGACCATCACGACCCGCACGTCGAACACGCAACCTTCGGCCTGCAGCGACTCGACTCCCTCCTGGATCACGTAGGACGTGCCGCCCGCTGCGGCCTGCACGACCGCCAGCATGGACTCGGGCGTCAGCGGCCCGAAGCGCCGCTGCCCGCCGTAGTCGTAGAAGGTGAGGTGCAGCCCGCCGGGCCCCGGCCGCAGCACGAAGATGCCATTGCCCCGGTTGCCCGATCGCGGCTTGATGAAGACGCAGCTCGATCGGCTCAGGAACGCCTCGACCTGGAGCGGTGCGCCCGAGTAGTCCTCCGTATGCGGATGCAGCGCCGGGTCGAAGGTGCGCACCAGGTCGTAGGCCTTGCGCTTGTTCGAGACGCGTTCCGCGAACGCATACGGCACATAGGCACGCAGGTCATGCGCCTGCAGCAGGCGCTTGAAGTGGTTGTAGCCGATGCCGCGCTTGAGCATCCGGCGGGTGCCGTAGGTCCAATTCGCATTCACCCGCGGCATCGGCAGCCGGGTCGCCTGCAGCGTGTTCCCGCTGATCGTGTATCCGGGCACCTCGAGCGGGGAACTGACCTCGAGCGGCGAGTAGAGGAATACACCGATGTCGTCCGGCCGCAGCAGGCGGTCGATCAGGAAGGCGCGATTCACCAGCGACGGACTCAGCTTCTCCATCGGGTCGCGGGTCATCGAGCAGTTGCAGAGCAATCCGACGTAGCGCATGAGCGACTGGTGCGAGGCGTTATTGTCAGGATATGTCGGCAGCTCGCCCCGGCCGTGAACATACTGCCGCATTTTCGACCGCCACGGGTGCGGAGGCTTCACAGAATGAAGCCTTTTTCCTTTGTCTCGGAGCCGCTCGGTGCGGTCGCGACGTGGTTGCTGCACCGGACTCTGCCCTTCCCGGGCCTCGCCGCCGGCTGGCCCTGCGGGTGCAGCGGTGGTCGCGGCCCGGGCGCGGGCATGTGTGGAGCCGGCTGCCAGGAGGCAGCAGCCGGCGTAACCCATAGCGACGAGCACATGGACGTGCGAGGAGCGGCACGCGCCGGGGTCGCGACCACCGTTTAACCCGCCAGCCACAGAACGCCACTCCGCGGCGCAGCGACAAATCGCATGTCCGTGTTACGGCGCAGGCAACCTGAGCCCATCCGCCGGCCACACCACGCGGGCGAGCACGCATTTGCGGCCGGGCGTCGATTGGCGGATAGTACGGCCCGGGGAGAGCAGAACGAATGGACGAGGACCATCAGGTCGAACTCGAGGCGGCCGCGTTTCGCCGGCTGCTGGCACACCTCGACGCGCGCAGCGATGTGCAGAACATCGAGCTCATGACGCTCGCCGGCTTCTGCCGCAACTGCCTGGCACGCTGGTACCGCGAAGCGGCCAGCGAGCGCGGCATCGCCATGAGCGACGAGGCGGCACGCGAGCGCGTCTACGGTATCCCGTACGCGGAGTGGAAACTGAAACACCAGCGTTGATGCACACGCGGCGCACCGACGCGGCTGCACGTATCGGCAACTTCGATCAGAGCCGGAAGTCGACCGGCCGGGAGGCACGATATGAACACACGCATCGTTGTCACCGCCATCCTGCTGTCACTGGCAGGCCTGGAGAACGCCGCGGGTTTCTGGGATCCGCGGGCCATCGCGATTGATCCGGCGACCGCCACCGAACCGGTCGCGCCCGTGCTCGACGGGCTCGGCGACCTGCACCGCAGCGTCACGACCCGCGACCCGCGCTCGCAGGAGTTCTTCGACCAGGGGCTGCGGCTCGCCTATGCCTTCAATCACTCCGAGGCGCTGCGCGCCTTCAAGGAGGCCGCACGCCTCGATCCGGACAATGCGATGGCGTACTGGGGCTGGGCCTACGTGCTCGGCCCGAACCTGAACCTGCCGATGGTGCCCGAGGTGGCCGGCCAGGCCCATGCGGCCGCACAGAAGGCGATGTCCCTGCGCGCGCGGGTCACGCCCGTCGAACGCGCCCTGATCGAGGCGATGGCGCAGCGGTACGCCGACCCGGCGCCGGGCAATCGCGCCGCGCTCGACCGGGCGTTTGCCGACGCCATGCGCGACGTGGCGGCGAAGTATCCGCTGGACCCGGACGCCGCGACGATCTACGCGGATGCGCTGATGAACCTCTCGCCGTGGAACTACTGGTACGCGGACGGCACCGGCAACGAACACGCCGAGGTGATCGTCGACACGCTCGAGGGCGTATTGCGCCGCCACCCCGATCACATCGGCGCCCTGCACCTGCACATCCACGCGGTGGAAGCCGTGGACGGCCGGCGCGCCGAGGTCAGCGCCGACCGGTTGCTGAAACTGGCCCCGGCCGCCGGGCACCTGGTGCACATGCCCTCGCACATATATATGCGCGTCGGCCGCTACGCCGACGCCTACGACGCCAACGTGCTCGCGAACACCGCGGACAACCGCTACGTCGCCCAGTGCCAGGCGCAGGGCATCTACCCCCTCTTCTATCACCGTCACAACCAGCACTTCCTCACCTGGGCTGCCATGTTCCAGGGCCGCAGCCGGGCGGCGATGGATGCAGGCCGGCTGATCGCCCAGGGACTCGAGCCGGCGATGATCGAGGGCCCGTTCTCCGAAACGTTTCAGCACCTGATGAGCCAGCCGCTGTACGTGATGGTGCGCTTCGGGCGCTGGGACGAGGCGCTGCGCGAGCCGCAACCGGACGAGGCCTATGACTTCATGACCGCCGTGTGGCACTACGCCCGCGGCATGGCCTACCGCCATACCGGCAAGCTCACCGACGCGCGCCGGGAACTGCGCGCGCTGGAGCAGATCAGCGGCAGCGCGCAGATGAAGGACAAGCTCGTCGGCTTCGCGCCGGCACCGGCCGTGCTCAGTATTGCCGCGCGGATCCTGGCGGCGGAAATCGCCGCCGCCAGCGGCGACCGCGATGAGGCGATCGCGCTGCTCGACGCCGCCATGCGCATCCAGGACGGCTTCCTGTACAACGAGCCGCCCGACTGGTACTTCCCGGTGCGCCATTACCTCGGCGCCGAGTTGCTGGACGCCGGGCGCGCGGGCGAAGCGGAAACGGTGTACTGGCAGGATCTCGCGCGCAACCCGGCGAACGGCTATGCCCTGTTCGGGCTGCAACGGGCGCTCACGGCCCAGGGCAAGGAGGCACTCGCCGCGCGCGCCGGGGCGCAGTTCACCGCCGCCTGGACTGCGGCAGACGTGAAGCTCACCTCGTCGCGGTTCTGAACCTCGCGCCGGCCGCCGCCGGGAGGCGGTCTCCGGGGAATCCGGGCGTGCCTGGCCTGCCAGCCGCCCGGGCCCTCAGGCGCTACACGGACGTAAGGCGAGACATTCTGTTTCATCGCCGTAACGGCCCGCGCCACAACGCCGGCATCCGGCGCCATCCTCAAGACTGATACCCGAAAATTGGGTAATTGCCGCGGGCGCGTTTTCCCGTTATCTAATTCGGTAAATACGTAGTCTTGCTGACCTCCGTCGTGCCCTGACCAACAAGCAATCACGGGTGCCGACGCCCGCATGAAGCTGCAGTTTCGTTGAAAAGGCCACGAGAATGGATGCCGAGAGTCGCGACCCGACCGCACTGAGGCCCCCGCGGAACCTCGTGCGGCGACTCGATCACGAGCGGCTCGAGGCCGCGAAGTTCGGGTTCGTCACTCGCCGCGTCGCGGTAGGCCAGATCGAGACGCTGGTGGTCGGCAACCTCGCCCCCCGGGCTGGCGACCTCGTGCTCGCGCGCGTGGAGAAAGTCGGCCACCACAGTCGCGTCCAGATGCCCTCGGGACGGCGCTCACAGCTGTTCGCCGGCGACGAGGTCGTGGTCTGCTACGGCAACCGCTACGCGCCGAACCAGTTCGAGGCCCTGATCCCGCCCGATCTCGGCCCCTGCCATCTGGTCGCCGGCGGCGGCATTGCGTCCGAAGTGCTATCGGCGCACAGCCAGATGCGGGCGGCCACGCGGCTGCGCCCGGTCGGATTGCTCGGCGATGCCGAGAACCGGCGGCTGAACATCGGCGACTTCGGCCTGCCGGCCCCGCGCGCCGCCGTCAACCCCGCCATCCCGGTCATCGTGGTGGTCGGCACCAGCATGGACGCAGGCAAGACCACCGCGGTTTCCCACCTGGTCAAGGGCGCTGCACGCGCCGGCATGTGCGTCGGCGCCGGCAAGGCCACCGGCACTGGCGCCGGCAACGATGTCTGGTCGATGGAGGACGCCGGTGCGCACCAGGTGCTCGACTTCACGGACTTCGGCCATGCCACCACCTACCGGCTGGCCATCCCGGAGGTCGAGGCCATCCTCCAGAAAATGGCCATCTACCTGCAGCAGGCGCGCGCCGACATCGTGATCATCGAAATCGCCGACGGCCTGCTGCAACAGGAGACCGCGGCGTTGCTGCAATCGCCGACCTTCACCAACCTCGTGCGCGGCGTCATCTTCTGTGCGGGTGACGCGATGGGCGCCGAGGCCGGCGTGAACTGGCTCGAACAGCGCGGCATCCCGACGCTCGCGGTGACCGGCGTTCTGACGGCCTCCCCGCTCGCCATCCAGGAAGCCCGGCAGGTGACGTCACTGCCCGTCCTGCGCTGTGACGAACTCGCGACGCCGGCCGTGGTGCGCGAACTGCTGGCCGTGCCTACCGGTGGCGGCGCCGCCATGCTGGGCGCCTGAGCCCGGCAGCCGGGCGGCGGCCGCCGCGTTCGCCGGCGCCGGAACCGGACGGCACCCCCTCTCAAAATCGCGCCCGCCCCCTTTTTCCCGGAACACGAACAGCGTTCAATAGCCGCATGACGGGGCACGCTCTCAAGCAGCCGATGCAGCCGCAACCGGCCGTCCGGCCGCGGCGCGGAGCCTGCGCCGCATGAGTGTCCCCATGGCCCAATCGCGGGCGACGAACGTCCCGCCGGGCGGCACCTGCCCACGCGATCGCATCCTGTTGCGCGCCGCCCGCAGCGATCCACGGCTGCGCTATTACGTGTACTGGCCGGCCACCGCCGGCGCCGACTCGCATGTCCTGGTCGCGGTTCACGGCATTTCGCGCAATGCGCGCGAGCACGTGCGGATGCTCGCCGCACGCGCGAGCCACCATGGCGTGCTCCTCATGGCGCCGCTGTTCCCTCCGGACATCTTTCCGCACTACCAGCGGCTCGGCCGCAAAGGCGCGGGCCTGCGCTCCGACCAATCGCTCAATCGCATGCTCGAGGATCTCGGCCGGTTCACCGGCCGGCGCATCGAGCGCATTCACCTGTTCGGTTACTCCGGCGGCGGCCAGTTCGCCCACCGCTACGCACTGGCCTATCCGCAGCGCGTCATCGCCCTAGCGATCACTTCGCCCGGCTGGTACACATGGCCGGATCCGCTGCGCCGTTTCCCGCTCGGCCTCGCGCCTTCCGCGTTCCTGCCGGACCTGCGCTTCGACCTCGACAAGTTCCTCTGCATACCGACCTGCGTGCTGGTGGGCGCGCACGACACCGAGCGCGACCCGCAGCTGCGCACCGGCCGGCGTCTCGACCGCGAACAGGGCAGGAACCGGCTCGAACGTGGCCGGCGCTGGATCCGGCAACTCAGGCGCGAGGCCCGCCAGCGCGGGCTGACGACGCGGTACCGCTTCCGCGAATTGCCGAACTCGAGCCACGACTTCATGGAAAACGTCATGCGCGACGCCATGGACCGGCACGTGTTCCGATTCCTGTTCGAACCGGAGGGCAAGCGCAACAAAAGCCGGTGAGTGCCCGGCAGCCGGACGGCATCGCCAAGGCTCGCATCGACTTCTGGCAGCAACGGCGCGCACCCGGCCTCTCCTGACACGAACGCCCGCCCGACGCGGCGCGCTGCCCGCCACTGGGCGCGGGCATACGCATATTCCACGAGCCCGGTCTCGCGGTCCCGTTACGCACCGTTACAAAACGTTACCCGCCTGAAAGGATCGCCACGCCTGCGCGGCGCAAGCTGACACCATCGCAAACGACCCGCACAGCACGCAAGGAGACGACGATGGATGCAGGGTTCTGGACATTGCCCGCTTCGCAACGGCTGGAATTCGCCGTGACGGTCACGCTGATCACGCTCGGCATGGGCGCGGTCCTCGCGGTGCTGTTCGGCTGAACCGCCCCCCAACCAGGCGCAGGCCATAACGCCATGGCAGGACCGTCCATGCCGGAGCACACGATGCGCGGTGGCGACGCATTGCGCGAGGAGTGCGACTGCGTCGTGTCGCTGGCGCTGACCGGGCTCGCACTCGCCGCAGGCCTGCTGCTCCGGGCGTCGCTGCTCTCCTGCGTGGCACTCGCCCTCGGCTTCCAGTACCTGCTCGCCGGACGGCGCATGCGGGTCGCCGCCACCGGCAGCCGCCCGCATCCCGGGTTGCACCCCAACATCCGGCGCAACGTCGCGCCCGACTGACACCCGCATCGACCCGGGCACGCCTCCCGGCCGCCCTTGCCGCCCTGTGGCCGGACGGCGGTACACTCCGCCGGCAGCTGCCCGCAGGAGCGGTCATGACCTCGCAGGCCAATATCAGCAAATCGGTAGCGCGGACCTTCCGCGTGCTCGACCTCTTCCGCGAATTGCGCCGGCCGCTCACTGCCGCCCAGATCCAGCACGCGCTCAAACTGCCACAGCCGAGTACGCGCGTACTGCTGCACGAACTCGTAAGCATCGGTTACCTCGCCTACACGATGCCCGCGCGCACCTACTTCCCCACCGCGAGGCTGAGCGTGCTCGGCGACTGGCTCGGGCGCAGCCTCGTGCTGCACGAGGCGTTGACGCGCGTGGTCGACAGCATCTCGCTCGAACTCGAAGAGACTGCCAGCCTCAGCACCGTGACCAGCGACCATGTCGAGGTGCTCTACGTGCATCGCGCCGGCCACGCCCTGGCCCTGCAGATCTCTGCCGGGATGGGCGGCCAGCTCTGGCGCAGCGCCGTCGGCCGCTCGCTGCTCAGCCTGCGCAGCGAGCAGGAGGTCGAGCGCTTCTTCGACGGCCTCGACAAGCGTGATGCGCCGCGCGGCAAGCGCCAGCGCGATCAGGTCCGCGAGCAGGTCCGGCGCATCCGCGCACAGGGCTATTTCGCCGGCTACGACATCTTCCTCGAAGGTGTCGGCGCGATCTGCGTCCCGCTGCCGCGCACGGTCGCCGGCTCGCTGCTGGTACTGGCCGTCGCCGGCGGCAAAGACCGCGTGCAGCCCCGCGAAAAGATGATCCTGCGCGCGATCCGCGCGCACTTGCGCGCCGCACCGGTGCCGCGCGCACGCGACTGACCGGGCACGTCTCAGCCGGGCCGGCCCGAGGGCTGCAATCCTTCAGACGAATGCAGGCACGGACTTTGCCGAGCAGTGACGAAGGGGGCAACGCATGACTGCCAACCAGATCCGCTTTGACAACGGCGCCACCTACGAGCGTTACATGGGCAAGTGGAGCCAGCTCGTCGGGGAAACATTTCTCGACTGGCTGGCCCCGACACCGAACCAGCGATGGCTGGATGTCGGCTGTGGCAATGGCGCGTTCACCGAGATGCTCATCGAGCGATGCAACCCGGCTGCGGTGGCTGGCATAGACCCGTCGGAAGAGCAGCTCGCGTACGCACGCGCGCGGCCCGCATTGAGTGGGGCAGAGCTGCGCCGGGAGGATGCAATGGCTCTGCCCTACCCTGACAACGTATTTGATAGTGCGGTCATGCCGCTGGTGATCTTCTTTGTCCCCGATCCGGCCAGGGGTATTGCGGAAATGGGACGGGTGGTTCGCCCGGGCGGGGCCGTTGCCGCTTACGCCTGGGACATGATGGGCGGCGGTTTCCCGTACGAGGCGCTGTTTGCAGAGATACGTGGTCTTGGTCTTGCGGTTCCCGCGCCACCAAGTCCTCATGCGTCGCGGCTGGAGGTGATGCAGAACCTGTGGGCCGGCGCCGGCATCGATGCGCTGGAAACGCGGGCAATCACCGTGCGTCGAACGTTCGATGATTTCGCGGACTTCTGGACAACAGCCCTCGGTGCGCCAAGCGTGGGAGCAACGCTCGCCGCCATGGCGCCTGAACACCTTGCGATTCTCAGGGAACGAGTGCGTGCCCGCCTGCCGGCGGACGCTGCCGGCCATATCATTTGTGCAGCCCGCGCCAACGCCGTGAAAGGCCGTGTCGCCAGCCTGTGCGGCGCACGTCCCTGAACATCATCGTACGGGCAGAATCACCGCGAGACGTCGCGGCAATCCATCGCGTCACCATGGCGGCGTTCGAGTATGTTCCTCACGCCGGCTGACGCCACTTCGTGGTGCGGCGTGACGCAATCGCCGGGCCGCCCATCGTGGCGGGCGCTTTGCTTCAGGTGGCTTACACCGCCGGTTCCGCTTCGTCATACTGCCCCATGCGGCGGCTCTGCCGCCCGGTCACACCCGAGGAGATTCGCATGACCACGCAGTATGCCGGTTCATGTTTGTGCGGCACGGTACGCTTCGCCATCGCGGGCAGCTTCACGCGGTTTTTTCTCTGTCATTGCTCCCGTTGCCGCAAGTCCACGGGCTCGGCCCACGGCGCCAACCTGTTCTCTTCGACCGCACGCCTTGACTGGCTCTCCGGGCAGGATGCGATTTCGACCTTTAACGTCCCGAACACCCGTCACACCCGGAGTTTCTGCTCGACCTGCGGCTCTGCGCTGCCGTACGCCCTCGGCCCGAGGATCGTGGTGCCGGCCGGCAGCCTCGATTCAGCGCTTGCGCTCAGGCCGCAAGCGCACATCTTCCTGTCCAGCAAGGCATCGTGGGATCATGACCTGCACAGCGTTCCAGGATTCGACGAGCTGCCTGCTTAGCCGGGCGCGGTCACCTCGCCCGTGCCGAAGCGGCCTGTGACTGCGGCGCTGGTGATCGGGAAGGAGCACATGAAACCGGACGACAGCCACGCCTTGCGCCAATCATCGCCTGCACGGTTTTCTTCGACCGGCCTCGTCGTCGAGGGCGCCTCTCCCACGCACCGCCTGCTGGGCTTCCTGGATGCGGTGTGTCGCGGCATCGGGCAGGTGATGTTGCAGAACAATGCCTACGCGGGCCTGCTCATGTTGCTCGGGATCTTCTACAACTCGGTGCTGTTCGGCTGCGCTGCCCTGCTCGGAACCATTGCGAGCACCGCCACCGCCGTGCTCCTCGGCGTCGAGCGTTCCCAGGTACGGGCCGGGTTGTTCGGTTTCAACGGCGCGCTCGTCGCCATCGCGCTGCTGTACTTTCTCGAACCGGACGCACTGGCCTGGGGCTATGTCGTGCTGGCGGCGGCCTGCACGACGGTCATCATGGCGGCACTGCTCCAGCTCCTGAGCACATGGCGGATCCCCGCGCTCACGGCGCCGTTCGTGTTCACAACCTTGCTCTTTGTCCTGGCTGCCGCGCGTTTCGGCCGACTGCATTCGACCGGTGCGTTGCCGACCGCCGGGCTTCCCAAGGCGGCTGCCGTCGAGGGCATCGTGACGGCCTCGACGATCAGCGAGGGACTCCTGACCGGTGTTGCGCAGGTGTTCTTCCAGGGGAGCGCCGTCACCGGCGCTGTCTTCCTGCTCGCACTCCTGCTCAGTTCGCGGGTGGCGTGCATGGCCGCCGTCTTCGGCTCATTGGTCGGGCTGCTGGTCGCGTGGGGCATGGGAGCCGCCGAGCCGGCGATTCGCGGCGGGGCTTTCGGCTTCAACTCGGTCCTGACGGCGATCGCGCTTTTCGGTGGGCCTTATGTCCTGAATGTGGCCTCGGCGGCATACGGGACGCTCGCCGTGGTAGCGACGGCGGTCGTGTTCGCCGCCATCTCTGCTGCGCTCGAGCCGCTCGGGATGCCGGCACTGACCTCGCCCTTCGTGCTGGTCGTGTGGCTGTTTCTGCTGGCCGGCGCGATCTTCCAGCGACTGCGGCCAGGAACCGGGTCCTGATGGCACAAAGCGGCCGCACCGTCATCGGCACCGCCACGGAACGCAACCCGGCTCGATCTCGTCTGCTAGAATTTTTGCCCTGTCGGCGTCCAGGCCCTGCCTGGCGCAGGCCACCGGAGGCAGGAGATCCCTCGCACGGGAGTTGATGATGGATCCGTTAACCCTCGCGATCGCAGCCGGGATTTCGCTTGGCCTGGTTATCGGCTACCGCTGCAGCCGGGTGGTGGTGAACCGGGTCGGCGGCCCGTTTGCGCGTGGCCCGCTGGTGGTCGGCTGCGCCATTGCCGGTGCGATCGGCTTCCTGGTTCCTGCCTTCCTGTTCTCCTATTTCATCAGCCGGAATTTCGTCGCCAGCCGGGGAGCGTTCGCCGGAGCCGTGCCGGTCCCGGTCTCGTCCGGCCTGCTGCTCGGCATCGCCGCCGGCAATGCCCTCGTCATCGCAAGCGGCCTCGTGGTCGGCACCTTCGCCGGCGGGCTGTGCGCGCGGATGATCGAGGAGGCGCGTGTACGCCTTTGAGCCGGTCCGGCAGCCCCGAGCGACGTTTTGCAGCAGTCGACCTGAACCTGGCGCGCACCTGCCCGCGCACGAGGCCGCGCGACCGCGACTCCTGCGGTGCAGTTCCATACCTCCAGTCAAGGCAGCGCAGCGGGTCCGGTAGATGCACAAGCGCGTATTGATGATTGCATTCCACTACCCGCCCTGCGCGGGTAGCAGTGGCTTGCAGCGCGCCCTGAAGTTCTCGCGGTACCTGCCCGAGGAAGGCTGGCAACCGCTCGTCCTCTCGGCCAGTCCCCGCGCCTATCCGCAGACGAGCCAGGAGCAGCTTGCCGAGATTCCTGCAGACCTCGTCGTGAAACGGAGCTTCTGCGTGGATGCCGCGCGTCACCTGTCGCTGGCGGGCCGCTATCCGCGGCGGCTCGCGCTCCCGGACCGCTGGGCCAGCTGGCGCTGGAGCGGTGTGCGTGCGGGTCTGCGGCTCATCGAAGAATTCCGCCCGACCATGATCTGGTCCACCTACCCGATTGCCACGGCACACCTGATCGCCGGCCGCCTGCAACGCGCCAGCCGGCTCCCCTGGATCGCCGATTTTCGCGATTCGATGACCGAGCCCGGCTATCCGTCGGACCCGCTGCAGCGACGCCAGTACCTGGACATCGAACGGCTGGCCTGCGAAAACGCCCGCGCCGTCGTCTTCAGCGCCCCCGGGGCCTTGCGGATGTACGCGGAACGCTACCCGCACCTCGCGGCTGATCATTGGGTGGAGATTCCAAACGGCTACGACGACCTGAACTTTCCGGCCGGTGACGAGGCGGGACCTGGCACCGGCAAGGTCACGCTCCTGCACAGCGGCGTCATCTACCCGTCGGAACGTGATCCGACACATTTCTTCGATGCGCTGGCGCAGATGAAGGCCCGGGCCATGATCCGGTCGCCGGAGTTCCGGGTCGTCCTGCGCGCCACCGGGCATGACGGGATCCTCGCGCCGATGATCGAGGCGAGAGGACTCGGCGACATCGTGACGCTGGCACCGCCGATCGCGTACACGGATGCCCTGCGCGAAATGAAGGCGGCCTCGGGGTTGCTGTTGTTCCAGGCCTCGAACTGCAACCACCAGATACCGGCCAAGCTCTACGAGTACATGCGGGCCGGGCGGCCCGTGCTCGGATTGACCGATCCGGTTGGCGACACCGCGGTGACGATGCGCCGGACCGGGCTGACGAACATCGTCCGGCTCGACGACCAGGCGGACATCGTCACGGGCCTGGGCGAATTCCTGGACGAATTGCGCAGTGGCCGGGGCCGCTACCCGGACGCGGCCGCCGTTGCCGGTTATTCGCGCCGGCGCCAGACCACCCGGCTCGCCGAACTCTTCGATCGCCTCCTGTGACCGGGATCGCGCCCGCTCAGGCGCGTCTTGCGTCCCACCGCGCCTTCAGGCTCGCCAGCGCCGGCCAGCGCCAGACATTGACGTGGTACATCCGGCGGATCTCGTCACTCCACTTGGTGTGCCAGTCCATCAGCTTGCCGTAGAACTCAATGCGCCGGACGGCACCGGACGAGAACAGCTGCTCGAAGTATTCCTGGCGCATCAGGTGGGTTGCCGACACCTTGCTGAACTCCTCGCAGTGCGTGGTCTTGAGGATGATCAGGACGCCGTCGCGATGCACGCACAGGTCCGTCGCGGCCAGGGTGTCGTTGAACCAGTACTGGTAGACGGTCGCTTCGCCGCGCCCGGCCAGGCGCGACAATGCCAGGCGATAGAAACGGCCCTGGGCGTTGTCAGGATGCAAGGTCGTGCCCTCGCCGGCTTTCCAGCCCTGCGATTCCAGGCGACCGTAGTCGTCTACGGCAGCGGCGACTGCCTCCGGTCCCTCGATGACCTGCAGACGTACCCGTACCTGCTGGCGCTCGAGGCGATTGCGCTGCTTCTGCAGGTTGTGCCGCAGGTTCTGTCCGCGGCGGGCCCAGTACTCCGCGAACGTACCCGGATTCGTGATGGCTGCCGTCTCGATGTAATCCACGGTCCGGATGCTGTCCCCATCGGGCGGTCGCTCCGCCAGGCACGGATCCTGCTGGCTGATTCCGAGCAACAGCGCCGGGCCCGGCAGGCTGCGCAGCAGGGACCGCCACAGCGCCGGGCCAGCGATCTCCGGCCTCGCCAGCCAGGCGCCGAGCGGTGCCTGCGACGGCTGGAACGTCGCCCAGCGACCAGCCGGGTGCTTCGCCACGATGGCGGCTGCGGCCGGTTGCCCGTGCAGATGCCCGAGCACCAGGCGTTCCCCGCCCGTGCCGAAGTGCTCGAGCAGCGCGAGCAGGAACTCCGCGTCCATGATCGGCAGCTTCGCCGTTACGGCGTTCAGCCCGTCCCATGCCTGCGCGTGCTCCGCCAGATTCGCGACGGGCAGAATCGACCAACTCATCCCGGGTATCCGGCTCATCGCGCTGCTGCTCCCGCCGTTCGACCGGCCGCGTGCAGCGCGGCGGTTATCGTTCGGATCATCCATTCGAGCTCCGCGCCGGTCACCTCCTGGTGACAGGGAAACTGCAGCAGCTGGGACGAGTACTGCGTACTGACCGGGCATACGGATCTGTCGATGTCCTCCCAGCGCAGAATCGGCACGCCGGCGCGCTTCAACACCGGGAACACCGTGTCGACCCCGGCAACGATGAGCGGAAACACATAAGGCACCACCTGGTCCGGCAACTGCGGAAACAGCGGCCTGGCACCAGGCACCGCCTGCAGCGCATGGAGCAGCCGCGTGAAGTTACCGCGCCGTATCTGCACCATCCGCTCCCGGGGCAAACGCCGGATCAGGCTGCGGGAATGCCGCGACATGCGCACGTGCAACCATGCCGTATCGATGCCGTAGCCGCCATACGATGACTCGGGGCCGAGTTCGGCCTGCGAGCGCGCCGCCTGCCTGTGGCGCTTGATCGCCCGCCAGAGCAGGTCCTTCAGCGCCAGCAGCGCCCTCACCGGCAGCGTGAAGGGCTGGAGCCGCCCGTAACGCACCGCACGTTCCAGATTGTTGAGCACGGACTTCAGCTCGAAGCCGGCTCCCGCCCCTTGCAAGCCCGGCGGCGTGCGACCGGGCGACGGATAGATCAGGCAGCCCCCATCGCTGACCGGAAAGAACTTCATCGCGCTGGTCACCGCGAAATCACCGAAGCTCCCGAGGGCACCCTCCTGGCAGGCACCGAACCATGCATGTGCGCAATCCTCGATCAGCAGCAGCCCCGAGCGACGGCAGAAACTCTGTGCCGCCGCAATCGCCGGCTGGGGAAACCCGAAAAAATGCACGACCAGCAAGGCCCTGCTGCGCGTGGAAACCCGCGCTGCGACGTCCGCCATGTCGACGCTGAGATCGGGCCGCAACCGGTAGAACACCGGCGTGGCGCCCGTGGCCGTCACGGCATCCACCATGGTGGAACAGTTATAGGCCGGCAGTAACACCTCGTCACCGGCACCGACCTGCGCGTTCAGCAAGCCCAGTGCAATCGCCACCCGCCCGCTGGTCAGCCAATCGACCTCACCGGCATCGTCGACGGCAGGTACACCGGCATCCCGGCGGCCGAGGAAGCTGCCGAACGACAGGACGGGACGGATCGGGACGCGTGGTTCCGGAAAATCAGGCATGTCGCTCAGCGCAACCCTCTGTCAACATACTGCTACAGTACTCAGGTTGCCGGCTACCTGCCGCGGGGGACTTCACATGGCCGACAAGCCAAACGCCATCATCGCTGCGCTGCTGCTCGGCTGCGTAGGCGTATTTGCCATCATGGCGCAGCCGATCCTGGTCGAGGTGCTGGTGAACAGGGGGGGCTTCGAGCGAAGCCTCGCCGGCAAGATCACCGCGGTGGAAGTGCTCGGCACTGCCCTCGGCCCGGTGCTGGCGATGGCGTGGATGCAGCGGGTGTCCTGGCGCCTGGCGGCCGCGTTCGCGCTCCTGGTCGTGATCGGGGGGAACCTTGTCGCCACGATGCTCGCCGACACTTCGCTGCTGATGGCCCTGCGTTTCTTCGTTGGCCTGCTCGGCGAGGGCACGGCCTTCGCGCTCGCCATCGGCATCGTCGGCGGCACGGAGCAGAAGGATCGCAATTTCGCCTTCCTGATCGCCGCGCAGGTAACGCTCGGCGTAGTGTTCTTTCTCGCCCTGCCGCTGCCGCGCGAAGCCGGCGTCTCCGGCGTGATGCTGCCGCTGGCCGGGCTGGCGCTCGTCGCGCTCGCAACCGTCGGCTGGGTTCCGCACACGGGGCAGGGCGGACACGGTCACGGTGGCGCGACCGCGGCAGGCAGCTCCTCCGCGCCGGCATACGCTGCGCTCGTGGTCATGCTCGTGTGGTGCACCGGGCTCGGTGCGATGTGGGCTTTCATCAAGCTGATCGGCATCGAGCTCACCTGCTCCGGTTGCGATGACCAGGCGAAGGCAGCGGCCGCGATCGCGGTCGGGCAAGCGCTCGGCCTCTCGACGGCCCTTGCGGTCGCGGGCGCACTCGCCGCAGCAGCGCTCGCCGACCGCATCGGGCGCATTCCGCCGGTGGCCGTGGCGCTGCTCGTACAAATCACGATGGTGTTGCTGCTGAAGGGGCATATGGGCTGGGCACAGTTCGCGGCCACGACGGCAACGTTCCAGATCTTCTGGAACCTCAACGGTCCGTACATGATGGGAACAGTTGCACTCGGGGACGGTACCGGCAAGGTGAGCCCGCTGATCCCGACCGCCCAGATCGGCGGTTTCTTTCTCGGGCCGGTGATCGTCGGCAGGTTCCTCGACCAGGGCGCCGGCCTCGGTGCGGCGAATACCGTCGCGGCGAGTTGCTTCCTGCTGGCGCTACTGCTGTTCGTCCCGGTTGCGCGGCAAGTCGGCGCCAGAAAGAAGACCTGACGCCGCCGCGGGGCGCGACAGTTCACGATCGACTGCCCGGCACGGATTCCGCCCGTCGCGGTGCTCACGCGCATCAGGGGGCCGGCGCTGCCGGCGGCGCTTCAGAACTATTTTTTGGTTCTTCGCAGATTGGCGGGGTCATCATGCGGCGAAGGCTGCATAGGACTCCGCCCATCCCCGGGTCTCGCCGCCGGCTGGCCCTGCGGGTGCCCTCGCAGGCGTGCTCGCTGCGGAGTG
>WYBE01000014.1 GCA_011526045.1 Nevskiales bacterium | reverse complement strand
GCGGCAGGGATGCCGCTGCTGCGCGCCCACGAGACCAAGGATGTCGAGTGGCGCGCACTCCGCAGCGAGCACGCCTGCGAGGGCACCCGCAGGGCCAGCCGGCGGCGAGACCCGGGGATGGGCGGAGCCCTATGCAGTCTTCGCCGCATGATGACCCCGCCAATCCGCGATGAACCTTTTTTTTCGTTCACCGCCCCGGGCCCGCTCGAAACCGTTCGCACCAATCCTGGGTTGTCATTGCCCCTTCGCCAGGGAAAGCATCATGGCAGGTACTTGATGCGCACCGCATCGATGCGGCCATTGAACGTGAACGGCTTGCGGTCGTAGTAGGCCTCGGAGACCGGCGAGTAGCTGTCGGTGCCGACATCGAAGGCGTCGTTGGCGGTAAAGGCGAGCACGGCAGTGCGCGGCACCTTGGCACGTCCGATCTCCTCACCGGCCACACGGAGGACGACGTCAGCGGCACCTCGCGGTGCAGCGACCCGCGTTTCCACCTCGATATTCACCTTCCCGGTGGGCAGCGTGCCCGTCGACTCTATGCGCGTGCGTTCGATCTCGAACAGGTTGTACTCGTAGGTGAGCTTGCCGTTCTCCAGCCACAATGCCACGCCGCCGGCGAAACCGCCGAGCGCGTAAAGCACACCACTGGAATCGGGCTTCAGCTCGGCATCAATGCTGATCAGGTTGCTGCGTCCGCCGACCTTCGGCCCGGCGAACTCCGGCACGCCGGTAACGTCCTGCGTGTAGTGGAACTCGGTCGCCGGATTCTGCGGCGCCGACTGCGGGCTCCAGATAATCGACCATAGACCGCCACCGATCGGATAGACCAGGTTGGCCTTCGCCTCGCGATCAAACAACTGCTTCAGCTCGGCCACCTTGTCGGGGTATTTCGAGGCCAGGTCGGTCGCCTGCGAGAAGTCCTCCTTCAAGTTGTACAGCAACCAGGTGTCGTTGTCCGGGCTCCAGGTGGCCATGCCGGCGGGCAGGCCAGGCACCCACGGAATGCGCGGCCCCCACGCACCAGCGAACCAGCCGTCGGGCGAGTAGATGCCGCGATCGGCCATCACCTCGAAGTACTGCGCCTTCTTCTGCCCGGGAACTTTGGCATCGGCAAAGGTGTACTTCATGCTGACGCCATCCAGCGGCTGTTGCGTAACGCCATCGACCAGCTCCGGCGTTTTGATGCCGACGACGTCATAGATCGTCGGCGCAATGTCATTGACGTGATGGAACTGCGTGCGCGGCGTCTTGTCTGCCTTGATCGACTTCGGCCACGAAATGGCCATCGGTGTACGGGTGCCGCCGAAGTGGCTGGCGTTCAGCTTGGTTCCCTGGAAGGGCGTCGAACCGGCCCAGGCCCAGCCTGCGTGGTACATGTTGTCGGTCTTGGGGCTGCCGAGTGCGTCGAGTCCACCGAGATCCTGCAGCGCACGCAGGTGATCGCCGATCTCGGTGGCAATGCCATTCTGCGCCATCAATTCGCTGATGGTGCCGTACTGCCCCTCCGCGCTCGAACCGTTATCGCCCCAGATGTAGATCACCAGCGTGTTGTCTCGAATGCCGAGGCGCTCCAGCTCGTCGATCAGGCGGCCGGCCTGCGTGTCAGCGTGTTCCGTATAGCCCGCGAACACCTCCATCAAGCGGCGTTGGAACGGCCGCTCATTCTCGGGAATATCGGCCCAGCCGGGCATCGTGGATGGACGCGCGGTCAACTGGGTGTCGGCGGGAATCCAGCCTAGCGATTTCTGCCGCGCGAAGATCTCCTCGCGTAGCGCGTCCCAACCCTTGTCGAAGCGACCTTTGTACCTGTCGGCCCACTCCTTGAAAATGTGATGAGGCCCATGCGACGCGCCCGGCGCCCAGTAGACGAAGAACGGCTGGTCGGGCGCAATTGCGTTCTGGCGACGAATCCAGCTCACCGCCTCGTCGGCAATATCCTCGGTGAAGTGATAGTTATCCTTGTCCGGCGTCTGGATACGAGTCGTGTTGCGCACGACCGCAGGCTCCCACTGCGACGACTCACCGGCGAGAAAGCCATAGAAGTAGTCGAAGCCGACCAGGCGTCCGGTCGGCCAACGGTCGTACGGCCCCTGGGCGGTTGTCTGCTCGGCCGGCGTGTTATGCCATTTTCCGAAAGCGGCGGTGTTGTAACCGTAGTAACCGAGCACCTTGGCCACCGATGCGGTGGTGGCTGGCCAGTGCCCGGTGTAGCCATCCCAGTTATTGGCCAGTTCGGCAATCTGGCCGAAGCCAATGCGATGATGATTGCGTCCGGTCAGCAGCGCGGCGCGCGTCGGCGAACACATCGCGGTGTTGTGGAACTGGTTATACGAGATGCCGGCGTTGGCGACGCGCGACAGAGTCGGAGTGTGAATCGGGCCGCCATAGGTTTCGGGCAGCGCGGGACCGACATCGTCGAGCATGATGACCAGGATGTTGGGGGCGCCTGCCGGCAAGCGATTCACCGGCTTCGTCGGCCGGTACTCCGACTGCGCGATGGTCGGGCCCGCAAGGCTCGGTGAGGGAGCATCTGGGAACGGCAGAATCTCTTGCGCCGCGCACGGGCCCGATATCAGCAACGAGGCAAAGAAGATCGAGATCACGATTCGCGCTTTCATAAATCAGCCTCTGTTCTCATCGAGTTGTGACACATGGGGGCGGTGCCCTCCGGTGTTCGCGCCGGAATCATCCTGCGGCCGGTGCGGCCGGCATCGGCCCAAAGAAGATCCGCCGAATTCTGTCCGTTCCGATCACACGAATGAGCTCACGCATGGTGCAGTACATCGAGATCAATACCAGGAGAAAAATCTGTATTGCCCAGAAATGCGGCCACACGATCTCGGCGAGCAATTTCTCGTTGGCGGCAATGAGCCCATCCGTCTCGCGCCAGACATCCACGAGCCGCTCCAGGTAGTGAAAGAACACGGCCACCACAAAGTAGATCGTGGTCTTCCAGACCACGTTGTATGCGAGTGGCTTGTGGGGATAGCGGTTAATGAATGGAAGCAGGTCCGCGATGAGCACTGCCTTGGCAATGATCAATGCCGCAAGCGTTACGGATACCGAGGTACCGACGGTTATGCCGGTCCCCTGCAACATCAAGACCCGCACAATGGCTACAAGGTGCAGCGCGATGAAGAAAAAAATCGCTGGCGCCAGCAGCGCGGAGAACTCTTCTTTGAGCTTTTCAGTGAACCCGCTCATGCTGATTCCCCGTCGATGGAAAGCGACAACAGGAAGCTGCCAGGTGGTGTGCGCGCATCCGCTCCCGCAACGTCCAGGCTCATGTCGATGAAGCAGCGCAACAGCAGGCTATCGCGCAACCGCTCGCCACACGCCCCGCCCGAACGTGGCTGACTTTGATCGGCGCTCATCGCCCCCCGCGATCCCGATGCCGTGGACTATCCTGCCAGAAATGCCCCCGTATCAGCTATTTTTTTTGGTTCTTCGCCGATCTGCGGGAATGTCGTGGATTACTGGTGGAGGATGCGGTGGTCCAGCCGGCGGCGAGGCCCGGTGACGGGCAGAGTCCGGCACGCGCGGGGGCCGCTGGCACGGGCTTCTTCGAGGCTTGTCGCTGTCATTTCACGATAGTCGGAAGCCGCAGTGCCAGCCTATACTCGGCGCCAACGGCAAGGGGGAGTGCCGGACTATGCGAAAATTCGCGGATATCGCGCTGAGACTCGTTCTGAGCCTCATCCTGGTGATGCCGATTTTCGGAACGCTCGGGCTGTTTCCACCGCCGACGCGGGATCTCTACAACAGCCCCGAGGCCTTCGAGTTCATCGAAGTGATGACCAGTGGCAGGTACATCGCTCTCATCATGTCGGTGGTGCACGTCGTGGCGCTCGCCTGTCTCTGGACGCGGCGGACGGCGCTGGCGGCACTGCTGATCCTGCCGATCACGGTCAACGTCGTCGGCTTCCACGCGTTCCTCGACGGCGGACTGCTGACGGGCGGAGCCGTGCTCGGCAACATCATGCTGCTCATCAATGCGTATTTCCTGTGGCAACACAGGCGCGAGTATCGGCCGCTGCTGCAGCAGGCATCGTAGCGATCACGTTCCGGCGACCATGACGGCCGCATTCTTCAAGACCAGAAGAACCCTGCCAACTCAACGGGCGAGAGATTTTCTCGCGCTGTGCCCGTGAGCGAGCAGTCACAGGGCGGTGCAGTCGTACCTCGTGGTGAGGCATTTCGCTTCTGGCTGAAGCTCGGCTTCATCAGCTTCGGTGGGCCGGCGGGCCAGATCGCGATCATGCACCGCGAACTCGTCGAGCGGCGACGCTGGATATCCGAGCGACGTTTTCTTCACGCCCTGAATTACTGCATGGTCCTGCCGGGACCGGAAGCGCAGCAGCTCGCGACCTACATCGGCTGGCTCATGCACCGCACCGTCGGCGGTATCGTTGCAGGCGCCCTGTTCGTGCTGCCGTCCCTGGTGATTCTCATCGCCCTGTCATGGATTTACGTCAGCTACAGGCACGTTCCGGTGGTGGCCGGCGTGCTGATGGGCATAAAACCGGCAGTCACCGCGATCGTGCTCTGCGCCGCGCATCGCATCGGCTCGCGGACGCTGCGCAATGCGCTGTTGTGGGCGATCGCGGTGGCCGCATTCGTCGCGATCAGTTTCTTTGGTGTGCCGTTCCCGCTGATCGTGCTCGGCGCCGCCCTGACCGGCTGGGTGGGTGGACGCCTTGCGCCGGCAAGCTTCGTCTTCTCCTCCGGACACGGCAGCGGCCAGGACAGCTTCGGTCCGGCTATCATTGACGACGATACACCGACACCGGAGCACGCGCGCTTGCGCCTGCCGCGACTGGTCACGGTGGTCGTGGCAGGTCTTGCCCTCTGGGGCATTACCATCGGCCTCGTTGCGTCGCTGGACGGCGGCGACGGCACGCTGGTGCAAATGGCCTGGTTCTTCACCAAGGCTGCCTTGCTGACCTTCGGCGGCGCGTACGCGGTGCTTCCCTACGTGTTCCAGGGTGCCGTCATGGAACATGGCTGGGTAACCGCGGCACAGATGATCGATGGACTCGCGCTCGGCGAAACCACACCCGGCCCGCTGATCATGGTCGTTGCGTTCGTAGGCTTTCTCGGCGGCTGGCAGGAGGCGCTATTCGGCCCCGATCAGGCGTTCCTCGCCGGGGCAGTGGCGGCAGCGGTGGTTACGTGGTTCACGTTTCTGCCGTCGTTCATCTTCATCCTCATCGGCGGGCCGGTGGTCGAGACCACGCACCGGGAACCCCGCGTCACCGCGCCCCTCACCGCCGTCACCGCCGCCGTAGTGGGCGTCATTGTCAACCTGGCGGTGTTCTTCGCGTACCACGTACTGTGGCCGGATGGCCTCGCCGGCCGCTTCGACTCGGCGTCTCTGGCCATCGGCGTCGTCGCAACCGTAGCGTTGTCCCGCTTCGGCGTCGGTGTAATACCGGTGATTCTCGCCTGCGGCGCGGTGGGGTTGCTCTACCGGCTCGTCCCGGCCTGAAGCGTGGTTCTTCTCATAGCGACGAGCACATGGACGTGCGAGGAGCGGCACGCGCCTCGCGATCACTGCGGCGTTGGCGCCGATCGCAGGGCCTGGGCCTGGCGCGGAGTTAATGTACTCCGCGCCAGGACTGTACCGGCGTGGTACCAGCAGAATCCGGCACCCCTCAGGTCGCTCCGGGCAACTGTGGCGGGGCGATGTACTCGGCGGGAATCGTGCCGGTGAGGCTGCCGAGGAAGCTGCGGATCGCCGCGACCTGCGTGTCGCTGAGCGTCTTGCCGAGCTGGTGTTCGGCCATCAGGCGCACGGCGCCGTCGAGATCGGCAACCTTGCCGTCGTGGAAATACGGCGCGGTTTTCTCGATGTTGCGCAATGACGGCACCTTGAAGAAGAAACGGTCCGCCTCGTTCTTCGTGGTTTCGGCACGGCCGACATCCGCAGTTTCGAATGGCTTGACCAGGCCGAGCTTCTGGAACATGCCGCCGCCGATCGCCACGCCGTTGTGGCAGGCGCCGCAGCCGCTCTCGAGGAACACCTGCAACCCTGCGAGCTGCTGTGCATTGAGCGCCGTGGCATCCCCGTCAAGGAAGCGGTCGAAGGCCGACGGTGTCACCAGGCCGCGCTCGAAGGCGCCGATGGCGCGTGCCGCGTTGTCGAGGGTCACCGGCTCAGCCTCACCGGGAAATGCCGCCGCGAATGCGGTGACATAGCCGGGGATCGCGCGCAGCACGGCCTCCACGGCGGCGGCGTCGGGCATCGCCATTTCCACCGGGTTGAGCATCGGGCCAGAGGCCTGCGCCTCGACGTCCGACGCGCGCCCGTCCCAGAACTGCGCGACGTGCAGCGCAGCATTGTAGGTCGTCGGCGAGTTGCGGCCACCCTTCTGGCCCTGGAAGCCGGAACTGGTCGGTGCATTATCGACGCCGTAGGTGTTGAGGCCGTGGCAACTGTTGCAGGAAACGTCACCGCCCTTCGACAGGCGGGGATCGTAGTAGAGCATGCGTCCGAGGCTGACCTTGGCCTCCGTCGTCGGGTTGGCCTCGCTCGGCATCGCGGCGGGCAGCGGCTGGAACAGGGCGGCGGCCTGCGCCTGCAGGGCGGCCACATCGGGCGGAGCAGTCGCCCCGGCGGCCGGGCTGGCGGCACCGGTGGACTGCGGGGCGGGCGTCGGACCACCGCAGCCGGCGGCGAGTCCGAGTGTGGCGCATGCGGCCACGAGCAGGGGACGATGCATCGTTACGCTCCTGAAACAGGGATCGGAAAGGACAGACCTGGCATGGTAGCAACTTCCCCCGCCAAACGGTGCCGGAGCCTTTGATGGTCTGACTTCCGGCGACCTTGCTCCGTGCCACGCGCCGACCTGAGCCCGGGGCCCAGGCCGGCCGGTTCCAGGGCACGCCCGGATGCGGTCATCCGTGCTACGTTGGCCACGCTGCCAATAACCGACGCCGACGTTGCCGCAATCAGATCATCAAATGCTCCGGCACCTGATACGCCTGGCGCCCGCGGTCGCATCGCTCGCGATTTTCGCGATCGCGCTCTTTGCCCTGCACGAACTGACCGCGCAATTCAAACTGCACGACGTGCTTGCGGCAATGGCCGCCACCCCGGCGCGCGCCATCGCCGCCGCTGCGGTATTCACCACCGCGAGCTACTGCACGCTGACCTTGTACGACGTGCTCGCGCTGCGACACGTCGGGCGCCGGCTGCCATACGGACGGGTCGCGCTCACCTCGTTCGTCGCCTATGCCATCGGGCACAACGTGGGCGTCGTCGCCTTCTCCTCGGGTGCGATCCGCTATCGCCTGTACAGCCTCGCCGGGCTCGATGCGGCGGAAATCGCCCAGATCGTCCTGTTCTGCGCCATGACCTTCCAGCTCGGGGCGGGGGTGCTCGCCGGCGTCTCGCTGATCGGTGAGTCCGGGCAGGCTGCATCGCTGCTGCACGCCAGCCCGGCCGTGGCGGTTGCGCTCGGCGTAACGCTGCTGCTCGCCGCCACCGCGTGGATGGTCTTCATCTCGCTGCGTCGCGCGCCGCTGGTGTTCGCCAGCTGGCAGCTCACGTTGCCGGGCCCGGTGACCGCGCTCGCCCAGGCGGCGGTGGCCATCGTCGATCTCGTCATGGCCGGGTCCGTGCTGTTCATGCTGTTGCCGGAGGGCAGCCCCGTCTCCCTGGTGGGATTCCTGGGTCTGTATGTCGTTGCCGTCGTCGCCGGCGCCCTCAGCACGGTGCCGGGTGGGCTCGGGGTGTTCGAGTCCGCGCTGTTGTTGCTCCTGCCGGGCGTGCCGGCCCAGTCGCTGCTCGGCGCGTTGCTGCTGTACCGGCTGGTGTACTACGCCGCGCCGTTTGCATTGGCCCTGTCGGCGCTGACCGTGACGGAACTGGCCGAGCGGCGCGCGTGGCTGTACCGGGCGACCACCTGGATCCGCCGCCTGCCCGGCTTCGTCGTGCCCCAGGCGATGGCGCTGCTGGCATTCTCCGCGGGCGCCATCCTGCTCGTCTCCGGCACGACCCCCGCGGTGGCAGAGCGCATCGCAGCGCTGCAACGGATCCTGCCGCTGGCTGTTCTCGAAACCTCGCACCTCGCCGCCAGCGCCATCGGCGTTGCCCTGCTGGTGCTCGCCCGCGGCCTCTACTACCGCAATGAAGCGGCCTGGCACGCCATGGTGTGGCTGCTCGGCGCCGGCATCGCCGCCTCGCTCCTGAAAGGTCTCGACTGGGAGGAGGCCCTGCTGCTCGGGATCGTCCTGCTGCCGCTCATCGCCACCCGACACGAGTTCTACCGGCGCTCTTCCCTGCTCGCCGAACCGCTCGCGCCGCGCTGGTTCGCGGCCGTTGCCATGACCGTAGCTGCCTCGATCTGGATCGGCTTGCTCGCGCACCGCGAGGTGGCGTACCGCAACGAGCTGTGGTGGCAGTTCGCCTTCGACGCTGGCGCTCCGCGCATGCTGCGGGCGAGCCTCGTCGCCATGCTCGGAGTGGGTGTCGTCGCGGCCCTTCGCTTGCTGCAGCCGCCGCGGGCCAGCCCGGCGCGACCGGCGCCGGCCGAACTCGAACGGGCCCGCGCCATCGTGCACACCGCGGAGGATGTCGCCGGGCACCTGGCGCTGCTCGGCGACAAGAGCCTGCTCTTCAGCGAGTCAGGGCGCAGCTTCGTGATGTATGCGGTGTCGGGCCGGAGCTGGGTCGCCATGGGCGACCCGATCGGCCCGACGGAAGAGCGGGCCGAGATGATCTGGCGCTTTCGCGAACATTGCGATCGCGAGGGGGGCTGGTGCGTCTTCTACGAGGTGCGCCCGGTGAACCTGCCGCTCTACGTGGATGCCGGCCTGTCGCTCACCAAACTCGGCGAGGAAGGCGTGGTGGCGCTCGCCGGCTTCTCGCTCGAAGGCAGCGCACGCGCGCCGCTGCGCCAGGCCTGTAAGCGCGCGGAACGCGACGGCGCGGGTTTTCGCGTCGTCGCACCCGCGGACGTGCCCGGGCTGCTGTCGGAGCTGCGGCGGATCTCCGACGACTGGCTCGCGGGGAAGTCGGCTGGTGAGAAGGGGTTCTCCCTCGGGTTCTTCGACGAACGCTATCTCGCGGAGTGCAGCTGCGCTCTCGTCGAAAAGAACGGCCGGCCGGTCGCCTTCGCCAACCTGTGGGCCGGCAAGGGCCCGGAGCTGTCGATCGACCTGATGCGCCACACCGCCGACGCGCCGAAGACGGTCATGGATTACCTGTTCGTGCAGACCATGCTCTGGGGCAGGACGCAGGGCTACGAGTCGTTCAGCCTCGGCATGGCGCCGCTCGCCGGCCTCGAGCGCCACCGCCTCGCACCGGCCTGGCACCGGTTCGGTCGCCTGGTCTACCACTATGGCGAGGACTTCTATAACTTCGAGGGTCTGCGCCACTACAAGGACAAGTTCCAGCCGCAGTGGCGGCCGCGTTACCTCGCGGCACCGTCGGGTCTGGTGTTGCCGCGGGTGTTACTCGACGTGACGGGTCTCATCGCCGGCGGTGCCGTGCGCGCCGTGGGGCGCGGGCGCAAGGGGCGTGCATGAAGCCGATCAGACCGCAGATTGCCTGGGTCGCATTCGCTGCAGCGGTGTTCGTCGCGATCGCGCAGGCGACGCCCCGCGACAGCGCGCTCACCTGGGGCCGGCTCGGCGCTGTCGCCCTCTACGAGCCGGCCGGTCCGCCGCGCGAACTGGTCCTGCTGCTGTCGGGCGATGACGGCTGGAGCGGCGACGTCACCGACATGGCGCGCGAACTCGCCGCGCGCGGCGCCCTGGTCGCCGGCATCGACATGAAGCGTTTTGGTGCGGCGCTGCGCGACTCGCCCGACGCTTGCGCCTATATACCGGGAGATCTCGAGGCCTTCGCGCACGACCTCGAGCGGCGCTTCAGCTTCACCCAGTACGTGAACCCCGTGCTCGTTGGTTATGCCTCGGGCGCAGCGCTCGCCTACGCCGCATTGGCGCAGTCGCCGCCCGGCACGTTCAAGGGCGCGATCAGCCTCGGATTCTGCCCCAGCCTGAAGTGGGACAAGCCGTTGTGCGCGGGCAGCGGCCCCGGGCTCGTCGCGCGGCAGGACGCCTCCGGCCTGACGCTGGAACCCGCCGCGGGCCTGCGCGATCGCTGGATGGCGCTGCACAGCGCGCACGACCCCTCCTGTGACGCCGCCACGGTCCGCGCGTTTACCGGTCACATGGACACGGCCACGCTGATCGAACTGCCCGGCGCCGGCCAGCGCGTCTCGGCGGAACGCGACGACTGGCCGCAGCTCGTCACGGCCTTCGAGCAACTCGCTGCGGTGCGGTCGCCGCTCGTGGTGGATGCGCCGTCGGTCTCCGGCCTGCCCCTCGTCGAGGTGCCGGCCCGTAACCCGGCGCGCGACCTGTTCGCCGTGATGCTCTCGGGCGATGGTGGCTGGGCCGGCCTCGACCGTGAACTCGCCGACGAGCTCGCCACGGCGGGGGTTGCGGTCGTCGGCTGGGACTCGCTGCGCTACTTCTGGACGGCGCGCACGCCGGACGGGGCTGCGGCAGATCTGGCGCGCATCGTGCGTCACTACCGGGCGAAATGGGGCAAGACGCGCGTGGTGCTGATCGGCTACTCGCTCGGCGCGGACACGCTGCCCTTCATGGTGAACCGGCTGCCGCCCGATGCCCGTGCACCGCTCGCCCTGACCGCGCTGCTGGCGCCGGGCCGCGAGGCCTTCTTCGAGTTTCACGTGGCGCAGTGGCTCGGCCGATCGGGCGGCGGCCTGCCGGTGATTCCCGAACTCAAACGACTGGCCGGCAGCGGAGTACTCTGCCTGCATGGCGCCGAAGAACCGGATTCTGCCTGCGCCGGGCTGTCAGCCCCCGGTTTGCACAGCGAGCAGTTGCCCGGCGGCCACCATTTCGACGGCGATTATCGGGCCCTCGCGCGCCGCATCCTGCAGGCGATTCCATAAACGGTGCCCGGGCCTTTGCTCATCTGATTTCCGGCACCGACTCGACGAGGACCGCATCGAGGTGCCCGTAGCGGGTGGCGCGGCGCTTGGCGTCGATATCGCGATAGATGTGCACAGCCTGTTGCTCGCTGATCTGGAGCATGCCGGCCAGTTCGGCCGGGCTGCGGCCGTGATTGTGCGCCCAGATCGCGAGATCCATCTGCTGGTACGGCAGCGCGAAGTAGAACTCGTCCTGGCCCTGCGCCAGACTGTAGGTATCGGTCGTCGGGATCGCCGCGCAGATTTCCGCCGGCAACCCCATGTGACGCGCGAGCGCATAGACCTGGGTCTTGTACAGGTGCGCAATGGGCTTCACGTCGGCGCTGCCGTCACCGTTCTTCACGAAGAAGCCCTGGTCGTACTCCAGCCGGTTCGGCGTGCCGACCACCGCATAGTTCAGGCGATCGGCGTGGAAATACTCGACCGTCTTGCGAATGCGCTGCTTGTGGTTGGTCGCGGCGACGATCTGCAGGTACTCGCGCAGCCCGAGCCGCTGCTGGCGGGTCTCCCCTGCCGGCTCCTGCACCACGAGCCGGAAGTGGTTCACGCCGCCGTCGAGGCCGCCGCCGATGACGATCTTGCTCTTCCAGCCCGGCCCGTAGTCGGGGAACACCCGGCGGATCGCTTCGTCCCGCCAGCGATAGCAGCCGATCGCTTCGAGGACCGGTGCGATGTCGAACATCTCGTAACGGATCCCGAGGTGCTCCGCGAGCACCCGCCCGCTGGTAACGCTCGTGGCCGACGAATCGCGCTCCGGCAGCAGCAGGCCGTACACGCGCTCCGGCCCGACTGCCCGGACGGCGAGCGCGGCGCAGACCGAGCTGTCGATGCCGCCGGACATGGCGACCACGAAGCCGCGACGCGAGAGATCCCGCGCGAGTATCTCGCGCAGTCGCAGGCCGATGCGCACGATGGTTGCATCCGCATCGAGCGCGAGGACATCCGCGTCGGACGCCGGCGGCGCGCGCCGCGTTGCATGCGACTCGTTCATGCCAGCTCCCGCCGCAGCACCTTGCCCGAGGCGGTGCGCGGCAGGGCCTCGACGAACTCCACGACCCTGGGAATCTTGTAGGTCGCCAGTTGCTGCCGGCACTGTGCCTTGATGGCGCGCGCATCGAGCGCGGCACCGGGCGCCGCAACGACGACAGCCTTGACGGCGTGGCCCAGCAACTCGTCCGGCATCGCGGCGGCCGCGACTTCGGCGACGCCCGGCAGGGCGGCGATCACTTCTTCGACCTCCCGCGGACTGACGCGATAGGCTCCCACCTTGATCATCTCCGCGGCGCGTCCGTCGATGAAAAGATAACCGTCCGCATCGAGATGGCCGAGGTCACCGGTGTGCAGCCAGCCTTCACGCAGCACCGCGGCAGTCGCCTCGGCATTCTGCCAGTAGCCCAGCATCACGTTCGGCCCGCGCGCGCAGATCTCGCCGCTCTGGCCGCGGGGGACGGAGCGGCCGTGCTGCCGGATGTCGATTTCCACGTTGGCGACAGGAATGCCGACCGAGCCCGGCTTGTCGTCGAGGCGTTCCGGCGGCAGATAGGTGAGCCGCGCCGTCGCCTCGGTCTGCCCGTACATGGCAAAGACTTTGGTGCCGGGCAGCGCTCGTCGCAGCCGCGCCACCAGCGACTGCGGCATCGGGCCGCCCGCCTGGGTCAGGTAGCGCAGGCTCGCGAGGTCGAAGTCCTCGAAGCGGCAACGCGCCAGCAGCACCGCGAACGTGGATGGCACGCCCGCGAAGCCGGTGATCGCTTCATCCTGGATCCTCTGCAACACGAGATGCGGATAGGCGAGATGATCCTCCAGCCGCAACCGGGCACCCGCCAGCAGGTGACTGTGCAGCACGGAATTGCCGTAGGCGAAGTGCAGCGGCAGCACGCAGAGGCCGCGATCGGCGGGACCCAGTCGCAGGTACTCGACGATCGCCGCCGCGTTCGAGGCGAGGTTGCCGTGGCTGAGCGTGACGCCTTTCGGCTGGCCGGTCGTGCCCGAGGTGTAGAGGATCGCGGCGGGATCGCCCGCATCCGGTGTCGCGCGCGGTGCAGTGCCTGCGGCGATCCCGAGCTCGCGCGCGAAGGTGTCCAGGCAGGCGGGACCATCCGCCAGCGTGAGTTCCAGCAGCGCAAACTTCCGCCTGCCGGCAGCGGCGGCAATGGCGGGCCATTCGGGATGCGCCCGGTCCCCGACCACGAGACGGGTCCCGCTGTGCTCGATCTGGCGCAGCAGCACGCCGGAACGTTCGTGTGCGTTGAGCGGCACGACGATGCACCCGGATGCCAGCGCCCCGTAGTACGCCGCCACATAGTGCGGCGAGTTCGGCAGCAGCAGGCCGACGGCCGCCCCGCGCGAAACCTGCCGGGCAGCGAGGCCGGCGCGAACGCGACTCACCGCGGTGGCGAGGTCGCCGAAGGTCCATTCGACACCGTGCCACGCCAGCGCCATTGCGGCGGGCGCTCGTGCGGCGGCCGCGTCCAGTGCCTGGACGAGCGTGGCGTGCATCCCGGGGTCAGGCGACTTGGCGCCTGCTCTTGATGAAGGCGACGAGCCGGTCGATCGAGTCGAGATTCTCCGGAATCATCTCTTCGTCCCTGATCGTCACGCCGAAGCGCTCCTCGATGAAGAGAATGACCTCGAGCATGCCGGTGGAATCCACGATCCCCTTGCCGAGCAATGAATCGCCGTAACCGACGGCTGACAGGTCATCGGTGAAGAGAAAGTTCTCCAGGATGAAGCCGCGTAAGATCTCGCGCAGCGGCGGCTGCCCTTGGCTGCGCCATATCCCCGAGAGATCCGGTGCCACTGATCCCATGCAGTTAACATACTGATCCCGCAGGGCTCTGCCTGCCCACTCGGTCACAGTCCTGCGCTCCGGGGCGGCAGGGCTGCGGCCAGCGTGCGCAGGAATTCGGCGGCTGCGCGGCGTTGGCCGGCCGCGTTCAGATGACCGCCATCGTTCGAGTATCCGGCCTCCAGCACCTGGACCGGCCGGCCGCCTACCCGGATGCTGTTCGGGCTGCCGTCGGGTCGCGTCGACTCGATCCGGGCCAGATCGAAGATCGGTTCGGCGGCGAAACGGGCGCGCAGGCCGGCGTTGAAGGCGCTGCGCAGCGCATTGTCGGCGTCCTCCTCCGGCGGCCGCCCGATCACCCGCTTGATCGTTGCTTTCCAGCCCGCCGGCGCGGTACGCAGCGGCAGCGTGCTGTGCACGATCCGCACGTCCGGCCGCGCGACACGCAGCGCCCCGATCGTGGCCGCGTAGCGCTCCAGCATCACCCGCGCTTCAAGCGGGGTGCCGCGCCCGAGATCCACGTAGCAGAACTTCATCATGGCGAGGTCGTACGCGGGTCGCTCGGGCCGGTCGAGCAGTCGCCGGAACATCTGGCATTTGCTGTCGGGATCGCCGTTGGCGCCGATCGGCGTGTGAAACAACCCGGGCAGCGGATCCGGCGGCAGCACGTCGATCTCCACGATGCGCAGGCCCACGCCGGTTTCCGCCGCGAGCGCTGCCACGCCTGTGAGGATGTTCCGGCCGACAGACTGGTGGCCGAGCAGAATGCGCGCGCCGCCGAGCGCCTGCAGGTCCGCTGCGACAGCTGCGAGGTCCACTACCGCGATGTCCGTTGCGCCGCCTGACATGCCTGGACCCTGCTCCTTGCGATCCGCGCAGGCTGCGAGGCCGCACGCCATCGCGACCGCGCAACCGATCGACGCGATGCTGCGTGTCAAGAGACGATCGTCTCCGCACCGGCCGGGATATGTTCCGGCCGCTTGCGCCAGCCGACGATGCGGCCGGGGTTGCCGGCCACGATGGCAAACGGCGGAATCGTCTTGTTCACCACGCAGCATGCGGACACGATGGCGCCCCGGCCGATGGTCACGCCGGGCATTACGAAGGCGCTCGCCGCGATCCAGACGTCGTCCTCGATGGTGACCGGCTTCTTCTCCCAGCCCTGCAGCTGCCAGGGACGATCCGGATCCTCGTAGCGGTGGTTCACCGACCAGATCTTGACATCGGGACCGAGCCCGACCCAGTTGCCGATGCGCACGCCACCGCCACCCGTGATAAAGACGTTCTGCGCGAAATTGCAGTTCGCACCGATCGAGATCAACTCGGGATTCGTCACGCGCAGCCCGGACTGCAGCACGGTGTCCGGGCCGAGCTCGCCCAGGAACCAGGGCATCAGCCGGGCGCGGGCCCGGATGCCGAGGCCGGTCGGAATACCCGCCAGCAGCCACAGCGCGAGCGACTGCCCTTCGGCGCGCAGCTGCCACCAGAGGGTTCTCGGCGACATCACGCGAGCACCGCCTGGCGCGGCTCGGCCGGCGCGATTACGCCGGCGCGCACGGGCCGGCCCGTGGCGACGAACAGGTGGTGCAGCAACTGCAGTGAAGCCATCATCGCCACCGCCATCTCGTCGCGCTCGCTCAGGGCGGCACCGGCCGTGCCGGCCCGGTGCAGCAGCTTGCCCACGCCGTCCGGATCTGCAAATGCCGTCTGTTGCAGGGCTTCCCGCCGCAGGAGCCGCGCCGTCAGGTTGCTGGCGTTCCCGGCAAAGCAGGCCGAGATCGGTGCGCGATAGGGCTGCTTGGGTCGCGCGAGCACGGCCGGCGGCACGAGGTGCGCAAAGCTGCGCTTTAGGATGTACTTCTCCCGCATCGCCCGCAGTTTGAATTTCGGCGGAATGAGCGCGGCAAGCTCGATCAGCCGGTGATCGAGGAACGGCATCCGGCCTTCCACCGAATGGCCCATCAACATGCGGTCGCCCTGCGAACTCAGCAGATAGCCCGACATGAACAGGGACATCTCCAGGTACTGCGCACGGCACAGCGGGTGCCATTGCTCATGGCCGCGCCCGAGGTAGCCGTCCAGCTCCGCCGTCAGCGCCTCATCGTCCTGCATCCCGGCACGGAAGGCGCTGGTGAACAGGCGCCGGATCTGCGCGCAATTCCGCCAGCGGACCCGGTGCGAGTAGTAAGGATCCGACGTGTTTCCGAGCTCGTCGCGGAAGAACAGGCGCCATGCCGCATCGGCGCGGCGGTCCCGGCTCACGTAGCCGTACAGGCCCGAGAGCACGCGCGAACGCCACGCGGAGCGCGGATTGCGTGCCCAGAAGCGCCGCGCCTTGTCTTCGCGAAAGATGTTGTAGCCGCCGAAGATCTCGTCCGAGCCTTCGCCGGTCAGCACCACCTTGATGCCATGCCGGCGCACGAGCTCACTGAGTCGCAGCAGCGCCGCCGGTGCGGTGCGCACCATCGGCCTTTCGGAAAACCAGACGACGTCGGCGAACGATGCACCGAGATCGGCAGCGTTCACCTCGATCTGGTGATGCCTGGTGCGCAGTTGCGCCGCAACCTCGCCCTGGAAGACGCGCTCGTCGAAGCGGGCATCGGCGAATCCGACCGAGAAGGTGGTGAGTCCTGCAGGCAGTTCCTGCTGTGCGAGAGTCGCGAGGATCGTGGAGTCCAGCCCGCCGCTGAGATATGCCGCCACCGGCACGTCGGCGCGCAACTGCAGGCGCACCGCGTCGTGCAGCAACTCCCGCACCCGCTCCTGCCAGTAGTCGATCGATCGCTCCTCGAACTCGTGCATCGCGGGGAAGCGATGCCGCCAGTACTGGACCTCGGTCCGGCGGCCATCCTCCAGCACGAGCAGGCGCCCGGGAGCAAGTTCCGCGACGCCCTTGAAGGCCGTGCGCGGCGGCACACTGACCCACAGCGTCGCAATCTGTCCGACGGCGATGGGATCGATCTCGGGTTGAACCGCACCGTGGGCGAAGAGCGCCTTCATCTCGGAGCCGAACAGCGCGGTCCCGTCCGGCAGAGTGGCATGGAACAGCGGTCGGATGCCGACCCGGTCGCGTGCCAGCACCAGGCGGCGACGCGGCTGATCCCAGAGCGCGATCGCGAACTGTCCGTTCAGGTCGGCGACGAAATCCAGCCCCTTCTCTTCATACAGATGAACCAGGATCTCGGTATCGCTGCGGGTGCGGAAGCAATGGCCGCGGCTCTCCAGCGACTGGCGCAGCTCGCGGTAATTGAAGATCTCGCCGTTCAGCACGACCCAGATCGAGCCGTCTTCGTTGCAAAGCGGCTGTTGCCCGCCGCCCGGATCGATGATCGCGAGGCGGCGATGGCCGAGGCCGACACCCGGCGCAAGATGGAAACCTTCCTCGTCGGGACCGCGATGCGTCAGGGCCGAGGTCATGCGGCGCAGGGCGGCACCGTCCACGGAACGACTCGATCCGTGCCAGATTCCAGCGATGCCGCACACGCGAATGGCCTCCCGCAGACCGCGAGTGCCCGATGATGCCTCAAGTCATGCGCGGCGGCCGATCACTGCAGCCGTGAACTGTGACGCACGTCCGCCGCCGGGGCTGCGCGCGCGGCGTGCGGTCACAGCCGCGGGCTACCCTCCACGCTCCGGCTCCGCTCCGCCGCGTGGTGCAATCCCCTTGTAGTGACTGGCATCGGTCTGCAGCCAGTTCATGGCCTGAAGGTAATTGAGCTGGATGTCACCGTAGATGGCGTCGTCGCAGTCCGGATCACTCGTTGGCAGCGCACAGGTCCGAACCAGGAGGTTGCTGGTCCCGATACGCCACGGGCCTGCGCCAGGCTCCCGGCCGTCGCCGGCGACTGCCATGGGCAGCGCGTCGATCTCATGGTGCTTCCAGTACCCGGCGGGAATCCCGAGCAGCGGCTCGCGCGGCGCCGGCAGGGCAACCGCCGCTCGGCACTTCCGGCCCCACATCTCGATGCAACCGGCAAGCCCGGCCTCGCGCAGGCCTGCGGCAAGGTCCTGGAACAGTTGCCGGTCCGTGGAAAAATCCCAGCCGAGCGCGAGCGCCCTGGCGTAGAACTCCGTCAGCGCGATGCGATTCGCGGGTTCGTGGGGCGGCCCGAACACGATCTGCCAGCCCGGCTTGCTCCGGCTCCACGCCATGGAGACCAGCAACAGCGCCAGGAGCACACCCAGTGTGCTCACTGTCGTGGTCACCGTCATGGGCGCGCGGGCATCAGGGTGGACCTCGGCCGGCATTCCCGGCGCCGGTCGTCCCTATGCTACGCCGGGCGACGCAGTGACGGCGGACACCGGGCCACCACCGGCGTGCGCTCAGCGGCGCGTTCGCACGCACTGACCCGACCTCATCGGTGAACTCAACAGGGCTGCTGGCGGGGGCGTTGCAACGGGCGTGTGGAGCCGCGCGCAGCAGGATGCGCAGCGCGGGCGAAACCCGAGCGCG
>WYBE01000013.1 GCA_011526045.1 Nevskiales bacterium | reverse complement strand
GGTGAACTCAACAGGGCTGCTGGCGGGGGCGTTGCAACGGGCGTGTGGAGCCGCGCGCAGCAGGATGCGCAGCGCGGGCGAAACCCGAGCGCGCGAAGGCCATGGACGGCCGTAGCAAGCGTCCCGGCGCAGCGTCCCCGCCAGCAGCCACCGCGAGGGATTCACGCATCGACTCCGCGGCGACGGCGCCCCGTCCCCGCAGCTCGGCGATGAAGCAGTTCTTAGATGGGTTGTCCTCAATTATGCTCTGGCAACAGGATCTGTCGGATCTGCCGTAAATGGTCGGGGCGCGGCGCGGCCGCGATTTGCCGGGGGGTGGGTGTGCAGGAGCGGACGACATCGCAACCGCCGTGGCCGGAGCCCGGGCGCGCCTGGTACGCCGTCGGCGTGCTGTTCATCGCGGTCATCTTCTCGTTCGTCGATCGCATCATCCTGTCGTTGCTGGTGGAACCGATCAAGGCGGATCTCGGCCTCACGGATACCGACTTTGCCTGGCTGCTCGGCGTCGCATTCGCCGTCTTCTACGCGCTGTTCGGGCTGCCACTCGGCCGCCTGGCCGACCGCTACAGCCGCCGGGCGATCGTCGCCGGCGGCATTCTCGTCTGGAGCGTGATGACGACGGCCTGCGGGCTGGCCCAGAACTTCTGGGAGCTGTTTTTCGCGCGCGTCGGGGTGGCAGCCGGCGAGGCGGCGCTGGCGCCGGCCGCGTTCTCGATGATTGCCGACCTGTTTCCGCGTGACCGGCTCGGCCGCGCGCTCGGTGTGTACCAGTCCGGCGCGTTCGTCGGCGCCGGCGTGGCTTTGCTGGTCGGCGGCGTGGTGATCGGGCTGATCAGCGCCAGCAGCGTCCAGGTGCTGCCGTTCATCGGTGCGGTCGAGCCCTGGCAGGTGGTGTTCTTCGTCGTGGGCCTGCCCGGGTTCGTGGTGGTGTTGCTGATGCTCACCGTGCCGGAGCCGGCGCGCCGCGCGCCGCCAGCCGGCGTCGCCGCGGCCGAGCGACTCGGCGAGGTGCTGCGCTATGCGGCCTCGCGCTGGCGCGTGTACGGCCTGCATTTCCTCGGCTTCGCGCTGCTGTTCGTGCCGATCACGACCACCCTGACCTGGGCGCCGGTGTACTTCGGGCGTGTGCTCGGCTTCGCGCCGCGCGAGACCGGGCTCGTCCTTGGCCTCATCGTCCTGTTGTGGTCGCCGGCAGGCGTGTATGCCGGAGGCTGGCTCGCCGATACCTTCCTCCGGCGCGGCCATCTCGATGCCATGCACCGGGTTGGCCTGCTGGCCGCAGCCTGCATGCTGCCGCTCGTGCTCTTCGCCACCACGGGCGAGGACCGCCTCGTCGCGATCGCGCTCTTCTGTCCGCTCACCTTCTGCGCCAGCCTGGCGCTGGCCTGCGCGCCGGCCGCGCTGCAGGTGGTTACGCCCGGGCCACTGCGGGCGCAGGTATCGGCGGCCTGGATGCTGTTTCTGAACGTGATCACCGCCATCGCCGGGCCAACGGCCGTTGGCATGATCGCAGACCGGTTCTTCAACGGGCCCGGGGCGATCGGCCAGTCGCTCGCGCTGGTCAATGGCGCCGCCGTCCCGCTCGCCGCGCTCGTGCTCTGGCTCGGGCGTCGGCCGTTCGCCGCGGCCGTACCGCGGACGGCGGCTGCATAAAACGCCCGCGATGCGGCGAATTGCTTGACGGGGTCAGGCGCGGATTTCACAGTCGCGCGGATCCTGAAACGATCGTTCGCCCGCTGTAACGCCCGGGGAGGGAAGATGTCGGGGACTTCGCGTTGGCTGCCATTTCGCGCGGCCTTGATCGCCTTGTGCGCATCGCTTTTGCTGCCGGTCGCGGCAAGCGCGCAGATCCAGGAAATCGTGGTCACGGCCCGTAAGAAAGAGGAGAGCCTGCAGGACGTGCCGATCTCCGTGAGCGCTTTCGGCGCGGAGCAGCTCGAGCAGCAGGGCCTGTTCAGCGACAACGACATCGCCAACTTCACCGTCAACTTCAACACCCTGCCGCAGACCGGGCGTGACTTCGATCGCCCGGTCATCCGCGGCATGGCGTCCGCGCCCAGTCGCGGCGAGGCGAATGCGGCCTATTACATCGACGGCATCTACGTCTCCTCCAGCATCGGCGGGGCCACCACGAGTTCGGTGGAGCGGGTCGAGATCCTGCGCGGGCCGCAATCGGCGCAGTTCGGGCGGGCGGCGTTCGCCGGCGCCGTCAACTACGTCACCCGCGCGCCGACCAACGAGCTCAGCGGCCGGCTCAAGAGCCGCGCCGGCACCAACGACGACTACGAGGTGAGCGGCTGGGTGTCCGGGCCGATCGTCGAGGACAAGCTGCTGTTCCTGCTTTCCGGCAGCTGGAGCGACTATGGCGGGGAGTGGCACAACAGCCTCGAAGAAAACCATCCATTGGTCTAGGATTTCTCTGGACACTTGATTGGGGCAGGATAGCTGCCCGAAGGAGTGTTCCGGATGAGCAAAGCGAATCGACGAAACGGTGACATCGGCGGCGCCGGCCGCTGGTCGGCAAAG
>WYBE01000012.1 GCA_011526045.1 Nevskiales bacterium | reverse complement strand
TGCCCGGTGACAACATCAAGATGAAGGTCAAACTGATCAACCCGATTGCGATGGAGAACGGCCTGCGCTTTGCCATCCGCGAGGGCGGCAGAACCGTCGGCGCCGGCGTCGTGGCCAAGATCATCGAATGATCGCTCGCGGCCCGGGCCGCGCCACCGTGCAGGGGGCGGCTCGAGCGGCGATTCAATCCGAAGGACTCGATTCATGGCGAAAAATCAGAACATCCGCATCCGCCTCAAGGCGTTCGATCACCGACTGATCGACACATCGGCCCGCGAGATCGTCGAGACGGCTAAGCGTACGGGTGCCCAGGTCCGGGGCCCGGTGCCGCTGCCGACCAAGACCGAACGGTTTACCGTGCTGATTTCGCCGCACGTCGACAAAGATGCCCGTGACCAGTACGAATTGCGTACTCACAAGCGCCTGATGGACATCCTGGAGCCCACGGACAAGACCGTGGATGCCCTGATGAAACTGGAATTGCCGGCCGGGGTTGACGTTCAGATCAAATTGAACTGACGCGAAGAATTACACTATAATTGCCGGCTCGCCGTCGCCCGAGGCAGGAAGTCCTGCGTCGGGCTTCGTGCTGCAAAGGGGTGGCTGAACCGCGGTTGCCCCGGCTGCTGGGTTGGTGGCGCTGGGGATGCCGGGCTGGCAGTCCCCGGGGGGACAACCGCCTCGGCGCCGAGATCGCCCTTTAATTTTGACTGGTGGATGGCTGCGAACCCGCTGAGTCGAGCGGGGCCAGCGGCTGAGAGAAGCTCGACATGACCATTGGCCTAATCGGTCGCAAGTGCGGCATGACCCGCGTCTTCACGGACGAAGGGACAGCTGTGCCGGTAACCGTCATCGAGATACTGCCGAATCGCGTGACCCGTGTGCTCGATCAGGATCGCGAGGGTTATGCTGCAGTGCAGGTAACGACCGGCCAACGCAATCCGTCGAAGCTGACCAAGGCGGTAGCGGGGGCATTCGTCAAGGTGGGAGTCGAGCCCGGAGAGGGGCTGTGGGAGTTCCGGGCGAGCGCCGAAGAATTGGCGAATCTGCAGCCTGGCGCCGAACTGAAGGTCGATCGCTTTCAGCCCGGCCAGTTCGTTGACGTGGCGGGCACGACCATCGGCAAGGGTTATGCGGGCACGATCAAGCGACACCACTTCAATTCCCAGGACGCGAGCCACGGCAACTCGGTGTCCCATCGGGCGCCGGGTTCCATTGGTCAGCGCCAGTTCCCCGGTCGCGTATTCCCCGGCAAGCGCATGTCGGGACACCTTGGCAATGCGAGGCGCACCACTCAGAACCTCGAGGTCGTTCGCGTGGATGCCGAACGCGGCCTGATCCTGGTGAAAGGCGCGGTTCCCGGGCACCGGGAAGGTCGCCTGGTACTGACACCGGCCGTCAAGGCCCGCGCAGCGGCTCAGGCGAGCGGGTAGGAGGAAACATGAAACTTTCCATCTACGGCGGTGCCGCAGGTATCGAAGTCTCGGATCAGAATTTTTCCGCGCCTTTCAATGAAGCGCTGATTCACCAGGTGATCACTGCCTATCGCGCTGGCGGTCGCGCCGGTACGAAGGCTCAGAAGACCCGCGCAGAAGTGCGTGGCGGCGGGTCGAAGCCGTGGCGCCAGAAGGGTACCGGCCAGGCGCGCGCGGGCACCTCCCGTGGCCCGATCTGGGTCGGCGGTGGCCGGGCATTCGCCGCCAAGCCCAGGGACTTCGCCCAGAAGGTCAACCGCAAGATGTATCGCGCCGCCATGCGCGGCATTCTGTCGACGCTCGTGCGCGAAGAGCGCCTCGTCATTGTGGACGACATGAGGCTGGATCAGCCGCGTACGCGGGATCTCGTGGCGCGCTTGAGCGTGCTTGGCCTCGATCACGTGTTGATCCTGGTCGATAAGCACGAGGAAAAGCTCCACTTGGCGGCCCGGAATCTGCCGTGGGCCGAGGTGCTGACCGTTGCGGAAATGAATCCGCTGAGCCTGGTCAGTTACGACAAGGTGCTGGCGACTGCCGACGCGGTGCGTGGCATAGAGGAGCGGTTGAAATGAGCGCGGTTCATGTCAAGGAGCGGCTCATGTCAGTCATCCTGGGTCCGCATCTCTCGGAGAAGAGCACCGCCGGTGGAGATCGTGACCGGCAGATCGTGTTTCGTGTCCGGCGTGACTCCACGAAGGATGAAATTCGGCGCGCCGTCGAGTTTCTGTTCGACGTCAAGGTCGAGGGCGTACACGTGGTCAACGTGCAGGGCAAGGTGAAGCGCTTCGGGCGCGCTCTGGGTCGCCGCCAGGACTGGAAAAAGGCGTATGTCAGCCTCGCCGAGGGCAGCGACATCAATTTCATGGGCCCAGAGTAACGACTGACCGGGAATCGCCACCATGCCGCTGCAACAGTTCAAGCCCACGTCGCCAGGTCGACGCTTCGTCATTCGCGTCCAGACGCCCGAATTGCACAAGGGTGAGCCTTGTCCGAGTCTGGTAACGAAGCTCGAACGCAGCACTGGTCGGAACAACCATGGGCGCATCACGACCCGGCACCGCGGTGGCGGGCACAAGCGCCGTTACCGGATCATCGATTTTCGTCGTGAGAAGGACGGTGTCGCAGGGCGCGTTGAGCGGCTCGAGTACGATCCGAACCGAACGGCTCACCTCGCGCTGATCGTGTACGCGGATGGCGAGCGCCGGTACATGATCGCTCCGAAGGGGCTGAACGCCGGAGATACGGTGTTGTCTGGGCGTGATGCGGCCATCAAGGTCGGCAACAGCCTGCCGTTGCGCAATATCCCGGTGGGCACCATGGTGCATTGCGTAGAACTCAAGCCCGGCAAGGGAGCGCAGCTCGCCCGCGCCGCCGGCGGCAGTATCCAGATTGTCGCGCGTGAAGGCGTCTATGCCACCGTTCGCCTGCGTTCCGGCGAAATGCGCCGGATACACGTCGAGTGTCGGGCGACGATCGGCGAGGTTGGGCACGGGGAGCACAATCTCGAGAGTCTGGGAAAGGCCGGCGCCAGGCGTTGGCGCGGCGTGCGCCCGACTGTGCGAGGCGTTGCCCAGAACCCGGTGGACCACCCGCACGGCGGTGGTGAGGGCAAGACCTCCGGTGGGCGCCATCCGGTGTCCCCGTGGGGTGTGCCGACCAAGGGCTACAAGACTCGCAACAACAAGCGGACAAACCGGATGATCGTCCGGGATCGCCGCAAGAAGTAAACGACAGACCACGCATCGGCTGGAGATTGCTTAGGTGCCTCGTTCAGTTAAAAAAGGTCCCTTCGTGGACGCACATCTTGCGGCAAAGGTCCGGCAGGCGGTGGACACCAATAGTCGCCGGCCGATCAAGACCTGGTCTCGCCGATCGATGATCGTTCCGGAAATGGTCGGCTTGACGATCGCCGTGCACAACGGTCGCGATCATGTGCCCGTGCTGGTCACGGAGAACATGGTGGGTCACAAACTCGGAGAGTTTGCGGCGACGCGCACCTTCAAGGGGCATTCCGGGGATCGCAAAACCAAGGCCGCCGAGGCACCAGCGAGTTAATCGCCATGCAGGTAACCGCAACATTGCGTCACGCACGCATCTCACCGCAGAAGTGCCGGCTGGTGGCTGACGCGGTTCGAGGTGCACCTGTTGGCAAGGCGCTCCAGATTCTGGCGTTCATGCCCAAGAAAGGGGCGCGGATAGTCAAGAAGGTGCTGGAGTCGGCCGTTGCCAACGCCGAGAACAACCATGGCGCTGATATAGACGAGTTGAAGGTCAGCAGTATCCTGGTCAACGAAGCGCCGACGCTGCGCCGCTACGCGTCCCGCGCAAAGGGCCGCGGCACGCGGATCACCAAGCGCAACAGCCACATTACCGTCCGGGTTGCGGACGAGTAAGAACGAACCGTCGGGGAATATTGCATGGGTCATAAGGTCAATCCGATCGGCATACGCCTGGGAATCACGCGCGATTGGGCGTCGAAGTGGTATGCCGATTCGCGTACCTTCCCCACGTATCTGGACGCCGATTTCCGGATCCGCAGGTTTATCCGGTCACGGCTTTCGGAGGCGTCGGTCAGTCTCGTGCAGATCGAGCGGCCCGCACGCAAGGCGCATATCACGATCCATACCGCCCGTCCCGGTGTCGTGATCGGCAAGAAGGGCGAAGACATCGAGAGCCTGCGCAAGGGCGTGGCGGCAATGCTCGGTATGCCGCTCGCGGATGTGCGCATCAACATCGCGGAGATCCGCAAGCCCGAGCTCGACGCGTACCTCGTGGCCGAGGGCATTGCCCAGCAACTGGAGCGGCGCGTGATGTTCCGCCGTGCGATGAAGCGGGCAGTGACCAACACCATGCGCCTCGGGGCGCTCGGCGTGAAGGTGCGCGTGTCGGGCAGGTTGAATGGCTCTGAAATTGCGCGATCCGAGTGGTATCGCGAAGGCCGCGTTCCACTGCACACATTCCGCGCGGACATCGACTACGGACTTGCCGAGGCCAGGACGACCTACGGGGTCATCGGCGTCAAGGTGTGGATTTTCCGCGGTGAGGTCTTTGAGAAGGAAGAGGCTGCACCGGCGCAAGCTGCAGAGCAGGCCGCTCATTAACGGGACGGGAAGTCGATGCTGCAGCCAAAGCGCACCAAGTTTCGCAAGCAGTTCAAGGGCCGGAATCGCGGGCTCGCCCATCGTGGCAGTTCGGTCGCTTTCGGCGATTACGGCCTGAAAGCGATCGAGCGCGGGCGGCTTACGGCCCGGCAGATCGAGGCAGGCCGCCGGGCCATTACGCGCTTCATCAAACGTGGCGGAAAGGTCTGGATCCGGATTTTCCCGGACAAGCCCATCACCCAGAAGCCGCTGGAAGTCAGGCAGGGCAAGGGTAAGGGTAACGTGGAGTACTGGGCTGCCCTCGTGCAGCCGGGTCGCATCCTCTACGAGATGGAAGGCGTGACCGAGGAAACGGCTCGCGAGGCGTTCAAGCTGGCTGCTGCGAAGCTGCCGCTCGCCACGGTCATTGTGACCCGGGGAGTCATCTGATGAAGGCTGGGGAACTCAGGACGAAGAGCAGCGCCGAGCTCCTGGAGCAGCTGCTGGAACTGCGCCGCGAGCAGTTCAACCTGCGCGTGCAGCAGGCGACCGGACAGCAGGCCCGCCCCGACCAGATATCGCGGGTTCGCAGGGACATTGCCCGGCTCAAGACTGTTCTGCGGGAGCAGGAGTTGCGGCAGAAAACGGCGGGAGCCCGAGGATGAGCGAGCAGAACATGCAAGCGACCAGCGGCGAAAAAGGCCGACGGACGATGACCGGACGAGTGGTCAGCAGCAAGATGGACAAGACCGTAGCGGTGGCGATCGAGCGTGTCGTTCGTCATCCGTTGTTCGGCAAGTACATTCGCCGCACCACCCAGCTCCTTGCGCACGATGAATCCAATACCTGCCGGGAAGGTGATCTGGTCGCCATCGTCGAATGCCGGCCGATTTCGCGGCGCAAGTCCTGGCGCGTTGCAGAAGTCCTGCAGCGTACCGAGGCGCAGTGATTGGCCTGTTGGCGCAGAACCTATCGGATTGGCGGAATGCAGTCATGATTCAGATGCGGACAATGCTCAACGCTGCGGACAACAGCGGCGCAAAGCGGCTGATGTGCATCAAGGTGCTCGGGGGGTCGAAGCGCCGCTACGCCGGCGTGGGTGACGTGATCAAAGTCAGCATCAAGGATGCGATCCCGAAGGGTCGCGTCAAGAAGGGCGAGGTTTATAGCGCCGTTGTCGTGCGCACAACCAAGGGAGTGCGCCGCCAGGACGGTTCGCTGATTCGCTTCGATGACAACGCCGCGGTTCTGCTCTCACCGAAGCTGGAGCCGATCGGCACGCGAATTTTCGGACCGGTCACCCGCGAGCTGCGCACGGAGAACTTCATGAAGATCATTTCACTGGCACCGGAAGTGCTGTAGGCCCCGGACCGGAACGACTGATATGAAGAAGATTCGCAAAGGCGATGAGGTGATCGTCACCACCGGCAAGGACAAGGGCCGTCGCGGCACTGTTCTGCGCGTGGACGGTGATCGCGTGGTGGTGGAAAACGTCAACGTGGTGAAAAAGCACCAGAAGCCGAACCCTGGCAAAAATCGCGCGGGCGGCATCATCGAGATGGAGATGCCGATGCACATCTCCAACGTGATGTTGTTCAACCCGATTTCGCAGAAGGGCGATCGGGTGGGCGTAAAGATTCTGGAAGACGGGCGCCGCGTGCGGATCTTCCGTTCGAATAACGAGGTGGTGGACGTCTAGTCCCCTACGTTGCAGGACAGGTCCCGAAACCATGGCAAGGCTACAACAGTTCTACGCGAAGGAAGTGGTGCCGAAGCTGCAGCAGCAGCTCGGGCTTGGCAACAGGCTCGAGGTACCGCGTATTACCAAGATCACGCTGAACATGGGCGTGGGCGAAGCGATCAACGACAAGAAGATCGTGGACAAAGCCATGGGCGATCTCATGCTCATCACCGGGCAGAAGCCGGTTGCGACCAAGGCAAGGAAGTCCGTGGCGACCTTCAAGATTCGCCAGGGTCAGCTGATCGGCTGCAAGGTGACGCTGCGCCGGCAGCGAATGTACGAATTCCTCGATCGCCTCATCAACATCGCGATTCCCCGGATTCGTGACTTCCGCGGCCTGAACTCCCGTTCCTTCGATGGCCAGGGCAACTACAGCCTCGGCATTCAGGAGCAGATCATCTTTCCGGAAATCGACTACAGCCAGGTCGATGCGGTGCGTGGCCTGGATGTGACGATTACCACGACAGCGAGAAGTGACGCTCATGCGCGTGCGCTCCTCGAGGCGTTCAATTTTCCGTTCCGCAGGTAACCGACGGACCTAGCAAGGCGAGCAATATCCCGATGGCAAAGAAATCAATGGTTCTGCGTGAGACCAGGCGCCTGAAAACGGTGCAGCGCTATGCGAAGAAGCGCGCGGAGCTCAAGAAACTGATTCAGAACCCTGCAACCGGCGACGAGCACCGGCAGGATGCGCTACGCCAGCTCCAGGCGTTGCCGCGCGACGCCAATCCGATCCGGCTGCGCAGCCGTTGCGCGATCACTGGGCGCTCGCGTGGCTACTACCAGAAGTTCGGGCTGGGGCGTAACAAGCTGCGTGAACAGGCAATGGCCGGCAACGTCCCCGGTCTCACCAAGGCAAGCTGGTAAGGCGCGCGGGAGCAATCGTCCAATGAGCATGAATGATCCCATAGCCGACATGTTGACTCGCATCCGCAATGGCCAGCGGGCGGGGCTGAAGAGCGTGAGCATGCCTTCATCGCACCACAAGGAGGCCATCGCCGCGGTGTTGCGCGACGAGGGCTATATCGACACCTTCCAGGTGAGCGAGAAACCGGGAAACCAGCGTGAGCTGGTGGTGGAACTGAAGTACTTCGACGGCAGGCCGGTGATCGAGCACCTGCGCCGGGTGAGCCGGCCGGGGCTGCGCAGCTACCGGCGCAAGGACAAGCTGCCGAAGGTGATGGGTGGCCTGGGCGTGGCCATCATATCGACGCCAGTCGGGGTCATGAGCGACCGTGCCGCACGATCGCGCGGGCTCGGCGGCGAAGTGATCTGTGTGGTTTCCTGACGGCAATACCGATTACGGCATGAACGGATCCGTGGGTTAAGAACATGTCCAGAGTCGCAAAAAGACCGGTTGAGCTGCCGAAGGGTGTGGAAGTCACCGCTGCTCCATCGACGGTGAAGGTCAAGGGACCGAAGGGCGAGCTCTCGCTGGCGTTGCATCCACGTGTCGAGGTTCGCGTTGCCGACGGCAAGGCGCAGGTCGCGGCCCGCTCCGGCGGGCGCACCGCGAACGTCGTATCCGGCACGACTCGCGCACTGCTCGCGAACATGGTCGCCGGAGTGACCAAGGGTTTCGAGCGCAAGCTCGAGCTGGTGGGCGTCGGTTATCGCGCTCAGGCGCAGGGACGCAAGCTCAACCTGACGCTCGGGTTTTCGCACCCGGTGGTCTACGCGGTACCGGAAGGTATCACCGTGGAGACTCCGAGCCAGACCGAGATCATCGTCAAGGGAGTCGATCGACAGAAGGTCGGCCAGGTTGCGGCCGAAATCCGGGCGTACCGATCACCGGAGCCGTACAAGGGCAAGGGTGTTCGCTACGCAGATGAAAAGGTAGTGCTGAAGGAAGCGAAGAAGAAGTAGTCGCGACCGTTGGTCGCGCAGAGCGGAACTTTCGATCCATGAGAAAGAACGAAGTAAGACTGCGCCGCGCCCGAAGGGGGCGGTTTCAGATCCGGGAACTTGCGGTGCATCGTTTGTCGATTCACCGCACACCGCGTCACATCTACGCGCAGCTCATTGCGCCCGATGGTGGCACGGTGGTCGCTGCGGCATCGACCGTGCAGGCTGCAGTTCGCCAGGGCGTCAAGAACACCGGAAACGTCGCTGCCGCAGCCGCGGTCGGCAAGGCAATTGCCGAGAAGGCGAAGGCAGCGGGCGTGAGCCGAGTCGCGTTCGACCGATCGGGTTTTCGCTTCCACGGCCGCGTCAAGGCGCTGGCCGACGCCGCCCGCGAGAGCGGGCTCGAGTTCTAGCAGGGTATTGAAGCATGGCCAGATTTGAACAGGCAGCGACATCTTCCGGCGACGACTTCCTCGAGAAGCTCGTCACGGTGAACCGCGTGGCCAAAGTCGTGAAGGGCGGGCGCCAATTCGGCTTCACGGCGCTGACCGTGGTCGGCGACGGCAAGGGGCAGGTTGCCTTCGGGTATGGCAAGGCTCGTGAGGTGCCAAACGCGATTCAGAAGGCGATGCAGGCTGCACGCAAGAACATGCGTCGTGTCGATCTGCACAAGGACACCCTGCACTGCGCGATGACCGGCTCGCACGGCGCGACGCGTGTTTACATGCAGCCGGCTGCGGAAGGCACGGGCATCATCGCCGGCGGCGCCATGCGCGCCGTGCTCGAGTGCGCCGGCGTGCGCAACGTGCTTGCCAAGATCTACGGATCGCGCAATCCGATCAACGTCGTGCGCGCGACCGTCAAGGCGCTGCAGGCCGCGCGCTCTCCCGAGATGATCGCGGCCAAGCGTGGCAAGACATTGAGCGAGATCCAGGACTGACCAGATGGGCAAGCCCGGTAAAATCAAGGTAACCCTGGTGCGGAGCACTGCCGGACGCATTGCTGCACATCGGGCCTGCGTCAATGGGCTGGGCCTGCGCAGGATCCGGCAGTCGGTCGTCGTGGCCGACACGCCGGCCAATCGGGGCATGATCAACCGCGCGGCGTACCTGCTGCGCGTCGAGGAGGCGTGATGCGACTGAACGACCTCAAGCCCGGCAGCCGCAAGGCGCCGAAGCGGCTCGGCCGCGGCAGTTCGGCCGGGCAAGGCAAAACCTGCGGGCGCGGCCATAAGGGCCAGCATGCGCGTGCCGGTGGCTACCACAAGGTCGGTTTCGAAGGCGGCCAGATGCCGCTGCAGCGCCGCCTGCCGAAGATTGGTTTCGTGTCCGCCAAGGCCATCGAGACCGCGGAGGTGCGGCTTCACGAGCTGGGTATTCCCGCCGATGACGTGATCGATCTCGACAGTCTGAAGCGGGCAGGGATCGTGCATCAGCAGGCCCTGCGCGCGAAAGTGATCCTGTCAGGTGCTCTCGACAAGGCAGTGCGGGTTCGCGGGCTGGCGTTGACCGCCGGTGCCCGCAAGGCTATCGAGGCCGCAGGCGGCTCGATCCAGGAATGATCCGGTAACGCAGCGTGCGTTGCGCGGGAATTTAAGGAAGGCAAGAGGCAAAGTCGTGGCGAAGGGCGGTTTGGTCAATCCGGCGGCAGCATTGTCGGAAGCAACCCGTTTTGCCGACTTGCGGCAGCGAATCCTGTTCCTGCTCGGCGCGCTGTTCGTGTACCGCGTTGGCACGTTCATTCCGGTCCCGGGTATCGATCCGGAGGCGCTCGACCGTTTCTTTCAGCAGCAGTCGGGCACGATCCTGTCGATGTTCAACATGTTCTCGGGCGGTGCGCTCGAGCGCATGAGCATGTTCGCGCTGGGCATCATGCCGTACATCTCCGCATCCATCATCCTGCAGATGGCGGCCACCGTGGTGCCATCACTGGCCCGGATCAAGAAGGAAGGCGAGTCGGGCCGGCGCAAGATCACGCAGTGGACGCGTTACAGCACTGTTCTCCTCGGTGGTTTCCAGTCGGTCGGGGCGGCGCTCGCGATGCAGAACCAGGGGCTGGTGATCAACCCCGGCTTCAACTTCGTGTTCACGGCCGTCGTGACCCTGGTCACGGGCACCATATTCCTCATGTGGCTCGGCGAGCAGATCACCGAACGGGGCATCGGTAACGGCATCACGATGATCATCCTCGGCAGCATCGTCGCGGGACTGCCTACGGCCATCGGCAGCACCCTCGAGCTGGTCAACACCGGTGAGATATCCGCGATCCTGGCGCTGATGCTGGTCCTGCTGGTGTTCGGCATCACCACTGCCGTGTGCTTCCTCGAGCGCGGCCAGCGTCGCCTGCCGGTGCACTATGCGAAGCGTCAGCAAGGCCGGCGGCTCTATGCCGGGCAATCCACGCATCTGCCATTCAAGATCAACATGTCCGGCGTCATTCCGCCGATCTTCGCCTCGAGCCTCATCCTGTTTCCCGCAACCATCGCGAGCTGGTTCGGGACCAACGAGAGCTTCGGCTGGCTGCAGACCCTTGCCGCTGAGCTGTCGCCGGGCCAGTTGCTCTACGACCTGCTCTATGCCGTGCTGATCCTGTTTTTCTGCTTCTTCTATACCGCCCTGGTATTCGATGCGCGGGAGACGGCCGACAACCTCAAGCGCTCGGGGGCGTTCCTGCCGGGAATCCGGCCGGGCCAGCAGACCGCCGAGTACATCGACCGCGTACTGACACGCCTCACCTTCTGGGGCGGCCTCTACATCATGCTCATCTGCCTGTTGCCACAGTTGATGATCACGTACTGGAAGGTGCCGTTCTACTTCGGCGGCACGTCGCTGTTGATCATCGTGGTGGGTAGCATGGATTTCATGGCCCAGTTGCAGGCGCACATGATGTCGCATCAGTACAAGGGCCTGCTCGAGAAGGCCAACCTGCGTGGTTACGGCAGGGCGGGCCAGATCCGCTGAGCGGATCGGCGATTGTGAAAGGGTTTCCCGGAGACAGGACATGAAAGTTCGGCCTTCAGTAAAACGGATCTGCAGGAACTGCAAGATCATCCGCCGCAACGGCAGGGTACGGGTGATCTGCCCGGATCCCCGTCACAAGCAGCGCCAGGGCTGAGACTCAGCGCTTTACCTCGGAGATGGCATGAATGGCGCGTATAGCGGGCATTAACATACCGGCGAACAAGCACGTGGTGATCGCCCTTACCAGCATCTACGGCATCGGCCGCAGCAGTGCAGCGCTGTTCTGCAAGGCGGCCAACGTGGCCGAGGATGCAAAGGTCAAGGACCTTACCGAATCCGAGGTCGAGCGCCTGCGTGCCGTGATCGCCAAGGTGCCGGTCGAAGGCGACCTGCGGCGCCAGGTTTCCATGAACATCAAGCGGCTGATGGACCTTGGCACCTACCGCGGCCTGCGTCATCGCAAGGGTCTGCCGCTGCGTGGCCAGCGCACCCGCACCAACGCGAGGACACGCAAAGGTCCGCGGCGGGCGATCCGCAAATAACACCTGAGAGCAGGAGAGACGGTCAGCGAATGAATACCCAGCAGCCAGCCGCACCCCAGAAGGCGCGCAAGAAGACGAAGAAGCATGTGGTGGACGGCATCGCCCACGTGCATGCTTCGTTCAACAATACGATCATCACGATCTCCGACCGGCAGGGCAATGTCCTGTCATGGGCGTCTGCCGGCGGCTGCGGCTTTCGCGGATCGCGCAAGAGCACTCCGTTCGCCGCCCAGGTGGCTGCCGAGAAAGCAGGAGTCGCGGCACTGGAGCACGGCGTGAAGACGCTCGAGGTGCTCGTTCAGGGCCCGGGCCCGGGCCGCGAGTCGGCGGTGCGCTCGCTGAACTCGGTCGGCTTCAAGATCACGAATATCGAGGATGTCACTCCGATTCCCCACAATGGCTGTCGTCCGCCCAAGAAGCGGCGGGTCTGAAGAGTAATCAAGCATGGCGAGATATCTGGGACCAACTTGCAAGCTGTCACGCCGGGAGGGGACTGATCTCTTCCTGAAGAGCGGCATCAAGCCGCTGGACGCCAAGTGCAAGCTCGAATCACCCCCGGGCGCGAGCCAGGGCGCGCGCAAGGGCCGCTTGTCGGACTACGGGCTGCAACTGCGCGAGAAGCAGAAGCTGCGCCGCATGTATGGCGTGCTCGAGCGCCAGTTCCGCAATTACTACAAGAAGGCCACCCGCATGAAGGGCGCCACCGGCGAGAACCTGCTGCGGATCCTCGAAGGCCGGCTCGACAACACCGTCTACCGCATGGGTTTTGCCACTACCCGAGCCGAGGCCCGCCAGTTGGTCGGTCATCGTGCCGTGATGGTCAACGACAAGATCGTGGACATTCCGTCGTATCAGGTTGCGGCGGGCGATACGGTGGAAATTCGCGAGAAGGCGAAGAAGCAGGTGCGCATCCAGAGTGCCCTGTCCATTGCCAGCCAGGTCGGGTTCCCCGAGTGGGTTCAGGTCGACGACAAGAAGATGGTAGGCGTGCTGAAGCAGGCCCCTGCCCGTGAAGATATCCTGCCCGACATCAACGAAAACCTCGTTGTCGAGCTCTACTCCAAGTAAGCAGGAGCGCGTATCCATGCCCGAGACAGCAAAGGAATTCCTCAAGCCCCGCAGCGTGCGCGTGCAGCCCGAGAACGCCACCCGGGCAAGGATCATCATCGAGCCGTTCGAGCGCGGATTCGGTCACACGCTCGGCAATGCCCTGCGGCGCATCCTGCTCTCGAGCATGCCTGGCGCTGCAGTCACCGAGGTCGAGATCGAAAACGTGCTGCACGAGTACACCACGATCGAGGGCGTGCAGGAGGACGTGGTCGAAGTCCTGCTCAATCTCAAGCAGCTGGCGATCCGGATGCACCAACGCGACCGGGCCGAGCTGACGCTGGCCAAGAAGGGTCCCGGCCCGGTGCGTGCCGGCGACATCGCGACCGACCACGACGTCGAGATCGTCAACCCTGAGCTCGTCATTGCCAATCTCACGAGCGCCGGCGATCTCAGGATGATGCTCACCATCGAGCGTGGCCGCGGCTATCGGCCGGCAACGCAGCGGATCAACTTCGAGGGCCAGACGACGGGACCTATCGGGAAGTTGCAGCTCGATGCTTCCTTCAGCCCCATCCGCAGGGTCAGCTACACGGTCGAGGCAGCACGTGTCGAGCAGCGCACCGACCTCGACAAACTGATCCTCGACGTGGAGACCAACGGGACGATCGACGCCGAGGAAGCGGTACGGCGGTCCGGCAACATCCTAACCGACCAGCTCGAGGTGTTTGTCGATCTGCGCGGCAAGGACGAGGCAGGCGCCGCAGCGGCCGAGACGCAGATTGACCCGATCCTGACGCGCCCGGTCGACGAGCTGGAGCTCACGGTGCGTTCCGCCAATTGCCTCAAGGCGGAGAACATCAACTACATCGGGGACCTCGTACAACGCACCGAGGTCGAGTTGCTGCGCACGCCGAACCTCGGCAAGAAGTCCCTTACCGAGATCAAGGAAGTGCTCGAAAGCCACGGCCTGTCGCTTGGCATGCGTGTCGAAGGCTGGCCGCCTCCGGGTCTCATCCGCGACGACAAGGCCGCCTGACTCGGAAATCCGGCGGATACAGAAAGCAGGAACTGACGCATGCGCCACCATAAAACGGGCCGTACCCTCGGCCGGAAGAGCAGCCATCGCACCGCGATGTACCGCAACATGGCCGCCTCGTTGATTCGCCACGAAACGGTGCGCACCACCCTGCCCAAGGCCAAGGAGTTGCGCCGTGTGGTCGAGCCCCTGATCACGCTCGCAAAGCAGGACGCGGTCGCCCGGCGGCGACTCGCCTTCAACCGCCTGCGTGACCGGGACAGCGTCACCAAGCTCTTCAACGAGCTCGGGCCGCGTTTCAAGGCCCGACCGGGTGGCTACCTGCGCATCCTGAAAATGGGATTCCGACGCGGGGACTCGGCTCCGATGGCTCTCGTCATGCTGCTCGACCAGCCGGAGAAGGCGGAGGCAGCGGCGGAATAGCGTCGTAGCCATCAGCCCAAACCTCGATTTTTGGCACGCGTCGTGCGACCCGCTGGCGACAGATTCCGGCACGGACTGTCTGCGCGCCATGCCGGCAGGGGAGGACGGCCGCGTGCAACGACGGGAGTAAGGCCGAGAAGCCTGCTGCTTTCGAAGCGGCGCAACTCAAGAGATCAGGACGGTCGGGATGTGGCGGCCAGGAACCCGAGCCACAGCAGCAGGATGCCGATCACCACGCTCGCGACCACGTAGCCGCCTGCCACCAGCATCTCCTGCCGACGCAGGAGGTAGAAGGTTTCCAGGCCGAACGCCGAGAACGTGGTGAACCCGCCCGCCAGGCCGGTAAAGAGAAACAGACGGGCGTCGGGCGAAAAGAGCTCGTGCTTCACGACGAGGCCCGCGACAACGCCTACGGCAAAGCAACCCAGGACATTGACGAGGAAGGTGCCGGTCGGGAAGCGCCACCCGACGGTATGGTGGAGCATCCAGCCTGACAGCAGGTGCCTGGCCACCGACCCCATGGCGCCGCCAACTGCTACCAGTGCGATACCCCTCACCGCATCCCTCGCAGCCCGCCCGGTGCGGGCAGACGGGGCATGGTGCAGCCGTTACCTCGCCTGTCGCGTCGAGCAGACGCCAGGTTGTTTACTCTGGTCGCATTAACCATAGAATTTTCGAAGGGGCGGGTCCGAAGGCTGCCGCTCCCAGGAGCGTTCAGGCTCCGCCGTGCCCTTCCTGTGGCGTTGCCAGCGGCGGTGATGTCTTCTGCAGCTTTTCGATCTGCCGGGCTATGTGTTCGGGTGAGCGTGTCCCGCGGGCCAGCACGGCATAGATCGAGGGGATCAGGAACAGCGTGAGGAACACCGAGAACAGCACGCCGAAGAAGACGACTGCGCCGAGTGTGCGACGTGCTTCGGCGCCAGCGCCGCTGGCGATCATCAGCGGTATGGCTCCGAAGGCAGTACAGAGGCTGGTCATGACGACCGGTCGCAGGCGGATGGTGGCAGCCGAGACCACTGCTTCGAGGATCTCCTCGCCGCGATCACGCAGCTGGTTGGCGAACTCCACGATGAGGATGCCGTTCTTGGCGGCCAGTCCGATCAGCATCACGGCGCCAATCTGACTGTAGACGTTGTTGGAGGAGCCGAACACCCACAGCCCGATCAGCCCCCCGGTGATGGCAAGTGGCACGGTGAGCATGATGATCAGCGGGTGCCGGAAGCTCTCGAACTGGGCCGCGAGCACCAGGAAGCAAATCACCAGCGCCAGCAGGAATGTGAAATAGATGGCTCCGCCCGACTGATGGAATTCGCGTGATTCGCCGTCGTAGTCGATGCGCGCCTCTTCGGGCAACTCTTCGCGGATCACCCGCTCCATATACGCGATCGCTTCGCCGAGCGAGTAGCCTGGGGCAAGGCCACCCATGAGCGTGATGGCGCGCAGCTGGCCGAAGCGCTTGAGTTCGCGGGGGCCCGCCGTTTCCTCGAGACGCACGAGGTTGGCCAGCGGAATCAGCTCGCCGGTGGTTGCCGAACGGACATAGATGTCGGCAAGATCGGAGGGCGTCGCACGGTCCTCGGGACGCGCCTGCAGGACGACGTTGTACTCCTCGCCGCGTTCGACGAATGTCGTCACGATGCGCGAGCCGAGCATGGTCTCCAGGGTACGGCCTACCGCGGACAACGAGACGCCGAGGTCAAAAGCGCGGTTGCGGTCAATGCTGACGAGAATCTTCGGCTTCTGCTCGAAGAAGTCCGAGCGCAGCCCGACGATTCGCGGGTTCTCGCTTCGCACCCGATCCATTACCTTGTCGCGCCAGCCGGCGAGTTCCTGGTAGCTGGTGCCGCCGATGACGATCTGCAGCGGCTGGCCGCCGCCGCGGATGCCGAGGCTCGGCGGCAGGAACACCTGCGTGGTGGCGCCCGGGATACGGTCGAGTTTCTCGCGGAATTGCTGTGCCAGTTCCGGGGCGCTGATGTCGCGTTCGCTCCAGTCGGTGAGCGGCACATAGATGAATGCGGAGTTGACGTCACCGCCGGAGCCCCACATGCCGGTGCGCGCGACGATGCGTCGTGCTTCACCCGCGGCAACAGACGGCGCGAGCGCATCCTCGACCAGGCGAACCTGGCGATCCATGTACTCCGGCGTGGCGCCCTCAGGCCCGCGCATCGTCATCACGATCATGCCGCGGTCTTCGACCGGCGCATACTCGGAGGGCAGAACGCGGAAGAGCAGCACGCCGATGGCCGCGACGATCGCCAGGGCGCCGAATGCGACCGCGGGGCGACGGACGCTGCGCATCAGGATCCGACGGTAGCGCTCGGACAATCGCTTGAAAAACGAGTCGATGGCCTGTGCCAGGCGCCTTCGCTGTATGCCCTTGCTGAAAAGCTTCGAGGCCAGCATGGGCACCAGCGTGAGCGCCACCAGGCCGGAAAAGGCCACCGCTGCGGCGAGCGTGACGCCGAATTCCGCGAACAGCCGGCCGAGGTTGCCCGGCATGAAGGAAATGGGTATGAAGACGGCCACCAGCACGGCCGTGGTGGCAATCACCGCGAAGCCGATTTCACGCGTGCCTTCCATGGCGGCAAGCAACGGCGGCTGCCCGAGTTCCATGCGCCGCACGATGTTCTCCAGAACGACGATGGCGTCATCCACCACCAGTCCGATCGCCAGCACGGTGCCAAGCAGGGTCAGTGTGTTGATCGAGTAGCCGAGCGCCGCCATGACGAAGAAGGAGGCGATGATCGCAACCGGGATGGTCACCGAGGGAATCAGCGTCGCGCGCATCGAGCCGAGGAAGGAGAAGATCACCACCAGCACCATGACGAGCGCCACGCCGAGCGCCTGGAGCACTTCGTTCAGTTCCTCGCGGATGAATATCGAAAAATCGATATTGACTTCAATCGTGATGTCTTTCGGGAGCGTCTGCTGAAGACGTTCAACCTCCTCGACGACGGCGCGATTGACCGCCAGCACGTTTGCTTTCGATTGCGGGACTATCCCGAGGCTGATGCCGGGCACGCCGTCGGAGCGCGACACGAACCGGTCGTCCTGTGCCTCGACCCGCACCTCCGCGACTTCGCCCAGGCGAACGACACGATTATCGGCGCTGCGGCCGATAACGATGCTGGCGAACTCCTCGGGTGTCGTGAGGCCGGTGTCGGTGCGCAGCGAGAACTCGCGTTCCTTCGACTCGATGCGGCCGGCGGGCAGTTCCACGTTTTCGCTGCGCAGCGCATCCTCGATGTCCTGCACCGTCAGGCCGCGCGCGGCAAGCCCGTCGCGGTCGATCCAGATGCGCATCGCGTACTGCCGCGCCCCGTTCAGGCGCACCATGGCTACGCCGTCAATGACCGAAAGGCGATCGAGCAGCGTGCGCCGCGTGAAGTCGGTGATTTCCATTAGCGAGCGACTGCGGCTGGAGACGTTGACGTACATCGTCGACTCCATGCTCGAGTCCTGCTTCATGACCTGCGGCGTGTCCGCTTCCTCCGGCAGCCGGCTCAGAACCCGTGAGACGCGTTCGCGCACGTCGTTGGCGGCTCCGTCCGGGTCGCGGTCAGGTCCGAATTCCACCGTGACGGTCGAGCGCTCGTCCTGGCTGTTGGAGGTGAGCTTGCGCACTCCGGCGATGCCGGCGATCTCGTCTTCGATGATCTGGGTGATCTTGCGCTCGATGACCTCCGCCGAGGCCCCGCGATAGCTGGTATCGACCGACACCACGGTGGGATCCACGTCGGGGTACTCGCGTACCGGCAACGTTTGCAGCGCCAGGATGCCGACGATCACCAGCAACAGGCTGATGACCGCCGCGAACACGGGGCGCTTCACCGAGGTGTCGGAAATCCACACGTCCTCGTCTCCTAGCCGCTGCCGAGAAGCTGCACGGGCAGGCCGTCGCGCAGTCGCTGGATGCCTTCAGTCACAACGAGGTCGCCCGACGTCACGCCGGAGACCAGTTCGGCGAGCCCAGGGCTGCGACTACCGACCTTGACTTCGCGCTCGACCGCTCGGCCGTCCACGACCAGGAAGACGTACTGTTTCCCCTGGCGCGGGCTCAGCGCTTCCTCCGGCACCATGAGTACGTCGTGGCGTGCGCGTTCGAGGGCGACAGTGAGAAACATGCCGGGTTTGAGCAAACCCTCGAGGTTCTGGATCGTGGCGATCGCAGTCACCGCCCGCGTGACCGGGTCGACGCGCGAGTCGATGCTGGTGATCTCGCCGGTGAACGGTCGCCCGGGATAAACGGTGCTCAGGGCCGAAATGCGCATCTGCGGGCGCAGTTCCGAGAGAAAGCTCTCGGGTACGGAGAACTCGAGACGGATGCGGCGCGTGTCGTCCAGCGTGGTGATGACGGTATCAGGCCCGACCAGATCGCCGAGGCTGACTTTGCGCAGGCCGACCGTACCCGCGAATGGTGCGCGAATGAATGAGTTGTCGAGCCGGGCGCGTGCCGCCTGTAATTGCGCCTCGTCCATTTTCATCTTCGCCTCGAGTTCCTCGAGCTGCGACTCGGAGATGATCTTCGTGTCTGCGAGCTGTCGGCTGCGCTCGAACTGACTGCGACTTTGTGCGACGGCGGCTTCGGCCACCGCGACGTCGGCGCGCAACTCCTTGTTGTCGAGTTCGACCAGCAGCTTGCCGGCGGCGACACTCTCGCTCTCGGCGAAGTTGATACGGCTGACCACGCTGGAGATCCGTGAAGTGATCTCGATCGACTCCATGGCGCGGGCGGTCCCGAGCGCGGTGAACCGGTCGGTGAAATCGCGCGGTTCGATACGCGTGGCGATGACCGACACGGCGGGTGCCGCGGGACGTGCGCTGGCCGGGGGGCTGCCACCTGCGGCAGCCGGTGCGCCGCCGGGCTTGGACCCGCCGCAGGCCATGAGCAGCAGGCACCCGGCAGCCAGCCAGGCGGATCGACCAGCGCGAAAGAGTCCAGTGCTGCGATGCAAGATCGGCATGTTCCCGACAGGTTGGAGACAGGGCAGAATTGCCAAGGTTACTCTAGCAAAGTGCCGCATTCCTGCGGCACGCTGCCGCGCCACGGGCGCGCCGCTACACGACGCGTGCGATTCCCGGGCCACGGATGTGCCATTACGGCTTACGTGACACTCTGCGCTCAGACTGCCGGATTCGCGGCTACAGCAGCGGACGGGTGAGGTTCTCGCTGCCGTCGGCGGTTACCAGCACGTCGTCCTCAATGCGAATCCCGCCGAAGCCTCGCAGCCGCCCGATTGCCGTCCAGTCCACCTGCCGCGCGTGCGCCCCGCTGCGCAACCGTTCGAGCAGGGAGTCGATGAAGTACACGCCGGGCTCGATGGTGACGATCTGGCCTGGCTCGAGGGTGCGCAGAAAGCGAAGCTTCGGGAAATCCGCCGGTGGCTCCAGTGGCGTGCCGCGGTCGTCGGCCATATGGCCGCCCACATCATGCACCTGCAGCCCCAGCAGGTGCCCGAGGCCGTGGGGGAAGAATGCGAAGCTGACACCCGCCGCGACCATCTCGTCGGGCTCCATCCGCACTAGGCCCCAGTCGCGCAGCAACGCAGCGGTCTCCAGGTGGCAGCGGCGGTGCAGATCCGGGAACGCCACACCGGGGCGCACGCCGGCGCACAAGCGGCGCTGCAGTTGATCCATGTCGGCAATCATGCGGGCGAACTCGCCGTCATGCCGGGCGTAGCTGCGGGTGATATCGCAGGCGTAGCCATTGTGGCTGCAACCGGCATCGATCAGCAGGCTGCCGGACGCTCGTCCGCTGTCTGGCGCGCGGTCGCGGTGCTGGTAATGCAGCGTCGCGGCGTGCTCGTCGAGCGCGACGATCGCCTCGTAGGGCAGTTCCGCCTCGGTCTGCCGGCACGCGGCCAGGAACGCAGCGAGAATGTCGAATTCGGATGCGCCGGCATGAAATGCGCGCTCCGCGGCGCAATGACCCGGTGCGGCGATGGCTGCCGCCTGCCGGACGCAGGCGACCTCCCAACCGGTCTTGCAGGCGCGGTGGAAGTGCAGGTAACTGACGAGCGGCTCCGGATTCCGCTCAGCCTCCGGCAGAGCTCCCGCCCATTGCTCGGCCGGGCCGAGGATCACGCGGCGATGCTTGTCGGCGGGTAGCAGCGCCGGGATCTCCCCCGGCTCATGCACGATACGCAGCTCGAACTGCCCGGCGATCAGTTCCGGGGGCACCGGCGGGGGCTGGTGCCAGTAGTCCGCCGGACGCAGGACCGCGAGGATGGGCCGGCGGCCGGGTTCGAAAATGACCGCCGAGCCGGGGTGTATCTGCAGGGGCGCCCACTGCAGAAAATGCGGGGACGCCACGTAACGATGTGCCTGGTCGTCGAGATAGCGGTATTGCAGGACGCCGCTGCCGATGACCGCGACTTCGAAACCGAACCGCGCGGCCGCCGATTCGTAGCGCGCCCGCAGCGTGGCGACATGGTCGGCGTATAGGCTGGCGGTCGGGGCAGGCTCGGTCACGGTGCGCGGCTCGGCAGGGGGATGCGGGCGGATGCTGAAACGGCACCGCGTGCTCGGGCATCATACCGTCCCTGCAGGTCCGGCGCCGCTCCGGACTCGCCGGACATGTCCGGCCCGTTCGGGGCCGGGCGAGGGAAACGGGAAGGGCTCCATGGCACAGCAGGTCGTACTGACAGGCATCACCACTACCGGCACTCCGCATCTCGGCAACTATGTGGGGGCGATCCGGCCCGCGGTGGCGGCCAGCCACCGCGATGGCGTCGCCTCGTTCTATTTCCTGGCTGACCTGCACGCACTGGTCAAGAACCAGGACCCGGAAGCAGTGCATCGCTCGAGCCTCGAGGTGGCCGCAACCTGGCTGGCGCTGGGTCTCGACACCGAAAAGGCGATTTTCTACCGTCAGTCTGACATCCCGGAGATCCCGGAACTGACGTGGATCCTGACCTCGGTCACCGCCAAAGGCCTGATGAATCGGGCGCATGCCTACAAGGCGGCGGTGCAGGCCAACGAGGATGCCGGCTCGCCGGATCCGGACCGCGGCATCACCGTGGCGCTGTTCTGCTACCCGATCCTGATGGCAGCCGACATCCTGCTTTTCCGGGCCAACCGTGTTCCCGTCGGGCAGGACCAGAAGCAGCATGTGGAGATGGCGCGCGTTATTGCACAGCGATTCAACCACCACTTCGGCGAACACTTCGTGCTGCCCGACGCGGACATCGGTGCGGATACCGCGGTGTTGCTCGGCCTGGACGGACGCAAGATGAGCAAGAGCTACGACAACACGATCCCGCTGTTCGCCCCGCCGAAACAATTGCGGAAACTCATCATGCGCATCAAGACCAACTCGCTGGAGCCCGGTGTGCCGAAGGACACCGAGGGCTCGACGCTGTTCGACATCTACCGGGCGTTTGCCACGCCGACGCAAACCGATGCCATGCGCGCGCGCTATGCAGCCGGCGCAGGCTGGGGGGATCTGAAGCAGGAGCTATGCGAGTACCTGGAGGACCACCTGCGTGCACCGCGCGCCGAGTATGAGCGATTGATTGCGGCCCCTGATCACGTCGAAGGGGTGCTGCGGCGGGGTGCGGAACGTGCCCGCGCACTGGCCGGGCCGTTCCTGGCCGGCATTCGCCACGCCGTAGGCATTCGTCGGCTCGCGGCTCGCTAGGCGTCCTTGCCGGCGGCGCATTCGTACCGTTGCCCACCGCCGCTGAAAATTTCCGATACCGCTGGCGGGGGTGAACCGCTATATTAAGGAGGTTTCCTTGCTCAATCAGGGGGTTCGAATCATGCGCGTGATGAAACTGTTGGCGCTGGCAGGTACGGCGTTTTTCGTGCTGGCCGGCTGTGGCGGTGGCGGTAGCCAGTCGGGCGCCGGCGCCAAGATGGACGAGGCCAAGGAATCGATGGATCAGGCCGCCGAACAACTGGGCGGTGCCGTGGAATCAGCCGGCGACGCGGCTGGTGCCGCGATCGACGCCGGCACTGAAGCGGCCGGCGCGGCGGTGGACGCCGGTGCCGAGGCAGCGGGTAATGCGGCAGACGCAGCGGCCGGTGCGGCCAGCGATGCAGCCGGTGCGGTCGAAGAGGCCGCGGGCGATGTGAAGGAAGCCGTTCAGGAGTGACCGACGGCAGTCCCGCCTGAGCGCGGCGGGCCAGGAGTCAATGGCGGCGGGCCGGAGCGAGACGAACCGGCTCGCCGTTTTTTTGTCACTGCTCCCACCGGCGCGTGCCGCACTCAGCCCGTCCCGGGCCTCGCCGCCAGCTGGCCCTGCGGGTGCCCTCGCCGGCGTGCTCGCTGCGCAGGGCGCGCCACAGCGGCATCCCTGCCGCTGCCTCTGCGAGCTTGGCCTTGCTCGCTACGCCTGCTCGGCCAGCCGGCTGATGGGCTCGGCCCGGTGACGGGCGGAGTCGCGGCCCTCAGGCCATCGCATCCGCCTACGGTCGTCGCCTGAGACCACGCGCGTCGTTACGCGGCAGAAGCGGTGGTCGCGGCCCCGGCGCGGGCATGTGTGAAGCCGGTTGCCAGGAGGGCAGCAACCGGCGGAGCTCATAGCGACGAGCACATGGACGTGCGAGGAGCGGCACGCGGCGGGGTCGGGACCACCGCATCGTCCACCGACGATTCACGACATTCCCGCAGATCAGCGATGAACCTTTTTTGGCCTTTTCCCGTCTGCGGTCTCGCGACGCGGGTCAGTGCGGGCCGCGTGCAGCGGCGAGCAGTGGTGCCAGGTACTGGCCGGTGAACGACTCCGGGCATGCGGCGAGCTGCTCCGGTGCGCCGGACGCAACCACGTGGCCGCCGCCGTTGCCGCCTTCCGGGCCGAGGTCGATGATCCAGTCGGCGCACTTGATCACGTCGAGGTTGTGCTCGATGACCACCACCGTATTGCCCTGGTCGCGCAGGCGCAGCAGGACGCCGAGGAGTTGCGCCACATCGTGGAAGTGCAGTCCCGTGGTGGGCTCGTCCAGTATGTAGAGCGTACGTCCGGTCGCGCGCTTCGACAGTTCGCGAGCGAGCTTCACGCGCTGCGCTTCACCGCCGGAGAGCGTCGTCGCATTCTGGCCGAGCCGCACGTAGGACAGGCCCACATCCATGAGGGTCTGGAGCCTGGCGGCGATCGGCGGCACGTTCGCCAGTAGCGTGAGCGCTTCTTCCACGGTCATCTCCAGCACCTCGTGGATATTGCGCCCCTTGTAGCGGACATCGAGGGTTTCGCGGTCGTAGCGCCGGCCCTGGCAGACATCGCAGGGTACATAGACATCGGGCAGGAAGTGCATCTCGACCCGGATCACGCCGTCGCCCTGGCAGGCCTCGCAGCGGCCGCCCTTGACGTTGAAGCTGAAGCGGCCGGGACCGTAGCCGCGGGATCGCGCTTCCTGGGTGGCCGCGAACAGTTCCCGTACGTGGGTGAACAGCCCCGTGTAGGTGGCGGGGTTGGACCGCGGAGTACGGCCGATCGGGCTCTGGTCGATGTCGATTACCCGGTCGATGTGTTCGAAACCTTCCACGGACTCGCAGGGAGCCGCGTCATGGCTGTTCTTGCTGATCCATTCGGCTGCTCGCCGGTACAGCGTGTCGTTGACGAGAGTGGACTTGCCGGAGCCGGAGACGCCGGTCACGCAGGTCATCAGCCCGACCGGGAAGGCGACGGTGAGGTTCCTGAGGTTGTTGCCCCGCGCCCCGCGCAGGGTGATCTGCAGCTGTTGGTCGAACGGACGCCGTTGCCCCGGCAGCGGCACGGCGCGGCGGCGCGCGAGGTAATCGCCCGTGATCGAGGCGCGCGTCGCCATGATCTCGCCCGGCGTGCCCTGCGCGACGACGCTGCCGCCACGGGCGCCGGCGCCGGGACCCAGATCGACGACGTGGTCGGCGCTCAGAATCGCCTCCTCGTCGTGTTCGACCACCAGGACGGTGTTGCCGGCGTCGCGCAGCTGCCGGAGCGTGCCGAGCAGCCGCTGGTTGTCGCGCTGGTGTAGCCCGATGGAGGGCTCATCGAGCACGTACATGACTCCTACCAGGCCGGAGCCGATCTGGCTGGCGAGGCGGATGCGCTGCGCCTCTCCGCCGGACAGCGTCTCGGCGCTGCGATCGAGCGTCAGGTAATCCAGTCCGACGTCGGCGAGAAAGCGCAGCCGGGTGCCGATCTCGCGGGCGATTCGCGCGGCGATCTCGCCACGCCACCCGGCGACATCGAGCCCGTCGAAAAACCCGAGCGCCTGGCTGACGGACATGGCCGCAATCCGCGGCAGCGGATGGTCCTGCACGTAGACATGCCGGGCCGCGACGTTGAGGCGCGTGCCGTTGCAGTCCGGGCAGGGCTGTTGGCCGAGATATCGGGACAGCTCGTCGCGGACCACGGCGGACTCGGTCTCGCGGTAGCGCCGCTCCAGGTTGGGGAGGATGCCTTCGAACGCATGGCGTCGGGTCACGGTCGTGCCGCGCCCGGTGAGGTAGCGGAACCTGATCTCCTCGCCGCCGCTGCCGTCCAGGATCAGGCGCCGGATCTTCTCCGGCAGCGCCGCGTACGGTGTTTCCAGGTCGAAGCCGTAGTGGGCGGCGAGGGACTGCATGAGCTGGTAGTAGTAGGTGTTGCGCCGGTCCCAGCCGCGAATTGCCCCGCCGGCCAGCGAGAGCTCGGGATGGCAGACGACCCGCTCGGGATCGAAGAACTGCCGCACGCCGAGGCCATCGCAGCCGGGGCAGGCGCCGGCCGGGTTATTGAAGGAAAACAGCCTTGGCTCGAGGTCCGTGATGCTGTAGTTGCAGACCGGGCAGGCGAAGCGATCCGAGTGGAGTGTCCCGGCTGCTCCGGGGCGTTCGTCCATGGCGGCGGTGATCACCACGCCGCCGGACAGTTTCAGCGCGGTTTCGAACGATTCCGACAGTCGCAAGGCGATATCGGGCCGGACGCTGAAGCGGTCGACCACCACCTCGATGGTGTGCTTGCGGCGCGCATCGAGCGCGGGAGCGGCGTCGAGTTCGTGCACCTGGCCGTCGAAACGCGCCCGCACGAACCCGCGGGCGCGCAGGTCGGCGATGAGCGGCTCGTGCCCGCCCTTGCGCTGCTGCACGACCGGGGCCAGCAACATCAGCCGCGTGCCCTGCGGCTGGGACAGGACCTGGTCCACCATCTGGCTCACCGTCTGGGCGGCCAGGTCGATGCCGTGCTCCGGGCAGCGCGGCGTCCCGGCGCGGGCATAGAGCAGGCGCAGGTAGTCGTAGATCTCCGTCACCGTTGCGACCGTGGAGCGCGGGTTGTGCGAGGTGGATTTCTGCTCGATGGAGATTGCCGGCGAGAGCCCCTCGATGTGATCCACATCGGGCTTGGCCATCATCGAGAGGAACTGCCGCGCATAGGCGGACAGCGACTCCACGTAGCGGCGTTGGCCCTCTGCGTAGATCGTGTCGAAGGCGAGCGAGGACTTGCCGGAGCCGGAAAGCCCCGTGATGACCACCAACCGCTCGCGCGGGATGTCGAGGTCGATGTTGCGCAGGTTGTGGGTGCGCGCACCGCGGATGCTGATGATCGGCTGGCTCATGGGCGAGTGCGGATGTGAATCGCCGACTATAGCGGGCGGACGAGACGCGTCCAAAACCGGACGTCGGCGCGAATCTGGCTGCAGCGGCCGGAATGGCCGGGTGCCTTTTACCGGGGCGAGCCTCTAGAATAGGCGACCCGCACCACCCTGACGATGCGGGCGTAGTCAATAAAATCATTCAGATCAATAGGTTAAAGAGGGCTCTCCCATGGCGAGAGGCGTCAACAAGGTCATCCTGATCGGCAACCTCGGGCAGGACCCGGAAACCCGGTACATGCCAAGCGGGTCGGCGGTCACCAACCTGCGGATTGCCACCACCGAATCGTTCAAGGACCGGGAAACCGGCCAGCAGCAGGAACGAACCGAGTGGCACAGCGTGGCGATGTTCGGGCGGCTGGCCGAGATTGCCGGGGAGTACCTGCGCAAGGGCTCGCAGGTCTACATAGAAGGCCGCCTGCGCACCCGCAAGTGGCAGGACAAGCAGGGCCAGGACCGCTACTCCACCGAGATCGTTGCGGACCAGATGCAGATGCTCGGTAGTCGCGGCGCCGGCGCGGCAGGCGGTGGCGAGGCGGCGCAGGCCGAGCGGCCGGCGGGCCGGTCGCGTGCCCCGGTCGCCCAGGAAGCGGAGCTCGACGACGACATCCCGTTCTAGGGAGTGAATCGGCGCCCGGGCGGCACAGCGGACGAATTCACCGCCGTGCATATGCACATGGGATTTTCTGCTTTCCGGCGCGTATTCCGGGGCTCATAATCTGCGCCCTTCCGGCCCTGCGGAGCCGTGACGCAAACACCCGGCGCCAACGCGGGACGTCTTCGATACGAGGCTGCAATCGATTTTCGGTCACCCCGATGTGAATGATGGTGCGCGGTGGTCAACCGCGCCCGGTCGGGGTGTTGTCCTTTCAGGGAAGCAACAGGCCAGAGGAATCTGCTCATGGGAGCGTTCAAGGAACCACACGGCGGCACGCTGAAGGTACTGTACCTGGAGCCCGCGGCAGCCGAGCAGGAGAAAAAGAAGGCGCGCGACTACGCCTCCTGGGATCTCACGGACCGGCAGCTCTGCGACATCGAGCTGATTCTGAACGGCGGGTTTTCGCCGCTCGACGGGTTCCTCACTCGTGAAGAGTACGACAACGTGCTCGAGACGATGCGGCTGCCGAACGGCCTGCTCTGGCCGATTCCGGTGAATCTCGATGTCACGGAGAAGTTTGCCGCCGGCATCAAGGTGGGCGACCACATTGCCCTGCGTGACCCCGAGGGCGTGCTGATCGCGACACTGGCGGTTTCCGACCTCTGGCGCCCCGACCGCGCGGCCGAGGCACAGGCGGTGTTCGGGACGACGGACCTGCTGCACCCGGGTGCGAACTACCTCGTGCAGCGGGCCAATCCCGTGTATCTCGGCGGCAAGCTGCGCGGTGTCGAACCGCCGACGCATTACGATTTCAGGGGGTTACGGCATACGCCGACAGAGCTGCGCGCGCAGTTCAGGAAGCTGGGCTGGCGCAAGGTGGTGGCCTTCCAGACGCGCAATCCCCTGCATCGCGCACATCAGGAGCTGACGTTTCGCGCCGCCAGGGAACACGAAGCCAACCTGCTGATCCACCCGGTGGTGGGGCTGACGAAGCCCGGCGACGTGGACCACTACACGCGCGTGCGCTGCTACGAGGCGGTGCTGGGCGAGTATCCCGAGCAGACCACCTCGCTGGCGCTCCTCAACCTGGCAATGCGCATGGGCGGGCCGCGCGAGGCGGTCTGGCACGCCATCATCCGCAAGAACTTCGGCTGCACACATTTCATCGTCGGCCGCGACCATGCCGGGCCCGGCAACAACTCCAGGGGAGAGCCGTTCTACGGCCCGTATGACGCCCAGGAACTGATGAAAGAGCACGAGCACGAGCTCGACATCACCATGGTGCCGTTCCAGGAGATGGTGTACGTCGAAGACCTGGCGCAGTACGTGCCGATCAACGAGACGCGCAAGGATCAGAAGATCCTCAACATCTCCGGCACCGAGGTCCGCCGCCGGCTGCAGGAAGGGCTGGATATCCCGGACTGGTTCTCCTATCCGCGCGTGGTGGCGGAGCTGCGCAAATCCTATCCGCCGCGTCATCAGCAGGGCTTCACCGTGTTGTTCACCGGGTTGTCCGGCACGGGCAAGTCGACCATTGCCAACGCCCTCATGGTCAAGCTGATGGAGATCGGCACGCGGCGCATCACGCTGCTCGACGGCGATCTGGTGCGCAAGCACCTTTCGAGTGAGCTCGGGTTCTCGCGCGAACACCGCGATCTGAACATCCAGCGCATAGGCTATGTGGCTTCGGAAATCACGAAGCACGGCGGCGCGGCGATTTGCGCGCCGATTGCACCGTATGCGGCGACGCGGCAACGGGTGCGGGAGATGATCGAGCCGCTCGGCGGTTTCCTCGAGGTGTTCGTAGACACCCCTCTGGACGTTTGCGAGCAGCGCGACCGCAAGGGCCTGTATGCGAAGGCCCGTGCCGGGATCATCAAGGAGTTCACCGGCATTTCGGATCCCTATGAGACGCCGCAGAATCCCGAGGTGCGGATCGACACGCAGGAGCTCTCTCCCGATCTCGCTGCCCATCGCATCCTGGTGAAGCTGGAAAGTATGGGGTTCATACGCTAGCCTCGATCGGCACGGACAGACTCCACGGAGGATGGCGCTCGCCCTGGGTATGCCAGGCAAAGTTTTCATAAAGACGTACGGCTGCCAGATGAACGAGTACGACACCTCGCGCATGACCGACATGTTGCGAGAGCGTCTCGGACTGACGCCGACCTCCGATCCGCGCGAGGCGGACGTGCTGCTGCTCAACACCTGTTCGGTCCGCGAAAAGGCGCAGGAGAAGGTCTTCTCCCAGCTCGGGCTCTGGCGCGAGATCAAGGCCGACCGCCCGGAGGTCGTGATCGGCGTCGGCGGCTGCGTGGCGAGCCAGGAGGGCAGCGCGATCCTCGACCGTGCGCCCTTCGTCGATCTCGTCTTCGGCCCGCAGACGCTGCACCGCCTGCCCGACATGCTCGAGCGCCTGCATGACCGGGGCCGCGCGGTCGTCGACGTGAGCTTCCCCGAGATCGAGAAGTTCGACCGCCTGCCCGCTCCCCGGGCCGAGGGCGCGTCGGCCTACGTCTCGATCATGGAGGGGTGCAGCCGGCACTGCACCTATTGCGTAGTGCCCTATACCAGGGGCCGCGAGGTCAGCCGGCCGCTGGCGGACGTGGTCGCGGAAGTGAGCCTGCTCGCCCGGCAAGGCGTGCTCGAGGTCAATCTGCTCGGCCAGAACGTCAATGCCTGGCGCGGCGCCGGACGCGACGGCGGCAAGGCCGATCTCGCCGCGCTACTGCACGAGGTGGCCGCCGTTGCGGGCATCGAACGCATCCGCTTCACCACCTCGCACCCGCTCAACTTCGGCGAGCGCCTGGTACACGCATATGCCGGCATTCCGAAGCTGGCGAATTTCCTGCACCTGCCGGTGCAGAGCGGCTCGGACCGGATCCTCGCCGCCATGCGTCGCGGGTACACGGCGATCGAGTACCGGCAGAAGATCCGCGCGCTGCGCGCGGTGCGTCCCGGCATCAGCGTGTCTACGGATTTCATCGTCGGGTTTCCGGGAGAAACCGACGCGGATTTCGAGTCGACCATGAGTCTCATCGCGGACGTCGGCTTCGACCAGTCATTCAGCTTCATCTACAGCCCGCGGCCGGGTACGCCGGCGGCAGACTATCCTGGGCAGGTGCCCGATGACGTCAAGCATCGGCGCCTGGAGCGCCTGCAGGAGCAGGTCAATGCCCAGGCGGGGTCCATAAGCCGCGCCATGGTCGGCACCGTGCAGCGGGTCATCGTGACCGGCCCGTCGAAAAAGAGCCCATTGCAGCTTGCCGGGCGCACCGAGAACAATCGCTGGGTGAATTTCGATGCAGATGCGGGCCTGGTCGGGCGCCTGATCGACGTGGTTGTCACGGAGGCGCTTCCGAACTCACTGCGCGGCCAGCTGGCAACGCCGGCCGCTGCCTGAGGTTGTCCGTTCATCGTGAGCACGACCATCGAGACCGAGGAGCTGATCCTCGAGCCGGCCGACAACCGGATCCTCGCCAATCTCTGCGGTCAGTGCGATGAGCATCTGCGACAGCTCGAGCAACGCATCGGCGTCCAGATCGGCAACCGCGGTAACCACTTCCGCGTCATGGGCCCCGGTGGCACTGCGCGGCTCGGCGCGCGGCTGCTGCGCGAGCTGTTCGAACGCGCCGCTGGCGAAAGGCTCGATCCGCAGCGGGTGCATGTGTTCCTCCAGGAGGCGGCCGTGCAGGAAAGTCAGGAAGCGCCGCGCGGCGCAGGCACCGGCGAGGAAGAATCCGATGCGGTGCGCACCCGTCGGGCTCATATCCGGCCGCGGGGGCCCAACCAGCGCGCCTACATCGCCAGCATCCGCCGTGATGATCTGTGCTTCGGCATCGGGCCAGCCGGCACCGGCAAGACCTACCTCGCCGTGGCGAGCGCCGTGGAGGCGCTCGAACAGGACCGGGTGCGCCGTATCGTGCTGGTGCGCCCGGCGGTGGAGGCAGGCGAGCGGCTTGGATTCCTTCCCGGCGATCTCGCGCAGAAAGTCGATCCCTACCTGCGCCCCATGTACGACGCGCTCTACGAGATGCTCGGATTCGACCGCGTCGCGCGCCTGATCGAGCGCAATGTGATCGAAGTAGCGCCGCTCGCCTACATGCGGGGGCGTTCACTCAACGAGAGTTTCATCATTCTCGACGAAGCGCAGAACACCACCGTGGAACAGATGAAGATGTTCCTGACGCGCATGGGTTTTGGCTCGCGGGCGGTCGTGACGGGCGACATTACCCAGGTAGACCTGCCACGGCGCCAGCTGTCCGGGTTGCGCCACGTGATCCAGGTCTTGCGGGATCTCCCCGGCGTAAGCTTCACATTCTTCACGCCTCGTGACGTGGTGCGTCACGCGCTCGTACAGCGCATCGTCGAAGCCTACGAAGAGCGCGAGCAGGCCGAACGTGTGGCGCACGAGCAGGACGGCCCGGACGGTGGCGGTCGCGCCGGCCCCGAAAATACGTAGCCGACGCGCGGTGCGGGTTGTGCTCCAGGTGGCAACGCGGGCTGCCCGCCTGCCGCGCGGCACCGACCTGCAGGCCTGGGTCGAGGCGGCCGGCGCTGCGGGTGGCGGTGAGCTTACCGTGCGACTGGTCGGCTGGCCGGAGAGCCGGCGTCTGAACGAGCGGTTTCGTCGCGGGAAGGGAGCGACGAACGTACTGGCATTCCCGCCGGGCGCCGGCCAAAAAGCGACGGCGGAACTCGGCGATCTCGTGATATGCCTGCCGCTGGTCTATCGCGAGGCGACGGAGCAGGGCAAGCCGCCGCTCCAGCACCTGGCGCACCTGGTGGTGCACGGGGTCCTGCACCTGCGCGGATTCGACCACGAATGTGCGGCATCTGCCCGTAGAATGGAGCGGATTGAAGTGAAGGTTCTGGCGCGGCTGGGGTTCCCCGATCCTTATCGGACCGAGGCGCAGCGGCGCGTCGACGCCGCAGGCAGTCGCCGACGAGCATGAACGAGAACGACCACGAAGCGGAAATGCAGGACGAGGAGCCGACGCTCTACAGGCGCCTGCGGCGCCTGCTCGGCGGTGATCCGGCGACGCGTGAGGACATCCTGGAGTTCCTGCGCGAGGGGCGCTGGGGTGCGGTGCTCGACACCGACGAGCTGGCCATGCTCCAGGGTGTGCTCGAAGTGGCGGAGACCCAGGTGCGCGACGTCATGGTGCCGCGCTACCAGATGGTGGTGCTCGAGCGCGATGCGTCGAAAGCGGACATCTTCCACACCATCGTCGAAAGCGGCCACTCCCGTTACCCGGTGATCGGCGCCGACCGTGACGACGTCGTCGGCGTCCTGCTCGCCAAGGACATCCTGCGCTACTTCGTGGAGACGCCGCAGGAGGAGTTCGATCTTCGGAAGTTCATCCGGCCGGCCATCGTGATCCCGGAAAGCAAGCGGCTCAACACCCTGTTGAAGGAGTTCCGCATCAACCGCAATCACCTGGCCATCGTGGTCGACGAGTACGGCGCGACCGCGGGCCTGCTCACCATCGAGGACGTTCTCGAGGAGATCGTCGGAGAGATCGGGGACGAACACGATGCGCAGGAGGCCGAACCGATCCAGCAGCAGGACGGCGACCGCTTCCAGGTGCTGGCGCAGACGCGCATCGAGGACTTCAACCGATACTTCGAATCGGAATTGAGCGACGAGGATTACGACACGGTGGGCGGGCTGGTGATGTACGAGCTCGGCCGCCTGCCGCGACGGGGCGAGAGCGTCAGCTACGGCGGTTTCCGGTTCAAGGTGCTGCAGGCCGACCGTCGCAGGCTCCACACGCTGGAGGTCACCCGCACGCCGCCGGCCGACGCCGGCTGATGGCCGGGAAGGCTGCTTGAGCCGGTTGCATACCGTTTCCCCGGCAGTCCGTGGCCGTCTGTTCGCAGGCCTGGCCGGAGCGGCGCTGCCGCTTTCGTTTGCGCCCTTCGCGCAGTTTTTCATCGCGCCCGTCTCGCTGGCGATCCTGTTCTGGAGCTGGCAGGCACCGGCACGCGAAGCCGCCTGGCGAGGGTTCATCTACGGGGCCGCAGCGTTCGCGGCCGGAACCTGGTGGTTGTACGTGAGCGTGCGGCTGGTCGGCGGCACGCCGCTGCCCGTGGCGGTGCTGCTGCTCGCAGGCCTGGTGTGCCTGATGGCCGGCTGGCTGGCACTCGCCGGTTACCTCAGCGCGCGGTTCCGCGGTCCATCGCTCGCGTTCAACGCTTGCCTGCTGGCCCCGGCGACCTGGACGCTGGTCGAGTGGTTGCGTGGCTGGGTACTGACCGGGTTTCCATGGCTCAGTCTCGGCTACGGACAGATCGACGGCCCGCTCGCAGCCTGGGCGCCCGTGGGCGGCGTCTACGCAGTGACGTTTGCCACCGCGGTCCTGGCCGGATCATTGCTGGCCGTGGTGCTGGGTGCCTGGCGCGATCGCGCTATCGCTGCAGCGGCATTGCTCGCCCTGGTGCTGGGGACCTGGCTCCTCGGCGTGCGAACCTGGACGGCGCCGAGCGGAGCGCCGCTGCGGGTCAGTCTCGTGCAGGGCGCTATTCCGCAACTGCTGAAATGGCTGCCGGGCGAGCGGCGCGCCACGATGGATCTCTACTACTCGATGACCGCGAGCCTGACCGGCCAGGATCTCATCGTGTGGCCGGAGGCGGCGATTCCCGTCCCCGACGTGGACGTTCCCGTCTATCTCGAAGAACTGTCCGGACTCGCCGCCCGCCTCGGCACACAACTCATCGTCGGGATCATCAGTTATGACGAGCAGCGCGATGAGTACCGCAACTCGCTGCGGGCGCTTGGCAGCCCTGCAGGCGTCTATCACAAGCGGCACCTGGTGCCGTTCGGCGAATTTTTCCCCGTCCCCGCGTTCGTCCGTAGCTGGATGCGCATGATGAATCTGCCGTACTCGGACATCACGCGCGGTGGCGCAGACCAGGCGCCCTTGCGCGCGCAACAGGTTCCGCTGGCGCCGACCATTTGTTACGAAGACGCCTACGGGGCCGAGCAACTCGGGTTCCTGCCCGAGTCCCGGTTGCTGATCAACGTCAGCAACGACGCATGGTTCGGCGACACCATGGCGCCACACCAGCACCTGCAGATGGCGCGCATGAGGGCGCTGGAAACCGGCCGTTTCCTGGTACGCAGCACCAACACCGGCATCACGGCTGTCATCGACGAGCGCGGCGCCGTGCGCGCGACCATTCCCCAGTTCGAGCCGGGCGTGCTGTCTGCCGAGGCGCAACCGTTCGCGGGCGCCACGCCCTATGTGCGCGCCGGCAACTATCCGGTGGTCCTGATCTGTCTGACGGTGATCGCGGTTACGATGGTATTGCGGTTGCGGCGATGACCGCTGCCAGCAAGGGCTTGCCGGGCTTGCGCCGCTCGATCAGGTGACGGAACTCGCTCACCCTGGTCTTATCGGGGACGTCCACCACAGCATGATCGAAATCAGGAAAAACCGTTTGTTGCCACAAAGCAAGAAACCCAAGTGCTCTGCGATTTCAGCGTCACTCCCATTTTTCCATCCCACTGAGGTAATCCCCATGAAACTCCACAAGCTGATCACCGCTGCCGTGGCAGCCGCCACCCTTTGCCTGACCGTCAGCCTGCCGGTTCAGGCTCATAATGCTGGGACTGTTACACCAAATTTTTCTGCGCCCATCCCCAATCTTCCTGGAAAATCGTTGATTGCTGTGGAAGTTGAATTTGCACCGGGGCAGGCCGGCGATCCACATATGCATGCCAATTCGGCGTTCATCTATGCCTATGTAGTTTCAGGGGCTATCGAATCCAGGGTGGACAACGAAGAAACCCGCATTTATCGCGCTGGTGAAAGCTGGTCTGAGCGTCCTGGTGCCATTCATTCGGTCAGCCGCAATGTCAGTCAGACCGAGCCAGCGAAGCTGCTCGCAGTTTTCGTTGTTGATACTGACGATACGGAGCTGGTCAAACCCGTCAAATAAGGTTGCGAGAGCACAAGCTGTCGTGCTGTCCGGCAAAATCCGGGCGGCAGCACAGGCGTTTCAAGAAAGAGTTTTATGACCACACAGGCTGATAAACGTATTTTTCTCGCAGGCGCGGCTGGCGCCATCGGCCGTCTGCTGGCTCCCATGCTGCGCGCCAATGGCTGGACGGTGCTTGGAACAACACGTTCTGCAGCCAAACTGCCGATGCTGCAGCAGTTGGGCATTGACGGCGTGGTGGTCGATGTATTCGATGCAGAAAAACTGTCCGCCATCGTTTGTCAGTTTCAGCCAGAAGTGGTCATTCACCAGCTTACCGATCTACCCTACGGGCTGGATGAAAATCAGATGCAAGACGCCCTCAAGCGCAATGCTCGTCTGCGTGATGAAGGTACGCGTAACCTGGTCAATGCCGCTGCAGCAGCGGGAGCGAAACGCCTGATTGCCCAGAGTATTGCTTTTGTTTACGCCCAAGGGCAGCCGCCTTATCACGAAGAGCATCCGTTACTATCAGCCGCCGATCCCGTCTATGGCGAAACGGTCGACGGTGTGCGCAGTCTGGAGCGCCAGGTCATGGAGGGTGTAGCGCAGGGTCTCGTGCTGCGCTACGGCCTGCTGTATGGCGAAAATACAGGTTTCGATACCCCGATTGCACCGGGTTCGATTCATGTCTTTGCTGCTGCCAGGGCTGCCGCACTAGCGGTCACCAGGGGGGAGCCAGGAATTTACAACATTGCTGATCACGATGGCCTTGTCGCTATCGACAAAGCACGTCAGCAACTTGGCTGGGAGCCGGATCTACGCAGGTGAGTGTGCATGCGATCCAACGGTCCGGATGGCGCCGCGCTGCCCCTTTTTGCCTGTAGCCAGGGGCGTCGGTAGCAAATGTATGGAGTCAGGATTTCGTATGACTGAAAGAGTAAACCTTGGAAAATCAGCGCCTGCCCTGTATCAGGCAGTCTCTGAGCTTGAGCGACTTGTCTCTGATGCCTTGGCCCGTGCAGGAATTGCTGTTGGCTTTTCTCACCTCTTGCGCTTGCGTGCATCTCAAATCAATCAATGTGCTTTCTGCGTTCGGCTGCACGCACGGGATGCGCTGGCCTGTGGAGAATCTGCTGATCGTGTAGCCGTTCTTTCTGCCTGGAAAGAGACCGGATATTTCAGCTCAAAAGAGCGCGCCGCATTGGAGCTTGTGGAGGGAATGACGCTGATCTCTGACGGCCAACTTCCTGACGCAATTTACGAACAAGCCACAGTCAGTCTTTCCGAAGAAGAGTTGTCGGCCATTGAGTGGCTTGCGGTTGTCATCAATGCATGGAATCGCATTGCCATTTCCAGTCGTTATCCTGTCAAGCCGTAAAGGTGCCGGGTTTGGCTTTTTGGCTTATTTCCAATTTCAGGCGCCGGGTCGAGGGTTTCGAAGTTGTTGGCGCACCAGGCGGTGGCGCCCCGTATTCGACAAGTTCCCGGTAACCTGATACCGGTGATGGTTGCGGGAGTGAAGGCCGCGCCCCGCGCGCTTTCCGCGCCGCTCCGAAGGCGCCGTTTGGTATCCTTTTCAGCCCTGAATCAGCCGGCTGGTGCCGCAACGTGACCGATATCGCCTACCACCCCGCCCAGGTCGAGGCCGAGGCTCAGCAGTACTGGGAGGATCATCGGTCGTTTCGCGCCACCGAGGAGCCCGGACGAGCGAAGTACTACTGCCTGTCCATGTTTCCGTACCCGAGCGGGCGGCTGCACATGGGGCACGTCCGCAACTACACGATCGGCGACGTCATCAGCCGCTATCAACGCATGCGCGGCATGAACGTCCTGCAGCCGATGGGCTGGGACGCCTTCGGTCTGCCGGCGGAGAACGCCGCCATGGCGAACGGCGTGCCGCCCGCGAAGTGGACCTACGACAACATCGCCTACATGCGCCGGCAACTGAAGGCGCTCGGCTTCGCCATCGACTGGAGCCGCGAGCTCGCGACCTGCGCGCCGGAATACTACCGCTGGAACCAGTGGTTGTTCCTGGCGATGCGCGCGAAGGGTATCGCCTACAAGACCACGGGGATCGTCAACTGGGATCCGGTGGACCAGACGGTGCTCGCCAACGAACAGGTGATCGACGGCCGCGGCTGGCGCACCGGCGCGGTGGTCGAGAAGCGCGAAATACCGATGTACTACCTGCGCATCACCGCGTATGCCGCCGAGCTCCTGGAGGCGCTCGAACGCCTGCCCGGCTGGCCGGAGCGCGTGCGCACCATGCAGGCCAACTGGATCGGCCGCTCCGAAGGGCTCGAGATCGATTTTCCGGTGGAGGACAGCGACGAGCGGCTGCGGATATTCACGACGCGGCCGGACACGCTCTACGGCGTGACGTACATGGCGATCGCGCCGGAGCATCCGCTGGCACTCGCCGCGGCGCGCTCCAACCTGGAACTGCAGGTCTTTCTCGACGAATGCCGGCGCCAGGGCGTGACGGAAGCCGCGCTCGAGACCGCCGAGAAGCGCGGGATGCCAACCGGGTTTCATGCGATCCATCCGCTCACCGGCCGGCGGGTGCCGATCTGGGTCGCCAACTTCGTCCTGATGAGTTACGGCACCGGCGCGGTCATGTCGGTGCCGGCGCACGACCAGCGCGACTGGGAGTTCGCCCGCCGCTTCGGTTTGCCGATTCACGAGGTCATCCGGCCGCAGGATGCCAGCTTGCCGGACCTCGACGCAGGCGCGTTCACGGATTACGGCCTGTGTATCAATTCGGGGACATTCGACGGTCTGGATTTCGCGGGCGCCTTCGACGCGATCGCATCTCACCTGGAGGGTCTTGCGGCCGGGCGGCGTCGCACCCACTGGCGGCTGCGCGACTGGGGCATCTCGCGCCAGCGTTACTGGGGATGCCCGATCCCGCTGGTGCACTGTGAGGGCTGCGGAGAAGTGCCGGTTCCGGAAGAGCAATTGCCGGTGCTGCTGCCGGAGAACCTGGTGCCCGACGGCAGCGGCAGTCCGCTCGCGAAGCTGCGTTCGTTCTACGAGTGCGAGTGTCCGCAATGCGGCAAGCCGGCCCGCCGCGAGACCGACACCATGGACACCTTCGTCGACTCGTCGTGGTACTTCCTGCGTTACGCCTGCGCCGACCAGCACCAGCGGATGCTCGATGAGCGGGCTGCGTACTGGCTGCCGGTGGACCAGTACATCGGCGGCATCGAGCACGCGATTCTGCACCTGCTGTATTCACGCTTCTGGACCCGGGTGATGCGCGATCTCGGTCTCGTCAGGCTCGACGAGCCGTTCAGGAATCTGCTGACACAGGGCATGGTGCTCAACGAGATCTTCTTGCGCCGCCCCGCCTCCGGGCGCATCGAGTACTTCAATCCTGCCGACGTGCGGATCGAAAACGACGAGAAAGGCCGCCGCCTGTCCGCTGTGCTCCTGAGCGACGGGCGGCCGGTGGAGAGCGGGGGTATCGGCACGATGTCGAAATCCCGCAACAACGGCGTCGACCCCAACCGCCTCGTCGAGGAGTACGGGGCGGATACCGCCCGGTTGTTCATCATGTTTGCCGCGCCGCCCGAGCAGTCGCTCGAATGGTCGGAGGAGGGTGTGCAGGGCGCCTTCCGGTTCCTGCGCCGGCTGTGGCGGACCGTGCACCAGCATGCTGCGGGCGGCGGGCCGGGCGAGGTGGCGATCGACGCGCTCGATGCCCGGCAGAACGCCCTGCGCCGTGCCCTGCACCAGACCATCGCCAAGGTCACTGACGACGTCGGCAGGCGTTACACCTTCAACACGGCCATCGCGGCCCTGATGGAACTGCTGAACGAGATCGGGCGTTACGAGATGCAGGCCGATGGCGATCGCGCCGTGGTGCAGGAGGCGCTCGAGAGCGTGGTCCTGATGCTCGCGCCGATCGTCCCGCACATCTGCCATCGCCTGTGGCATGTGCTCGGGCACGCGCGTGCGGTGGTGGATGAGCGCTGGCCCGCGGTGGACGAGGCGGCGCTTGCCGCCGACCGCGTCGAGATCGTGGTGCAGGTCAACGGCAAGGTGCGCGGGCGCGTCTCGGTGCCCGCGGCCGCGAACGAGGACGAGGTGAAGGCCGTGGCTCTCGCGGAGGAAAACGTCAGCCGCCACGTCGCCGGCAAGCCGGTGCGCCGGGTCATCGTGGTGCCCGGCAAGCTGGTGAATGTCGTGGTGTAGGCTGAGCCCGGCGTGGAACCGGCTCAGGCGTCAGGCCCCGCCACCGGCCACACGCTGCACGCCGAGCACGACACCGGTGATGTACGAACCGACCCAGATGATCCAGATCGGCAGGGCGAGCTTGTGGAACCCGGCCAGCCATTCTTTGCGGCGCCGGATCAGTGCGAGCGTTCCATAGACAGTCAGCAATGCCATCAGGCCAAGCGCCGCGTAACCGCTGATCGTGTGCAGGTCCCAGCGGATGGTTTCGACCCGGGCGCCCATGAACTTGGTGGCGAGCGCGTCGGCGGCGACCGCGCACCAGAAGATGAGGATATGGGCAGGCACCAGCATTTTTGTGCGCCAACTGAGCCACACGCCGGTGGTGTACAGGATCAGGGCCAGGGTGATGAGGACGACGGAGAGCAGTATCAGGCTGGTCATGGCGACTCCCGCAGTGGTTGTTACGGGGAAAGTCCGGCCCGGGCGCGTCGGGCCGGGACCGGGTTCTGACATGGGCGGGCATGTTCCCGGGTGGTGCAGGATTCCGGCAATCGTGGAATCTGCGCATGACGGGCGGCCGCGGTGATTTGCGAGGCACCCCCGAGGTGCGAAAATCGACTGATGCGATTCTATCTCGATGCGCTGCGCTCGGCAGCCCTTGCAGCCGCCGTCGTACTGGGGGTGCTGCCAGCCGCCTGCGGTTTCCACCTGCGCGGGGATGTGGGCTATCCACCGGCCATGGCGGTTACCTATATCGATACGGCGGACCGTTTCACGCCCTTCTACCGCAAGCTCAGGACGACTCTGCGCCAGGGCGGCGTACGGGTGACCAGCAATCCCGCCGATGCGCAGGCGGTATTGCGCATCCATCACGACGAATCGGGCCAGCGGGTGCTGTCGGTATCTGCGCGCAATACGCCGGTGGAGTTCGACGTTTTCTACCTGGTTCGCTATTCGCTGGAGATCGGCGGCAGCGAAGCGCTCGCGACCCAGCAGCTCGTGCTCACCCGGGAATACACCTATGACGAGACCCTGGTGCTCGGCAAGGGTGCGGAATCTGATGTCATCCGCCAGGCGCTCGCCAGCGACCTGGTGGGACTGGTGACGCGCCGGCTGAGTTCGGTGGAGTAGGCGCGGAAATCGCGACCCGCGCTGCTCCTACAGCCTGGTCGGATTCGGCGCGTCGCCGTAGACCTGTTCCGGATCGAAGACTTTCTCGGTGATCGTGAACCGCAGCGGCAGGGGGCCCTGGGCGGCGATGCGCACGGCGCTCGCGCCGGTCGGAATCGCGCGGTAGAAGCAGGAGCGGTAGCCGACGTGGCAACTCGCGCTGCCGGCAACGTCTACCCGCAGCCAGACGCAGTCCTGGTCATCGTCGATCAGCAGTTCCTTCACACTCTGCACCAGTCCGCTGGTGGCGCCCTTGTGCCAGAGCACCTGGCGGCTGCGGCTGAAGTAGTGCGCCTGCCCGGTCTCGATGGTCTTCGCCAGCGCTTCAGCGTTCATGTAGCCGACCATCAGCAGCTCGCCGGACGCGAAGTCCGTGGTCACTGCCGGAATGAGCCCGTGCTCGTCGAACTTCGGCGCGAGTTCGTGGCCTTCCTCGACCTGGGCGACGCTGCGGCGCAAGCCGAAAATTTTCCCTGGATCCACCGGCGGTTCTCCGTCATCGGACGCCGGACCCGGGATCTGGCGCGATTTACGCGACCGGGCCCAGCCCCTTGGTCCTGCAAGCCTCTATTATTATAGCGAGGCTACGTCAGGCGCCCGATTTATGTCGATACAGCTGTACAACACACTGACCCGCCACAAGCACGAGTTCATCCCGATCGATCCCGGCCGGGTGACGATGTACGTGTGCGGGCCGACCGTTTACAGCTTCCCTCACATCGGCAACGCCCGCCCGGCGGTGGTCTTCGATGTGCTCGCGCGGCTGCTGCGACGGCGCTACCGGCTCATCTACGCGCGCAACATCACGGACGTGGACGACAAGATCAACAAAGCCGCCCGGGACGAAGGCGTGACGATCGGCGCAATCGCGGCGCGGTTCGCCGCGGCCTATCACGACGACATGCGCTCGCTCGGCGTGCTGCCGCCGGACGTCGAGCCGCGCGCCACCGAACATATCGCAGACATGATCGGGATGATCCGGGAACTGGTCGAGCGCGGTCACGCCTATGCGGCAGAAGGCCATGTTCTGTTCCGGGTGGCGACTTTCCCGGCTTATGGGCAGCTGTCACGCCGTGATCAGCGTGAGTTGCTCGCGGGCGCTCGGGTTGAGGTGGCCCCATACAAGGAAGCCGCCGGCGATTTCGTGCTCTGGAAGCCCTCGGGCCCCGACTTGCCCGGCTGGGACAGTCCCTGGGGCCGGGGCCGGCCCGGCTGGCACATCGAATGCTCGGCCATGTCGGCGCGACATCTCGGCGCGACCATCGACATACACGGCGGCGGCAACGACCTGATTTTCCCCCACCACGAGAACGAGATTGCGCAGAGCACCTGTGCGCACCACGGCACCGCGTTCTGCCACTACTGGGTGCACAACGGTTTCGTGAATGTCGATCACGCGAAGATGTCGAAATCGGTCGGCAACATCGTGCTGGTCCGCGATCTGCTCGAACAGGCGCCGGGGGAGGCCGTACGCCTCGCGCTGCTGTCGGCGCACTATCGTCAGCCCCTCGACTGGACCGAGGACGTCCTCACCGAGGCGCGCCGCAAGCTCGACCGGCTCTATGGCACGTTGCGGGACGTTTCCGGTTGGCAGGAGGCGTGGCCGGAGTCTCCTCCGGATGCGGCGTTCCTGGCGGCGCTGGAGGATGACCTCAACACCCCGCGGGCGCTGGCGGCCCTGTTCGACCTGGCGCGCGACGCCAATCGCAGCGAGGACCCGGACGAGCGTGCAGGGCTTGCCGCCCGGCTGCGCGCGAGTGCCGGCCTGCTTGGTCTTCTGGCCGCTGAGCCGCAGGCATGGTTTACGGCAGAGACTGCGACCTCGCTCAGCAATGACGACGTCGAGAGCCTGATCCGCGCTCGCCGCGAGGCGCGCGGGCGGCGCGATTTCGCCGCGGCGGACCAGATCCGCTCGCAGCTCGTGGAGGCGGGTATTGCCATCGAGGACGGACCCGAGGGCACGCGCTGGCGGCGTGTCGGTTGACCGGGGCGGGCTCATGAACGAGGTTGAACAGGCCGGGGAGGAGTTGGTCGAGGAGTTCCGGTTTCTGGACAACTGGATGGATCGCTACCAGTACCTGATCGATCTCGGCAGGAAGTTGCCGCCGTTTCCACAGGAATTTCGCACCGAGGACTACCGGCTGCACGGCTGCCAGTCGCAGGTGTGGCTGAAGACCGAGCCGCACGGCGACCGGCTCGCCTTCCAGGCCGTGAGCGACTCGGCGATCGTCTCGGGTCTGATCGCTCTGCTGATGCGCGTGTACAACGGCAAGCGCGCCGGGGAGATCCTCGCGTCTCCGCCCACGTTCGTCCAGGCGATCGGGCTCGATGAGCACCTGTCGCCGACCCGCAGCAACGGCCTGCGGGCCATGATTGCAGCGATCCGCGACGCCGCCGCTGCCATTGCCGGTGCGACGTGAACGCGACGGCGCAGGGGGCCGAAGCGCGCCGGCCAGGGCCCGCGGCGCGTTGCGCCTTGTGTCTCATTCGTGGCTATCAACTGTTTTTGTCGCCGTGGCTGGGTGCTCGTTGCCGCTTTCTGCCCACCTGCTCCGAGTACGCAGCCGAGTCGATCCGCCGTTTCGGGTTCGTGCGCGGTCTCGGCCTCGGGTTGCGGCGAATCATGCGCTGTCACCCGTTTTGCAGCGGGGGTTACGACCCCGTGCCGGAACGCGACGCCGCGCGCCCGCCCGGGCCGCACAGCCACTGAAACGCCCTGTGCTATAGTCAAAATCCAGAGGCGGTTACGGCGCGGACCGTGCCGCGCCGCGAACGGCCCCGAACCTGATGGACAAGCGCCTGCTCGACATAATCTGTTGTCCGATTACCTGCCTGCCGCTCGAGCTCATGGATGCGGGGCGCCTGAGTCGCCTGAACGCTGCGATCAGCGCCGGCGGGTTTCGTAATCAGGCCGACCATGAGATCCCGGCGATCCTGTCCGAGGCGCTGGTGACGCGCGATGGCCGCCTCGCGTATCCCGTGCGTGACGGCATTCCAATCCTGCTGGAAGACGAGTGCATCGATCTGAACAAGCTGCCCGCTTGAGCGCTTGCCGGCCATGCCGGTTGGCCGCAACGTTCGTGCACACGCGGCGACGCGGATGAAGCTGGCCTCGGGCAGCCTTGCGGCGCGCCTCGGCAAAGGGCTCGAGCCGCTCTACGTGCTGTGCGGAGATGAACCCCTGCTCGCCGACGAGGCGCTCGAACTCATTCGTGAGGCTGCGCGCCGGGATGGTTGCGGCGAGCGTGAAGTTCACGTCGCGGAACGCAGCTTCGACTGGGACGCGTTCGCTGGTGGTCTGCAGAATCTGTCGCTGTTTGCCAGCCGCCGCCTGATCGAGCTGCGATTGCCGAGCGGCAAGCCGGGCGAGGCGGGCGGGCGATTCTTCACGGCCCTGGCCGAACGCCCCGCCGCAGAAACGGTCATGGTCGTGGTGCTGCCGGCGCTCGACTCGAAAAGCAGCCACAGCAAGTGGGCGACAGCGCTGGCGAAAGCCGCCGTCTGGGTCGAGCTCAGACCGCCGCCGCGCGGGCAGTTGCCACAATGGTTGCGCGGGCGGCTGGCCAGACTCGGTCTCGATGCCGGGGATGAGGCGCTGGACCTGCTCGCCGCCCGCGTCGAAGGCAACCTGCTCGCCGCAAAACAGGAGATCGACAAACTGGCGCTGCTGGCCGGCGGCGGAACGATCACGGCCGAGGCAGTTCGTGAGGCCGTTGCCGACGGAGCGCGTTTCGACGTGTTCCAGCTCGCCGACGCGGCCCTGTCGCGCGATGTGGCGCGCACGGTGCGTGTGCTGCACGGCTTGCAGCGCGAGGGCGAAGCCGGGGTGCTGGTGCTCTGGAGCCTCGGCCGCGACATTACGAGCCTCGCTGCCCTTGTAGCGGGATTGCAGCAGGGCCGCAGCGCGGATGCGGCGCTCGCCGATGCGGAGATCTGGAGCAGCCGGGCAGAGCTTTTCCGGCGTGCTGCGCGCGGGCGCAGCGCAGCGGACGGGCGGCGTCTGCTGCAACGCATGGCGCTCGCGGACCGGATCGTCAAGGGCGCGCGGCCGGGTGATTCCTGGAGGGCGTTGTTCGAGGTCGCCCTGGATCTGAGCAGTGCTCAAGTCATGGCTGCCGAGACCGCATGAACCCAACCGTCGCCGTTTCGTCCGGCACGCGCGCGATCGGGATCCTTGGTGGCACGTTCGATCCGGTGCACTTCGGGCACCTGCGCACCGCGCTGGAAGTGCTGGCCGGGTGCCGGCTCGCGGCTGTGCACCTGATGCCCTGCGGTTTGCCGCCGCACCGGGACCCTCCGGTTGCCTCGACCGAGTTGCGCTTGCGCATGCTGCGCGCCGCGGTCGCCTCCGAGCCGCGCCTGATCATCGACGAGCGCGAACTGCGCCGGCCGGGGCCATCCTACATGGTGGATTCGCTCGCGCAGTGTCGCGACGAGGATCGCGCGCGGCCCCTCTGTCTGGTGCTGGGCGCCGACGCTTTTCTCGGCTTGCCATCGTGGCACCGCTGGCGCGACATCCTCGGACTCGCTCACATCGTCGTGGTGCAGCGCCCGGGATGGGACCTTCGCGCCGCCGGTGAGCTCGGCGATTTGCTGGCTGAAAGACGGGCTGACGACCCGGCCGCGTTGCACCATGCGACGGACGGGCTGATTCGCGTGCAGGCGGTGACTGCACTGGACATCGCATCCTCGCAGATCCGGGCGCTGGTCGTGCAGGGCGGCGACCCCCGCTTCCTGGTGCCGGACCCGGTGCGCGATCTCATCCTTGCTACGGGCTGTTACCGCCAGCCCCCGGGACCGAAGGAGAACCGACTGCGTGCATAGCAAGAAACTGGCGACCCAGGCGGAAGCTGCGCTCGAGGATATGAAGGCCCGCGACGTACGGGTCATCGATGTCCGCAAGCTCACGACCGTCACCGACTACATGATCGTCGCGACGGGCACCTCGGACCGGCACCTGCGCTCGATCGCGGGCAGGCTCGTCGAGCGCCTGACCGAGGCGGGCCGCAAACCCCTTGGCGTCGAGGGCGAGGATTCCGGGGAGTGGGTGCTCGTGGACTTCGATGATGTGATCGTGCACGTCATGCTCGGCAGGGTCCGCGATTTCTACAAGCTGGAAAACCTCTGGGACATGCAGGCGCCGACGGTCGAATCCGCCGGCGCGTGAGGCCGGGCGGGTCGGCGCGCGCCGCGGTCCGTCGGCCGGTGGTGCCGCGACGCGTGTGCCCCGGTATGCTGGCAGCCTGAGCGGCTGTCCCGGGCTTTTCCCATGCAGATCAACGTCGCCGCGATTGGTACGCGGCTGGAGCCCTGGGTCTACCAGGCATTCGACGCTTACCGGCGCCGGCTGCCCGGGCACCTGAAGCTGGCGCTGACGGAAATCCCCGCCGCCAGACGGACCGCCGCAGCCGACACCAGCGCAGCCGTGACGGCCGAGGGCGAGCGCCTGCTGCGCCAGCTCCGGCCGGATGGCCTGGCGCTGGCGCTCGACGAACGCGGCCGCCAGTGGAGTTCGGTCGAGCTTGCTGGCGAACTGGACACGTGGCTCGGGCGCCATCGGGAGGTCGTGATACTGATCGGTGGCCCGGACGGTCTGTCGGAGGCATGCCGCGCCAGGGCTGACCGGCTGTGGTCGCTGTCCCGACTGACTTTCCCGCACGGTCTGGTGCGGGTGCTCGTGGCCGAGCAGATCTACCGCGCCTGGACCATACTGCGCGGCCATCCCTACCATCGCGCATGACCACGAGCAGTCCTTCGCCGCCCTCGTTTGTGTACCTGGCGTCCGCATCGCCGCGACGCCGGGAACTGCTGCGCCAGATCGGCGTGCAATGGCAGTTGCTCCCCGCCCGCATCGATGAGTCGAGCCGTGCCGGCGAAGCCGCCGCCGATGTGGCGCGCCGGCTGGCGCTCGACAAGGCGCGCGAGGCTGCCAGCCGCGTGCCGGCCGACCGGCCGGCGCCGGTGCTGGCGGCCGATACCGTGGTAACCGTCGCTGGCGAACTGCTGGGCAAACCGGCGGACGAAGCGGACGGCATGCGCATGCTGCGCCTGTTGTCCGGACGAACACACGAGGTGTTCAGCGCGGTCGCCATCATCTCGGGCGACAGCGAGACACAGGCGGTCAGCCGCACCGAAGTCGTCTTCCGCAAGCTCGCCGCCGAGGAGATCTCCGCCTACTGGCGCAGCGGGGAACCGGCCGACAAGGCGGGCGGGTACGCGATCCAGGGCCTCGGCGCGATGTTCGTCCGCGGGATCCGCGGCAGCTATTCGGGCGTGATGGGATTGCCCCTGTTCGAGACGGCTGAACTGCTGGTGCGCCACGGCTTGCGCCTGTGGTCATCGCCGCGGAGTTCGGCATGAAGGCGGAGATCCTCATCAACGTGACCGCGCGTGAAGTGCGGGCGGCCGTGGTCGAAAACGGCGTGCTGCAGGAGGTCTTCATCGAGCGAAGCTCCCGGCGCGGCCTGCTTGGCAACATCTACAAAGGCCGGGTTTCTCGCGTCCTGCCGGGCATGCAGGCGGCGTTTGTGGATGTGGGCCTGGAGCGTACCGCCTTTCTGCACACCTCCGACATCGCGTTGCCCCCGGGAGTGCCAGCCGAGATGCGGGGGCGTGCTGCCGCCATTCGCGATCTGCTGCGCGAGGGCGACGAAGTTCTCGTGCAGGTTCTCAAGGACCCGATCGGCACCAAGGGAGCGCGCCTCACGACCTTCATCACGGTGCCGTCACGCTACCTGGTCCTGCTGCCGATGGGCCACGGGATCGGCATCTCCTCCCGTATCGAGGATGAAGGGGAGCGGGAGCGGCTGAAGTCGGTGCTCGCCGCGCTCCTCGATCCCGCCCCGGAGTGCGGATTCATCGTCCGCACGGCAGCGGAGGGCGCAGGCGATGAGGCGCTGCGGGCCGACATGATGTTCCTGCTCAAGCTGTGGAACCTGATCGGCGCGAACGCTCGTACGACCGCTGCGGGCCAGCTGGTTCACGAGGACCTGCCGCTGGCGGTGCGCGTCGTGCGCGACATCGTGCATGCCGGCATCGAACGGGTCCGGGTGGATTCCGAGGAAGCCTATCAGCAGCTGCGAGAATTTGCCGGGGCTTTCGTGCCAGGACTTGCTGCGGTCATCGAGCTGTACACGGACGCGCGACCCATCCTCGATCTGCACGGCGTCGAAGACGAAATCCAGAAGGCGCTCGGCAGTCGGGTGCTGCTCAAGTCCGGCGGTTATGCCGTGATCGAGCAAACCGAGGCGATGATCACGGTGGACGTGAATACCGGCGGCTACGTCGGCCACCGCAATCTCGAGGAGACCATATTCCGCACCAATCTCGAGGCGGCGGTGGCGATTGCCCGCCAGCTGCGCCTGCGAAACCTCGGCGGGATCATCATCATCGACTTCATCGACATGCAGGAAGAGCCGCACCGCCAGCAGGTGTTGCAGGCGTTCCAGGATGCGTTGCGGGCCGATCACGCGCACACGCAGATCACACAGGTCTCCCCGCTGGCGCTGGTCGAGATGACCCGCAAGCGCACCCGTGAGAGCCTGGAACACATCATGTGCCGGCCCTGTCCAACCTGCCAGGGCCGCGGCTCCGTGAAGACCGCGGAGACAGTCTGTTATGAGATCTTCCGGGAGATCCTGCGCCAGCACCGCCAGTTCAGCGTGCGTGAGCTGGTGGTCCTCGCACACCAGGACGTGATCGAGATGCTGCTCGACGAGGAATCCGCCAGCCTTGCGGAGCTCTCCGACCTGACCGGCAAGCCGATCCGGCTGCAGGCGGAGGCGCAGTACACACCCGACCAGTTCGATGTCGTCCTGATCTGAGCCCGCATGACTACCGGACGACCTGCCTGGCGGTGGCTGCTGTATTTCGCGGCGGCCGGAGTCATCGCGCTCGCGATGCTCGTCGGCATCCTGCGGCTGCTGTTGCCGCTGGCGACGCAGTACCAGGAAGACATCCGCGCCTGGGCCAGCACGGCCACCGGCTACGACATCCGCTTCGAGCGCATCAGCGCCGGCTGGCCGCTCGCCGGGCCGCAGCTGTCCTTTTTCTCGGTCACCTTCACCCGTCCAGGTGAAAGCGCGCCCATATTCTCCGCGCGGGAGGTGTCCGCCGGGGTCAGCCTGCTGCACCTGCTGTCCGACCGCCGCCTGTCGCTCTCGCACCTGGCAGTGCGCGGCGCCCAACTTGAGGTCGAACGCCTCGCGAGCGGCGAGATCCGGATACAGGGCCGGCGGCTCGAGGAGCTGATACCGGCGCCAACCCGGGCGCGCGGGCCGCGCCTGCGGCTGGACCTCGCCGACATCGCGATTACCTTCATCGATCCGGCGCGCGAGCCCGGGAGCGTTTCAGCTACGGTGGAGCGCCTGACCGCCCGGCTGGAACCCGAGCAACTCGAGGGCCAGGCCCGGATCGGGCTCCCCGCGGCGTTCGGCCGGCAGCTGGCCATCGACGTGACCTTGCCTCTGCCGTTGCCCACCCCGCTGGCCGTGCCGCCGGACTGGGATATCCGCGTCGCTGGCAGCGGCCTCAACCTGGTCAACGCAGCCGTCTTCGGCTTCGGCAGTGCCGGGCCCCTGCGCTCGGCTGGCGGTGACCTCGTCCTGGGCGCCGGTTTCAGAAACGGGCGTGCTGCCGATGTCAGCTTAGAGGTCGATCTGCAGAATACGGCGCTCGATGCGCCCGGCGTGCTGGCGATGTATGAGCGGCTCGCCGGGCGTGCCCGCTGGACGCGCACCGAGGGCGGCTGGCAGGCCGGCCTGAGCGGGCTGCGCATCCGCCGCGAAGGGCGCGACTCCCCGGAAGCAAACGCGGAGCTGCGTCACGTCGCTGCCGCCGGGCCGAACGCTGAACAGTGGAGCGGCCGCGCGGCATTCCTGCGGCTGGAGGACCTGTTCCCGCTGGTTCGCGTCGCTCTTGCCGGCAGCGAGTTCGAACCCAAGCTGCCGCAGGTCCTGCGCGGCGACGTGCGGGACCTGGATGCCTGGTATTCGGCGAGCGCGACAGAACCCGCGGCGTACCGGCTGCAGCTCGCATTCGAACGGCTGGGCGTCATTTCTGCCGCCGGCGACATCGCGGTGGATGGCCTCAGTGGCACGGCAACGGCGGATGGCGATGGGGGCCGGCTCGAACTCGCCACCGGCGAATCGAGCGTGGAACTCGAGCAATGGTTCCACGGGCCGCTGCAGGCGCAGGCGTTGCGCGGACTGCTGGTCTGGCGCTCCGGGCCTGCCGGCTTGCGGCTGTTGAGCGACGACATCGTCGCCCAGGCGGCCGGCATCGAGATCAACTCGCGGCTCGAACTCCATTTCCCGGCCGACGCGACCTCGCCATTGATCGATCTCAAGGCGACCGCCAGCGCCAGCGAGGCGCGCCAGGTGCTGCGTTATCTGCCACTGCGCCGGTTTCCGCCCGAGGTGGTGGGTTGGCTGGAGCGCGCAGTGGTTGCCGGCACGGTGCCGCACGCCACCGCGGAGTTGCGCGGCCCGCTGCGCGAATTTCCCTTCGACCACGGCGAGGGCGTGTTCCGCGTTGCGCTCGACCTGAAAGATGGAACACTCGATTACGCCAAGGACTGGCCACGTGTCGAGGGCCTCGATGCCGAGGTGGTGTTCGACGGGGTCAGCATGTACTCCACCCGCAACCAGGCACGAATTGGTGCCTTCTCGGTGCGCGATTACGCGGTGCGCATCCGCGACCTGCGGGAGGGCGTCCTCGCGTTGTCCGGCAGCCAGCGGGTCGGCCTCGACCAGGTATTCGGGTTTCTGCGGGCCACGCCCCTGGCCCGCAAACTCGAGCCGACACTCGGGCGCGTCACCGCGGGAGGCCCGGTGGATGCCTCGCTGCGCCTCGCATTGCCAATCAAACGCATCGAAGACTACCGCCTCGACATGCTGTTCGATGCCCGTGGATGTCGCCTCGGGCTGCAACGCCTGCCCCTCGACCTGAGAGAGCTTCGCGGTCGGGTACGCCTGCAGAACACCCACCTGTCGGGCGATGGCCTCGAAGCCGTGATGCTGGGCGAGCGCGTCGGTATCCGCCTGGCACCGGAACTGAACGAGCCGGGGGTCAGCCACGTTGCGGAGCTGACTGGCGCCACGCCCATCGCGCGCGTGACGTCGACCTTCAGCCTGCCGCTGCGGGAGTACTTCGAGGGTCAACTCGCCTGGCAAGCCAGGGTGCATGTGCCGGCGCTACGGCAGGAAGGAGGTCGGGCGCTGCGGGTGGAACTGGCCTCCGACCTGGTCGGAGTGACCAGCGCCCTGCCGCCGCCACTGCGCAAGAGCGCCGAGGCGCTCTGGCCTGCGACGCTGAACCTGGCCTTCCCGGACGATGGCCGCATCGACGTGTCCGGGCACCTGCAACCGCCCTTCTCGTGGGCGTTGCGACTGGTCCCTGACCAGGATGCGTGGCGAATCGAGCGCGGCATGCTGCGAGCGGGACCGGGTGAGGCGCATGTGCCGCAGCAAGGCGGCGTCGAAGTGGTCGGCCGCGTCGGCGACCTGCGGCTGTCTGATTGGCTGGTTGTCGGTGGGGGCGATGGGCCGGGGCTGCAGGAAACCTACCGGGACCTGAATCTGCAGGTCGACCGGTTCGCCGCGATCGGGCAGGTGTTCCGTGACATGGAGATCAGCGCGCGTCGCGGGGCCGAGGACTGGCTGGTGAGCGCGCGCGGGCCGGGCGCCGAGGGCGCGCTGAGCGTGCCGTTCGATCTGCAGAACCGGCCGCTTCGTGCCGACATGAAGCGGCTGTGGCTGCTGGAGCCGGAAACCGGCCACGACAACGAGATCACTGATCCGCGTAACGCGCCGGCATTCGAATTCAAGGGCGCGGACGTGACGCTTGGCGACTGGCGCCTGGGCACGGTCGAGATGAGCGTGGCGAAGGCCCCCGACGGGCTGCTCGCCCGGCGAATTGCCACGCATGCCGCGAGTTTCAAGTTGGAGGGTGACGGTGCGTGGCGGGTCGACGGCGCCGGTCCCGGCCGGCAGTACACGCAGGTGCGCCTGACACTGCAAAGCAACGATGTGGCCGACACGCTCCGGGATCTCGGCTTCGAGCCGGTGGTGAGCGGGGAGGATATGCGGGTCGCAGCGGGCCTCACCTGGCCCGGCAGCCCGGCGGCAGACTTCAGGGCGGCCGCATCGGGCCAGATCGAGATTCAGTTGAAGAACGGTCAGGTCGCGGACGTGGAGCCGGGCGGCGGACGATTGCTCGGCCTGCTGAGCGTCACCGCATTGCCGCGACGCCTGAGCCTCGATTTCCGCGACGTCTTCGACGAGGGCCTGGCGTTCGACTCGATCAAGGGCACGTTCCGCGTCGAAACCGGCGTCGCCTATACCTGCAATCTCGGGTTGACCGGGCCGGCCGCGGATATCGCCATCATCGGCAGCGCCGGACTCGGCGAGCGGACCTACGATCAGCTGGCGGTAGTCCGGCCGCAGATGTCGAGCATGCTCACCGTCGGGGGCGCAGTGTTGGGCGGTCCGGTGGGTGGTGTTACGATGGCATTGATTTCGCAGATCTTCCGCAAACCCCTGAGCACGCTGGGCGAGTCCTATTACCGCGTATCAGGCGGCTGGGACGACCCGGTGGTGGTGCGAATCCAGCGCGGCGACGTGGATGCCTCGGCATTCAAGGACTGCGAACGCGAATTGGCCGAGACGCTGCAAGCTCTCGACGCTGCTGCGACGGCCGAGCCAGAACCCGGACCGGAAAAAGCGGCGCCCGCAGGCCCGCATTGAATGACCATGACCACGACCAAGATCGGACTCGCCACCATCCAGATGACATCGGTGGCGGAGACGGCTGCCAACCTGCACGAGGCACGCCGCTTCATCGAACTGGCCGCGCGCCAGGGCGCGAAACTCGCCGTGCTGCCGGAGAATTTCGCCTTCATGGCGGCCGACGAGGGTGCGCGCTCCGCGATGGCCGAGGTCGATGGTAGCGGCCCGATACAGGACAGCCTGGCTGCGGCGGCACGCGAGTGCGGAGTGTGGATCGTCGGCGGAACGATACCGCTGGCGAGCGCCGAACGTGAGCGCCCGTTCGCGGCCTGCTGCGTCTGGGACGACCAGGGCCGGCGCGTCGGCCGTTACGACAAGATCCACCTGTTCGATGTGCGGGTGCCGGGCAGCTCCGAGGCGTATCGCGAGTCGCGGCGAACCATGGCCGGCTCGACGCCGCTGGTCATTGCGACGCCATTCGGCAATCTCGGGATTGCCGTCTGTTACGACCTGCGCTTCCCGGAGCTGTTTCGCGCGATGCTCGACCGGTCGGTCAACATCATCGCCGTACCCGCGGCGTTCACGCAGCGCACCGGGCAGGCGCACTGGCACACCTTGCTGAAGGCGCGTGCCATCGAGAATCTCTGCTACGTCGTGGCGGCCGCCCAGACCGGCGAGCACCCCGGCGGGCGGCTGACTTACGGACACTCGATGATCATCGGGCCCTGGGGTGAGGTGCTGGCCGAAGCAGCCGAGGGCCCGGGCGTGGTCAGCGCGACGATGGACGAAGACTACCTGCAGCGGTTACGCGTGCAGTTCCCGGCGCTCAATCACCGGCGATTGCCGGGTCCGGGGCTGCCGGTTTCGAACGGGATGACAGTCGCATGAGTTCCGGTACAGCCATAGAAATCGCCCGACGGTCCCTGTTTGCGCCTGGCGGGATCGAGAACCGCGATCTCGATCGCGCCCTTGGCGAACTGCTGCACGGCGGGGTGGATGCCGCTGACCTGTATTTCCAGGTTTCGCGCCACGAAGGCTGGTCGCTCGAGGACGGCATCGTCAAGGACGGCAGCCACAGCATCGAGCAGGGGGTCGGTGTGCGCGCGGTGAGCGGCGAGAAAACCGGCTTCGCGTACTCGGATGAGATCGTCGTGCCGGCGCTGATGCAGGCGGCGCGTTCCGCCGGCGCCATTGCACGCGCCGGCGAGCGCGGTGCGCTGCAGGCCTGGGTGTCCCGGGCGGGCCACGAGCTGTATGGCATGGCCGATCCGATCGCTTCGCTCAGCGATGACGACAAGGTTGCGCTCCTGCAACGCGTGGACCAGGCGACCCGTGCCATCGATCCGCGTGTCCGCCAGGTCATGGCGAGCCTGGCCGCCGTGCACGAGGTCATGCTGGTCTGCTCGAGCGACGGCGTGCTGGCCGCGGATGTCCGCCCGCTGGTGCGGATGAATGTCTCGGTGATCGTGGAGCAGGGCGGGCGCCGGGAGCAGGGGTACGCCGGCGGCGGCGGGCGCGTCGACCTGCAGTATTTCCTGGAGAGCGACCGGGCATTCGAGTTCGGGCGCGAAGCGGTACGCCAGGCGCTCGTGGCACTGGAGGCGGTGCCGGCACCGGCCGGCGAAATGGTGGTGGTGCTCGGTCCCGGCTGGCCGGGCGTGTTGCTGCACGAAGCGATCGGCCACGGGCTCGAGGGTGATTTCAATCGCAAGGGCACCTCGGCCTTCAGCAACCGCATCGGCGAGAAGGTGGCCTCTGACCTGTGCACCATCGTCGATGACGGCACCCTGGCGCTGCGGCGCGGTTCGCTGAACATCGATGACGAGGGGACGCCAACGCGACGCACCGTCTTGATTGAGAACGGCCGACTGGCCGGTTACATGCAGGACAAGCTCAATGCCCGGCTCACCGGGTCTCCGCCGACGGGCAATGGCCGGCGTCAGTCCTTCGCGCACCTGCCGCTGCCGCGCATGACCAACACCTACATGCTGCCTGGGCCGCATGCGCCCGAGGAAATCATCGCTTCCGTGGAAAAGGGCGTGTATGCCCGCAATTTCGGTGGCGGCCAGGTCGACATCACCTCGGGCAAGTTCGTCTTTTCCGCGAGCGAGGCTTATCTCATCGACAAGGGGCGCCTCGGCGCGCCGATACGCGACGCCACCCTGATCGGCGACGGGCCATCGGTGCTGCAGCGCGTATCGATGGTCGGCAACGATCTTCGGCTCGACGACGGCGTCGGTACCTGCGGCAAGGACGGGCAGTCGGTGCCGGTCGGGGTGGGCCAACCCACGCTGCGCGTGGACCGGCTCACCGTCGGTGGTACCGCCGGGGCATCCTGACCCGCCCGCAGGCAGGCGCATCGTGGCCCTGTGGCTGTCGAAACCGCTGTACGAGTTCCTGCCGTATTTCTACGTGTTGGTGGGCCTGCTGCTCGTGGGCGGCTCGCGCTCGCTCGATGCCGGCCTCTGGCGCGCGTCGTGCGCGTTCCTGGGGCTCGCCTTCGTGGTCGGCGGAGGGCTCCTGTGGTGGCGCCGGCGCGTCTATCGACGAACCCGCTGAGGCGCCAGGCCCGCGGGGGCCAGTCGTCAAATCGCGCGCGGATCGGTATTGGCGAGCACGGTGGCGGTTTGCTTTGCCCGATACGCATCCAGCGCGTCGCGGATGCGTTCGTCGCCGAGCGCAAGAATGGCTGCTGCGAGCAACGCGGCGTTGATCGCACCCGCCTTGCCGATCGCGAGCGTGCCGACCGGAACGCCTGGCGGCATCTGCACGATCGAGAGCAGCGCGTCCATGCCACCGAGGGCCGGCGATGGCAGCGGCACGCCGAGCACGGGTAGCGGGGTTTTTGCGGCTGCCACTCCCGGCAGCGCCGCTGCCAGGCCGGCGCCTGCGATCAGCACCTTGAGGCCGCGCTCACGGGCAGTCTCGCAATAGTCCGATACGCGATCCGGGGCCCGGTGGGCGGAAATGGCATTGACTTCATGGGGGATGCCGAGCGCGTCGAGCGTCGCCGAGGCATGTGACATCAGTTCCCAGTCGGATCGGGAGCCCATCAGAATGCCAACCAGAGGTTTGCTCATCGGCCGCACGGCTCCGATGCAGAAAAGGTGCCCGGATCATACCATCCGTCGGCGCGCCGGAACCGCGCTGCGCCCCTGTTAGAATGCCGCGCGATTTCTGCAGGAGCGTCTCCGGGCATGGCACAGGGAAACAGCGAACCCGGTCTCGAGGAACTGAAAGGCCGCGTGGCCGATGCGCTCTCGCTGGCGCGACGCCTCGGTGCTTCGCAGGCGGAGGCCAGCGCGAGTTTCGGTTCCGGGCTTTCGGTCAGCGTGCGCATGCGGTCGGTCGAAACACTCGAGTACCAGCGCGACCAGGGTCTTGGGATAACCGTATATTTCGGCCAGCGAAAAGGCGCAGCGAGCACGTCCGACCTCGGTGCGCAGGCGATCGAGGAGAGCGTGCGCAAAGCCTGCTCGCTTGCGCGTTACACGGCCGAAGATCCCTGCGCGGGCCTGGCGGACGCCGCGCGACTGGCGCAGGACATTCCGGATCTCGATCTCTGGCACCCTTGGTCGCTGGATGCGCCTGCTGCGATCGAGCTGGCGACCACCTGCGAAGCCGAGGCGCTGGCGGCGGATTCGCGGGTGACGAACTCCGAGGGCGCGGCGGTGAGCAGCCATGATGGCGGTCGGGCCTACGGCAATAGTCACGGCTTCCTCCATGGCTATCGCGACACGCATTACAGCCTCTCCTGCGCCGTGCTCGCCGGCAGAGCCGGGCAGATGGAGCGCGATTTCGAGTTCACCACGGCACGGGATCCGGCCGACCTGGAGTCGGCAATACGCGTCGGGCGGGAGGCAGCCCGTCGCGCGGTAGCGCGGCTCGACGCCGTCAAGCTCGACACCCGGAGCGCATCGGTGCTGTATCCGGCGCGCCTCGCCCGCGGCCTGCTGGGCCACCTGATCGGCGCAATCAGCGGGGGTGCGCAGTATCGCCGCGCGTCATTCCTGCTGGACAGCATCGGCACACCGGTGCTGGCCCGGTGTGTCAGCATCGACGAGCGACCGCATCTCGCCAAGGGCCTTGCCAGCGCGCCTTATGACGACGAAGGCGTGGCCACGACCGATCGCCGCCTGGTCGATCAGGGAGTCCTGCAAGGCTACGTGCTCGGCAGTTATTCGGCGCGCAAACTTGGGCTGAGCAGCACCGGCAACGCCGGTGGCGTGCACAACCTGGTGGTCGCCGACACCGGCATCGACTTTGAAGGGCTGCTGGCCGCGATGGGCACGGGGTTGCTCGTCACCGAACTGATGGGCAGCGGGGTGAACCCGGTGACCGGTGACTATTCGCGCGGGGCGACCGGCTTCTGGGTCGAAAACGGCGCGATCAGTTACCCCGTCAGTGAAATCACGATTGCCGGCAATCTGCGCGAGATGTACCAGGGCATCCAGGCGGTAGGCACGGATGTCGATGTTCGCGGCGGAATCCGCAGCGGTTCCATCCTGGTGCGCGAGATGACGATCGCCGGCAACTGAGCCGCTCCGGATTGCGTCACGATCCGATGCCGCGAGTGTCGGCTGCGCTGCCCGCGGGATGATCGAGCAGATCGGCCAGCGTGCCACCCCCGAGGGAGGCCGTGATGCCCGACTCCAGTTGGTGGTTCACCGTCGCCAGCTGCGCAGGCCAGCGGACTGGCGGGCGCGAATCGGCGTTCGCCGGATGGCGCACGGCTTGCAGGATCTCGCTGAGGCTGATGCGAACCGGCTCGCGCTGCGGCAGGAGCCGGTCGTCGGCGGTGCGCGTCAGGAGCCCGGCATCGATGAGGCGCGCGATCACGGGCGCCAGTGACAGCCCCGGCAATCCGGTGGCGCGGGCGATGTCGTCGGGCGTCGTGCCGCTGCCACGCCGGAATGCGTCGCCCGCGAGGACCATGACCGCCAGCGCGGATTGTTCCTGCTCGGCCGTGCCGATGACCGGCGTGCGATAACCCGTGCGCAGGTATTCCGGGTGCTGCGTGTAGAACGCCACCTGGCCGCCGACCATGACAATGAGCCAGCACAGGTAGAGCCAGAACAGTGCGCTGATGACGATGGCGAAGGTCGCATAAATACTGATCGTCGTGGTGGCGTTCACGACAAAGGCCGCAAACAGCGCGCCGGTGCCCGCCCACAGCACGCCGCCGATCAGCCCGCCGGAGAGAGCCGCCAGCGGCCACACCCGGGTGTTCGGTACGAACCAGTAGATGAACGAAAACCCCGCGCAAACCAGCAGATAGGGGAGGAGTTCCGCGGTTGCGGTGCCGCTGTCGCTCAGTCCCGGCAGTCCGCGCGCGAGCGCTGCGCTGCGCAGGCTCGCAATCAGCGTCATCGCCGTCACCATGACCACGGGTCCGATGAGTATCAGCGAGAGGTACTCGCTCATCCGCCGGCCGATGCTTCGTGGCCGGTCAACCCGCCAGATCTGATTCAGGCTGCCCTCGACCTGGTCGGCCATCGAGACGGCCGTGAGCAGCAGAAACAGCAGGCCGACACCTGCGAGCACGTCTCCCTGCGCGTTGTCCACGAATCCGACGACCCGGTCGGCGAGTTCCACTCCGCGCTGGCCGAGAGGCTCGAGGAACTGGTAGAGCAGCGGCTGCAGCTGGCGATGAAACCCGAACGCTCTCAGCACCGAGAAGCTCACCGCGAGCAGCGGCACCAGTGACAGGATGGTCACGTAGACCAGGCCCATCGCCCGGAGCGTCAGCGGCCCCGAGGCGACATCCCGCAGGACCGCATAGATCAGGCGAGCGACACTGGCCCCGGCCCGCATCACCGCAGGCAACTGCGCCAGACGCGGGTGCCACAGCAGCGATTCGATGCGGCGCGTCGGGCTGGCGGGCATCTCCGTTGGGCTCAGCCCGAGGCGGCCAGCAGTTCGAAGGCCTGGCGGTATTTCTCGGCGGTGCGGCGAATGACTTCGGGCGGCAACCGTGGCCCCGGAGCCTTCTTGTCCCAGTCCAGGGTCTCCAGGTAGTCGCGCACGTATTGCTTGTCGAAGCTCGGTGGGCTGATGCCGGTCCGGTAATCGACGGCCGGCCAGAAGCGCGAGGAGTCCGGTGTCAACACCTCGTCGATGAGGTAGAGCTTGCCAGCCTGGTCGAGGCCGAACTCGAATTTCGTGTCCGCGATGATGATGCCCCGTGTGCGCGCGTACTGGGCGCCGCGGCGGTAGATCTCGAGCGCCAGCGACCGCACCTGGCGTGCACGCTGCGCTCCGACCAGAGCCTCCATCTCCGCAAAGCTGATGTTCTGGTCATGCTCCCCGATCTGCGCCTTGGTGGCCGGCGTAAAGATCGGCTCCGGCAGCTGTGCGGCGAGCGGTAGCCCCGCCGGCAGCGCGATGCCGCACACCGTGCCCGTGTCCTTGTAGTCTTTCCAGCCCGAGCCGATCAGGTAGCCGCGCACGACGGCCTCTACCGGCAACGGCGCCAGGCGGCGCACGACCACGGCGCGCCCGGCGACGATGGCGCGCTCGGCCGGGTCGCTGACCACGTCCTGTGGGCGGCGGCCGGTGAGGTGATTCGGCACGATCTCCTGCATGCGGGCGAACCAGAAGTTCGACAGCTGGGTCAGTACCGCGCCCTTGCCGGGGATCGGGTCCGGGAGCACGACGTCGAATGCGGACAGGCGGTCCGACGTTACGATCAGCAGGTGTTCGCGATCGACTTCGTAGATGTCGCGAACCTTGCCTTGACTGATCCGTCGCAGCCCTGCCAATCTGGATTCATACAGGACGGTATCCGCGTCTGTGCTGCTCATTCTCGCTGTTCCACTCCGGTGGTCAGGCAGGGCGGTCATTGTAAGCCGGCGCCGCCATGTCCGTAACGGCTGGCAGCCGGCGGAAAAACGGGCGCAAAGGCGCGGCGACACGGCATGGCTTGGATCGGAAAAATCGCCGGCGGGCTGCTCGGCTACGCGGTAACCCGCAACATCGTCGGGGTGGTCGTCGGCGTCATCCTCGGGCATCAGTTCGACCGCGGCCTCTCGGCGGGGCGCAACGGTTCGCGACGACGCGCCCGGCAGGCGCCTTCGGTCGACCGCCAGCGGCTGTTCTTCGAGACGACCTTTCTGGTGATGGGGCACCTGGCCAAGGTGGACGGCCGTGTGTCGGAGGCCGAGATCGGCGCCGCCCGCGGCGTGATGCGGCGCATGCGGCTTGGCGAGCACGAAATGCGTCTGGCCATCGACCTGTTCAATACTGGCAAGAAGCCGGATTTCCCGGTGGACGAGCAGGTGCACCGGCTGCAGCAGCGTTGCGGCAATCACCCGGAGTTGCTGCGGCTGTTCCTGGAAATACAGGTCGATCTTGCCCTGGAGAAGGGGGCGATCACGCCGGCGGAACGGGTGCTGCTCGGGCGGATTGCCACCGCTCTGGGCGTCAGCCGGATCGGGCTTGCACACATCGAGGCGCTGCTTCGGACGCGGCGCGGCTTTGGCGCTGACGCGGCGACACAGGCTCCGGAGGATACGCTCGACAATGCCTATCACGTCCTCGGCGTGCCATCCACGGCGAGCGACCGCGAGGTCAAGACCGCTTATCGTCGGCTCATGAACGAGCATCACCCGGACAAGCAGATGGCGCGGGGGCTGCCGGATTCGATGCTGGAGCTTGCCGAGGAGCGTACGCGCGAGATTCGCGCGGCCTACGAGAAGATCAGGGAGCGCCGGGGCTTCCGTTAGGCCGTGCTACCATGCGGCCCGGTACCGGGAAGGAGGCCGGACGTGGCACGGAAAAACCCCGCGCTCATTGCGCCGTCCATCCTTTCGGCCGATTTCGCCAGGCTCGGTGATGAAGTGGATGCGGTGCTGGCCGCCGGTGCCGACGTGATCCACTTCGACGTGATGGACAACCATTACGTCCCGAACCTCACCATCGGGCCGCTCGTCTGCAAGGCCCTGCGCCGGCACGGGATCAGGGCGCCCATCGACGCGCATCTCATGACCCGTCCCGTGGATCGCCTGGTGGAGGATTTCGCGGCGGCCGGCGCCAGCTGGATCAGCTTCCATCCGGAGGCGAGCGATCACGTCGATCGCACCATCGAACTGATTCGCCGTCTCGGTTGCAGCCCGGGCCTGGCGATCAACCCGGCCACACCGATCGATTACCTGGACTACACGCTCGAAAAGCTCGATTTCGTACTGCTGATGTCCGTGAATCCCGGCTTTGGCGGCCAGTCGTTCATTCCCGGCGTCCTGCCGAAAATTCGCCAGGTGCGCCGGCGTATCGACGAACTGGGCAAGCCGCTGCGGATCGAGGTCGACGGCGGCATCAAGACGGACAACATTCGCGCAGTGGCGGAGGCGGGCGCGGACACGTTCGTGGCTGGTTCTGCGATATTCGGCGGCGGCAACTACGCCGAAACCATCCGCGCGATGCGGAAAGAACTGGCGGCGGCGTCCGGCTGAGGCCGACAGCCGCCGCCTGATTCGGTCGGCGCTTACTGGCCGTTGGCTGCTGCAGCCGGCGCGGGCACCGCGCGGATCTTGGGCTGCGGCCGCGCGTTGAATACCACGATCGTCTTGCCGCTGGCCGAAACGAGACCCTCGTCCTCGAGGACCTTGAGCACCCGGCCGGCCATTTCACGCGAGCAGCCGACCAGACGCGACAGTTCCTGCCGGCTGACCTTGATCTGCATGCCCTGCGGGTGCGTCATTGCGTCCGGCTCGTTGCACAGGTCCCGAATCGCGTGCGCCACCCGGCCAGTGACATCGACGAACGCCAGGTCGCTCAACTTGCGATTGGTGCGCGTCAGGCGGGTTGCCATCTGGGTGGCCAGTTCGAAGACGAGCCCGGGGCTCTCGCTCGCGATCTGGCGGAAGCGCGGGTATGTCATCTCGGCGATTTCCGATGACACGCGGGTCCTCACCCACGCGCTGCGGCTCGGCTGCTCGTTGAACAGCCCCATCTCACCGAAGAACTGACCCTTGTTCAGGTAGGCGAGCACCATTTCGTTGCCGTCTTCGTCCTCGATCATCACTTCGACCGAGCCGCTCATGATGTAGTAGAGCGTATCGGGCATGTCGCCGGCGTGGATCATCACCGTCTTGCCGGGGACCGTACGCACGCGGCAGTAGGTCAGGAACCGGTTGATTGCCGGGATGTCACTCAGCGTTCTGCCGTTCGTAGCCATTGGCTCACCCTCCCCAAAAAAAACCACACAACAACAACTCTGCAAACTACACGCTTCGCGAGAACTTCAGCGTGGCGATATGTTCAATTGCGAGGCAGTGTAAGGGCAAACCCGGCGAAGTATGTCAAGTCGGTTTTCAGAACTGTGAGCTGCCTCACACGGCTGCGCGGCGCGGCACTGGGACTCGCCGACAGATCCGGGCTCGAGGGGGATCTGACGGGTTTCGTTACCGGGTACTCAGTACCGTCGTGTAGCGGTTGTTCGGCTGCTGTGATGGCCGGTCAGAGATCGTGTTACCCCTGACACGCGCGCCCTGGTCCATCGGCCTTCCCGGCGATCGCCCGGGCCGGGCGGTTCGACCCTGGTCCGTGCGCGTCCTGGTGCCGCCGCCAGGGTTCCCGGCACCGGTCCCGGATGATCTGGCCCGCGGCAGACCCGCCGGCCGCCGTGCCCGCACGGTTTTCGATTGAAAAGACCCGGGTGGGCCATTAGAATCGCGGCCTTTCCGCCTGCGGCGGGCCTGCGGGCCCGATCCGAAAAGCCCCATGAAAACGATTTCCGCAAAAGCACAAGACGTTCAGCGCGGCTGGTATCTCGTCGATGCAGATGGTCGTACGCTCGGCCGCCTCGCAACGGAGCTGGCTCATCGGCTGCGTGGCAAGCACAAGCCCGTTTACACCCCCCACGTGGATACCGGGGACTACCTGGTGGTGGTCAATGCGGCCAAGATCCGCGTCACGGGCAACAAGCTGAAAGACAAGACTTATTATCGCTATACAGGCTACGTCGGTAACCTGAAGTCCGAAAGCCTGGAGTCCCTGATGGCGCGTTCCCCCGAGCAGGCGCTGCGCCTGGCGGTCAAGGGAATGCTGCCGAAGAACCGGCTCGGCAGCGCGATGCTGCGCAAACTCAAGGTTTTCCCCGGCGCGCAACACGACCACGCAGCCCAGCAACCGCAACCTCTAAAGATCTGAAGCACCCAGGACAGAGCAGGATGGCGACCCAGGCTTTCTACGGCACCGGCCGGCGCAAGAGTTCTACGGCCCGCGTTTATCTGCGCCCGGGCAAGGGCACGATCACGGTCAATGACCGACCGCTCGACGAGTTCTTCGGGCGCAAGACGGCGCGGATGATCGTGCGTCAGCCGCTGGAACTGACGCAGTTGGCCACACGATTCGACATCGACGTCGCCGTCAACGGCGGCGGCACCACGGGGCAGGCGGGCGCGATCCGTCACGGACTTACCCGCGCACTGATGGCGTACGACGACAGCCTGCGCAGCGCGCTGCGTCGCGCCGGTTTTGTCACGCGCGATGCTCGCGAAGTCGAGCGCAAAAAGGTCGGTGTGCGCAAGGCCCGCCGCGCGACCCAGTACTCCAAGCGCTGAGCCGGGTCGGCGGATACCTGCGACGGCCCGGTCCGCCTGTATTGGGGGATCGTCTAGTGGTAGGACAGCGGACTCTGACTCCGTTAACCTAGGTTCGAATCCTAGTCCCCCAGCCAACACCAGCGAAAAGGCCCACGAGAGTGGGCCTTTTTTTTGGTTCTTCGCCCACCGGTGGGTGCCGGACTCTGCACCAATCTGGCGGAATGCAGCGGATCATCGGTGGACGGTGTTGTGGCGGTGGTCGTGGCCCCGGCGCGTGCCGCTCCTCGCACGTCCATGTGCTCGTCGCTATGGGTTGCGCCGGCTGCGGCCGTCCTGGCAGCCGGCTCCACACATGCCCGCGCCG
>WYBE01000011.1 GCA_011526045.1 Nevskiales bacterium | reverse complement strand
GGTCACGGCCCCGGCGCGGGCATGTGTGGAGCCGGCTGCCAGGAGGGCCGCAGCCGGCGCAACCCATAGCGACGAGCACAGGGACGTGCGAGGAGCGGCACGCGCCGGGGGCACGACCACCGCATCGCCCACCAGCGAGCCGCTGCATTCCCGCAGATCGGCGAAGAACCAAAAAAAACCCCGCTCGGAGGCGGGGTTTACACGGGTTATTGTTGTTGTCGCGAATTCGGTTTCTGGCTCAGCGGCGCGGTGATGGTTCTTCTTGTTCTTGTTTGCGCTGCTTCTACTTCTGGTTCTCGTTCTTCTTCTTATTTTGCGTCTTCTGGCTTCGATGTCTGTTTACAGATGTCGAACACTGCTACCGCTGGTGGAAACCTTTCTTGTGCGCTCCTGTCTTGCAGCAAGAGTCGTGCCATAAATCACTAAATCCAGATAAAACATAATATTGCCGAGCGTCTGGCGGGATATGGCGGCCATGCCAGGCCTGATCTGTAAACTTGGCCGACAGGCCGATTCCGGGTACGGACACATTTCGCGTCCGTGCGCATCGGCTGCCCGGCTGCCGCATCACCGCCGGCCAGGATGCGATTCCTGTTGGAAACCAGCCGCCTGTAACCGGCGCCGTGGCATCGACAGTCCGCCGGCATATCGAGCCCTTTCGGGCCAATTCGGCTAGGGCTCCGACTTTGTCGGTGTAAATTTTTCCAACGCCGGGGCGGGGGCTGCGAGGATCGTTGCGAGCGGCTGCCAATGACCTTCGAGCATGACCGCTTCGATGCGCCGCAACGCCCGGAGATCGGCGAGAGGATCGCCGTCGATGATCAGCAGGTCAGCCAGCCTGCCAGCCGCGATCGTGCCGATTTCCTCCTGCAGCCCAAGCGCCTGGGCCGCATCGGCTGTGGCCGCCCGGATCGAGGCGGCAGAACTCATCCCCGCGGCCGACAGGGCCTGCATATCCGCATGCAGCGCCAGGCCGAATGCCCCTGCTGCTGCGCCCGATGCGGCGGCGACCCTGCCTCCTCCGGCATGAACCCGGCTCGCGAGTCTCAGCCGTGCCTGCAGCGCGCTGCGCCGGCGCAGCAGCTGTCCGCTCGGGAGATGAGAGGCCCCCTGCAACTGCATCCGGCGTTGCACGCTCCCTTGCAACAGGCGGGTCTGGTCCCCGTCCAGCAGGTCCGGAAAATTTTCCGTCAACAGGGGCAGCATCGCACCGCCGACCCGCGGCAGAAACGCCGCGCCGGAATGAATGATCGCGTCGATGGCATCCTGGTAGTAAAAGCCGTCGGAGCCCGGCAGCCCGCGCCGGCCATCGTTTTCCCACGGGTGGGGCGGATCGACGCCATGGATCGGGCCGGCCAGGACCGAACGCCAGTCGGCGGACCACGCGGCCAGGCCGCGTTCGCGCATCGTCTCCGCCGCTGAGGCGGCATCGGCGTCGCGGCCACATATCTGGGCCGCGCCGCTGGCAATGACCGGGTCCACGGTTTGCGTTTCTGGTTGCGGTCCACACCCGTCGAGCAGCTGCAAGACCCGTGGGCCGGAGCGTTGCGCCAGCCAGCGTTCGGTGTCGTCCCGCAATCCCGGATCGGCAGCATTGACGAGCTGGATCGTGGTCACCCCGTAGGCGAGCAGCGCACGCCCGGCGTGCGTGCCAGCCGCGCCGGACAGGTCCACGGCGGCGTCGATGAGGCCGGGCACCACCGTCTTGCCGCGTGCGTCGATGACGTACCCGGTCGGTTCAGCTGCCCACGGTTCGACTGCGACGATGCGTCCATCCTCGACCACGATGTCCTGGTTGAACAGATAGCTCTCTGTCAGCCCGTCGAACACGCGGCTCGCGTGAATCGTGCTGCGCCCCGCCGTGCCTGGCGCGTGCCACCTGAGGTTCAGGGCTGCGCGGGTCAAGGGTTCGTCGCGGCCAACCCGGCCGAGCCCGCCATCGTCCGCGAACCAGATGCCAGTCCCATCTGGCATCCAGCGGGCGGCGTGGACTGGACGGTCGGTGAGTTGCTGCCAGTCGACCCCGACGAGGCCATCCTCTGCAACCGGCAGCAGGAAGATGCCGTGCGCGGAGGCGACGAGCAAACGCCTGCCGTCGGGAGAAAACTGCAGTTGCGCGCCGTCGGCGCCAACGGTCTCCGCGGGTAGCGTCATGCGACGGCGCTCATGCGGTGGGTCGACGGAAAACTGGATCAGCTGCGGATTCCCGGGTGCATTGTGCAGAATCCCGAGCGACGAGCCGTCGTGCGACCAGGCGGGTGGAGCGCCCGTGGCCGCAAGCCCCGTGGCAATGGAAATGACTTCGCCAGTCTCCAGGTCCACGAGCTGCAGTGTCTGTCCCGGCGGGCCTGCGGCATCTCCGGCAAGATACGCCAGCACCGGCTTGTCGGGCTTCCATGCCGGGAACCGTGCCTCTCCCGGCTCCCTGGAAACCTGACGTGCATTGCCGGCAGGCAGCTCGACGACCCAGATCTGCGTGCTGCCATCGCGATCCGAGCTGAATGCAACCAGGCGCCCGTCGCGGCTTGCCGCGGGATCCCGCTCCACCTCGGAGCTTTCGCTCACCGGACGCACGGGCTGCCCGGCTGCGTCGATTTCCCACAGGTCGCCGAGAGCGGATGCAATGACGGTTGCGCCCGGCAAGGGCGCGATGCCGCCGAGCGAGCGCACCGGTCCGGTGACAGCGCGTTCCGGCAGGCGCCGTGTCAGTGGTGCCGCGGGCATCCTGATCTGGATCTCGGCCAGGAATGGCACGTCTACGGCCCGTGCTGCGCCGAATGCACGCCGCCGGATGCGTCCGTCGGCCGCATAGACGACCTCGTTCCGGCCGACCCAGCTCAGTGGCGCAGCGGACGCGGCCTCCCCGGGCGCAACCGGCTTGATCACGGGCGGCTGGGAGAGGATCACCATGTTCAGCCGTGGACCCTCGGGCAGGTCCGCGACGTAGGTAATCACGCTGCCGTCCGGTCGCCACGCTGGTGCGCGCAGGCGGCCCGGGTTTGCGGCGAGTACCTGCGACGAGCCGGCCGGCTGCTGGAGCACGAGCGAACTGCCGGTTCGCTGTTCCCTCACGTAGACCATCGAGTCACCTGCCGGCGCCCAAGCCGGATCCAGTTCAGTGTCGGGCTCGAAAGTCAGTTGGCGCAGCGCCAGCGAGTCGGTGTCCAGCTCCCAGATGCTGAAATCACCGCCTCTGTCCGAAGCGAGCGCGAGCCGCTTGCCGTCGGGCGACCATGCGGGCGTCAGGTAATTTGCAGGTCCGCTGGTCACCTGGCGCCGTCCCTGTCCATCGATAGCGGCGAGGAACACCTGCACCTTGCCGTTGTGCTCGGCTTCGAAGGCGAGGGTCTGGCCGTCCGGGGAGATGGCTGGACGGCGGACCAGTTCGTCCGGGCCCGTGATGGCTACCGCATCGCCGCCTTCCGGCGGCAGGCGCCACAGCCGGCCGGCAATGTGCACGATCAGTGGTCCGCCGGGGACCACAGCAACGTTGAGATCAGTGCCCTCGCTGACGACCAGCGGCATGGTGTCGGCGCTGGCCAGAGACGCGACGCACAGCACCAGAGCAGTGAGGCAGGCCATTCGCGGCAAGCGCCAGCCGCCGGCGGGCCGGCATTTCGGCGCGCCGCGGCGGCCTTGCGGCGGTGAACTACAGCCGGTAAAAAGTCGCCACCTGTCCTTGAAGATCATGCCGTGAGACTCGATCAGCTGCGAAATCGCATTGAGGCCATCGACCGCCAGATTATCGACCTGATCGCGGAACGACAGGCGCTCAGTGACCAGATTGGGGTCGTCAAGCGCAGCGAGGGCCGCGCCACCCGCGATTTTAGTCGCGAAAAGCAGGTGATCGAGGCAGCCCGCGGGCGCGCCGTTGAACGCGGCGTGTCGCCGGCCGTCGCTGAGTCGCTCATGGAGTTGCTCATTCGCTCCTCACTGACGACCCAGGAGCGGGCACGGGTACGGGCCGAGGGGGCGGGGCGGGGACAACCGGCGCTGGTCATCGGTGGCAGCGGCAAGATGGGTCGGTGGTTCGTAGAGTTTCTCGATTCGCAGGGCTTTGACGTCAGCGTCGCCGATCCGGCCGGACCGGTACCGGGGTTCAGGTCTGTCGCGGACTGGCGGGTATTGACCGAGGATTTCGCCATGACGGTCGTGGCGACGCCGCTGCGGCTGACCGCCGATGTCCTGCAGGAGATGGCCGAGCGGGGACATCGCGGCCTGATCTTCGACATCGGATCCGTGAAGGCACCGCTGGTGGCTGGCCTGCAAGCCCTGGCGGCACGCGGTGCGCGGGTCGTTTCGCTGCACCCGATGTTCGGGCCCGACACCCAGCTGTTGTCTGGCCGCCATGTGCTGTTCATGGACGTCGGGGTGCCGGAAGCGGTGCGTGAGGCGCGACAGCTGTTTGCCTCCACCATGGTGCAGCAGATGGAAATGCCGCTGGCGGACCACGACCGGCTGATTGCATTCGTGCTTGGCCTCTCCCATGCAGTCAACATTGCATTTTTCACCGTGCTCGCCGAAAGCGGCGAGAGTGCGCCGCGGCTTGCGAACCTGTCGAGCACGACCTTCGACGCGCAACTCGAGGTCGCCTCGCGGGTCGCGCGCGAGAATCCGCATCTTTATTTCGAGATCCAGAGCCTCAACCCCGACGGCCTCGACGCCCTCGGCGACCTGCTGCGCACCGTGCGACGACTGACCGAGATCGTGGGCGGCGGTGATGCGGAGGCGTTCGTCGCCCTGATGGAGCAGGGCCGCCGTTACCTGGCGCAACGCGCCTGATCGCCGGGGGTCATTCGACGGTCGGCCGGCCACGGATGAGCAGCAACAAAAACAAGGGCACCCCGACCAGTGCGGTGATTGCCCCGACCGGCAACTGACGTGGGGCGAGCACGGTACGCGCGACCAGGTCGGCTGTGACGAGCAGCGCACCGCCGGCCAGGGCCGCGCCTGGCACCACGACGCGATGGTCCGCACCGGCAGCCAGACGCACCAGGTGCGGCACGACCAGACCGACGAACCCGACGGTTCCCGCCGTGACGACGGCCGTGGAAGTCAGCAATGCGCTCAGCAGGTAGATCGCGATACGCATGCCCCGCACGGGCAGGCCGAGGAGCGCGGCCTGCTGGTCGCCCGTCGCGAGCACATTCAGCGCCCTGCCGAGGACCAGACAGCAGCCGGTCGCGAGCAGTGCGATGAGCAGGCAGCCCGCCGGGTTACCCGCAAAAGCGAAATCGCCCATCAGCCAAAACAAGGCACCGCGCAGGTTGCGCTCCGGGCTCAGCGCGAGCATCAGGCTGACCAGCGCGCTCCAGCCGGCAGCTACCACGACCCCGGTGAGCAGCAAGCGCCCCGCAGCCCACTGGCCACCGCGTGCCAGCATGAAAACCAGCAAGGTGCTTGCCAGGGCGCCCGTGAAGGCACTCACGTCCACGACCGCGCCGCCGAATCCGCCCAGCATGGCAGCCAGCGCGAATGCCGCAGCGCCTCCGGACGTGCCGAGGATGTAGGGATCGGCGAGCGGATTGCGCAGCAGCACCTGCATCAGCGCGCCGGCGAGCGCCAGCGCCGCGCCGGTACCGAAGGCAGCCAGAGCCCGCGGCATGCGCAACGTGAGCAGAACCTGGCGTGACAGCTCGTCACCGCCGCCGGCTGCCAGCGACAGTATCGCGCGTGGTCCGACAGGGCCACTGCCGAAGCTGATTGCGACGGTGACGCACAGCAACGCGAGGATTCCGAGACCGGCCAGCAGTGTGGATGCGCGCATTCGCATGTTGGTCCGGACAGTCCGCTCCGCTGCTACCACGCGTTACCGGATGGCGCGCGCAGTGTACCGAAACCCGGTCGCACTGCTGCCGTCGCTTGCGCGGCATCGCCGAGTGTAGCCGGACGCATGCACAGCGATGCCTTGTCTTTTGGCAGGAGTTCCTTTGTGGAACAATGCGCTGGCGACGGGGATCGGACTACATGACGTTGGACCGAATCGATTCACAGGGCTACCGGGCCAATGTCGGCATCATCCTCTGCGATGACGCGCGCCAGTTGCTGCTGGGAGGGCGCGCCGGCCACGCCGGCTGGCAGTTTCCGCAGGGCGGGATTCGTCATCGCGAATCGCCCGAGCAGGCCATGTACCGCGAACTCGGCGAGGAGGCCGGACTCGGTCACGCCGATGTCGAACTCATCGGCGTGACACGCTCCTGGCTGCGCTACCGCCTGCCCGAGCGCTACATTCGTCGTGACTCGACCCCACTGTGCATCGGGCAGAAGCAGCGATGGTTTCTGCTGCGGCTGCGGGTGGCCAAGAGCCGGATTCGCTGTGATTCGACCACGACACCGGAGTTCGACCGCTGGCGCTGGGTGGACTACTGGGACCCGGTCGAGGCGGTGATCTTCTTCAAGCGTCGTGTTTACTTGCGCGCCCTCGAGGAACTGGCGCCGTTGCTGTTCACAGGCGACATGCCGCCCAGGCCTGTCTGGCCGGAGGAGTGGCGGCTGACGCGGGAGCCGCCGCCGTGAATGTCAGTCGCACCGCTGCGATCCGTCGGGCCACAGGTGCGATTGCGGCACGCTGGCGTCTGATTGCGGCAGGGGCCGGCGTCCTGGGCGTGTTTTTCGCCGGTTACCTGTTCGCCGGGTGGCGCAGCGATGGCCCGTACTCCCAGCCGCGCGAACTCCGGAGTGAGATCGAACGCCTGACGCAGGAAAACCGCACGGCATCAGAACAGCTGGTCCGCCTGCAGACTGCGCAGCAAATCGACCGCGAGGCCTATGCACAGATCGAAGGGCAGCTGGTGCAGTTGCAGGACAAGCTCATCGAGCAGCAGGAGGAACTCGCGTTCTACCAGGGGATTGTCGGTGGTCCAGGCCAGAACGGTTTGTCGATCAGGGACTTCTCGCTGACGCAGGGCGAGGCGGGGACGGTCCGCTTACGCTTTGTGCTTGCGCAGCTCAAACAGCTCGAACGCGAGGTTCGCGGACAGTTGCAGGTGCGCGTCGAAGGTGTCCGTGCCGGCAGGCCGGTCAGCCTGGACGCCAGCAGTCTCGGCGCCGCGGGGGAGAAGGTGCGCCTGGCGTTCGGGTTCCGTTATTTCCAGGACATTTCGCTGAACCTGCGTTTGCCGGCGGAGTTCGCTGCGCAGCGTGTCGTGGTCCGTGTCCTGCCGACCACCCGCGGCGTCCAGAACAGCGTTGAGTCGTTTCCCTGGGTCGTCAACGCCAAATGACGGGCTCGCCGTGACCAGGGCTCGGGTCCGGCCGGTGCGCGATGCCGAGGTGCTCGGCGCCGTGGATCTCGGCTCCAACAGTTTCCACATGGTGATCGCGAGGTTCTCGCACGGCCAGCTCGTCGTCATGGACCGCCTGCGGGAGAGCGTGCGACTCGCTGCAGGTCTGGACCGGCACAACAGGCTGGATGCCGCCAGCCAGCGCCATGCACTCGATTGCCTGGCACGCTTCGGTGAACGCCTGCGCAACATGCGTGCCGGGCGCGTTCGTGTCGTAGGCACCAACACTCTGCGCAAGGCGCGCGCCACCGATCGTTTCCGCCAGCAGGCCCGCCGTGTTCTCGGCCATCCGGTGGAGGTCATTTCCGGGATCGAGGAGGCCCGCCTCATTTACCTGGGAGTCAGCCACAGCCTCCCGAAGGTGCGCGGCAGCCAGTTGGTGGTGGATATCGGCGGCGGGAGTACGGAGATCATCCAGGGGCGCGGGATGAAGCCGGAAACCATGGAGAGCCTTTACATCGGCTGTGTCGGACTGAGCCAGGCGGTCTTCCCGGACGGCGAACTTACGCGACGTGCTTTTCGCGCGGCACGACAGGCCGCCCGCCTGGAACTCGAGCCGATCAGGGCGCGGTTTCTGCGCAGGCCGCTGGTCCGCGTGGCCGGCGCATCCGGCACCATTCGCACCACCCAGGACGTGCTCACCGCGCTGGGGCGCAGCCGCAAGGGGCTGCGGCCGCGGGACCTGGAGTTCCTGGTGGAACGGATGATTACCGGCGGCAACGTTCGCGATCTGCATCTGCCCGGCCTGCCAGCCGATCGCGCCGAGGTTTTTCCCGGCGGGGTCGCGATCCTGGCGGAGGTGCTGCTGGCGCTGGACATCGAGCGCATGGTGGTGGCCGAGGGCGCGCTGCGGGAGGGCATCCTCTACGACATGATCGGCCGGCTGACCGACGAGGATGCCCGGGTGCGCACCGTGAGGGCCATGCAGGGCCGCTTTCGGGTCGATATCCACCAGGCACGTCGTGTGGCCGATACAGCCCTGGCCCTGTTGCGCCGCGTAGCCGCGCGCTGGGAGTTGCAGCGCGACTCGGATCGCAATCTGCTGGCCTGGGCGGCTGCCCTGCATGAGCTGGGACTCGACATTGCGCATGCCCATCATCACCACCATGGCGCATACGTGCTCGAACATGCCGACATGCCGGGGTTCGCGCGGGATGAGCAGCGTGTTCTCGCCGCTCTGGTCAGGTGTCACAGGAGAAAGCTCGAGCGCGAGCAATTCGCGGCCTTGCCGGCGGAGTGGCCCGTCCGCGCCCTGCGCCTGACGGCGCTGCTGCGACTGGCTGTGCTGTTCAACCGCAGCCGCGTTACGACCCCGCTGCCGCTGCTCGACCTGTCGGCGGATTCCCGGGGTTTGCGGCTGACGGTGGCGGCGGGCTGGCTGCGGGACAACCCCCTGACTCAGGCTGACCTCGGGCAGGAGCAGTCATTCGTTGCCGCAGCGGGTATCAGGCTGAAAGTGGTACGCCGTCGCTGCTGACCGTTTCGGCGAACTGACGCAGCAGCTCCAGTTGTGCCGCTCGCGGTGCGTCGTTGCCGGTCGGCTGCAGCAACTCGTACCGGCCGTCCGGGCGCAGTTCCCATGCCTGGCAGTTATCGCTGAGGTTGCTGTCCAGGTCGGCGATCAAGCGCTTCTTGAGGCCGGGGTCGTTGATCCGGAAGCACACCTCGACTCGACGGAAGAAATTGCGCTCCATCCAGTCCGCGCTGGACAACATCAACAGTTCGTCGCCGTTGGCGTGGAAGTAGTACACGCGCGAATGCTCGAGGAAGCGCCCCACGATCGAACGCACGCGAATATTGTCGGACACTCCCGGAATGCCCGGCCGAAGGCAGCACAGGCCGCGCACGATCAGGTCAACGACGACGCCCGCCCCGGATGCGCGATAAAGCGCCCGGATGATCTCCGGTTCGACCAGCGCATTGAGCTTCACTATGATGTGACCGTTGCCGCCGGCTGCTACATTGGCAATTTCCTGATCGATCAACGCCAGCATGTCGCCGTGCAAGGTGAACGGAGCCTCGTGCAGGCGGCGCAGTGGCGGTGTGCGCATCAGGCTGGTCAGTTGCAGGAATACCTGGTGCACGTCCTCGGCGAGCACGGAGTCGGCACTGAGCAGTCCGTAGTCCGTGTACAGCCTTGCGGTGCCCGGGTGATAGTTGCCGGTGCCCAGATGCACGTAACGCTGCAATTGCCCGTTCTCACGACGCACGACCAGGGCCATCTTGCAGTGGGTCTTGAAACCGACGACCCCGTAGACGACATGTGCGCCTGCTTCCTGCAGGCGATTGGCAAGACTGATGTTCTCCGCTTCGTCGAAGCGTGCCCGCAACTCGACGAGCACGGTGACTTCCTTGCCGGCCTGTGCGGCCGCCACGAGGCTGTCGACGATGGGAGATTCGTGCCCGGTGCGATACAGCGTGAGCTTGATCGAGCGAACGTCATTGTCTCGCGCTGCTCCCTTGATGAAATCGAGCACCGGAGCAAATGACTCGTAAGGGTGGTGGAGCAGGATCTCCTGCTGCCTGATTGCCGCGAAGATGTTGTCGGCATCCGTGATTGCTCGCGGTACGCCGGGCGTGAATGGCGTGTACTTCAGGTCCGGCCGCTGAGCCAGCTCGTAGACGGCGAGCAGGCGATTGAGGTTCACGGGACCATTGACGCGGTAGAGATCGTCGTCCTCCAGTCCGAACATCTCCAGCAGAAAATCAGTCAGCGGCGGCGGGCAATGGTGGGCGATCTCCAGCCGGACGGCAGCCCCGTAGCGGCTGGCAATCAGTTCGCCCTCGAGTGCGTGCATCAGGTCGTCGACCTCTTCCTCATCGACGTACAGGTCGCTGTTGCGTGTTACGCGAAACTGGTAACAGCCGCGGATATCCATGCCGATGAACAGTTCGGCCACAAATGCATGAATGACGGACGACAGGAAGACATAGTCGTTCGGTCCGGTTCCCGGCAGGCCCGGGTCCAGCCGGATCAGTCGTGGCAGCGACCGGGGTGCCTGCACGATCGCCCGGTGCACGGGTCGCCCGAAAGCGTGCGTACCCTCCAGGCCGACAATGAAATTCAGGCTCTTGTTGAGGATCCGCGGAAACGGCCTGGCCGGGTCGAGGGACACCGGACTCAGCACCGGTTCGATTTCCCGGTCGAAATAGTTTCGCAGCCATTCGCGTTGCGGCGGGCTCCATGCGCTGCGCCGCACGAACCGGATGCCCTTGGCGCCGAGCGCCGGAATGACGTCGTCGTTGAGCAGCTGGTACTGCTCCGACACGAGTTCGTGGGCACGCAGGCTGACCTCGCGCAGCAGTTCCCGGGGCATGACCAGATCGGGCCCCGCCGGTGCAGCGGTGATCTCCGCGCGCTGCTTCAGGCCGCTGACCCGGATCTCGAAGAACTCATCGAGGTTGGTCGAAACGATGCACAGGAACTTCAGGCGCTCGAGCAGGGGAACGTCACGGGACTTTGCCTGCTGCAGGACACGGCGAGTGAACTCGAGCGAGCTGAGTTCGCGGTTGATGTAATAGTCAGGAAGCTTGAGATTGTGGATGTCCACGGGCACGCCCTTAAGCAGCCGCGGGTCCACGTCATTGAGGTTCAGTCCCGGCGTGGTTCGTCCGCAGCGCAGAACTATAGCAGCCCAGTGTTTTTGCCAATGTTGCGCGTTTCACAGTTGTCATAATCGGCATTCCGGAGGCGCCGGGCGACAGCCGCCGGCGGCCTCGAGCAGGGCGCTCGCCGGTCAGCTCCGCTGGAGAGTGTGTGCTGCGCCGGGTCTTGAGGCCGGCGTCGGCTCAGGTGGTCTGCCCGTCGCGCGCGGCCGGTTGCCCGCTGTGGCCCGCAACCACAGTGCTCGCGGACTGGAGTTGACGCAGGAGAGGCGCTGCGGCGTGCTTGAACCTGTCTCGTTCCGCCGCGGGGAGCGGTGCGGAATTCGGCAGTGGCACCGTTCGTGGATTCATGTGCCTGCCATTGATCCGGTATTCGTAGTGCAGGTGAGGAGCGGTGGCGAGGCCTGTCGCGCCGACATAGCCGATGACGGTTCCCTGGTTGACCGACTGACCGACACGCAGGTTTCGGGCAAATGCAGACAGGTGACCGTACAGCGTGGTGACGCCGCCCGGGTGCTTCAGGATGATCGCGTTGCCGTAACCGTTCTGGCGGCCGCGGAAGACGACCTTGCCGTCGCCAGGAGCGCGCACCGGCGTTCCGGCCGGTGCGGCGTAATCGACGCCCGTGTGGGCGCGTATCGTGTTCAGGATCGGGTGGCGTCGTCGCGGATTGAAATCCGAGCTCACCCGGGAAAACTCGAGCGGCGCCCGGACGAATGCCCGACGGACACTCTTGCCCTCTGGCGTGAAGTAGTTCACCCGCCCGTCGTCGGTCTGGTAGCGGACGGCACGGAATACGCGCCCCTGGTTGACGAACTCAGCGGCGAGAATGTCGCCCTCGCCGAGCTTCTGGCCGTCGCGCCATTGCTCCTCGAAAAGCAGTTTGAACTGGTCGCCTTCGCGGATGTCGAGCACGAAATCGATGTCGGAGGCGAAGATGGCGGCGAGCTTCATGATCGTCCGGTCAGATACGCCAGCCTGGGTGGCAGCGCCAAACAGCGAGCTGCTGATTTCGGCATCGGCCCGGGCCGCGCGGGTCTCGTAGTCGAGTGCAACGACCCGGGCATCAAAACCCTCCCCGGACCGGGTTACGTTAAGGGTGTTGAATGCGTCGATATCGCGGGTCAGTTCGATGACCCGGTTGCCATCATGGTTGACGCGGATCGCGTCGCCCGGCTTGAGAATGCGCAGATTCTCCCGGGCCGAAGGTAGCTGGAGAATGCTGGCGAGGTCTGTCAGGTCCAGCCCGTGAGCCCGGAACAACCGATCGAGCGTGTCACCGCGGCGGATCGTCAGATCCATGGAGTCGCCGCTCTTCTCTGCGGCATCCGGGGCGCCGAAGGTTCCCGCCGCAACGAGGTCGGAGGAACTGAACAACAGTGGCAGGGTGAAAACCGGCTTGATTTCGGTCAGGGTCAGGTCCAGGCGCAGCGCATCCTGGTAATCGTTGTCCGGCACGACGAATCCGAGCGAGAACAGCGGCAAGCTCATGCCTATGGCCAGCCACGGCAGGCGACGCCTGCGCGAGGCCGCGACGCAATTGTTCCTGACGTCGCCTGTGAGTACGTCTTCGGCTCTGCTCACTATGACCTCCGCAACACTGCTGATGGCCGTGAGCTCTCAGGCCCCGGCTTTCGTGCCGCTGTCTTTAACAAACGGGACCGGCCAATACAGCCATTGGTGGCGGGATCCCGGCGCGCTCATCCCCAGCGTGGCGAAATTATTAGCGGCGTCAGGGCACTAGGTCAACCCGGATTCATAAATTTTGAACCTGTGCACGTAATGCCAGCGTTAAATTCCGACCGGGAACACGCAGCCTGCGAGCCGTGACCGCCCTGTGTGATTTCGCTATGCTCGGCGCCCGCATTCGCACGCGCCAAAGGGCGCCTCGCCGGCTCCGATGTTGTCAGCAGATCGCCAGTTGCAGGAGATTCGCCGGGGAGTTGATGCAATCATCCCCGAGGAAGAATTGCGTTCCAAGCTGGGCGAATCGCGCCCATTGCGGGTGAAGGCCGGTTTCGACCCCACTGCGCCGGACCTGCATCTGGGGCATACGGTCCTCATCAACAAGATGCGCCAGTTTCAGGAACTGGGTCACGAAGTGGTTTTCCTCATCGGGGATTTCACCGGAATGATCGGTGACCCTTCCGGCCGAAGCGCTACCCGGCCGCCGCTGACTCCGCAGGATGTGGCGCGCAATGCGCAGACTTACGAGACGCAGATTTTCAAGATCCTCGATCGCAAACGGACCCGGGTCGAGTTCAATTCCCGCTGGATGGGGCAGATGAGCGCGGCGGACCTCATCGGACTTGCCGCCCGTCATACGGTGGCCCGCATGCTCGAGCGTGACGACTTTCACAAGCGATACACCTCCGGAAAGCCGATTGCTGTGCACGAGTTTCTCTATCCGCTGGTGCAGGGCTACGACTCGGTGGCATTGCAGGCGGACGTTGAGCTGGGCGGTACGGACCAGCGCTTCAACCTGCTGGTCGGCCGGCAATTGCAGCAGGCTTACGGGCAGTCGCCCCAGGTGGTGATTACCCTGCCGCTGCTCGAGGGACTTGATGGCATCAACAAGATGTCGAAGTCGCTGGATAACTACGTCGGCATTACCGACACGCCGGACGACATGTACGGCAAGATCATGTCGATTTCTGACGAGTTGATGTGGCGCTACTACGATGTGCTCAGTTTTCGGCCGCTGGCCGAGCTTTCGCAGTTGCGGCAAGAGGTTGCGGAGGGGCGCAATCCGCGCGACGTCAAAATGGGGCTGGCCGCCGAGCTGGTTGCGCGATTTCACGGTGCCGCGGCTGCCGCAACGGCATCCGAGGCCTTTATGCGGCGCTTTTCTGACCGTTTGCTGCCGGACGACATCGTTGACGTAACGGTTCACGCTCGCGAGGGACGGCTGGGCGTAGCCTATTTGTTGCGGGAAGCGCAGTTGGTCACCAGCACCTCCGAGGCCCTGCGCATGATCCGCCAGGGCGCGGTGCGCATCGACGGCGAGCGGGTCGAGGACGGCAGGCGCGAGATTTCGGCCGGGGCCAGCCACGTGTTTCAGGTCGGGAAACGCCGCGTGGCGCGAATCACGGTCATCGGCTGAAAAAATATTTCCGCTACATCTGTTGACCGCCAGAGGTCCTCATATATAATTCCGCTTCTGCCCGCGGTCCTCGCGGGTATTTGTTCTTTAACAATCGGGAAACAGGTAATTTGTGCGGGCGCTCGCGTCGATGTCCCTATGAGGATCCGATGTGAGTGACCAGACCGGACACGCTTCGGCGTGACCGGAACGGGATCTCTCTGCAATTTTCTCGAAACTTTAAATTGAAGAGTTTGATCCTGGCTCAGATTGAACGCTGGCGGCATGCTTAACACATGCAAGTCGAACGGTAACGCGGGGGCAACCCTGGCGACGAGTGGCGGACGGGTGAGTAATGCTTGGGAAT
>WYBE01000010.1 GCA_011526045.1 Nevskiales bacterium | reverse complement strand
CGAGGTAATCGGCGACCGCCTCGGCACGCTGCTCGGAGAGGCGCTGGTTGAACGCTTCGCTGCCGACGGAGTCGGTGTGGCCCTCGATGGTGCCGCTGACGAAGCCGAGCGCGATGAGGTTGCCGGCAACTTCATCGAGCATGACCTTGTCGGCTTCGGTCAGCTTGGCCGAGCCGAAGGCGAACTGCAGCTGGCGGGTGACGTCGCAGGAGCAGCCGCGCGCGTCGACGCGGTCACCGGCCGGGGTATTGGGGCAGCGGTCGGCGGCATCGGGCACGCCGTCACCGTCGGCATCGGGCGCAGGCGCCGGGGGCGGCGGCGGAGGCGGAGGCGGAGGCGGTGGGGGCGGCGGCGCTGCGGCCGCGACGACCGGCTCGGCCTTTTTCTCGCCGCCGAAGAGATATTCAGCGCCGACGTTGACCAGCATCAGGTCGCCGACATCCGCGTCGAACCAGTCGAGCTCTGCGCGGATGCCGAGGCGCTCGCTCACCGCCATGACGAAGCCGGCGCCGAGCTGCAGCCCGTCTTCCGTGCCACTGGAGTTGACCTGCCCGTCGACCGTCAGCTCGGTGTCGAAATCGTAGTAGCCGAGCTTGCCGAAGAAATTCAGGTCGTCGGAGAGCAGCGGCAGAAAGCCGATCAGCGAGCCGCTGAAGCCCTTGAAGCCGAGCTCGTAGTCGCCGTCTGGCGCGTTGGGATCGGTCGAATTGAGGATGCTGTCCTCGAACTCGTTGGTGTTGTAGTAGGCGCCCTCGACGCCGAACCAGTCGTTGAACCGGTACTGCGCATAGCCCTTGAAGCCGACGGCGTTGTCGTCGATGAGGTTGCGTTCGTCGTCCCAGTCGAAGTCGCCGAAGCTGACGGCGCCACCGCCGCGAAGACCCGGACTCTGTTGTGCCTGGGCGAGACCTGCGAACAGGGCCAGCAGTGCGACTAAAGCGGTGCGTTTCATGATTCTCGAATCTCCCTCGCAAGTGCCGCGCTCGCGCCCGGAGTACCGCGGTACTTATTAGTTGCAACATCCGGCGGAAGGTGCCGGCGTGTCCCGCGTGGCCGGCCCGGGCGCCAGGCTGGCAGTCTTCATTCAAACTCTGGAAGTTGCCGATACCGCTTTCCCCGCGCAGGTATCGGCGACGCTCACGAACCGTCCGCAGTATACGGCAAGCGGAAAGACGGTCAAAGCGGTGCGCCGCTGCGTGTCAATGACGAACGGCCAGCAAGGCGCTGCGCGAGACGACCGCCGCAAGAATGGCTTGTAGGGTGCGGGACGATACGGTACGTTTAGTGGCGTTCGCCGGGCGCGGCAGGGTCAGTCACAAGTACTGCCCGCGCGTGGCGGGCGTGTGAAGGGGGCAGAACGCAGCGGTCGTCTTGCGCGCGTGCTGCTTGGGTCCGGGTCTGACAATGGCATACGAATATCGGCTGGCTGCGGTCGGGCTGCGTCCCGCTCGCGGTCGCCCGTTCGCGCTCCGCCCCGGCGGCGCATTCCAATCCAGATTGAGGGCAGTCTCGTGAAAAAGGTCATATTGGCGGTAATGTCCCTGGTGCTGTTCGACGTGTGGGGTGTGGCCGGCGCAGCGGGTCCGGCGACGGTAACGCTGGTGTCGCACAACCAGAAGTCGGGCACCTCGTTGAGCACCCTGGTGTGGGATGGTTCGAACGCCTGCGGCATGATGTGCCCCGGCGGCACGGCCGTCGGTGCGGAGGCTTCGACCGCCACCTGGACCTGGGACGGCACCACGCTCACCGGCACGGGCCTGTACTTTGCCACTACACACATCGGTAGCAGTGGGTTCGCCTCGTCGATTATCGGTGACCGGGTCACTGGCCTCGTGATCGACACCGCTGCCAACAGCACCAGCGCTACGGACTACGAGTGCCGCGAGGGTAACTTCCTCGGCACCGTGGGCGCGCACGGTTGTGGCAATCTCGACATCTCAGGCGGCGAAAACGCCAGTTACGACAGCGCAATTGCCTACAACGTCGGCGGTGACGCGAGCTGCGTGAGCCGCACGATTGGCGGCGACGACACGAGCACCGGCAATCCGCGCGGGCTGACGAATCGTGCGGCCGCCGGCGCCTGCGACACCACGGACGGCGCCTTCATCCTGTGGGAGGTGGTGGAGGACCAGGCGACGCACGGCGGCACGCTCCGCATCTCCAGCATGACCGATATCACCGCCAACGGCGCGAACTACATGACCTTCACGCTGGCCGCGACGGCGAACGATGACGGCCCGGTGGACGTGCCGCCGACCATCCCGACGGATGTCGATGTGCTGGCAAATGACGCGTTGTTCAGCGATCCGGTGACGGTGACCGTGACGGCCCAGGGGACCAAGGGCGTGGCGACAGATCCGGCGCCCGGCCCGCAGGCGAGTGTGCGCATCAGTTATGTCAGCAGCCCCGGCGAAGTGGGCACCGACAGCTTCACGTACCAGGTCTGCTCGAGCGGCGGTTCGCCTTGCGATACCGCGACGGCCACCGTCAACGTCCTGCCACCGGGAGCGAACGATGACGCCGTGAGCACGCACTTGAACACGCCGCTCACGTTCGACGCTCTGGTCAACGACCCGGGCTTCGACAATCCGGTAACGGTGTCGATCACGGTGCCGCCGAATCTCGGTGGCAGCGTGGCCTTCACCAATGCGGGTGCGCCCTGCGCCCCGCCGTGCACGGCACCGCAGGCAGACTTGCGGTTTGTCTTCACGCCGGCGGCGCAGCCGCCGGGTTCCGCCGGGTACACGGAGACCTTCACCTACCAGGTGGACGACGGTACGACGCAGGATACCGCGGTGGTGACGGTTACCGTGACGAACTCCATCCCGAGTGCGGCGGCCGGCACCATCAATATCTCCACCGCGGGTGTAGCGCCGGCGAGCGCGTCGGGCAGCTTCACCGCGCCCGGCACGGGCGGGACGCTCGGCGATGCGCCGGTGACGGTTGAGGTCACAGCCAACGGTGCGACGGGCAGCGCGGTTGCCAGCGGCAACAACATCACCTACACGCCGGGTGCGACGTTCTTCACCGGTACGGACACCTTTACCTACCGGATCACGGACGTGGACAGCGAGCAGAGCTCGAACCAGGTGACGGTGAACATCCCCGACGTGAATCCGGCGCTGGCGAACGGCACGCTCACGGCCGGCACGGCGCTCGACCTGACCTCGCGCATCACGGCCGGCAACGGCTCGGTGGCCCAGCACACGCTGGCGGTGACCACGCAGGGCGCGGGCGGCAGTTGCGCGCTGTCGGGCACCTCGCTGACCTACACGGCGAACTCGGGCTTCTCGGGCGCCGACAGCTGCGTGGTGACCCTCACCGACGGCGACGGCGATCCCGACACCGGTACCTTCAGCGTCACGGTCGCCGGCGGCGGTGGTGGCGGCAGCGGTATCACCCTGCCGGGCGGCAGCAGCGCGCTCGACGCCTGGACGCTGGCCATGCTCGCCGGCGGCGCCTGGTTCGCGCGCCGGCGGCGCGGGGGGCGCTAAAGGAAGCCATGTAGGAGCGGCGCAAGCCGCGACAGGGTTTGAGCCGCGACCATGGTCGCGACTGAAGTCGCTCCTACAGGGCGCTGGCCGGCGCGGCGGTAAACGAAGCCATGTAGGAGCGGCGCAAGCCGCGACAAGGTTTGAGCCGCGACCATGGTCGCGACTGAAGTCGCTCCTACAGGGTGCTGGCCGGCGCGGCGGTAAACGAAGCCATGTAGGAGCGGCGCAAGCCGCGACCAGGGTAAACGAAGCCGTGTAGGAGCGGCGCAAGCCGCGACAAGGTTTGAGCCGCGACAAGCCGCAAGCCCCGTACAGGTCGCGACCGACGTCGCCCCTGCAGGGTCTCGGGAAGGGTCGATTTGGGGGGATGGGCATGACGACCGAACGGATTCAGGGTGGCGGTGCTGCGGGTATCGGCGTCGCGGTACTGGCGGCATTTGGCGCAACATTCGCCGTCGTGCCCGCCGCGGGCGCGCAGGAAATCGGCGAGATCGTCGTCACTGCCCGCCGGGTCGAGGAAAAACTGAAAGACGTGCCGCTCGCGATCACGGCGTTCGACTCTGCCACCATCGAGCAGGCGGCGATCGTCAGCCTCACCGACGTGGCGGCACTCACCCCGGGCTTGTCCTTCTTCAACGCCTTCGGCGAAAACCTGCCGGTGCCGGTCATCCGCGGCATCGTCCCGCAGGACATCTTCGGCGTGAACGCCGCGGCCATCTTCGTGGACGGCGTGTACGTCTCGGGTCGCGAGGGCCTGAACTTCAGCCAGCTCGACGTCGAGCGCATCGAAGTCCTCAAGGGGCCGCAGAGCGCCATGTACGGCCGCAACGCCTTCAGCGGCGCGATCAACTACGTCACCCGCGCCCCGAGCGACGTGTTCGAGTCCAAGGCCGAGGTCGAAGGCGGCAATCGCGGCAAGCAGAAGGTTCTCGGCCAGATCAGCGGCCCGATCTGGGGCGACGCCCTCACGGCGCGCTTCTCCGCCCTCTACGACGAGTGGGACGGCTCCTACGACAACACGCTCGCGCCGGAAAACGACATCGGCGGCTACCGCTACCGCAGCCTGCAGGGCCGTCTGCGCTGGCGCCCCGCCGACCGTGTCGACGTCAACTTCGGCCTGTACTACTCCAACGACGAGATCGACGACTCGGTGACCGCCGGCCTGCCCAGCAACTGCGAGGACCGCATCGAGCAGACCCAGGAAAAAGCCGACCAGCAGCCGTTTCAGCGCCTGCAGAATGTCTGCGGCAAGATCCCGGATCTGGAGGATCTTCCCGACGCGCTGTACTTCGACCAGTTCCCGAACCGCGTGATCAACCCGAACTCCATCACCGACGACTCCCTGCCGAAGATCCCTGAGGCGCTCGGCGAAGACCGCGAACTGTGGCGCGGCAACCTGAACATCGCCTGGGACCTGGACATCGGCACCTTCACCTTCCTGACCGGCTATTCCGACACCGAGCAGAGCTCGCTGTCCGACTTCGGGAGGAGTTCCGGCAACACCATACCGCTGGCCTATTGCGTCGACGCCGACACCTCGGGCGGAATTGCGGCGTGCCAGCCGCCGTTTGGCGTCGCCTGGGCACCGATGGGCTTTTTGAACCGGGAACTCGGCGCGACCGTCGAGGAGTGGAGCCAGGAAATCCGCTTCACCAGCCCGGCGGATCGGGCGCTGCGCTACTCGATCGGCGGCTACTATTTCACCTCCGAGCTGCTGGCCCATCCGGGCGTGCCCGCCGCCACCAGAACGCTGCCGGTGTCGATCTTCGACGTCGGCATCGGCCCAGTGGCCTACCCGACGGCGCTCGCGATCGGCTCGTTCATCTTCGCGCCCTCGCTGACCCCGGACGGCGGCATCGATCCGCTGGGCCGCACCATCCAGGACGAGGACACCGAGTCGTGGTCGGTCTTCGGCTCCATGGACTATGACCTGACCGACGCCTGGGAAGCCCGCCTGGAGGCCCGCCTGTCGAAAGAAGCCCAGACCAAGACGTCCTACGACTACATGCTCTGCGGGCCGGATGCGGACATCTTCCCGTTCAACACCCCGGACCCGGCCTGCGGTGACGACTACTTCGACCTGCGCGAACTCGGGGCGGAGCATTCCGACCGGGGCTCCGACCGGTTCTCGACCGTTACAGGCCGCGTAGGCCTGAAGTACAAGTTCGAGAGCGGCTGGATGGGCTACGGCTCGATCGCCCGCGGCGAAAAGCCGGGCGGCCTGCAGGTCTTCCGCGCCAACGTCATCACCGGGACCGGTACGGCCGAGGAGCTGATCGAGAACGACTTCGACCCGGAAAAGATCACCGCCTACGAGCTCGGCCTGAAGGGCTACACCGCCGACCGGCGCGTCGGGCTCGACATGTCGGTGTTCTTCAACGACTGGACGGACATCGTGCTGCGCCAGTTGACCGAGAACTCACCGGTCTCCGGGCTGAAGTTCGAGCAGCCGACCTCGTTCAACACCAACGCCGGCGACGCCCGCGTGTGGGGCTGGGAGGCGAGCGCCGACATCGCCATGACGGATAACCTCACCGGCCGGCTGACCTTCGGCTACACCGACTCGGAGCTCACCAACGCGCGCATGGACACCTACGCGCTGTTCCCGACGTTCTATACCAACGACCCGACCTGTACGCCCGCTGCGATCCAGGCGCTGCCCGTGGCGGACCAGGATGCGAAGGCCGGCCATTGCCGCACCATCTCCGGCGACGTGTCCGGCATGACGCAGATGCGCCAGCCCGAGATGACCGCGAGCGCCTCGCTGACCTACCGCCACCAGCTCGCCGGCGACTGGGACTGGTTTGCCCGCACGGATGCGAACTACCTCGACCGCATCTACACCGGCAACGACAACCAGAGCTACCTGCCCTCGCGCACCAACGTCAACCTGCGCCTCGGCTTCGAGTCGGCGCGCTACTCGCTGGAGTTCTGGGTGCGCAACCTGTTCGACAACGACAACCCGGTCGCTGCCTTCCGCGACATCTACTGGACGAACGATTCCGACATCCAGGGGCTGGAGAATCCGGCGAGCATCCGCGAGGCATCGAATTTCGACGACTTCCCGCCGCTGCGCATGACCATCAGCTACCCGTCCCTGCGCACCTACGGCATGGTCGCGAAGGTGCGCTTCGGCGGCGCGGAGCGCTGAGCGCCTCCGCCGGCCACCGGCACACCGGGTCGCGACTGACGTCGCTCCTACAGGGTGCTGTCCGACCGCGGCGCTGAGCGCAGCGCTGGCCCACCCGCCGCGCCGAACGCAGCCGTGTAGGAGCGGCGTGAGCCGCGACAGGGCTTCAGCGACAGGGCGTTGGTCGCGACACACCGGAAGCCCCTGCACAGGTCGCGACTGACGTCGCTCCTACAGGGTGCTGTCCGACCGCCGCGCCGAACGAAGCGCCGTAGGAGCGGCGTGAGCCGCGACAGGGCTTCAGCGACAGGGCGTTGGTCGCGACAAACCGCAAGCCCCTGCACAGGTCGCGACTGACGTCGCTCCTACAGGGTGCTGGCCCACCCGCCGCGCCGAACGCAGCGCTGGCCCACCGCCGCGCTGAACGCAGCCGTGTAGGAGCGGCGCCAGCCGCGACCGCGACGCTGCCCAGTCATTTCAACCGGTAACGGCCCCGGGCGCAGGTGCCGCCTGAGCTGCCGGGGAAACGCGGAGAAGCGGCTGTCCGGGGGCGCTTCGCAGCAATGAGCAGACTGGCAACAATTATGTAAAGGAAGGCTTGCACGGCAAGCCGGGAGGAGTAGAGTTCACGCACCGGGGCAATAAGTAGAAGCCCCCGGGGGTATAAACAAAGCAATGCCCCTGTAGAGAAGTAAGAGGAAGAGACCGGGGGGGGGATTGCAGAACCCCAATCAGATTTGGCAGCTTCGCCAGCGTGCGCGGCCAGCCAGACGCAGAGTGTGGGAACTGCCTCTCCGGACGTGTATAGAAGAGTGATCTGCCAACATTCGTTCTGGAGGACTAACGTGAAGAAAGTAATTTTTGCAGTGATGATGTTCATGACTGCGGGCGCCGCGATGGCGGTACCGGTCACGCTCGTATCGCATAACCAGAAGTCTGGCACCAGTGTCAGCACCCTGATCTGGGATGGATCGAACGCCTGCGGCATGATGTGCCCCGGCGGCACGGCGGTCGGCGCCGTGGCTTCGACTGCCACCTGGGACTGGGACGGCACCACGCTCACCGGCACGGGCCTGTACTTTGGCACGACACACATCGGTAGCAGTCCGTTCGCCTCGTCGATCATCGGTGACAAGGTCACTGACCTCGTGATCAACACCGGTACCAACACCACCAGCGCTACGGACTACGAGTGCAAAGAGGGCAACTTCCTCGCTCTCGTGGGCGCGCACGGTTGTGGCAATATCGACATCTCAGGCGGCAGCAACACCAGCTTCGACAGCGCGATTGCCTACAATGTCGGCGGCGACGCGAGCTGCGTGAGCCGTACCCTCGGCGGCGACGACAGCAGCACCGGCAACCCGCGCGGGCTGACGAACAATGCTGGCGGCGGCGGCTGCGACGCGACCGATGGTGCGTTCATCCAGTGGGAAGTGCTGGGTGACATCGGGTCCGGCACCTTCGTCCTCAGCAACTTCACCGACATCACCGCCAATGGCGCGAACTACATGACCTTCCAGTACGTTGTGCCGGTGCCGGCTGCGGTCTGGCTGTTCGGCTCGGCGCTGGGCCTGCTCGGCTGGATTCGCCGGCGGGTTGCGGCCTGAGACGCCTGTAGACAGCGATTCGCTACGCTGGGAAAACCCCGCCTCGTGCGGGGTTTTCTTTTTTTGGCGGCGGGCCATAATCACCGCTCCGGTTCAGTCAGGAAATCCACCCGTGGCACTGAGACAACTGCGGTACGTTCTGTTGGCGCTCGCCGCCGGCCTGGTGCTGGCGGCCTGCAGCCCGCCGGAGGAGCGCGCGGCGGAGTATCTCGCGAAGGCGCAGCAGTTCTTCGACGCCGGCGACTACCCCCGCGCCCAGCTCGAAGCGAAGAACGCCGCGCAGGTGCAGCCGCGCAACGCGCGGGCGCGGTATCTGCTGGCGCTGATCGCCGAGAAGGACGAAAAGCCGCGCGACATGCTCGGCCACCTGCTGGTGGCGGTGGACGCCGATCCCGCGATGTGGGAGGCCCGTGTCAAGCTGGGCACCCTGTACCTGTTCGGCCAGGCCTACGAGGAAGCCGCGGCGCAGGCGAAAGCCGCGCTGGAGCTGGCGCCGGACGAGGCCGGCCCACACCTGCTGCAGGCGCAGGTGCTGCTGCAGCAGGGGGACCGCGAAGGCGCGTTGCGCGAGGTCGGCGAGGCGCTCGCGCGCGAGCCGGACAATGCGGTGGCGCTGGCGTTCGAGGCCAACGTGCACGCGCCGGTCGATCCGGAGAAGGCCCTGGCGCTGCTCGACGCGGGCTTTGCGCGCGTGCCGCCCGCGGACGCGAAGCTGATGCACGAGGTCAAGCTGATGATCCTCGAGCAGCAAAACCGGCCCGCCGAGGTGGAACAAGAACTCAAGACGCTGGCCGAGGCCATGCCGGAGGAAGGCTCCTACCGCATCCGGCTGGCTCGCCTGTACACCGCGCAGGGCCGCAAGGACGAGGCCGAGAAGATCCTGCGCGGCATGGCCGCCACGGAAACCGACGCCAAGGATACGGGCGGGCGCGTCGCGCTCATCACCTTCCTCGGCCGGCAGCGCTCGCCGCAGGCGGTCGAGGAGGCGCTCAAGGGCTTCATCGAGAACGAGCCGGACAACCAGCGCCTGCAGATCGCGCTCGGCAAGTTCTATGACGAGCAGGGCCGGCGCGAGGACTCCGTCGCCACCCTGGAGAAGGCCATTGCCATGGACCCGCGCTCGGAGCAGGGCCTGGCGGGCCGCAACCGGCTCGCCACGCAGCGCCTGCGCGACGGCGACGTCAAGGGCGCGAACGAATATCTGCAGGGCGTCCTCGCCGACGCGCCCGACGACAAGGACGCCTTGCTGATGCGCGCCGGCCTCCTGTTCGCCGACGGTCAGTACCAGGATGCGGTGGCGGCGCTGCGCGGCGTGCTGCGCCGCGAGCCGGACAACCAGAACGCGCTGCTGCTGCTGGCGCGCGTGCACGAGCGCAACGGCGACATGGCGCTGGCCCGCGATGCCTATCGCCGGCTGCTCGACGTCAACCCGAATCACCCGGATGCGGCGCGCGAGTACCTGAACGCTGCGGCGGGCAGCGGCGCGCTGGCCGAGGCGGAGAAAGTCCTGCGCCAGCTCGCCGAGGCCAATTCGCAGAACGTCGAACTGAGCGCGCTCCTGACCGAAGCGCTGGTCATGCGCGGCGACCTGGACACGGCCGAGACCGAAGCGCGGCGGCTCGTCTCCGGCGAGGACCCGACCGGCATCGGCGCCTACCAGCTTGGCCAGGTGCTCGAGGGCCAGCGACGCTTCGCGGATGCTACGGCCGCCTACGCGCAGGCGCTCGGCAAGAGCCCCGATGACGCGCTGATGCTGCAGGGGCTGGTCCGCTCGCTGGCCGCGCAGGGCAAGCAGGCGGAGGCGATCGCCGAGCTGCGCCGGCGCGTGCAGACGGACCCGAAGGCGGTGAACGTGCGCCTGGCGCTCGGGGCAGCACTCGGGCGTGAAGGCAAGACGAAGGAGGCGGTCTCAGTCCTCGAGGCGCTGCTCGCCGACCAGCCGCGGATGGTCGGTGCCTGGGTCGCCATGGCGGAGTTGTACCCGGCGACATCCGACGAGCACCTCGCGGCCCTGCGCCGTGGCCTGCAGGCGCTGCCCGGCAATGCGCAGCTCGGCTTCCGGCTGGGTGCCGCCTACCAGGGGCTCAAGCGGGTCGATGATGCCATGGCGCTCTACGAGGAGATCCTCGCGGCGAATCCGCAGCTCGAGTGGCCGGCGAACGATCTCGCCTCGACGCTGCTCGAGTATCGTTACCAGGACCCGGCGAGCCTGAAGCGCGCCGTGAAGATGGCCGAGAAGCTCGCGAACAGCAAGGACCCGGGCGTGATGGACACCGTCGGCTGGGCGTACTACCGGAGCGGCAAGGCGAAAGAGGCCGTGCCGTACCTTGAGCAGGCGGCTGCCGCGCTCACCGATGTCCCGGTGGTGCAATACCACCTTGGCATGGCCTACCTGGCTGTCGGGCAACCGGACAAGGGCCGGCCGCTGCTCGAGCAGGCGCTCGCCACCGGTGGCGACGACCTCGCCGGTGCTGCCGAGGCGCGCCAGGCGCTCGCCAACCTGAAGGGTCCCGCGGCCAGCAACCCGTAACGCCCCGATCCGCGGTCGGCTGCATGGTCGCGACTGCCGTCGCTCCTACAGGGTGCTGCCCAACCCGCCGCGCCGAACGTCGCGCTGGCCCACCGCCGCGCCGAGCGCAGCCGTGTAGGAGCGGCGCCAGCCGCGACAGGGCTTCGGCGACAGGGCGTTGGTCGCGACAAACCGCAAGCTCCTGCACAGGTCGCGACTGCCGTCGCTCCTACCGGGTGCTGCCCAACCCGCCGCGCCGAACGTCGCGCTGGCCCACCGCCGCGCCGCGCGCAGCCGTGTAGGAGCGGCGCCAGCCGCGACAGGGCTTCGGCGACAGGGCGTTGGTCGCGACAAACCGCAAGCTCCTGCACAGGTCGCGACTGCCGTCGCTCCTACCGGGTGCTGCCCAGCCGCGACGCCGCGACCATGCAGGGTCGACTACCGTGTCGGTCACCGCTGGCGCTTCCTCAGGGCCGGTCGAACTGCGCCTGCAGGTTCTCCGCGAACGCAAAAATGAGCGGCCCACGCGGCTGGTCGCGCCACGCCGGATGCGCCTGTAGGAAGCTTTCCGCGGCCCGGAAGGTGTCGCGCATCCGGACCCGCTCGGGATCCTCGGCACTGCTTCGGGACAACCCGCCACTGATCCGCTCCAGAACTATCGCGAGCGATTCAAGTGCGGCCGGTGCATTGCCCGTCAGCTCCGCCGCCGCCGTGCGCTGGAATAGCAGCGGTATGTCCAGCCGCATCGTGGCCAACTGATCCACGAGCACGAGTGCTTCAGCCGCGCGTGCGGTGCGTTCTGTCGTGCCGGGCTGCAGACGCCAGCCGGCACGCAGGCGGTTTGCTGGGAGGTACCAGGGATCGGCCGGGTGCGCGGCGGCGAGCAGCGGGTCGAGCGCGGCCACCGCGGGCCAGTCGCCCCGCTGCTCGTGGCGCAGCCCGGCGAGCACCGCGGCCGGGGTGCCAGTGAGTTTGTCCGCCTCGCTGCGCAGGGCGCGCGGCGCCATGCCGTTGAGGACCTCCGCGAGCCGGGTCGACACCAACAGCCAGCGTATCGCCTGGTCGTCCGGGTCGGCGCGCAGGATTTCGTCGAACAGCCGCTGCGCTTCCTGTGGCTGGCCCCCGGCCAACGCCGCGATGGCGCCGATGCGCAGCGCGACTTGTGGATCGCCGGTGGCGGCATGCCATCCGGGCAGACGCCGCTGGGTTGCCTGTCGCATCGCAACCCGGGAGGCGAGATACAGAAAATCCGGGGGCTGCGCGTCCGCCGTAACCTGGCTCCAGAAAGCGGCATCCGCGAGCGGGTCGATGTCGCCGATGGCTTCGTAGAGGCCATCCAGCGAAAGACCGTCGGCCTGGGAACGGCTGCGAGTGGCCATGAGGTTGAAGTCATCCGTGCTCGCCGGCGCGTCGGCTGCGAAGCGTCGTGCTGCGCGCTCGTCGAGCACCAGCGTGGCGAGCAGGTCCTCGCGACTGGCGATCCCGACACTCGCGAGATAACCGGCGAGCGCTGGCTGGTTCGCGGCGGTCGTGAGGGAACGTTCCAGGTCCAGCGGCGAATCCGATGCGACGAACAGCAGGTCCGTCGACTGCGGGTTGTAGAGCCGCACCTGCGGGAAGATTTCCGTCAGCGTGGCGGTCAGCGCCCTTAGCATGGCGGCATCCAGGAAGGTCGCGTCCATCCACTGCAGGAAGACGCCGCCCTCGGTGAGGCGCGAGCGGGCGAGCGCGGCGAACTCGGTGGTGAACAGGTGCGAAGCGCCGGCAGTCCAGGGGTGGGAGGGCTGCGAGACGATGATGTCGTAGCGCCGCTCGGTGAGGCGCAGGGCGTTGCGGGCGTCGTTGATGATGACGGTGAGGCGCGGGTCGGCGAGCGGATCGTGGTTGCGGGTGGCGGCGATGAGGCGGTTGGCGGTGATGACCTTCTCCTCGAGCTCGACCACGTGTACCTCGGTGAGGGTGGGCGCGAGACGCTCGACGACTACGCCACCGCCGAAGCCGACCACCAGCATGGAGCGTGCCCCCGGACGCGCCACGACCGGTAGTGCGCTGAGCCAGTTGCCGGAGTCGAAGGCTGGAGGCGCACCATGCGCGAAGATTTGCGCCTCCGTCAGCCCGTTGTTGAAGATCCGGTAACCCGCGATTTGCTCGGCGAGGCGCACCGTGCTGCTGCGGCCAACGCCGAAGTAGAGATCCTTTCCCCCACTGATCGCTGTTGACATCACGTAGGACGTACGCAGCACGGCGGTGGGTCGCGCGGGTTGGTAGAGAACGATGCCGGCCAGCGCGGCGGCGCAGGCGGTGGCGAGCGGGAGGGAAGGTGTGCGGATGAGCAGGGTGACGGCGAGTGCGAGGGCGAGGTTGAGGGTGACGATGACGCGGATGGCGCCCTCGAAGCCGAGGGTGGGGATGAGCCAGAAGCCGGCGATGAGCGCCCCGGCGATGGCTCCGACGGTGTTCCAGGCGTAGAGGCGGGCGGTACAGCGCGGGGCGAGGCGCTCGTCGGGGCTGAGGATGCGCACGGCGAGCGGGAAGGTGGCGCCGATGGCCACCGCCGGGGGCAGCAGCACGGCGGTGGCCAGCGCGATGTTGACGCCGAGGCCGCGGCTGGCGGGCAGCAGCGCGTCGAGGAAGACGAAGATGGCGAGCGAGATGAGCGCGATGGCGCCCTGGGCAACGATGAAGCTGGTGGTGGCCTGGGCGCGCGAGCGGGCGAATGGCCCGGCGAGCCCGCCGCCGAGGGCGATGCCGGCGAGGAAGGCGGCGAGCATGGTGGCGAAGGCGAAGATGCTGCCGCCGACGACATGGCTGAGCAGGCGCGTCCAGAGCACCTCGTAGGTGAAGGTGGCCGCCCCGGAGAGCGCCATCACCGGCAGGATCCAGGCCGGCTGGGCACCGAGCGCGCGGCGCCAGCCCTGCGGCTGAAGGAGCGGGGCGAGGCAGGCGGCGAGGAAGGTGGGATCGGGCGCGGCGCCGGGGTCTGCGGCCGCGGCAGGTGCGAGCGGCAGGGCGCGGCGGGAGAGCGCCACGGCGAGGAGGAACACCAGCGCGTTGACCGCCACGCCGAGCAGCACGGTGCCGTGCAGGCCGAGCGCGCCGAGCAGCACGAAGCCGCCGAGCGCCGCACCGGCCACGGCGCCTGCGGTGTTGATGCCGTAGAGGAGCGCGGCCCGCGGGCCGACCTCGGCGTCGCGGCGCACCACCGAGCGCATCAGGATCGGCAGCGTGGCGCCCATCAGCGCGGTGGGCAGCACCAGGATGAGAAAGCCGGCGAGCACGTAGAACAGCGACTGGCCGAGCCCGCGCGCATCGGGCGGCAGCGGCTGGTGGCCGAGCACGGCGGCGTAGAGCTCCTGCGCCCAGCCGAGCGCGAAGGGCACGAGCAACGCGGTGGCACCGATGCCCGCCTCGAGCAGCCCGTAGACGCGCACCGGGCGGCGAATGCGGGCGAGGAAGCGCTCGGCGAGCGCCGCCCCGAGGGCGAGGCCGGCCATGTAGACGGCGAGCACGGTGGCCACGGCGAGCTCGGAGGTGCCGAACACCACGGAGAAGGCGCGCTGCCAGGCCGTCTGGTAGAGCAGCGCGGCGAAGCCGGAGAGAAAAAAGCACAACGCCAGCGTGCCGAGCAGCCCGCGCGGCAGGGCGGAGTCCGATGAGCTCAAGAGGCTGACCTGACCGATGAACCAAAGCGGCCATTGTAGGAGCGGCGCAAGCCGCGACAAGGACCCGCGTCGGGTCGCGGCTCACGCCGCTCCTACAGGGCTTCGTTCAACGCCGCGGGTGGTCAGCGTCGCGCCGGGTCGCGGCTCACGCCGCTCCTACGGGGCTTCGTTCAGCGCCGCGGGTGGTCAGCGCCGCGCCGGGTTGCGGCTCACGCCGCTCCTGCAGGGCTGGGTTCGGCGCGATGCGGTGGGCTTGCGCTGTAGGAGCGACGCCAGTCGCGACAAGGACCCGCGTCGGGTCGCGGCTCCCGCCGCTCCTGCAGGGCTGGGTTCAGCGCGATGCGGTGGGCTTGCGCTGTAGGAGCGACGCCAGTCGCGACCTTGCCGCGCCGGCCACCGCGACGGTCATTTGCCGGCCAGACCGGCGGTTCGGTAAGGTGGCGCCGGCCAACTAGGGAACCGGATCGCATTATGTTTGGGGTAGGCTCGAAGCTCGACCGCTGGATGAACTCGAAGAAGATCCAGCAGGCGATGCACAGCGTTCAGACTAACCAGCTCGATGCGGCCGAGGCAATTTGCACCGAGGTCCTCGCCGGGGAGCCGGACCATGCCGACGCCCATCACGTGCTCGGGCTCGTGGCGCTGCGGCGCGGTGACGGCGCCCGGGCCGTGGAGGAGATCAACAAGGCGATCGCCTCGAATCCGTCGCAGCCGGATTTCTATACCAGCCTCGGCCTGGCCCACTACGGCTTCGGCCGCGTCGCCGAGGCGACCAGCCGGTTCCGCCAGTCGCTCGAGCTGCGCCCGCGCGATGCCGGCACGCTCAACAATCTCGGGGTCTGTTACAAGGAACAGGATCAGTATTCCGAGGCGGCCGACGCCTTCCGCGAGGCGATCGCACTCGATCCGGGACAGTTTGCCGCGCGCATGAATCTCAGCAGCACCCTGACGTTGCAGGGCGATCTCGACGGCGCCCTCGCCGCGCTGCGCGAGGCCATCGCGCTCAAGCCGGCGTTTGCCGCCGGCTATTCGAACCTGCTGGCGGCGCTCAATTACGGAGCGGAGGGCTCGCCGGAGGACCTCCACCGCGAGGCGCTGGAGTTCGAGCGCCGCTACGCCGCTGCGCTGCTGCCGGCGGCGCCGCAGTTCGCCAACACGCCGGACCCGGCGCGGGTGTTGAAAATCGGTTACGTGTCGCCGGATTTCCGCGAGCACTCGGTGGCGCATTTCATCAGCGGCCTGCTCAGCGCCCACCACCGCGACCGCGTCGCTGTGTACGGCTACGCCGAAGTCCGCCGGCCCGACGACCGCACGCGCCAGTTGCAGGCCGGCGCCGACCAGTGGCGCACGATCGCCGGCAAGAGCGACGAGGCAGTCGCAGCCATGATCCGCGAGGACGGCATCGACGTGCTGGTCGATCTGGCCGGGCACACCGCCAACAACCGCCTGCTCGTCTTCGCGCGCAAGCCGGCGCCGGTGCAGGTCACCTGGCTCGGCTATCCGGGCACCACCGGCCTGCGGGCCATGGATTATCGCCTCACCGATGCGATTGCCGACCCGCCGGGCGAATCCGATCGCCTGCACACGGAGAAGCTGATCCGCCTGCCGCGCGGCTTTCTCTGCTACCAGACCGCGCAACCGCTGCCCGAGGTCGCGCCGCCACCCTGCCTTGCGCACGGCCATGTCACCTTCGGCAGTTTCAACGCGCTGCTCAAGGTCACGCCGCAGGTGGTGCGGGTCTGGGCGCGGATCCTGCAGCAGGTCCCCGACTCGCGGCTGCTGCTGAAATCCCAGGGCCTGACGGACCCGCCGACGCGCGTACGGCTGGTCAGGGCCTTCCGCGAGCTGGGCGTGGACACGGACCGCGTGGAACTGCTGGGCGTGATGCCGGCGCGCGAGGCCCATCTCGGCCTGTACGCGCGCGTGGACATCGCCCTCGACCCGTTTCCCTACAATGGCACCACGACGACCTGCGAGGCGCTGTGGATGGGGGTGCCGGTGATTACGCTGTGCGGCAACCGCCACGCCGGCCGGGTCGGCGCCAGCCTGCTCGGACAGGTCGGGCTGGCGGAGCTGGTCGCGGCGGACGAAGCCGCCTACGTCGGACTGGCCGAAACGCTCGCCACCGACCGCCAGCGGCTCGCGGTCTTGCGCGGCACGCTGCGGCCGCGGCTGCAGGGCTCCGCGCTGATGGACCTGCCGGGCTTCACGACCGCGCTCGAGCAGGCGTATCGCGAGATGTGGACGCAGTGGTGCCACCGGGCGGGTGGCCGGTCCTGAGCGTTGACCCGGAGCGCATCGCCCCTTTGGGTTCTTCGCCGATCGGCGGGACGCCCGCGCCTGTGTCACGCAAGCGTGAGTGGAGCGGCCCGGTGTCCGCCGAGCGCCGGCTCCGCGGCCTCCCCACCACTCGGCGAACGGCTTTTTGCTTCGCAACGAACGCCCTGGTGTCGGTGCCGGCCGGCATTCGGAGCCTGGTTCGCTGTCCGGAGACCGGGTTTTTCGTTATGTAAAGCAAGCCTTGCGCGTGCCGGATATTGGCGTAAAGTGGCCTCAGCCTTAATAACGAATGAAGACAGGCGAGCGGCCCAAGTGGGGGAGTTCCGGGCGGCGTTTCACCGCCAGCACATGCGGGCATAACAAGTAACTTCGAAGATTCAGAAAAAATGCCTCGGAGGATCGATTCGTGAAGAAAGTAATTTTTGCAGTGATGATGCTCATGACTGCGGGCGCCGCGATGGCGGTACCGGTCACGCTCGTATCGCATAACCAGAAGTCGGGCACCTCGTTGAGCACCCTGATCTGGGATGGATCGAACGCCTGCGGCATGATGTGCCCCGGCGGCACGGCGGTCGGCGCCGTGGCTTCGACTGCCACGTGGGACTGGGACGGCACCACGCTCACCGGCACGGGCCTGTACTTTGCCACGACGCATATCAGCAGCGATAAATTCGGCTCCTCGATCATCGGTGACCGGGTCACTGACCTCGTGGTCAACACAGCCAGTAACACCACCAGCGCTACGGACTACGAGTGCCGCGAGGGCAACTTCCTCGGCACCGTGGGCGCGCACGGTTGTGGCAATATCGACATCTCAGGCGGCAGCAACACCAGCTTCGACAGCGCGATTGCCTACAATGTCGGCGGTGACGCGAGCTGCGTGAGCCGTACCCTCGGCGGCGACGACAGCAGCACCGGCAACCCGCGCGGGCTGACGAATCGTGTGGCTGGCGGCGGCTGCGACGCCACGGATGGTGCCTTCATCCTGTGGGAAGTGGTGCAGGACGACAATGTGCCGTTCGGTACCCTCCGCATCTCCAACTTCACCGACATCACCGCCAATGGCGCGAACTTCATGACCTTCCAGTACGGCGATACGGCGGTGCCGCTGCCGGCAGCGGCCTGGCTGCTCGCTCCGGCGGTGCTTGCCGCGGGTCGCTTCGCCCGTCGGCGCAAGTCTGCCTAAGCTACGCTCCAGACCCGCTTCGGTCTGAAGAAGAAACCCCGCCTCGCGCGGGGTTTCTTTTTTTTGCAGGGTCGCGGCTCACGCCGCTCCTACACGGCTGGGTTCAGTGCGACGCGGTGGGCTTGCGCTGTAGGAGCGACGCCAGTCGCGACCATTCAGTGCTGACTGGCACGGTCGAGGCACAACGCTGGTCGGGACTAAAGGCGGTGGTCGGGGCTGAAGCCCCTCCTGCAGCGCTTCGTTTAGCGCTGCGGGTGGTCAGCGTCGCGCCGGGTCGCGGCTCACGCCGCTCCTGCACGGCTGGGTTCAGTGCGACGCGGTGGGCTTGCGCTGTAGGAGCGACGCCAGTCGCGACCATTCAGTGCGGACTGGCACGGTCGGGGCACGACGCTGGTCGGGGCACAACGCTGGTCGGGGCACGACGCTGGTCGGGGCTGAAGCCCCTCCTACAGCGCTTCGTTCCGCGCTGCGGGTGGTCAGCGCCGCGCCGGGTCGCGGCTCACGCCGCTCCTACACGGCTGGGTTCAGTGCGACGCGGTGGGCTTGCGCTGTAGGAGCGACGCCAGTCGCGACCACCGCAATAGGGCTTCGTTCAGCGCAACCCGGGAATCGCTACGGCCGCGCGCGGCGGACCTCGATCGGCAGCGTCTGCTCCGCGCCGTCGCGCCGGATGCGCGCATCGATCACGTCGCCCCAGCGGTGGTCGGCCATCGTCCGGCGCAGCGTGACATCGGAGTCGATCGCGGTGCCGTCGAGGGCGAGCAGCACGTCGCCGACTTTCAGCCCGGCCCGCTCGGCCACGGAGCGTTCGCTCACCTGGATGATCTGGCTGGGCTCCTTGCCGAGCTTGCCCATGAGCGAGACGCCGATGCTCGGATAGACCGTTTCGCGTTCTTCCGGCAGGCCCCACACGTACGACGCGTAGGACGCGCGCACCTGCTTGACCGGCTTGCCGTCGTCGTCGATGACGGTGACCGGGATGAGCGAATCGATGCGTCCGTCGTAGTGCGCCGCGATCTGGCGCTCCGAACCGAGCCCGTAGGTGACGTGGCCGGCGCCGATCAGCACCACCATGATGGCGTTGTCGCCGCCGTGCTGTTGCAGCGCCTGCAGTGCGTTCCAGCCCATGGTCGCGTCCCACATGGTCTGCGCCCGGTACAGGCCCTGGAGCGCGTCGTCGTTCATGTGCAGCGCGTCGGCGGGGTCGAAGAAGGCGCGGAACATGCGTTGATGCTCGTCGCTCTCGGGCGCGAGTTGCGGGGGCAGGTGGGCCGCCTCCTCGGGGCTGAGATTGTCGAAGCCCTTGGCGCGCACGGACTTGACCACGTCACGCGGGCTGTTGATCGCGTACATGCCGATGCCGTTGGCACGCGCGTAGAGGAAGATGTCGCGGTAGTAGTTCCAGTGATAGCCCCAGTTGTCGTACCAGCGGCCGAGGTCGACGAAGCCCCGCTCGGTGAAGCGGCGGCCGATCCAGTCGTCGAGCACCGCCTGCTCGGTGTAGGGGAACATCTCCAGCCCGATCATCACCTTGCGGCCGGCCTCGTGCAGCGCGCGGATGGTGCGGTACTGCACGTTGTGGAATTCCTGGTTGGTGTGGTTCTCGCCGATGAAGAGGATGCCCGTGCCGGCGAGCCGGCGGGCCATCTCCTGCGGGGTGATGAGCTTGCCGCTCGCCGTGTCAGTGATGCCGTCGAGGACCACCGGCACCTCGCGACCGCTGCGCGCGGGGTCGCCGATCTTCATGTGCAGCGGATCCTGGCCCGCCGCCAGCAGCAGGGCGGGCGCCAGCAGGCCGAAGGCGGCGGCGACGATGCGGCCGGTGCGGCGGCATGACGCCGGTCGGGAAAAGACTGTTCGCATGGCAGTGACTCCTCGGTTTCTTGTCGTTCAGGCGCTGATGACGTGCTTGCCGCCGGCAATCACTTCGAGCAGCGGATTATGACCCATCCAGTAACTCAGTTCGGCTGGTTCGCTGATCCGCCAGGCCGCGAGATCGGCGCGCTTACCCACCTCGAGCGTGCCGCGGTCGGCGCCGAGCCCGAGCGCGCGCGCGGCACAGCGCGTGACGCCGGCGAGGCTCTCCTCGGGCGAAAGCCCGAAGCAGTGGCAGGCCAGGTTCAGCATCAGCAGCAGCGACAGCGTCGGCGAGCTGCCGGGGTTGCAGTCGGTTGCAATGGCGATCGGCACCCCGTGGTGGCGCAGGTCTGCGACCGGCGGGCGCCTGGTTGCGCGCAGCGTGTGCCAGGCCCCCGGCAGGAGCACCGCCACCGAGCCGGCCGCCGCCAGCGCACGGATGCCGGCCTCGCTGGCGTACTCGAGGTGGTCGGCGGACAGTGCGCCGAAGCGCGCGGCGAGCGCGGCGCCGCCGCTGTCGCTGAGCTGGTCCGCGTGCAGCTTGACCGGCAGGCCGAGCGCGCGCGCGCGGGTGAACAGGCGCGCGATCTGTTCCGTGGTGAAGGCAATCGGCTCGCAGTAGGCATCCACGGCGTCGGCCAGTCCCGCGGCCGCGAGGCCGGGCAGCATCTCATTGCAGATGAAGTCGACGTAGGCGTCGGCGCGGCCGGCGAACTCCGGCGCCACCGTGTGCGCACCGAGATACGTCGTCCGCACCTCGACGCCCAGTTCGCGGCCGACGGCCCGGGCGGTGGCGAGCATGCGCCGCTCGGTCGGGCGGTCGAGGCCGTAGCCGGACTTGATCTCGATCGTGGTGACGCCTTCCGCGAGCAGGGCACGCAGGCGCTCACGGGCGCTGCGGTGCAATTCGGCGTCCGGGGCGGCGCGGGTGGCGGCGACGGTGGAGAGGATGCCGCCGCCGCGCCGCGCGATCGCCTCGTAGCTGTCGCCACGGCAACGGGCTTCGAACTCGCCGACCCGTGTGCCGCCGAATACCAGGTGCGTGTGGCAATCGATCAGGCCGGGCGTGAGCCAGGCGCCGCCCAGTTCATGCACCGCACGGGCGCAGCGCACCGGGGCATCGGGCAGGTCGCGCCGGGCGCCGATCCAGGCGATGCGCCCGTCCCGGGCGGCCACTGCACCGTCGCGGATGGTGCCGTAGGGCACGCCGTTGCCCGCCATGGTGGCGAGGTGGGCATCGATCCAGAGGTCGTCCCAGGGCGTCGTCATGGGCGGGATAGGCCGTGGGCGCCAGGCGTAGAGTCCGGCATTGCTGCACGTGCAGCATGAGCCGCGAATGGAAGCAGGGTGGGCTGCATGGGCCTTGATTGCCGGGTCACGCGACCAGATGATATTCTGCCTAGGGTTGTATATACAAGTTGACCCATGCCTCAGTCGCCGATCACCGCTCCCGCTACCCGCCTGCCCGGTACCGCTGCCCTGGCCGCACATCGTGTCCTGACGGCCGGCGGCTGGCTGCACGACGCGACGATCCGCATCGATGCGGCCGGTGCCATTGCCCGGGTCGAAACGGGAGTGGCGGCCGGCCCGGTGTCCGACACGATCATCCTGCCCGGCATGCCGAACCTGCACAGCCACGCCTTCCAGCGCGCGATGGCGGGCAGTGCCGAGCGGGCGGGCAGCGGCCCCGAGTCGTTCTGGACCTGGCGCGAGCGCATGTACCGGCTGGCGCAACGCCTCTCCCCGCGCGACCTCGAGACCATCGCGACGCTGCTCTACGTCGAGATGCTCGAAGCCGGCTACACCTCCGTCGCCGAGTTCCATTACCTGCACCACGCGCCGGGCGGGGTGCGGCACGCCGATGCCGCGGCCGCGAGCCGCGCGTTGCTGAGCGCCGCCGCCACGACCGGCATCCGCATCACGCTGCTGCCGGTGTTGTACATGTACAGCGGCTTCGGCGCGCAACCGCCGGAGCCGGAGCAGGCGGCGTTCGTGCACCCGGTCGGCGAATACCTCGCGCTGCTCGACTCGCTGCTGGCGGATGCCACGGGCACCGCGCGCATCGGCATCGCCTTCCACAGCCTGCGCGCGGTGACGCCGGCTGCCATGGCGCAGGTGCTTGCATGGCGCGCGCGCCATGCGCCCGGCTGCCCGGTGCACATTCACGTCGCCGAGCAGTTGCAGGAAGTCCACGAGTGCGAGGCCTGGTCGGGCCGGCGCCCGGTGGAGTGGCTGCTCCACCAGGGTTTCATCGACCGGCACTGGTGCCTCGTGCACGCCACGCACACCACCGAGGAGGAATTGCGCGGCGTGGCGCAGGCTGGCGCGGTCGTCGGCCTGTGCCCGACCACGGAAGCCAATCTCGGCGACGGGTTGTTCCCGCTGGCGGAATACCTCGCGGCGGGTGGCCGCTTCGGCATCGGCTCCGACAGCCAGGTCTCGGTCAGCCCAATCGAGGAGCTGCGCTGGCTCGAGTACGGCCAGCGGCTGCTGCACGGCCGGCGCAGCATCGCCGCGAGCGAAACCGACCCGCACTGCGGCAGCCGGTTGTACCGCGCCGCGATCGACGGCGGCAGCCGCGCCCTCGGGCAGCCGGGCGCCGCGATTGCGGCCGGGCAGGCGGCCGACCTGGTGGTGCTCGACGGTGGCCATCCGCTGCTGGCCGGCGCGCAGGACGACGAACTGCTCGACCGGTTGGTGTTCGCCGGCAACCGGCCGCTAGTCGCGCGGGTCACGGTGGCCGGGCGCGAGGTCGTGCGCGAAGGTCGTCATGTGCTGGCGGACGAGGCGGCTGCAGCATTTCGCGACCTCATGAACCGCCTGCGTGCCGGCTGAGCGCACCCGATGACGTCGCAATCCCCGCTGCTTGCCGATCCGACCGTACCGCGCTACCAGTGGCTGAAGGCGCATATCGTCGAGAGTATCCGCGCCGGGCGGCTGCGCCCGCGCGATCGCGTCCCGTCCGAGCAGGAGCTGGTGCAGCGCTTCGGCGTGTCCCGCATGACCGCGAACCGGGCGCTGCGCGAACTCGCGCACGAAGGCATCGTCGTGCGCCAGTCCGGCCTCGGCACCTTCGTCGCCGAGGTCCAGGCCCGCTCCCACGCGCTGAACGTGCGCAACATCGCCGACGAGATCCGCGACCGCGGTCATGCGCACTCGGCCAGGGTGGTGCGGCTGGAGCGCGTGGAGGCCCAGCGCGAGACCGCCGCGCGCCTGCGCCTGCGTGCCGGCTCCACGCTGTTCCATTCGCTGCTCGTGCATTGCGAGAACGACCTGCCGATCCAGGCGGAGGAGCGCTTTGTCGCGCCGCGTGCGGCGCCCGGTTATCTCGATCAGGATTTCACCCGGGTGACGCCCAACGAGTACCTCTCGCGCGTGGCGCCGCTGCAGACGGTGGAACACGTGATCCGCGCCGAAGTCGCCCCGGAGCGCATCCGCGATCTGCTGCGCATGGCCGACGGCGAGCCCTGCCTGGTGATCCACCGGCGCACCTGGTCGGGCGGGCACCCGGTGAGCGTGGCGCAGCTCTACCACCCGGGATCCCGCTACGAACTCATGGCCGGTTCGCCGCCGGATCGCGGCGGCGACGGCCCCGTGAAAGGAAGAAACTGATGACCCGACACAGCCAGCGCGTGATCCGCGCGCCGCGCGGCCCGGAGAGATCGGCGAAGAGCTGGCTCACCGAAGCGCCGCTACGCATGCTCATGAACAACCTCGATCCCGAGGTGGCCGAGCACCCCGAGGAACTCGTCGTCTACGGGGGCATCGGTCGCGCGGCGCGCGACTGGGAGTGCTTCGACCGCATCGTGGCGGTGCTGCGCTCGCTCGGCGACGACGAGACGCTGCTCATCCAGTCCGGCAAGCCGGTCGGGGTATTCCGCACGCACGAAGACGCGCCGCGGGTGCTGATCGCCAACTCCAATCTCGTGCCGCACTGGGCCACCTGGGAGCACTTCCACGAGCTCGACCGCAAGGGCCTGATGATGTACGGCCAGATGACTGCCGGCTCCTGGATCTACATCGGCAGCCAGGGCATCGTGCAGGGCACCTACGAGACCTTCGTCGAAATGGCACGCCAGCACTTCGGCGCCGACCCGCGCGGGCGCTGGATCCTCACCGCGGGGCTCGGCGGCATGGGCGGTGCCCAGCCGCTGGCGGCAACGATGGCCGGGATGTCGCTGCTGGCGATCGAGTGTCGCGCCGACCGCATCGAAAAGCGGCTCGCCACCGGCTATCTCGACCGGCGCGCGGCGAACCTCGACGAGGCGCTGGCGCTGATCGAGGCCGCGCGCCGCGACCGCGTCGCCGTGTCGGTCGGCCTGCAGGGCAATGCAGCCGAGATCCTGCCGGAACTGCTCGCCCGCGGCGTGCGCCCCGATGCGGTCACCGACCAGACCTCGGCGCACGATCCGGTGCACGGCTACCTGCCGGAGGGCTGGAGCATCGAGCGCTGGCTCAAGGCGCAGGCGGAAGATCCGCAGGGTGTGGCCGCGGCCGCGCGCGCCTCGATCGCCCGGCACGTGCGCGCCATGCTGGCCTTCCATGCGCAGGGCGTGCCCGTCTTCGACTACGGCAACAACATCCGCCAGGTCGCGCGCGAGCAAGGCGTGACGGACGCCTTCGCCTTCCCCGGCTTCGTGCCGGCCTACATCCGCCCGCTCTTCTGCCGCGGCATCGGTCCCTTCCGCTGGGTCGCGCTCTCCGGCGACCCGCAGGACATTTATGCCACCGACCGCAAGGTGCGCGAGCTCATCCCCGACAATCCCGCGCTGCATCGCTGGCTCGACATGGCCGGCCGGCAGATCCGCTTCCAGGGGCTGCCGGCGCGCATCTGCTGGGTGGGACTCGGCGACCGCCATCGCCTCGGCCTCGCCTTCAACGACATGGTGGCGAGCGGGGAGCTGCGCGGCCCGATCGTCATCGGCCGCGATCACCTCGACTCCGGCTCGGTGGCGAGCCCGAACCGCGAGACCGAAGCGATGCGCGACGGCTCCGACGCCGTCTCCGACTGGCCGATCCTGAATGCGCTGCTCAACACGGCGAGCGGCGCCACCTGGGTCTCGTTCCACCATGGCGGCGGCGTCGGCATGGGGTTCTCGCAGCATGCGGGCGTGGTGGTGGTCTGCGACGGCACCGAGGCCGCCGCGCGCCGCATCCGCCGCGTGCTGTGGAACGACCCGGCGACCGGCGTGATGCGCCACGCCGACGCGGGCTACGAACTGGCGCTCGAGCATGCCCGCCACTGCGGGCTGAAGCTGCCCATGGCCGACGCGGGCGGTGCGCAGTCATGAGCGCACAGATTTCGACCCGGCCGGAGGCCCTCACGCTGCCGCGGCTGCGCACGGCCTGGCGCGGCGCCGTGCGCGTGGCGCTCGACCCCGCGACCCGCCGGCGCATCGACGCGGGCGCCGCAGCGGTTGCGACCGCGCTCGCCTCGAACGAGCCGATCTACGGCATCAACACCGGCTTCGGCATGCTGGCCTCGGTGCGCATTGCCGACGACCAGCTCGAGCAGCTGCAACAGAACCTCATCCTGTCGCACTGCGCGGGCATCGGGCCGCCGCTGGATGACCGTACCGTGCGCCTCGTGCTCGTCCTGAAGATCCTCAGCCTGGCGCAGGGTTACTCCGGCGTGACCGCCGGGCTGGTCGAGGCGCTATGCCGGCTGCTCGAGCGCGAAGTCTACCCCTGCATCCCCTCGCAGGGGTCGGTCGGCGCCTCCGGCGACCTCGCGCCGCTCGCGCATCTCTCCGCACTGCTGCTCGGCGAAGGGCGCGCGCGCCACGCCGGGCGCGAACATGACGCCGCGGAGGCGCTGCGCCTGGCGGGCCTCGGGCGCGTGGCCCTGCGTCCGAAGGAGGGGCTGGCGTTGCTGAACGGCACGCAGGTGTCGACCGCGCTCGCGCTCGGGGGATTGTTCGCGGCGGAGGACGTGTTCGCCGCCGCCTGCCTCGCGGGGGCGTTGTCCGTCGATGCAGCCCGCGGCAGCGACACGCCCTTCGATGCGCGCATCAGCGAACTGCGCGGCCATCGCGGCCAGCGCGACGTGGCCGCCCTCTACACCGGGTTGCTCGCCGGCAGCGGGATCCGCGCGTCGCACCACGGTTGCGACCGCGTGCAGGATCCCTACAGCCTGCGTTGCCAGCCGCAGGTGATGGGGGCCTGCCTCGATGCGATTCGTCACGTGGCGGAGGTATTGCTGGCCGAAGCGCGCTCCGTGACCGACAACCCGCTGGTCTTCGGCGATGACGGCGTCATCCTCTCCGGCGGAAACTTCCATGCCGAACCCGTGGCGCTGGCCTGCGATTACCTCGCCACCGCCATTGCCGAAATCGGCGCGCTGTCGGAGCGGCGCATCGCATTGTTGATCGACTCGCGCATGAGCGGCCTGCCGCCGTTCCTGGTGGAGGAGGGCGGGCTGAACTCCGGCTTCATGATCGCGCAGGTGACCGCAGCGGCACTCGCCTCCGAGAACAAGGCACTGGCGCATCCGGCCAGCGTCGACAGCCTGCCGACCTCGGCCAATCAGGAAGACCACGTGAGCATGGCGACCGGTGCCGCGCGGCGCCTGCACCAGATGGCGGAGAACTGCGCCGCCATCGTCGCGATCGAGTTGCTGGCCGCTTGCCAGGGCGTGGAGTTCCACCGGCCCTTGCGCAGCTCGGCGCCGCTCGAGGCGGCACTCGCCCGGGTGCGCACGCTGAGCCCGCGGTTCACCCGGGACCGCGCACTGTCGCCGGACATCGAACGGGTGCGCGGCGCGATTCTCGCCGGTGGCTTTTCGTGCGATGCCGAGCGGTTGCTGCCGTCACGGCAGGCGTAGATGGACCTGTACCGATTCCTGCCGGGCCGCACGCGCCTGCTGGTGAGCATCCCGCACGCCGGCACCTACCTGCCGCCGGAGATCGCGCGCGACCTGAACGCGACTGGCCGCGCCACGCCCGACACCGACTGGTACGTGGACCGGCTGTACGATTTCCTGTCCGCGATCGGCGCCTCGGTGCTGGTCGCGACGCACTCGCGCTACGTGGTCGACCTCAATCGCGCCCCCGACAACGCGCCGCTGTACCCGGGGCTTGCCGCAAGCCCCGTCTGTCCGGCGGAGACGTTCTCCGGCAAGCCGCTCTGGCGCAAGGGCCGGGCGCCGGATGGCGCCGAGAGCGCACGCCGGGTCGCGCAGTACTGGCAGCCCTACCATGAGCGCCTGCGCCGCGAGATCGACACGCTGCGCGACCGGCACGGCTCGGTCGTGCTCTGGGACGCCCACTCGATCCGCAGCCGCGTGCCGAGGCTCTTCGTGGGCGCATTGCCGGTCTTCAATTTCGGCACCAACGACGGCCGTTCCTGCGACTCCGGCCTCGCGGGGCGTTTGTTCGGCCATGCGCTGCAGGTCGCCGGCTCCGAGGCGGTGCTCGACGGCCGCTTCAAGGGCGGCCATATCACCCGCGCCTACGGGGACCCCGCCCGCGGCGTCGATGCCGTCCAGCTCGAGCTGGCGCAGCGCTGCTACATGGACGAGGCCACCGGCAAGTGGAATGCGGGTAAGGCGCGCCAGACCCGCGCCCTGCTGCGCGAGCTGCTCGCGATCGCGATCTCGTAGGTTCTTTCTCGGTTCATCGCCGATTTGCGGGAATGTCGTGGGTTATCGGTGGACGATGCGGTGGGTCGCGGCTCACGCCGCTCCTACGGCGCTGCGATCAGCGGCGTCGTTAATCAGCACCCGGTAGGAGGCACGCCAGTGCCGACCACCGCGACGTTCATGACCATCGCGTGCGCCCGGGCGCTGGTGGCGCGGCGAACCGTGGGTCGCGGCTCGCGCCGCTCCTACGGCGCTGCGTTCAGCGGCGTCGTTAATCAGCACCCGGTAGGAGGCACGCCAGTGCCGGCCACCGCGACGTTCATGGGCATCGCGTGCGCCCGGGCGCTGGTGGCGCGGCGAACCGTGGGTCGCGGCTCGCGCTGCATCCGCATCGCCAGGCGCGATGCGTCGCCCGGCGACCGGGACGTGGATCCGGATGCCAGGCTGCTGCAACTCTGCCCGTCACCAGGCCGAGCCCATCAGGTGGCTGGCCGAGCAGGCACCGCGAGCAAGGCTAAGCTCGCAGAGGCAGCGGCAGGGATGTCGCTGCTGCGCGCCCACGAGACCAGGGATGTCGAGTGGCGCGCACTCCGCAGCGAGCACGCCTGCGAGGGCACCCGCAGGGCCAGCCGGCGGCGAGGCTCGGTGACGGGCAGAGTCCGGGACCAGTCGGGTGCGCGACCACAGCGTCATCCGGCAGCGGATCGCCGCCGCATCCGCGGGAAGCTCAGGGCTTCGGCCGTGCGCTCCACTTGCGCCAGGCGGCTTTCTGCACGTCGTCCATCGACGGGCGGGTGCCGTCGATCCAGACCTGCTCGACCGTGGTGCTCGGCTCCAGCAGATCGCCGTCGGTCAGCGCCAGACTGGCGCTCTTGCCCGGCGCGATGGAGCCGAGCACGTCGTCGAGGCCGAGGATGCGGGCCGGATACAGGGTGAGCGAACGGTAGGCGGCCTCGCGGTCGAGGCCGTTGGCCGCCGCGATGCCCGCGAACAGCGACATGTGGCGCGCATTGCCGGAGCCACCGGGGCGGGTGGTGCTCGCGATCGCGAACAGCACGCCGGCGGACTCGAGCTTCGCCGGCAACGAGTAGAGCACGTCGATGGGATCATCGGGGCGCGGCGGCCCGCCGACGATGTTGGTGAGCACGACCGGTACCTTGTGCTCGGCGAGCAGCTCGCTGGTGAGGTAGGCGTCGCGGCCGTCGGTGATCACCAGGCGCAGGCCGCGTTTCGCCGCCCAGTTCACCACGGCCTCGATGGAGTGCTTCTCCCGCGCGGTGGCCCACAGGGGCCGCTTGCCGGCAACCACCGGTTGCAGCGCTTCGAGCTGCGCGTCGTAGTCCCACTCGCCGCCGCGCGCCTCGGCATCGCGCTGCGCGCGGCCGTAGGCGATCGCCTCGTCGAGCAGCTTGTCGAGGCGCTTGACGCGGTCTTCCGCCTCCTTCTTGAGTTCGGCGAGTGTCTTCGGCGGGCCCATGAAGATGGCGTACTGCGGCGGGGGTGGCTCCGGCCAGCGCAGCGCGAGCGAGTGCTGGCGCACCGCGGTCATCTCCTCCCAGGTCCAGCCGTCGGTGCGCAGCAGCGAGGTCGTGCCGCTCACGAGCCCGCCGGCGGGTACGACCAGCGCATGGCTGATACCGCCGGAACGGGCCACGGCAAAGTGCGCGCTCGCGGCGTTCACCGCCTGCACCGCGTCCGCATCCGCGTTGATGTCGCCGGTTTCAGCGACGTCCACGGAGCCGGGCACGCTCTCGATCTCGCTGATGCCGAGCACGGTGTTCAGGTGGATCATGCCGGGCCACAGGTGCTTGCCGCGGGCATCGATGCGCTCGGCATCGGCCGGCACGGGCGTATCGGCCCCACCCACCGCGGTAATGCGACCCGCCGTGAACACGACCACGCCGTCGGTGATCGCCGGCCCTTCCATCGTGTGCACCGTGGCGCCGATGATGGCCACGGGCGCCTGCGGGGCACGTGGCGCGGGGCGGTAGTCGAAAGCCGGGGCGGGCGGGTTCAGGGCCGGCGCCGCCGCGGGCGCAGCGGCTGCAGTCTTGCCCGCGTCGCCCTGCAGCTCGGCGGCGAGTCGTGCCCGCGCCGCGGTGACGAGCGGGCGGTGGGCGAGGTCCGCATCGCGGCTGAAACGCAGCTTGCCGTCGACGAACGCCAGGTCCGCGCGGCTGAAAACGCTCAACGGGTCGCCGCTCCACACCACCACGTCGGCGTCCTTGCCGGTCGCGAGCGAACCGGTGCGCTCGTCGATCCTGAGCTGGCGCGCGGGATTGATCGTGACCATCGCCAGCGCCTGCTCGGGGCTCATGCCGCCGTAGTGGATCATCTTGGCGGCTTCGAGATTCAGGCGCCGCGCGAGCTCGGCGTTGTCGGAGTTCAGGCTCACCAGCACGCCCCGTTGCGCCATGATCGCTGCGTTCCAGGGGATGGCTTCGTAGGCCTCCAGCTTGAAGCTCCACCAGTCGGAGAAGGTCGAGCCGCCCGCGCCGTGCGCGGCCATCTCGTCGGCCACGCGATAGCCCTCCAGCACGTGATGGAAGGCCCGGATGCGGAAGCCGAGGTCCTCGGCAACCCGCATCAGCGCGAGGATCTCGTCCGCGCGGTAGCTGTGCGAGTGCACGTCGCGCTTGTCCTGCAGCACCTCCACCAGCGGCTCGAGGCGCAGGTCGCGCCGCGGCGGGACGGTGCGTGCGCGCTCCCGCTTCGAGAGCGCGTTGTAGTGCGCCCACTCGCGCTGGTACTGCTCGGCCAGTTCGAAGCTCGAGCGCATCAGGGCGGCCACGCCCATGCGGGTGGCCGGGTAACGCAGGTCGCCCCCGGGCATGCCACCGCGGAAGGCGGCCTGCGTCGGGTTCTCGCCGAGCGCGAACTTGATGGTCGGATGCGCGCCCTCGAACAGGAGTTCGCCCGGGCGCTCCACGCCCCAGCGGTACTTGACGATGGCGTTCTGGCCGCCGATGGCGTTGCCCGAGCCGTGCAGTACGTGTGCGGTGGTCACGCCGCCGGCGAGCTGCTGGTAGATGTCCGGGGAGCGGGTGTCGAGCACGTCGCTCACCCGCACTTCGGAACTGACGCTGTTCACGCCCTCGTTGAGGTCGAGCTGCTCGGTGGCGCTGTGGCTGTGCGCGTCGATGATGCCCGGCGTGACGTGCCGGCCGGCGGCCTCGACGACGAGTGCGCTCCCGCCGGCGCGCAGGTTGCGGCCGATGGCGGCAATGCGCCCGTTCTCGAGCAGCAGGTCGGTGTGCTCGAGGATGCCCGCGTCCGTCATGGTCCACACGGTTGCATCGCGGATCAGCACCTGCGCGGGCGTGGCCGGCGGTGCGGGATAAGGGCGCACCGCGAGGGCCTCATCGAGGCTCATCTCGGCATGCGCGACGCCGACGGTCGCGCCGAGCGTTGCGGTGAGCGCGATCGCCGCCCAGGCTCTAAATGCGCCGCCGGTCATCGTGTGCCACCCTCCGGGCCCGAGGTGCGCCGGCCCTCGACCTTCATGCGCACCGAGCCGCGCTCGGATTCCATGGTCGTGTCGCCCGACAGCTTTTCGCCGCTGACGATGACCGTGATCTTCATCTCGCCGCCGGCGCCGCTGCTGATGACGGTCATCGCGTTGCCCTTGAGATCGACGCTGGTGAAGTCACGCTTGCCCGAGCGCGCGCTCTCGCTGAAGCCTTTGTAGCGCCGGGCGCCGCCGCGCTCTTCACTGCCGGTGATGGTCCAGGTGGACTCCACGCTGCGCCCCATCACTTCGCTCACGATGCTCCAGGTGCCGCGCGGATCCACCACCGCGTTCGGATCGCCGACGGTCTTCTCCGCCTCGATCTTCTCGTGGTAGCCCTCGACGAAGAGGTGGCGCAGCGCGGGCTTCTCCGTGAAGAGATCTCCCTCGACCACCAGCAGGTTCGCCTGCTTGCCGGCCTCGATCGTACCCATGCTGCGCGACACACCGAGCAGTTCCGCCGGTGTCGTGGTGACTGCGGCGAGGGCCTTGTCCTGCGCCAGCCCGGCCTTGACCACGGCAGCGAGGTTTTCCTGGAACTGCCGCGGGTTCTTCATGCCCAGCGTCACGAATGCGACCTTCACGCCGGCGGCGTCGAGCGCCGCGGGCAGGCGGGGTGCGCGCAGCGACGCCTGCATGCTGTCCATGCCCACTTCGACGAGCGCGTCGCCGTCGCCAAGGTCCGGCTTCTCGGGCAGTTCGAGCGGCAGCAGCACCGGCATGCCGGCGGCGCGCAGGTCTGCCTCGCGGTCGCCGAGCGTGCGTGCGACGACCATGCCCTTCAGGCCGAACTCGGCGGCGAGCACGCCGAAGCGGCCGGGGTCGAGGCCGTTGATGGCCACGAACACCGGCGCCCGCTCGCCCGCGAGCAGCGCGATCAGCGGCGCATCGGAAGAACGGTAACCGGGCGGCGCCATCCCGGCGGGATTGGCCGCGTAACGTTCGCGCCACTCGCGCTGGCGCCCGGCGTCGAGCAGCACCTGGCGCACCGTGGCGACGGCGCCGAACTTGGACGAGGGATACTGCCGCGCCATGAAGCTCGAGGCTTCCAGCGCGATCACCTGGGAGAGTTCGCCGCGCGCGACGACCTCGTGGGCGGGGCCCTCGCGCAGCAGGAGCAGGGCCGACTCGCCGCGGAACACGCCCTTGTCGGGCAGCACCTGGGCGACGGCGAAGCCCATTTCGCGATGCCGCTTGATGCTGTCGTGGGTGAGATCCACCCGGTCCACGACGGCGTCTTCCGGGTGCACGGACTTCAGTTCGTGGCGTGCCCCGAGCGGTTTCGCCTCGGCGGCGCCGCGGCCCGGCGGGCCGCCCCGGGCGGGTGCGGCCTCTGTGTCGAGGCCGACGGAGGAGGCCGCGTCGATGAACGCGGGGTATACGCTCCAGCCGGGCTCCGCCGCGATGACTTCGGCATCCGGCGGCGGGGTGAGCTTCGCGCCGACCGCTTCCACGAGCCCGTCGCGCAGCACGACGGTGCCGTGGTCGATTACCCGGCCAGGAGCGATGACAATACGCGCCCCGGTGATCGCGTGGATACGCGGGGGCGCGGCGAGTGCCGTAGTTGCCGCCGTGGCCAGCACGGCCGCGGCGAGGAACGCACCGTAGGAGCGGCGTGAGCCGCGACTTGCTGTCGCGCCGTGGATCGCTGTCGCGACTGATGTCGCTCCTACAGCGGGGCGTTCCGGAGCGGCGGTGAACGAAGCCGTGTAGGAGCGGCGCGAGCCGCGACTTGCTGTCGCGCCGTGGATCGCTGTCGCGACTGATGTCGCTCCTACAGCGGGGCGTTCCGGAGCGGCGGTGAACGAAGCCGTGTAGGAGCGGCGCGAGCCGCGACCGTCTCCGGCGTCGTGCCGGAGACGGCGCAGAGCGTAGGGATGGCCGCGGCCTGCGTCGCTCCTACAGGGTGACTGCATGAAGCTTACTGCTTCGGCGGAACGATGGCGGGCACGCCCTTGAAGTTCTCCGGCCCGAGGTTGAGCGAGGAGACATCCATCACGTGCGTGTAGAGGTTCGACATGAACCCGCCACCGGTGCTGCGCGCGAACAGCATCTTCTTGCCGTCCGGCGAGAGCGACGGGAAGCCGTCGAAGCCCGGGTTGAAGGTCAGCCGCTGCGGCGGGCCGCCGGCGAGATCACCGAGGAACACTTCCCAGTTGTTGTCGTCCACGACGCGCACGAAGACGTAGTGCTTGCCGTCCGGTGCCGGATAGGGCGCCCAGTTCATGTCGCGATCGAAGGTCCGGGGTGTGGTCTGCGAGCCATCGTGCTTGATGGTGAACACCGTCATCGGCGTCGGCTTGATCTTGCCGTATTCGCTGCGCTTCCAGGCGCGGTAGAGGATGGTCTCATTGTCCGGCAGGTAGAAGGGCGCGCCCTCCTGCCAGTCGTCGGTGAAGGTGATCTGCTGCTCGTCGGTACCGTCCGGCCGCATGCGCCAGAGATCCATCTTGCCGTCGATCTGCCGGCCGAACACGATCCACTTGCCGTCCGGCGATACCGAGACTTCCGCCTCGTAGTCCTTGTTGTTGGTCAGGCGCTTGACGTTCTTACCATCGACATCGGCGGTGTAGAGCTCGGCGCCCTGCGGGTAGTCGTTGGAATCCGACCAGTTGCCGACCGGCATGTCGAGGTGGTCCTTGGTGGAGGTAAAGACGATGCGCTTGTTGTCCGGGAAGAAATACGAACAGGCATCCTGGCCTTTGTCGTTGATGCGGTGAACGTCCTTGCCGGTGTCGGTGAAGATGTAGGTCAGTGCGCCGGAATCGCGGCCCTCCGCCTTGCGGGCGGACGGGTCCTGCGTCTGGGCGATGACGTGGAGGTTGTCGGGCGCGTAGTAGGCCTCGGCATTGCGCGGCACGTTCGGAATGAGGCGCACGGGCAATTCCTTGCTCGCCGCTGCGGCGGGCGGGGTTGCCGCTGCCGGTGGGGCGGCTGCGGGTGAGGCGCCGCTGGTGGTGTCCTGGGCGGTGGCCGGCAGGGCGCCGAGCGCGAGCAGCGCGGCGAGACCGGTCAGAGCCGGGGCCGTACGACGGGGCAATGGCAGCTGAGGCATGTCAGTCGATCTCCTTGGGGTTCCTTAAGGTTTTCTGAATGGCGGGCGCTGCGTGTCGCGCGAGCGGTCGATCCGCGACGCCGGCCTATTGGTCAGCGGGATAGGTGAAAGGTTCCGTCATGCGCCCGTCCTGCTTGGCGACACGGCCGCTTTTCATCACGAAGTCGATCCGCTTCAGCACGGCGATGTCGTCGAGCGGGTTACCCTTGACCGCCACGATGTCGGCGACCTTGCCCGCCTCGAGCGTGCCGGCCTCGGCGCTGATATTGAAGAGCTCTGCGGTCATGACCGTGGCGGCGCGGATGGCGTCCATCGGCTTCATGCCGAAGCCGACCATCAGCTCGAACTCCTTGCCGTTGGTGCCATGCTCGAAGGTGCCGGCGTCGGTGCCGAACGCGATCTTCACGCCGGCGGCGTAGGCGCGCTCGAAGGCCCGATACTCGTTGCGCAGTTTCACGGAAGGCGGATCCGGGATGCGGAAGACCGGTGGCGGATAGCTTGCCGACAACGTCGGCACCAGGAAGGTGCCGGCCTTCTTCATCATCGCGATGCCTTCGTCGTCGAGCAGGAAGCCGTGCTCGATGGAATCGATGCCCGCCCGTACCGCGTCCTTGATCGCCACCGGCGAGTAGGCGTGCGCCGCAACCTTCAGTCCGAGCAGGTGCGCCGTGGAGGCGATCGCCTCCAGTTCGTCGGGGAACAGCTGCGGCTCCAGGCCGGTGTTCGAGGCGAAGCCTCCGGTTGCGGTGACCTTGATGACGTCGGCGCCGAGCTTGTAGAGGTAGCGTACGGTCTTGCGGCACTCCACGGCCCCGTCGCAGGTCGCGTCGTTCAGTCGCGCGTGGTCGTCGCCGCTCTGCTCCATCGTCGTGCCGTCGCCATGCCCGCCGGTGACGGCCACCGCCGGCCCGGACACGAGGATGCGCGGCCCGATCATGCGCCCCGCCGCGATCGCGTTGCGCACGGCGAAGACGGACTCGGTGTCCGAGCCCACGTCGCGCAGGGTCGTGAAGCCGGCGGCAAGATTGCGGCGCGCGTAGATGACGGCGTTGACCGTGCCTTCCGCGGCGGTCGGCGGGTTGCGGTCGCCGCGCTCGGTGCGCCGGCGCGAGAAGCTCGGCTCCATCTGCAGGTGCACGTGGGCGTCCATGAGCCCCGGCAGCACGAACCGGTCGGAAAGATCGATCACCCGCACGACGGCGCCTGGTGGCGCGGCCGCGGCCGTCTCGGCGAGGAAGCCATCTGCGATGGCCTCGAGCCGGTCGTTCTTGACCACGAGCGTGGCGCGCTCGCGTGGTGCCTTGCCGGGCACCGCGAGCAGCGTGCCGGCATGTATCAGCGTGTAGCGGTCCGGGGGCGGAGGCGGGCGACCGCCGCCCGGAGCGGGCTGGGCCAGCGCGAACGCGGGCAACAACAGCAGCAAAGCGCTGAGCAGTGGGCGTTTCATCGCGGTGAATCCGTCCCTTCTTATTGGAATCGTTGGGCGGCGGGCCTTCCCATCATGGCGCCGCCGCATATGATCATGCCACGATGTAATTAGAAACCGAACCCCTGCGGCGTGCTGCCGCAGGCATGGGGGCTCCTGATGAAGCAATACAGCCGATTTTTCGCGATGGTGCTGGCGCTGCTGGCCACTGCCGGCGCCGCTGTCGCAGAGATTCCGGCAGGCCGGCTGGGCGCGGGCGTGCGGCCGCTGCACTACGCGCTGGAGCTGCGCATCCTGCCGGAGGAGCCCGGATTTTCCGGTGTGGCGGAGATCGAGATCGAGCTCGCGGCGCCGGTGAGCGAGATCTACCTGCATGGCAACGGCCTGCAGGTGAGTTCGGCGACCCTGCAGATGGCCGGCGGGGCGAGCCATGCGGCGCGCTTCGAGCAGGTGGACCCGAGCGGCGTGGCGCGCCTTGCGTTCGAGCGCCCGGTGCAGGCCGGCCGCGGGCAGTTGCGGATCGAGTACAGCGCCAGCTTCGGCAAGGCGGGCGAAGGGCTGTACCGCTCCGTTGTCGGCGCGGACTCCTATGCCTTCACGCAGTTCCAGCCGATCGATGCGCGGCGCATGTTCCCCGGCTTCGACGAGCCGGGCTTCAAGACGCCGTTCGATATCACGGTGACCACGCGGGCTGCAAACGCCGTGATCGGCAACACGCCGGTGAAAAAGGAAACCGATGCGGGCGACGGTCTCAAGCGTGTGCAGTTCGAGACGACGCTGCCATTGCCGACCTACCTCGTCGCACTCGCGGTCGGTCCGCTCGACGTGGTCGCGGCGAAACCGATTCCGCCGAACGCGGTGCGCGACCGGCCGCTGCCGCTGCGCGGGGTCGCCACCCGCGGCAAGGGCCCGCAGCTCGCCTACGCGCTCGACAATACCGCGAAGATCGTCAGTTACCTCGAGGAGTACTTCGCCGTCCCGTTCCCGTACCCGAAGCTCGACCTCATCGCCTCGCCGGATTTCGGCGGCGGCATGGAGAACGCCGGCGCCATCGTCTACGGTGATCCGCGCCTGCTGATCGCGCCGGACGCGTCGTTCGAGCAACGCCGCAATTTCGGCGCGATCCACGCGCACGAGATCGCCCACCAGTGGTTCGGCGACCTCGTGACGCCGAAGTGGTGGGACGACATCTGGCTGAACGAGTCGTTCGCGAACTGGATGAGCTTCAAGGCCGGCAACGACTGGCAGCCGGCGCTGCGCCTCGACATCGTGCCGGCGCTGCAGACGCCCGCGGCGATGGAGCTCGACAGCCGCATCGCCGCACGCCAGATCCGCCAGCCCGTTACGCGCAACGCCGACATCGGCAGCGCCTTCGACGGCATCACTTACCTCAAGGGCGGCGCCGTGCTCGGCATGGTCGAGTCCTGGCTCGGCGAGGAGGCGTTCCGCGAAGGCATCCGCACCCACATGCGCCGCTTTCCCAACGCGGTCGCCGACGTCGAGGACTTCATGGCCTCGCTCGCGGAGGGCTCACACCGCAGTGATGTGGTGCCGGTGTTCAGGAGCTTCATCGACCAGCCCGGCGTGCCGCTGGTGACGGCGCGGCTGCGCTGCGAGGGGGGTAGCGCCGTCCTCGATGTCGAGCAGTCGCGCTTCCTGCCCGTCGGCTCGCGCGGCGACCCGAAACGGCAGTGGCAGATCCCGGTGTGCGTGCGCTACCCGGCCGCGACGGGCATCGCCCGGCAGTGCACGCTGCTCACGGAGCCGCGCGCTACGGTGAAGCTCGACACGGACGGCTGCCCGTCCTTCGTCATGCCCAACGCCGGCGGCGCCGGCTACTACCGCTTCGCGCTCGACGAGACCGGCTGGCGTGCATTGACCGCAAACCTCGGCGCGCTCGGCGAGACCGAGGCGCTGGCCGCAGCCGACAGCTTCTCGGCTGCCTACCAGGCCGACCGGCTCTCCACCGAGGCCTTCCTCGCTGCGGTCAGCGCGCTGGCGCACTCACCGTACCCGCAGGTAGCGCTCGCGCCGGGGCGCGACCTCGTGCGCGTGCGCGACTACCTCGCGCCGGCCGCGGCGCGTGACGCGGTGACCGCCTTCATGCGCGAGACCTATGCGCCGCGGCTCGCGGCGCTCGGGCCGGCTGCACAGGCGGCGCCCGGTGCGGATGCGGCCGTGGTGGAGAAGACGATGCTGCGCACCAACCTCGTGCGCTTCCTCGCGCTGGAGGCCGGCGATACCGCCGTCCGCGCCGAGCTGGCCGGGCAGGCGCGCCGCTACATCGGCTTCGGCAAGCCCGGGGCAGGACTTGATCGCTCCGCGGTGACGCCGGCCCTGGTGGAGGTTGCGCTGGCGGTCGGAGTGCAGGAGGGCGGGCGTCCCTTTGCCGATGCCCTCGTCGAGCGCATGCTGGCCTCCGACGACATCCAGTTCCGCTCGCAGGCGGCGGTCGCGCTCGGCAGCACCGACGACCCGCAAGTGGGGGATTTCGTGCGCGGTCTGCTGCTCGACGAGCGCCTGCGCGCCCGCGAGCCGACCACCATCGCATTCGCACTCGCCAGGCGCCCGACCCAACGCCGCGCGACTTTCGACTGGTTCAGGAAGAACCACGAGGAGTTCATCGGCAACATGTCGCACTTTGCGCATCGCTTCCTGCCCACCATCGCCGGTGGGTTCTGCACCCGCGCGGAGCGCGACGAGGTCGAGGCGTTCTTCACGCCGCTGCTCGGTCGGCTGGCCGGGGCCGAGCGCTCGCTCGCCGAGACGCTCGAGGGCATTGAACTGTGCACGGCGCTCGTGGAGGCCAAGCGCGAGGAAGTCGCAGAGTATTTCGACGACCGCAGCGTTGAATGAAGCCCTGCAGGAGCGGCGCCAGCCGCGACGGCGATGGCGGACCCGTCGGGTGACGATGGTTGTCGTGGTGGTCGCGACTCACGTCGCTCCTACAGGGTGCTGACCAGCCGCGACAGCAGGGTGCTGACCAACCGCGGCGCCAAACGAACCCCTGTAGGAGCGGCGCCAGCCGCGACGGCGATGGCGGACCTGTCGGGTGACGATGGTTGTCGTGGTGGTCGCGACTCACGTCGCTCCTACAAGGTGCTGACCAACTGCGACGCCAAACGAACCCCTGTAGGAGCGGCGCCAGCCGCGACGGCGATGGCGGACCTGTCGGGTGACGATGGTTGTCGTGGTGGTCGCGACTCACGTCGCTCCTACAAGGTGCTGACCAGCTGCGGCGCCGAACGAACCCCTGTAGGAGCGGCGCCAGCCGCGACAGCAGGGTGCTGACCAACTGCGGCGCCAAACGAAGCCCTGTAGGAGCGGCGCCAGCCGCGACAGCAGGGTGCTGACCAACTGCGACAGCGACGTACCTACAACGCCTCGGTCACCAGCCGCGCGTCCTCGTGCAGCCGGTACACCGGGTATTCCATCGGTTGTGGAATCCACTGGAAGGCGATGTAGCGGTCGAAGAAATTCCAGGTGACGAGCCCGTCGGGGCTCTCCGGCTCGAGCAGCTGCGCGGCGACGTTGGCGAGCGGCTGGGCCATGCTGACGAAGTGCGTGCCCGGTGCGAAGGTCATCGTCTTGTCGGCATACGATCCCTGCACCGTGCTGGTGTAGTGGCCCTGGTCCGGGAACGACGCCCCGGCGAGCTTCTGCACGCTGAACGCCTCGACGGTGGCGGTGGCCTCCTCGGCGAGCCGCTCGACCACGATGCCGTGTTCACGCAGCTTGCCGATCACCTCCGGCGATCGGGCGGTGATCAGGTAGCCACGCGGCAGGCGCACCGTGCGCGTCGGCGCGTACTTCGCGAGATACGGCACGTTCCCGTAGGTGCGTTTCACCTCCGAGGGCGTCACTTTCGGGTAGCGACGGCCGGTGTCCTCGACCGTCATCTCGTAGCCCTGGATGGTGAGCCTGCGTGCCAGGGCTGCAGGCTCGGTGCCGATGACGAAGACGTCGCGCTCGCCCGGGTTCAGACCCCGCGCGATGGTGGCGCGGTCTGCTTCGCGCACCAGCGCGACCACCTCGTCGCGATGACGGTGCAGATACTCGAGGAAGGAGAGCATCAGCGCGCGCGCACCCGCGACCCGCGTTTCGAAGTCCACGTAGGGGTACTGCTCGTCGAGCACGGCGAGGCGGTTGCGCAGCCCGACGTAATTGGAGAGATAACGCGGCTCCGGGCCGAGCGGGACCCAGCCCCTGGCCGGATCGCGCGGGTCGAGGAAGTCCCCGTGCGGGATGGTGAGCATGCCGTGGCGCTCGCGCATCTGCCGCTCGATCGCCGGCCAGACCTGCCCGGCCATGTAGTCGAAGATCGTGGCCGCGCCGTTCGGGTGCAGGCCCCAGACCCAGGTGACCGGCTCCTGGTGGTAGGAGCCGTTGTGCGTGTGCGCGTCGAGGAAGAACACCGGGTCCCAGCGCTGCAGGACGTTTTCGACCAGGCCGCGGACTTCGGGCGTCTCGAGTTTCACGCCGTCGCGGTTCAGGTCGAGGTTCTGGCCGTTGACCCGCACGCCAACGCCTCCCGCCGGGCCCTTCTGGGCCTGGCGGTTGGTGGTGCTCACCTGCTCGTTGCCATCGGGGTTGAAGATCGGCGCGATGAGCACGACCAGGCGGTCGAGGTACTTCGACGCCTCGCCGAGTGAGAGCTCGCGCGCCACCATGAGCGCGGCATCCTTGCCCTCGACCTCGCCGGCGTGGATGTTCGCCTGGAAGTAGACGACTGCGCGCGGGTCGCGGCGCAAATCGCCCGGTGCGGTGGGCGGCGGCGCGCCGATCACCAGCAGCGGAATGTCGCGACCCTCGGCGCTGACGCCGAGGCGTTCGAGCCGCACGCGCGGACTCGCGCGCTGCAGTTCGCGGATGAACGCCATCACCTCGGCGTGCCTGGCGGTGGCGGTAAATCCGCTCGCTTCGGCGGGTGTCACCGGCGCCGGCGCGGCCGTCGCGAGCGCGGCGCCCAGCGTGCCGAGCACGCCGAGCAGGGCTCGCGCTCCCATCAGCGCGCCACCAGGTCCGCGTTGGCGTTCTGCTGCGCCCCGTCGCGCGTCCAGCGCAGCTCGACGCGATCGCCGGGCTGGTGCTTCTTGAGCAACTCGTTGAAGCCGCCGAGACCGTTGACCTCGTCACCGGCGAGATGCGTCAGCACATCGCCCTTCTTCATGCCGGCTTTGTCCGCGGGCGAGCCGGGCACCACGCCGTCGAGGCGCATGCCCGGTCCCTGGAAGGCGAAATCCGGTATGGCGCCTAGCGACACACGGCGCGTTCCCGAGCTACCCGGAGCCGGCGCGGGCGCCTCGCCCGCGGCCCGGCCCATCGGGGTGAGCCGCTTCTCGGTGGAGGCGAGGTAACCGAGCGCTTCGCTCGCGACCGCCGCCACCCGCGTGAGACCGGCGCCATCGACCTTGTCGGCCGTATCGCTCGGCTGGTGATAGTCGAGCGTTGCGCTGGTGAACAGTTGCACGCCCGGCACGCCGGCCTCGATGAACGCCTGCTGGTCGGAGGACTCGCTGGCGCCGGGGATGCTGCGCGTGGGCACGCCGGTTACCGCGGTGATGCCGGTGAAGACGAACGGCCACTCGCGCGCGCTCTCGGTGGCGAGGATGGAAACCGGCTGGTCGCCGAGGCGACCTACGGTGTCCATGTTGATGACGCCGAAGATGCCGGCGAGCGGCACGGGTGTCGGATGCTTCACGAAGTGCCGCGAGCCGAGCAGGCCTGCTTCCTCGCCACTGAAGGCGACGAACACGATGGTGCGCGGTGCCGGGCGCTGCGCGAGCTGCTTCGCCAGCTCGATCAGCACGGCCACGCCGCTCGCGTTGTCGTCCGCGCCGGGGTGGATCTGGCCCGCCGCCTTGGCGCGGGCTCCCGGCCAGCCGAGGCCGAGATGATCGTAGTGCGCGGTAAGCAGCGCCGCCTCGCCTGCGAGTTTTGGATTCGTGCCCGGCAGCACGGCGATGACGTTGCGCAGCTGGCGCTCCTTGTTGTCGGGCCCGCCGGTGGCGGTGAAATTCTGGAAGAACGTGCCGTTGTCGCCGCCCGGCTGCAAGCCGGCGGCCTTGAACTGTTGCGCGATGTACTCGGCTGCGGCTTCCAGCCCGGCACTGCCGAAGCCGCGGCCTTCGCGCTCCGGTGCCGCGAGGAACCGGACGTGGTTCATGAAGGCATCGGCCGAGAATGCGGCCGGCGGCTCGGCGAGCGGCGCGCGCTTCGGCAAGGCCGGCATGGCCGCCGGCGCGCCGGCGCCGCCGAGGCTTGCGAGCAGCGGCGAGTCCGTCGCCGGCCACTCGCCCTTGCCGACGTTGTTGGCTTCGCTGCCCTCGAAGACGAGCCAGGAATACTTGCCGTAGTGGGGCAGCTTGCGGCCGAGGCCGGGCAGGGCCGCAGGCAGCGCTGTGCTCACCCAGCCGATGGCGAGCTTCGGATCCTGCGGGTGCCGGCGCGTGAGCACCATGGAATGATTCGCGCGTGGCCAGGCCTGGTCGCCGACCGCCACGGAGCGCTCGTCGACCGCGAGCCCGACACGCGGGTCGCTGGCGAAGAGCTTCGCGGCAAGGCGATTGCCCTGCCCGAGGAGCCACACGCTGCGGTCGGCCGGCAGCTTGTCGATCTCGCGGTCGGTGAGCACGGTGATCTTGTTCGACGGGCTCTTCCAGGCACCAAGCATCTCGCGCCAGGCCGCGGTCTCGGCGGCGGGCTCGGTCGGCAGCACGGCGAGGACTTCGCTCGCGCCGAAGATCTGGCCGATGCTCGGCGCGGTTTCGCGCGGGTCGAGCACGCGGAAGACGTCGAACTCCGGATCCACGGCGACCAGGCGCGGTTCGGCACTGGTCTCGATGCGGAACTTCGTGGCCGGCTCGCGACTGCGCAGCGTCTCGACGACTGCGCCATCCGCCGTGGCGACGACGACGGGCACCTCCAGGTCGTAGGTGCCGGCCTGGCGCTGGCGCACCACGCCGGTGACGGCGTAGCCCGCGCCCGAGCGCTGTACCTTGACGTCATCGAGCGCGAGGTCGGCGGCGCCCGTGCGGTTCACCCACTCGTCGAAGAAGCGGCCGAGGTCGCGGCCGCTCACCTGCTCGAACGCGGCGCGAACGTCGGCGAAGCTCGCGCGCTGCCCGCGTTTCTCCTTATAGAAGGTGGCGAGCGCCTTGCGGAATTGCTCGTCGCCGAGTTGGCGCCGCAGCATGTGGAATCCCATCAGCGTCTTGCCGTAGCCGACCGCCTCGGTGGCCGCGCTGTGCCGCGAGCGGAAATCGCGCAGCGGGAAGTCCGCGCTGATGGCGGCGAAGTCGCGGTACTTCTTCAGCACATCGCGCCGGTACTCGTCGCCCTGGCCTTCGATCTCCTTCATCAGGTGATCGGCGAGGTAGGCGGTGAGGCCCTCGGCCCAGTTGCCGGTGTCGTAGTCCACGTACACCGAGTTGCCCCACCAGTTGTGCAGGATCTCGTGCGGATACGACGAGGTCAGGATGAAGGGAAAGCGGATGATCTGCGGCCCGAGCAGCGTGTAGGAGGGCATGCCGTAGCCCGTCTCCCAGAAGTTCTCCACCAGCGCGAATTTGGCGTAGGGGTAGGGGCCGATCAGCTCGTTGTACATGCGCAGGTAACGGCTGGTCGCATCGAGATACTTGGCGGCGAGCGCCGGATCCGCGGTGCGCAGGTAGACCTGGGCCTCGACCGGGCCTGCCTTCTCGGCGTACAGCGTCAGCGGCCCGCCGGAGAGCGAGATTTCGTCCACGGCGGCGGGCGACTCCCAGCGCGCCTTGCCATCGGTGCCGCGCGACACGCCGTTGCCCGGCGCGATCAGGTGCCAGCCCTCCGGGGCGTTCACGTTCAGCCGGTAGGTGACCAGTGCGGTGGCGTTCCTGCCGCTGAGCTGCGGGTACCACAGCGTGCTGCCGGCGAGGTACACGCCCTTCGGGTCGATGATGCCGGGCGTCTCGGCGAAGCTGCGCGCGTACTCCTCTTCGCTTGCGGTTGGAGGAATGTCCACCGGGCCGGTGTACTCGACGCGGAACGAGGACTGCCCGGGCGGCAGCGTCAGGCGATAGGCGGATACACCACGACGGCTGGCGAGCGCTTCGCTGGTGCCGTTGATGCCGGCGAATACCTTGGCGCCGGCCTCTGCGGGCAGCTTCTCGACGGGAAGGCTGGCCGCGGTGATTTCGAAGTTGGCGCCGAGGATGAACTCCACCACGTCACCGGCGTGGCCGTCCGGCAGGGTGACCTCGGCGACCGTCGTCAGGCGGTGGGTCGCGGGGTCGATCGTGAGATCGAGAGCGTAGTTGGGCCACTCGTTCGCGGCGAAGGCGGGAGCGGCGAGAGCGACGGCGAGGAGCAGGGCTGCCTGGCGCGCGATGACGGTGATGGGGGTTCTCATGGGATCCTCATTCGGGATGGTCGGTCGTCAGGCTGGCTAGTCTGCCACGGCTGCGGCGCCAGCGGGCCCTGCCGGCCGGCACCGGCCCCGTTCCTGCTAGACTCGCAACGGGTTGGCGATGGCACGCAGCAGTACAACAGCAGAGGCGAACGCCGCCGGCTCCCGGGGTCGGCGGTCCGTGCTGGTCGCGCTGGTCCTGACCGCCGGCTGTGCCGGCATCCTCGAAGGCGCACCGCCGGCGCTCGCGCCGCTGCAGGCCGCAGCGGGCGCATCGGCAGCGGAGAGTTTCCGGCTGCGTTGCGCGCAGCCCGGCGTGCTGCGCTGCGTGTCGCTCGACGACGCGAAGCAGGCGCCGAACCTCCCGGACGGCCGCGGTCCGATGGGGTTGCTCGTGACGGACGCGAAGGGCGATGCGCCGCAGATCGACTGTGAGGTGGCGGCGAGCGGCTGCTCGCTGCGCTTCACGGTGCCAGGGCAGAGCGGCTCGGGGGCAAGCGGCAGCTGGTTCCTGAACTTCTCCGACGATTTCCGCACCAGTTTCGGCGAGGGCGACGAGTTCTACGTGCAATGGCGCCAGCGTTTCTCGCGCGCATTCCTCGATCCGGGCATCCGCGGCGACGGCTGGAAACAGGCGATCATCGGCGAGGGTGACCGCCCGGGCTATGCGCCGGACGGCAAGGTGGTGTGGTCGTGCACCCAGCTCGAGCTGGTCGTGCAGAACAACTACATGCGCGGCTACCCCCAGATGTACCACAGCTGCGGGGGCAAGGACGGCAACTACGAGCCGCTGCGGACCGCGGCGATGATCGAGTACCGGCCGGAGGAGTGGATGACGTTCCAGGTGCGGGTGAAGATCGGTACCTGGTATCACAACGACCGCAACTATCACCGCGACAGCGAGGTGGAGCTGTGGGTCGCGCGCGAGGGCGAGCGTTCGCGTCGCGCGGTCGTGGCGCAGGGCTACGACCTGGCGAACAACAGCGCGCATGCCCGTTACGGCAAGCTCTGGCTGCTGCCCTATCACAGCAACAAGGATGCGACGCAGGCGCATGCCGTCGGCCACACCTGGTACGACGAGGTGATCGTTTCGCGCGCGCCGATCCCCGATCCGTAACCGCGTCGTTCCCGGCCGCCACGTCCGGCTTCCTGTGCCGTGACGGGCCGGCCCGGAACGTGGCGCGTCGGGGCCGCCACTCCTGCTAGACTCCTGCCGGGGTCCACGCGGGATGGCGATGGCACGCGGCAGGAAGAAAACGCCCGTTCGCCGGGGGCGCTTCTGGTGGGCGCGACTCACCGACGACGCGCTGCTCGACCTGCGTTTCCGCGACCTCGGGCTCGACCTGATGCGCAGCCCGCTGCGCGCGCCGCTCGCGCGACTGGAGAGGGAACTCGACAGTCGCGGCCTCGGCTTCCGGCCGCACTACTGGCTTGCCGAGGAATGGTTCTCGCCCGACGGGGTGCCGGGTTTCGCCATTCCGTTCTACCTGGCCCACCCGCGGCTCGCGCAGCTCGAACGCCGCCAGATGTACGAAGTGGAGGGCGGCAACCAGCGCTGGCTCGCGCGCATCCTGCGCCATGAAACCGGCCACGCGCTCGACAACGCCTACCGGCTGCGCCGGCGCAAACGCTGGCGCATGGTGTTCGGCCCGGCGTCGCAGCCGTACCCGATGCGTTACACGCCGCGTGTCACCAGCCGCAACTACGTGATGCACCTCGGCCACTGGTACGCGCAGAGTCATCCGACCGAGGATTTCGCCGAGACCTTCGCCGTGTGGCTTGCGCCGCGCGGCCGCTGGCGCGAGGACTACGAGGGCTGGCACGCATTGCGCAAGCTGCGCTACGTGGATGAGTTGATGGCGGAGATCCGCGACGAGACGCCCGCGGTGCGATCCCGCGAAGTGGTCGAGCCGCTCTCGCAGGACAAGCGCACGCTGCGCGAGCATTACCGCGAGAAGCTCGGCGCTTATGATCGTGCGGCCGCGGTCCGCTACGACCAGCGGCTGCGCCGCGTCTTCGGGCTGCATTACGAGCACCCGGGGCAGATGCCGGCCGCGACTTTCATCCGCCACGTTCGCCCGCAGCTCCATCGGCTGCTCGTGCGCCGATCGCATTTGCACCCCTACCTGGTGCATCATGTGATGCGCATGGTCATCCGTCGCGTGCGCGAACTCGACCTGTGCGTGTCCGGCCCGCTGCGCGTCACGGAGCGGGAACTCTTCAGCCTCCTCGAACGCATCCTGTTCGATTTCGTCCGGCGCGGCCGCGAGCGGTTCACCCTATGAAGAAGCTGCGCGTGCTCGTGCTCACGCATGAGAGCCTGGTGCCGCCCCAGAACCTCGCGGGCTACACCGAGCAGCAGATCAACGAGTTCAAGACCGAGTACGACGTGATGACCACGCTCGGCAAGCTCGGCCACGAAGTGCGCATGCTGGGGCTGTACGACAACCTCGCGGACCTGCGCAACGCGATCACCGAATGGAAGCCCCATATCGCCTTCAACCTGTTGCAGGAGTTCCAGGGCATCGTCACCTACGACCAGCACATCGTTGCCTACCTCGAGCTGATGCGACAGCCCTACACCGGCTGCAATCCGCGCGGCATGATGCTGTCGCGTGACAAGGTGCTGTCCAAGCAGCTCCTGAGCTATCACCGCATCGCGACACCGAAGTTCGCGATCTACCGCCGCGGCCGCTCCTACCGGTTCTCGCGCCGGCTGGTCTTCCCGCTGTTCGTGAAATCCGCGACCGAGGACGCCTCGCTCGGCATCGCGCAGGCCTCGATCGTGGAGGACCACGCGAAGCTCAGGGAGCGCATCGAATTCATCCACGAGAGCACGAAGACCGACGCGCTGGTGGAGGAATACATCGAAGGCCGCGAGCTCTACGTCGGCGTGTGCGGCAACGGGCGGCTCACCACCTTCCCGGTGTGGGAGATGGACTTCGGCACGCTGCCCGGTGTGATGGCCGGGATCGCCACGCGCAAGGTGAAGTGGGATCTCAAGTACCAGAAGAAGCACAACATCCGCACCATGCGCGCGGTGGATCTCGGGGAAGCCGATCACGAGCGGCTCGGCCGGCTTGCCCGGCGCATTTACCACGCGCTGCACATGAGCGGGTATGCGCGCATGGACTTTCGCATGCGCGCCGACGGCACCGTGTTCGTGCTCGAAGCCAATTGCAACCCGAATCTCGCGCAGGGCGAGGATTTCGCCGACTCCGCCGCGAGCGACGGGCTGGAGTATGCGCCGCTGCTCGAGCGCATCATGCGCTTCGGCCATACCTACGGCGCCGAGTGGCGGTTGAACGGCGACTGAGCCGCTGCGCCGCCGTCGCGCCCCGCTACACTTCGCGTCATGACCGCCGTGACCTTGACCGAACTCATTGCCCGTGGCGCGGCCGACGCCCCGGCGCTCGATGCGCCCGGCCGCCCGGTGCTGACCTACGGCGCGCTGCGCGCACTGGTCGGGCGCACGATGGCGACCCTGCGCGGCTGCGGCATCGGCCGCAACGACCCGGTGGCGATCGTGCTGCCAAACGGGCCGGAGATGGCGGCCGCCTTCGTCGCGATCGGTGCGGGCGCGACGACTGCGCCGCTCAACCCCGCCTACCGCGAGGAAGAGTTCGAGTTCTACCTGGCCGATCTTGCAGCGAGGCTGCTGGTGGTCGCCGAGGGGGCGAGCAGCCCGGCGCTGGCGGTCGCACGGCGCCGCGGCATCCCGGTCGCCACGCTGCGACCGGAACCGGACGGCGCCGCCGGCGAATTCACGCTCGCGGCCGCGGCGGCGCCGGCCAGTGCCGACGGGCCGGCGCGCGCCGATGACGTCGCGCTCGTGCTGCACACCTCGGGCACCACCTCGCGGCCGAAGATCGTGCCGCTCACGCAGCGCAACGTCTGCGCCTCGGCGGCGAATATCGCCGCGAGCCTCGAGCTCGGCTGCGCCGACCGTGGCCTCAACGTGATGCCGCTCTTCCACATCCATGGCCTGGTCGCCGCAGTGCTGGCGTCGCTCTCGGCCGGGGCGAGCGTCACTTGCACCGGCGGTTTCAATGCCCTGCAGTTCTTCGCCCAGCTCGCCGAATCCCACGCCACCTGGTACACGGCGGTGCCGACCATGCATCGGGCGATCCTCGATCGCGCGGCGCGCAACGCTGCCGTGATCCGCGCGGCGAAGTTGCGGCTGATCCGCTCCTCGTCGGCCTCGTTGCCGCCGCAGGTCATGGCCGAGCTCGAGGCGACCTTCGGCGCGCCGGTGATCGAGGCCTACGGCATGACCGAGGCGGCGCACCAGATGGCGGCGAATCCCCTGCCGCCGCGGGCACGCAAGCCCGGCACGGTCGGGCTGCCCGCCGGCCCGGAGATCGCGATCATGGATGCGGCGGGCGGGCTGCTGCCGCGCGGGGCGATGGGTGAGGTCGTCATACGGGGCGCCAACGTCACACCCGGATACCAGGGCAACCCCGAGGCGAATGCGGCCGCATTCACCAACGGCTGGTTTCGCACCGGCGACCAGGGCGTGCTGGATGAGGACGGCTATCTGCGCATCACCGGGCGGCTGAAGGAGATCATCAACCGCGGCGGCGAGAAGATTTCGCCACGCGAGCTGGACGAAGTGCTGCTCGGGCACCCCGCGGTCGCCGAGGCGATTGCCTTCGCGGTTCCGCACGAAAAGCTCGGCGAGGACATTGCCGCCGCGGTGGTGCTGCGGCCGGGTGTGGCGCTCGCCGAGCGCGAGCTCAGGGACTACGTTGCCGCGCGGCTGGTGGACTGGAAGGTGCCGCGCCGGATCCTCTTCCTCGCCGAGATTCCGCGGGGCGCCACCGGCAAGCTGCAGCGGATCGGGCTCGCGCGCACGCTCGGTCTTGCGTGAACGCCGCGCCATGAAGATCTGCGTATTCGGCGCGGGTGCGATCGGCGGCTGGCTCGGCGCGAAGCTCGCCGCGGCCGGGGCCGACGTCACCCTGGTGGCGCGCGGCGCGCACCTCGCCGCCATGCGCGAGCGCGGGCTGACGCTGATCGACGGCAGCGGCCAGCGCGTCGTGCCGGTACGGGCAACCGGCGAGACCGGTGGGCTCGGGGCGCAGGATTTCGTGGTGCTGACGGTCAAGGCGCACGCGGTCGCCCCGGCGCTCGACGATATCTGCGCGCTGCTCGGGCCGCGCACGGCGGTGGTCACCGCGCAGAACGGCATTCTCTGGTGGTACTTCTGGAAGCACCCAGGCCCGTTGGAGAACCAGCGTCTCGAGAGCGCCGATCCGGGCGGTGCGATCTGGCGCGCGCTCGGGCCGGAGCGGGCGATCGGCTGTGTGGTCTATCCCTCCTGCGAAATCGTCGCACCGGGCGTGATCCGGCACCTGGAAGGCGAGCGCTTCATGCTCGGCGAACCGGACGGCTCGACCTCGGAGCGCGTGGTGGCGCTCGCCGGGCTGTTCAGCCGCGCGGGTTTCAAGGCGCCCGCGCGCCCGGTGATTCGCGATGACATCTGGCTGAAGCTGCTCGGCAACGCGACCTTCAATCCGGTGAGCGTCCTGACCGGCGCCACGCTGGAGCAGATGGGGCGGGGGGAGCCCGGTCGCCCGGTGATCCGTGGCCTGATGCGCGAAGTGGTGGCCGTGGCGAATGCGCTCGGCGTGCGTTTTCCCTTCGACATCGAGCGGCGCATCGACGGTGCCGTGGCGGTCGGTGCGCACAAGACATCGATGTTGCAGGATTACGAAGCGGGTCGCTCGCTCGAACTCGATGCGCTGGTGGGCGCGGTCGGCGAGATCGGCCGCCTGGTCGGCGTGCCGACGCCGGCCCTCGACATGGCGCTTGCGCTGGTGCGGCTGCGGCTCGCCGCGGCCGGTCGGGACTGACGCTCTGTCGCGGCTTGCGCCGCTCCTGCACCGCTTCGTTCAGCGCCGCAGCGCCTGTCAGCACCGGGTAGGAGCGACGTCAGTCGCGACCTGTATGGGGCTCGCGCCGCTCCTGCGCCGCTGCGTTCGCCGCAGCGCCTGTCAGCACCGGGTAGGAGCGACGTCAGTCGCGACCGGTATGGGGCTCGCGCCGCTCCGACATCGCTTCGTTCAGCGCCGCGGCTGCCAACACCCTGTAGGAGCGACGTCAGTCGCGACCGGTATGGGGCTCGCGCCGCTCCGACACCGCTGCGTTCGCCGCATCGCCTGTCAGCACCGGGTAGGAGCGACGTCAGTCGCGACCGGTATGGGGCTTGCGCCGCTCCTACACCGCTTCGTTCAGCGCCGCGGCTGCCAACACCGGGTAGGAGCGACGTCAGTCGCGACCGGTATGGGGCTCGCGCCGCTCCTGCACCGCTGCGTTCATCGCCGCAGCGCCTGTCAGCACGGGGTAGGAGCGACGTCAGCCGCGACCTGTATGGGGCTCGCGCCGCTCCTGCACCGCTGCGTTCATCGCCGCGGCTGCCAACACCGGGTAGGAGCGACGTCAGTCGCGACCCTTTGCCTGCGCGGTGTATACCGCTTGCGCGGCGCTGACCGCGCCGCCGGCCGGACGCAGGCCCTGGCCGCGCAGTATCGCTTCGAGCGCACCGAGGCAGAAGAGCACGTTGGTGGGGTTCGAGGCATGTCCCATCAGCCCGATGCGCCACACCTTGCCGGCGAGCGGCCCGAGCCCCGCCCCGATCTCGATCTGAAAGCCTTCGAGCAATGCGCGACGCACGGCCGCGTCGTCCGCGCCGGCGGGCAGGCGCACGCAGTTCAACTGCGGCAAGCGCCACTCGGGATCGACGATGAAGGACAGGCCGAGCGCTTCGAGGCCCGCGGCGAGCGCGAGATGATTCCGCCGGTGCCGCGCCCAGGCGTGCGCCAGCCCCTCCTCTTCGAGGATCAGCAACGCTTCGTGCAGCGCATAGATGGAATTCACCGGCGCGGTGTGGTGGTAACTTCGCTGCACGCCTTCGCCCCAGTAGGCCATCACCAGGTTCATATCGAGGAACCAGCTCTGCACCTTGCTCCGGCGCGTGCGGATCACCTCGGCGGCACGATCACTGAAGGTGACCGGCGCGAGCCCGGGTACGCAGGAGAGGCACTTCTGCGTGCCCGAGTACACCGCGTCGGCGCCCCAGCCGTCCACATCCACCTCGATACCGCCGAGCGAGGTCACGGTGTCCACGATGGACAGGCAGTCGTACTTGCGCGCGAGCGCGCACAAAGTGGCCGCATCCGAGCGCGCACCGGTGGAGGTCTCCGCATGGACGAAAGCGAGCGCCTTCACGCCCGGGTTCGCGCGCAGCGCCGCCTCGACCTTGCGCGGGTCGACCGGCTTGCCCCAGTCGTCGGTCACCATCACCGGCACGCCGCCGCAGCGTTCGACGTTTTCCTTCATGCGCCCGCCGAACACGCCGTTCTGCGCCACCACCACCTTGTCGCCCGGGGCAACCAGGTTCACGAAGCAGGCCTCCATGCCGGCCGAACCGGGCGCGGAGATCGGCAGCGTCAGCGTGTTCTTCGTGCGGAAGGCGAATTGCAGCAGCCGCTTGACGTCGTCCATGAGGTCGACGAAGGTCGGGTCGAGATGGCCGACGGTCGGGCGGGCGAGTGCCTCGAGCACGCGGGGGTTCACGTCCGAGGGACCCGGACCCAGCAGCGTGCGCGCGGGGGGGTGAAATGACTGGCTCATGGGGGCGCAGTATGCCCGCGGCCGTTACACTGGTCACGGCGGCCGGCACTCCGGGCCAGTGCCCGCGGACTCCTGCTGTAACGTGTTCGTGCCGAGGTTCTCCGCATGTTCCGTAATTCGTACTGCCGATCACTGCGCTTCACGGTGCGTGCCGTTGTCGCGACGGGGAGACGGCCATGAACCGACTCGGGGGCACCCTGCTCAAGGGCCTGCTGGCGATCCTGCCGATCGGCCTGACCGTCTACTGCGTGTACTGGCTGGGCATTACCGCCGAAGCGCTGCTGGCGCGGCCGATCAAGGCCGTGATCGCCGACGCCAACTACTGGCCCGGGATGGGGCTGGTCACGGGCTTCGTGCTGCTGTTCGTCGTCGGCCTCGCCGTCAATGCCTTCCTGGTGCGCAAGGTGCTGCGCTGGGGCGAATCGCTGGTCCTGCGCATCCCGGTCATCAGGACCATCTACGCGGCGATCCGCGACATCACCGGACTGATCAACACCGGTGGCCGCAAGGGCGACCTGCAACGCGTCGTGACGGTGCCGTTCGGTCCGGGCCGGGTGATCGGTTTCGTCACCCAGGAGCATGGCGGGGCGCTCGGCCCGGGGCATGAGAGCGACCTCGTTGCCGTGTACCTGCCGATGAGCTACCAGATCGGCGGCTATACGGTGTACCTGCCGCGCGGCGAGATCCGCGAGACCGACCTGACCGTCGAGCAGGCGATGCGGGTGGTGCTGACCGGCGGCGTGCAGGGGCACTGAAACGGTTCGGGTGGCGGCCCGGCCCGTGCGCGCTGCCGGCAGTCAGTGCCAAGACCGCCCTATCGCGCTACACTGCGTCACGAACGCAACCGGGGGAGCCCGTGTGCGAACCGGGCCAGCTCCGGTTCACGCAGCGATCATCGATGTCGCAACGGGAGGGGAGTGTTCATGAGCCGGATTCCGCTTTCACTCGTCGTGCTGTTGTCGGCGTGGACGCCGACGCTCGTGCTCGCGCTCGATTGCTCCAGTCCGACGCTGAAAGGCGCTTCGGGCGTGATTTCCAACAAGCACAGTTACAAGGTCACGGGTGACTGCTCGCACTCGTGGCAACAGACAGAAAGCGGCGCGACCAGTTCCACGACGACCAATTACGGCATCGTCTTCGCCTATGTCGGCAGCGCGAGCTGGGATCGCCTGAGCGGCGAGGCCGTCGAGAAGATCAAGTTCACGGGCGACGCCACGGGGCAACGCCACGCGAGCGCCAACTGTACGCAGGACCCGTTCCTCAAGGACCCGCCGGGGGGTGCCGCCAAGTGCACGCCCATCAAGGTGCAGGCGGAGATCGACGCGGGAACCATCTACGAGCAACTCCTGAAACCGCAGTTCTGGGCCGGCCAGAAGCTCTCGCTCACCGAGGCGCAGGCGCTCTCCGCCCTGCCGCCACCGAGCCAGCCGCCAGCGCCGGAGAAGCCGACGGTGCCGTCGGTATCGGCCGATCAGGCGCCGGCTGATGCCCGCGTTGGCGGCGTCGCCAGCCCCGGCCCGATGATGCGCACCCCCGACGTCGTTGCCAGCCAAATGCCGCCGCAGGATCCGGTCGCGCGGGCCGCCGTGATCGAGCAGATGCAGCGCAGCCCCGGGACCGCACGAGGTCCGGCAAGCGACTCGCGCAGCGCGTCGCAGCGCACCGCACCGCCGCCCGCGCAGGTGGATACGCGCGTGGCGGCCGCAGCCGTGCAGCCGGCGCAGATGGAAATCGAAGGTGAGGCATTCGTGACGTCCGGGGCATTTCAGCTCAACGGCGGTCAGGCCCGTGTGCAGGAGATGTCGGGCTTCGGCAGCGGCTGGAGCGGGAACGCCCAGCTCTTCTGGAGCGACGGCACGCCGGGCGCCGTGCTCGACCTGCTGGTCGACGTGCCGGCCGCCGCGAAGTACGCGCTGGAAATCTACATGACACGCGCGCCCGACTTCGGCCAGATCAGCCTCGAGATCGACGGCCAACCGAGCCCGGTGACATTCGATGGCATGGCACCGACGGTCATGACCAGCGGCCCGATCCAGCTCGGCACCTTCCCGCTGCAGGCGGGGCAGCGACGCGTGAGCATGATGATCACCGGCAAGTATGCACAGTCGTCCAATTACTACATTGGAGTCGACAAGCTGCGGCTCTACCCGGCCGGGCCGATCAACTGAGCGGGCGGGGTACCGCCCGCGATGGCCGCTGGCGCCGGATCGCCGGACTCGCATAGCCGACCACCTGCGTCGACGCCCGGGATTGCCGATCCACCGCTGCCCTTCAGTGGCGGGCGCATCCCGGACTCCGCGGCGGAACGCCGGCTCGTCGAGCGGCGCGTAATGGCGCAGTTCTTCGTGGCGCCGGGGTTGTCGCTGGCGGCACTGGCCGGCGGCTTCAACCTCGGCTGGCCGCGGCTCGCTGCCGGCGGTGTGATCGGTCTCGGGCTGAGTGCGCTCGCCGTCGCCTGGTTCGCCATCCGCGAGCGCCGGCTCATGTTCATCCGCGGCGGCAGCATGACGCAGCGCGCGTACCGCTACTTTATCTACGAGGGATGTGCCGCCATTCCGTACGGGCTCGCCTTCGCGGTGGCCGGGCTCGCGCTCGGCACCTGTGGCCTGCTCTACCTCGCTGGCGCTACGCCAGCGGCCATGCGCGACGCAGTGCTTGCGAGGCCGCATCTGGCGCTCCTGCCCGTGGGCGCCGCGCTCGTCTTCTACGGCCTCGGTTTCACGATCGGATTTCGTCGTGCCGCGGTCTCGGCCGGTGACCGGGTCGCCATTGCACTCACCCACCTGCCGGCGCAGCTCGGTGGCCTGATCCTCTGCGCGCTCGGGGCGGCGGCGCTTGCGCTGGGGCTCACCGAGTGGCTGGCGCCCGGCATGTTCCGCCAGCAGTTTCAGTTCTTCTTCGGCAACCCCTGGCCATTCGATGGCGGCCGGGTGATTCACTGATGCCTGACAAGGGAGACGAACGATGAAATACACCCGCACCTTCCTGTGCACCGCCTTCGCCGTGATGCTCGGCGCCTGCGGCGGAAGCGAGGCGCCGCCGTCGACGGCCGATGCGACACCACCGGCGCCCGCGCCCGTCGAGCCGACCCCGGCCGCCGATGCGGCTGGCAGCGACGGCATTACGGCCCGCGCGATGCTCGAGCAGGCCATGGCTGAAGCGAAGCGGTGGGAGCCCGATGCCGAACTCGTCATCGTCACGACGAGCCTCGCCGAGAGTCCGCGGCCAGCGTTCTGGTTCTACGACGTACAGTCGCGCGCGAAGGGCCGCTGTACGCGCATCCGCGCTCTGGCCAATGGCGCCGTGGCCAACGTCGGCACAGGCGAGGAGTGCGTGCTGATGAAGCCCGTCTCGGAGGGATTCGTGGACAGCCCGGTCGCCTGGGACGCGGCGCGCGCAGCCGGCTTCGAGCCCGGCGATACCGCGCAGTTCGGCCTGCGCTTCCAGCAGGACGAGGCCCTGCCTGAGCCGCAGGAATGCTGGGTGCTTTGGTCTGACGTCGACGGCGATGAGGCGGCAGGCCTCATCCGCGGCTGGTGCGTGGACCCGTCGTCGGGGCAATTCGTCGCGCGCCTGTCCGGGAAGGGCAGGACGGTGCCGCTGCAGCAGTAGCAGGCCCCCGCCCGCCCCGGTTCGTTGCTGTGCATCGCGGCGCGCAGCGACGGGTCGTCGATGTCGATGGTGGCGCGCGAAAGCGCCGGCCCGAAGGCCGGCGCCCATGTACTCCCGCGAATGCCTTACGGCGTCGTCGTTGCAGGTTTGGTCTTCAGTGCAGCTTGCGCGGCCGCGACGTGCTCCGCGCAGGTTTTCTCGTTGGCCTTCGCGAGCGCATCCCGCGCCTCCCGCAGATGGCTCTCGGCATTCGCCTGCTGCCTGGCATCGGTGATCTTCATCGCGGCGCTTTCTGCCGCCTTGATCTCCGCCTGGCAATCGGCAAACGCGGGGACGGCCGCCATCCCGCCCAGAGCTACTACGCATGCGAACATCGTTGTCTTACGCATCGCTCTTCTCCTGTTGCCCAGGTTGATCGCGCCCGGCGCCCGGCCGGGGCGGACCCTGAACGTACGCCTGCGGCGAGACGATGGCAATGCAGGCGGCGAGCGACGCAGGCGCGCCTGCCGAAAGCTGCGGTAAGCCCTTGAGGTGGTGGGGCAATTGCCGCGCTCAGTCAGGTGTGCAAACCCCACCCGCGACGATCCGCCAGCATGGAGCGCGACCATGCAGACCGGATCGGCCCGTCGCAAGGCCAGCGCGGGCAGCAGTGGAAATTGGTCAGGCGTTGGGCATCGGTCACGCCGCCCGGACAGGGCGTGTCCGGTTTGGGCCAAAGTGGCACAACGCGCCGGAATCGAGAATGTCCTGGGGCAATGGCCACCGTCAAAACCGCGAAAAAGAAACCCCGCCGCAGCGGGGTTTACAGCTTCCAAAAAGATGCAGGTGTTAAGCGGTCGTCTGTCTCTTTCTCAACCAGCCGAGAGCGCCGAGCGCGCCACCGAATAGCCAAGCAGCAGCAGGAACAGGGACCGCCGAGATCGACCCAGAAACAACGAGAGGCGAATAAGCGCTCCCACTCCTCAGAGCATTCTGGCTGCCATCGCAGTTCTGGTAACTAAACGTATTCTCGTCGTTAAAATCGACGTAATAGCCGCAGCGCCAGAATGCACGTGCAGAGGCATGGGTCGCCAATGCTAAGGTTCCTCCAGCATTGGTCAGGCTTCCTACCCAATCAATGGACACGGTTTTATCAGTTTGCGCGGATGGGCCCGACGTGAAATAAACCCCCGTCCAGGATCCCCAATTCCCCGCCAATTTCGTATCCCACGTCGCAGCCGGGTGACTAATGTTTCCGGAATTGGCAATTGAGATGTTCGAGAATGTGTTAGTCGAAACGTCATAGTCGAACGAACCCGTCAGGGTCTGACCATCGCTGAGAGCAACACCTTGCAGGGTCCACGTTATTGGTGCGGCCCAGCCCGTGGACACTCCAAAACAAAGAATCAGCGACCCGAGAATCGTGGGCCTGAGATTCATTTGAAAGTTACTCACCTGCCTCCACCCCGTCCGTTTCATTATTCTTTCTCCCCGATGGCCTGATTTGATTATTGCTGTACCGCGACGCTACCCCCCCCCCCCGCGCTCTGTCCATCCCCATTTTTTGGGGGGCGAAAACCGATTCTAGCCGTCACGGTCCCGTGGCAACTGGAGTCGGCGAAAGACGTTATGTCACGTCTGGCGACGCCTGGTGTGTTGGCGGTGGGGCGCTGCCTTCCGCCTTCAGCAGAGGCCGGCATGAGAGACTCCCGACCCGCGTCCAACGGCTACGGCATTGACTGGTACCACGGTCGGCGTCGGCGCCGATTCCAGCTGGATGCTTCTTTCCTGCCGTGCGGCACGCGTGTACAAAGACGGGGTCACTGGTGCCTTGCACCTCCCGCCGCCCGAGATCGACTCATGAGCGAACCGACCATCACCTGCCCGCAGTGCACGACGGAAATCCGCTTGACCGAATCGCTCGCCGCACCGCTCATCGCGGCCACGAAACGGCAGTTCGATGCGCAGCTCCGGCAGAAGGACCAGGAGGTTGCGAAGAAGGAGCAGGCCGTCCGGGAGCGCGAACAGGCGCTGGCAGCCGAGCGGCAGAAGCTCGACGACGAGGTGACGCAGCGTCTTGCGACCGAGCGCGCGAAGATTGTCGAGGCGGAGGCGAAGAAAGCGCGCCAGCTCGTGCAGACCGACCTCGAGCAGACGGCCCGCAAGCTGGAGGATCTAGAGGCCGTGCTGAAACAGCGCGACCGGAAACTCGCCGAGGCGCAGCAGGCGCAGGCGGAGCTTCTGCGCAAGGAGCGCGAGCTCGACGACGCCAGGCGCGAGCTGCCGCTCACCGTGGAAAAGCAGGTGCAGGCGGGGCTCATGGCGGTACGTGAAAAGGCGAAGCAGGAGGCCGAGGAGGCGCTGGCGCTCAAGGTCCGGGAGAAGGAACAGACCATCGCTTCCATGCAGAAGCAGATCGAGGAGCTCAAGCGCAAGGCCGAGCAGGGCTCGCAGCAGCTGCAGGGCGAAGTGCAGGAACAGCTCCTCGAGGACCTGCTCAAGGCGAAGTTCCCGCTCGACGAGATCACGCCGGTGCCGAAAGGCGAATCTGGCGGCGACACGGTGCAGACCGTGCGCGGTCCGGCCGGCGACCTCTGCGGCACGATCCTGTGGGAATCCAAACGCACGAAAAACTGGAGTGAGGCCTGGCTCGCGAAGCTGCGCGCGGACCAGCGTGCGGCCAGGGCAGACATAGCAGTCCTCGTGAGCCAGGCGCTGCCGAAGGGCGTCGATACCTTCGACCTCGTCGAGCACGTCTGGGTGACGTCACCGCGCCTCGTGCAGCCGGTGGCGATGGCGCTGCGCCAGCAGCTCATCGACGTGGCGCGCTCGCGCCTGACATCCGAAGGCCTGCAGACCAAAACCGCGCTCGTCTACCAGTACCTCACCGGGCCGCGGTTTCGTCAGCGTATCCAGGGCATCGTCGAGGCGTTCGAGACCCTGCGGAGGGATCTCGACGCCGAGCGCAAGGTGATCGTGAAGCAGTGGGCCAAGCGCGAAGCGCAGATCGAGCGGGTGATGCAGGGCACGCTCGGCATGTACGGTGATCTGCAAGGCATCGCCGGACAGGGATTGAAGGAAATCGAGGGCCTCGAGCTGCCGGCGCTGGACGACGACGCCAGGAAGGCGATCCAAGGAGACGGCGGGAGGCCGGAGGATAATTCGTAGGGGCGGGAGCTCCTGCCGGGCGCTGGCAGACGATACGATGAGCGCATCGATGTAGGAGCGGCGTGAGCCGCGACCGGAACTCGGATCTCCTGCCGGATGCTGGCACGCGATACGATGAACGCATCGATGTAGGAGCGGCGCCAGCCGCGACCGGAACACCGGCTGCACATTCACCCAGATGCGCCACACACTGCTGATCACCAGTCCGCTGGTCCGTCGTACCGCGCTGCTCGAAGCGGCGCGCGAGCGCGCGCACGGCCGCCAGCTCATGAGTCCGGCGCAACTGGCGGCGCGCCTGGCCGGCGGTTTCCTGCAACTCATCGACCGCGAGGCGCTGCAGACGGTCCTTGACGCGATCGTCGCCGACGCGACCACGGCGTTCGGCGACCTGCAGCCGATCCGCGCGCTGCCCGGGATGCGTCGCGCGCTCGCGGCCACGCTCGAGCGGGTCTGGTCGGCGGGCATCGATCTGCAGGCACGCGCTGCCGCGGGCGACGATCCGCGCTTCGCCGCCATGGCGCGCATCGAGCAGGCGCTGCTCGCGCGCCTGCCGCCGGCGCTGCTGCCGCACGCGCCACTGGTCGGCCGCGCACGCGCGCGGCTGCGCGTTGCGCCGCAAGTCCTCGGGCCCGTCACCGTGCGCGGGGTGCCCGATCTCGACCCCGTCTGGCGTCCGCTGCTGGTGGAGCTGGCGGCCGTCGTGCCCGTCACCTGGCGCTCACACCACGACCGGCATCCGGCCTGGATCGAGGGTGCCGCGATCCGCGTCGAACACTGCGCCGCGCATCAGCCCCGATTGGAGCGGGTGGCCTGTGCCGACCCGCGCCACGAAGCGCTGGAGGCCCTGCGCTGGGCGCGCGAGCTGATTGCCGGCGGCCACGCGCAACCGCAAGACATCGCCATTGCCGCGCCGGTCACCGCGGAGTGGGACGCGCATTTCGCTGCCATGGTCGCCGATGCGAATCTGCCGTTCGCCTTCGTCCATGGCCGACCCGCGCTCGAGACCCAGGACGGCCAGGCCGCGGCCGCGCTCGCCGAAGTGCTGCTCGGAGGTCTCGGCCAGCACCGTGTGCGCCGCCTGCTCGCGCTCACGCGCGGCATGACGCCGGCTACGGCGGCCATTCCGGAGGACTGGCAGCGCGTGCTGCCGCCGGACGCGCCGCTGCTCGACCTGGAGCGCTGGCGCACGCTCCTTAACAAGGAGGCGGAGTCGGTGTCCTTTCGCACCGACCTGTTCGCCCTGCTGCAACAACTCGCCCGCGGCACGGCCGCGGCGCACGAACTCGGCGAGAGCCTGCTGGCAGGCCGCGCGCTGGCAATCTGGCGCCAGGCGCTGCGTGAGGGCCCGCCGCAGGCGGTGGACGTGTCGCTCGCCGCGGTGCGCGTGCACGATGACGCGGATCCCGTGGTTTCCATCGTCTGGTGTTCGGCCGCCGATGCGGCTGCCTGCCCGCGCCCCTTCGTGCGCCTGCTCGGGCTGACCAGCCGCGGCTGGCCGCGCGCCGAGAGCGAGGATCCGTTGCTGCCCGCGCAGGTCATCGATCCGGCAGAACTGAATCCCGTGCCGGTCGCCGAGCGTGATCGCCGCGACTTTCGCACCGTGCTGCGCAGCGCGGGCCGCGAGGTGGTGCTGTCGCGCGCGCGCCGCGACGCCGAGGGCCGGCAACTCGGTGCGAGCCCAATGCTGCGCGAGGCAGGGTCCATCGAGGAGGAGCATCTGCGCCGCGAGCGCATCCCCGCGCATGCGGCGAGCGAAGCCGACCGGCTGCTTGCGCGGCCGCGCGAATTCAGCGCGACGCCTCGCGCGCAGTCGGCGCGCGCGTGCTGGGTGAACTGGCACAGTGCCACCCTCACGCCGCATGACGGTCTCGTCCGGCCTGACCATCCCGTCATGAGGCGCGTGCTTGCGGCGCGCTTCTCGGCCAGCCGCTTGCGCAAGCTGCTGCGCGATCCGCTCGGGTTTCTCTGGAAGTATGCACTTGGCTGGGATGCGCCGGCTGAAGCGGACGAGCCGCTCGGTCTCGATGCGCTGGAGTTCGGTAACCTGACCCATCGCGTGCTCGAGTTCGCCGTTGCGGACCTGGAGGCGAACGGCGGGTTCGCGCGGGCCGCCCGCGCACGCATCGAGGCCGCAGTCACGTTCGCGGCCGCGGCTGCGGCCGCCGAGTACCAGGCGGCCAACGCAATTCCGCCGGCCCTGATCTGGCAGCGGACGGTGGCGGCGTGCGGGGCGTTGGCCGCCGCCGCCGTCGGCTGGGACGAACCGCCGCTCGAGCGCCAGCTCTCGCTGGCCGAGATCCCTTTCGGCGGCGCCAGCCGCGGTACCGTGCCGCGCACCGACCTGCCCTGGGACCCGGAGCGGCCGGTGCCGATTCCGGGCACCGGGCTCACCATCGGCGGGTTCATCGACCGGCTCGACGTCGCCGCCGATCTGCGGCGTGCGCGGGTCACGGACTACAAGACCGGGCGATTGCCGAAAAAAGACATCGAACTCGACGGCGGCGCGGAGTTGCAGCGCTGCCTCTACGCCTATGCGGTGCGCGCGCTGCTCGGTGACGCGGTCGAGGTCGAGGCGCGGCTCCTGTACCCGCGCGACGGCGGGAAGCTCCTGCCGCTCGCCGATCCGGCCGCGAGCATGGCGCAGGTGGCGCGCTACATCGCCGTCGCCCGCGAGCAGCTGCTCGCCGGCCATGCGCTCATCGGGCCGGACAGCGCGGCGCGCGACGACGAGCCGCTCAGCTTCGCCCTGCCCGGCAACGCCAAGGAAGTCTACGTCGAGTGCAAGTCCGCGCTCGCTGCCGAACGCCTGGGATCTCTGCCCGAGCTGTGGGCGCTGCCATGAAAATGCTGCCGGACCAGGCCGCGCGGCTGCGCGCGCTGACCGATCACGGTTCGACGCTGCTGGTGGAGGCAGGTGCCGGTTCCGGCAAGACCGCGCTGATGGCCGGACGCGTGGTGCTGATGCTCGCCGCAGGCATTGCGCCGCGCGCCATTGCCGCGATCACGTTCACCGAGCTTGCGGCCGGGCAGCTCTTCACCCGTATCGCGGAGTTTCTCGACCGCGTCCTGGCGGACGACGTTCCGGTGGAGCTTGCAGTCGCACTGCCGGAGGGCATCGCCGCGACCCAGCGCGCGCACCTCGATGCGGCGCGCCAGTCGATCGCGGAACTGACGGTGACCACGATTCACGGCTTCGCCGGGGCGCTGACGCGACCCTACCCGGTCGAGGCAGGCAGGGATCCCGGCGCGCGCGTCATGGACGAAGCCGAGGCGTTGCTCGCCAGGCGGGATCTGTTCCGGGAGTTTTTGCGCGCGGTGCTGGACGGCTCGCAACCGGACGCCCCGCTCGCGGCCTTCGTCCTGGCGAGAGGACCGGATGCGCAGCGCCCCCTGCAGGCGCTCGCCGAGCAACTGCTGGCCAGGCCGGGGGTGCGCGCTGCCCGCAACGTCGTCGATGGCGCGGCCGTCGGCCGGCTGCGCCAGTGCGTCGATCGGTTTACCGCCTGGCTGAACGGTGTCGGGTTCGAGGAGGAGACGACGGCGGTGCTCGCTGGCCAGCTGCGCGCGCTCGCCGACCGGTACGAGCCGCTGCGGTCCACTGGTGACGGTTGGGCACAGACGATGAGTGTTGTGCTGGAGCCGCCGACTTGCGCTGCACACACGCAGGAATTGTCGTGGCGCAAGTGGGGCCGACACGGCAAGTGGGAGAGCGCAGCGGGGGCACGGGGCCGGTCCAAAGCCGAAGGCCGCCGCATCTCGCAGGAGGGCGAAGCGTTCTATCGGCAGGTGGGCGAGGCCTGGCTCGCCTTGCACCAGTCGCTCGACGCGGCTGCTTTTACGGCGCTGGCCGATGCGTTCCAGCCGCTGCTCGAGCGCTATGCGCGTTACAAGCGCGACGCCGCACTGCTCGATTTCGAGGATCTGCTGCAGAGCGCACGGCAATTGCTGCGCGGGCACGAGGACGTACGCGCGAGCCTCGCCCGGCGCTACGCCCACGTACTGGTCGACGAGTTCCAGGACACCGACCCCGTGCAGGCGGAAATTCTCTGGCGGCTCTGCGGGGAGGGTCCGGCCGATGCGCCGTGGAGCGCGCGCGCACTGCGCGCGGGAGCGCTGTTCTGCGTCGGCGATCCGAAGCAGGCCATCTATCGCTTTCGCGGCGCGGACGTGGACACCTACGTGGCGGCCCGCGAGGCCATCGGCCGCCAGCTCCCCGGGAACATCCTCGAGGTGACCGCCAACTTCCGCTCCGTCGCGCCGATCCTGCGCTGGGTGAATGACCGCTTCCGTGGCCCGCTCTCGGGTGACGGACAGCCCGGCTTCCAGGACCTGAGCGCGACGCGCATTCCCGCGGACGACGGCGCACGCGTGCTGCGGCTCGATCTGGTCGGCGAGGCGGGCGGTGAGGCGCGGAAGATCGACGCCATGCGCGACTGCGAGGCCGAAGCGGTGGCCGCGCTCTGCCAGCGCCTCATCGGCAGCTACCAGGTCGAGGAACGCGACAAAAAGCGACTGGTGCGGCCGGGCGACATCGCGCTGCTCGCGCCGGCCGGCACGCAGCTGTGGCGCTACGAGCGGGCACTCGAGCGCCAGGGCATTGCGGTGGCGAGCCAGGCCGGCAAGGGCTTCTACCGGCGCCAGGAGATCCAGGATCTCATCGCCCTGACGCGCGTGCTCGTGGACGGGCGCGACACGGCAGCCTTCGGGGCGCTGCTGCGCGGCCCGCTCGTCGGGCTGACGGAAGAAGAACTCCTCGACATCGTCGCGGCCCTGCCGGTGCAGGCGCAACGGCCGGACCAGATCCCGCGCCTGACGCTGTGGACTGCGTCGGAGGCGGTCTCGCATCCGCTCGCCCGGAATGTCATCACGCGGCTGCAGGGGCTCGCGCGCCGGGCCCGCTCGACCACACCCTTCGCGCTGCTGGCCGAAGCGGTGGAGGAGATGCGGGTGCGCCCGCTCATACGCCTGCGCCATCCGGCCGGCGCCGAGCGAGCGCTCGCCAACGTGGATCTCTACCTCGAGTTGGCCCGGCCCTATGCCGTGCGGGGCCTGCGCGTGTTCGCCACCGACATGCGCGCGCGCTGGGAGGACGCCGAGTCCCAGATGGAAGGCCGGCCCGACGCCGAGCAACAGGCCGTGCAGCTCATCACCATGCATTCCGCCAAGGGGCTCGAGTGGCCAATCGTCATCCCGGTCAATACCTGTGGCGATCCGCAAGCGGTGTCCGGAGTCCTCCATGACCGTCGGCGCGACGAGCTTCATTACTACGTGGGGCATGTGCGGGGGGTGGGCTACGAGGCGTGCCTGGCCGAGGAGGCCGCGCAGTCCGAGCGCGAACGCCGGCGCCTGCTCTATGTCGCCTGCACCCGCGCGGCCGAACTGTTGATCCTGCCGAAACCGCCGGAGAGAGACCACGTCTGGCTCACGCAGGTGGACCTCGACATCGGCAGTCTCCCGCCCGCCGACTTCGCGCACCTCGATGAGGCGCCGGCGCGAAAGGAGCCGGACGCTGCGAACGATCAAAGCAGCGCCGCGTTCCAGGCTGAAGCCGGCCGGGTCGCTGCAGCGACCACCCGGCTCGAATGGCGCCAGCCGAGTCGCCAGGAAACCGGCGAGGCTGCTGCGGGCCCGGCGGAGGAGGCCTATCTCGCCGACGACTGGCAGCGCCCCGCGATCCGCGGCGGCCCGGTCCGGGGGCGGGTAATGCACAAGCTGCTGGAGGAGATCCTCACGCGCGAACTCACCGACGACGCGGCGGCCGTCACTGCGCGCGCGCGGGAACTGCTGCTCCAGCTCGGTGAGGTGCCGGCGGAAGATCCGGCCTGTGGGTTCGCGCCCGCCGAGATCGCCGCGGCGGCGCTGCGTGCGCTCGCCGTCCCCGCAGTCGCGGCACTTCGCGAGCGCCTCGTGCCGGAGCTGCCGGTGTACGGCTGGCAGCCCGGCGCCGAGGCTGCCCCCCACGCTGCCATCACGGGGATTGCCGATGCGGTTGCCCGGGCCGCGGACGGAAGCATCGCCGCGGTGATCGACTGGAAGAGCGACATCGCGCCGGACCGCTCCGATATCGACCGCTACCGCGCGCAGCTGCGCGAGTACCAGGCAGTCACCGGCGCGGTCGAGGGATTGCTGGTACTGGCCACGGCGGGGAAGCCGGGCTGAGCTTGGTAACGGACGAGTCTGCGGTGCCGGATTTCCGCGCAATGCGCATGCATTAGCGGCTGGTCGGCCGGCGAGCGGGGTTCCATGATGACAGGGGCGCGATCCGCCGCTTCCGAGGAGAACCGTGGACTATCTGTATTCGCTGTATGATGCGTTGCTGAGCATCAACGTCCCGGCCGACAAGGCCCGCGCGGTCGTAGATGCCATGGAACGCGACATGGGTACCACGCTGGCGACCAAGTCCGATCTCGATCTGCTGCGTGTCGAAATGCGGCAGGAGCTGGCGTTAATCCGCAAGGATCTCGACGCGCTGGTGGCGACGTTCCGCAAGGAACACGAATCGCTTGCCGCTACCGTCCGCAAGGATCAGGAAACACTGGCGGCAGGACTGCGCAAGGATCTCGACACGCTGGCAATCTCGGTGCGCAGAGACCAGGAAACCCTCGCCGCGACGTTCCAGAAAGACCTCCAGTTGCTCTCTGCCACGATGACCGTTCGACTCGGCTCGATGTTGATGTTTGGCCTTGGCGTGCTGTTCGCGGCGCTGAAGCTGATCTGAGTGCTGATATTCGGGTTGCTGCCGCCCGGTGCCATAATGCTTCATGTCCCGCATCGCTCTCGGCGCGACCTTCGTCATCCTGGTTGCTGCTCTTGTGGCGGGGCAGTTGCCCCGCATCGTCGAGGCGCCGGCGGATGAGTCGGCCCTTTTACTGCGGGGCACGATCGAGCGCGTGCGCGACGGTGACGGCGCGCTGGTGCACCTCGACAGCGGCCCGATGGAGGTCCGCTTCTACGGCATCGACGCGCCGGAGCTGAAAGCGCCGTTCGGCCGCGAGGCGAAGCGTGCGCTCGAGCGGCTGCTTGGCGGGCGCGAGGTCGAGCTCATGCCAGTGTCGCAGGACCGCTACGAGCGCATGGTCGCCGTGGTATTTGCCGAGGGTGCGAGCGTCAACGAGGCGCTGCTCGCCGGCGGGTATGCCTGGGCGTACCGCAGCTTCCTCGGTCAGATTCCCGGCGAGGCGCGTTACTGCGAACTCGAGGCCGAGGCGCGTGCCGCCCGCCGTGGCCTGTGGTCGCAGCCGCCGCAGTACTGGTTGCCGCCGTGGGTCTACCGCGCTCGCGACCGCGGCGAGCGTGGTTCCACCGTTGCATCGCGGGACTTTTCGCGGGAGACGGCGGCGGATTGCCTTGCCGCCGTGGAGACGGCGCGGGAGCGGCGGCGCAACGGGCAACGAAGGCCCCCGGATGCGCGGCCCGAGGGGCCACCCGCCAAAGAACCGCGGCTGCCGCAGCCGCGGTCGCGGGATGCCAACTGCACGATCAAGGGCAACATCAACAGCCGTGGCGAGCGCATCTATCACCTGCCGGGATCGCCGTCTTACGACGACACCCGCATCGACGAACGGCGCGGCGAGCGCTGGTTCTGTTCTGAGGACGAAGCACGCGCGGCCGGCTGGCGGCCTGCCGGGCAACCACGTTGAGACGATTGCGACGCCCTCATTCGCCCCGGCGCTAGTGCGATACTCTGTGGGTCGCAAGACGCAGGAGGGTCGAGACGTGATTCGATTCCAGATCGTCGAGCAACCGGGTGCGGAGTTGCAGAAGGAACTGGTGCGGGCGATGCGCGCGAGCGACCTGCGCACCTTCGTCGTCAAGAATCGCGGGCGGCGCGTGCAGCACATCACCTACCCGGGCTGGATGAACTGGCGCTCCGAGCACGGCGTGATTCACTGCGAGGTCCTCAGCCCGCGCAAGCCGGGTGCGGAGTGGCAGCTGTTCAGTGCCTTCGTCGGCCGGCTGGCGCACCGCTACGCAGGGCGCGTGGCGGCGATCAATGTGCAGTTCCCCGATGCGGCACCGATCGTAGCGGTGAAGCGCAGGCGCAGGCAGCCGCGTTGAGGACCGGGACCGCAGGCGGGAGTTCAGCCTCGGGCATCCTGGCGCTTCGGGCGTGGCCGGGTCGGCACTGAAGTGCCTCCTGCAGGGTGCTGCAGGAGCAACGCAGTGAACGAAGCATGACCGGGCGCCACCGTGAATGGGCGTGACTGGGCGCGGCAGCGAACGATGCGTGATCGAGGCGCGGCCGTAAACGAAGCGTTGCAGGCGGGGCTTCCGCCCCGACCCGATCTCCGGGAGACGATGCCATGACCACCCACGAGAAAAAGACCTTCTTCGCCACCTACGACTGGGCGAAGAGCTGGCAGGATCTGCCCTGGGCGCACGACGAGCCGACGCTGTTCCTGGCGGAGATCACGCGCCGCCGCAAGCCCGGGCGTGCGCTCGACATCGGTTGCGGCGCCGGCACCGACTCGGTGTTCCTCGCCGTGCAGGGCTGGCAGGTCACATCGCTCGACTTCATGCCGAAGGCGCTCGAATACACCGCGCAGCGTGCGCGCGCCGCGGGCGTCAGCGTGGCGCCTGTCGAGGCAGACATCACCGAGTGGCAGGTGCCCGGTCCATTCGACCTGGTGCTCGACCATGGCCTGCTACACAACATGGATCCGGTGCGCCATCCCGCCTACCGGGAGCGCGTGCTGGCCGCGCTGGCGAAGGACGGCGACTTCGCGCTGCTGCACTGGCATCCGCGCTACCCCGGCCAGCCGGACGGCAAAATGGGGCCGCGGCGGGCGGATCGCGCAACGATCAACGCTTTCTTTGCGCCGGAGCTGCAGGAGCGTTTCTTCGCCGCGGAAGAGTTCGAAGACCTGCCGGATCTCGTCGGCGGCGGCATGACACAGGCCTGCTACTGGTTTCGCCGCAACCTCTCGCAGCTCGAGCCGGCCGAGTTGCTCGGGCAGATCCGCGCGACGCTTGCGCGCCATGGACTCGAGGCAGAGGCGCGATCCGCCGCGGAGCGCGCCGTGCCGCTCGAACCCGGTTTGCCGCCCGGGTTGCTGGAGCGGATTCTCGGGCCGGGCCGGCTGGGCATCTCGCATCGCGTGCTGGAATCCGGCGAGGCCGACGCGGCCCTTGCCGCCTGGTCGGCGCATGCCGGTATTCCGGCAGCCGATATGCGCCGGCTGCTGACGCTTTTCGGTGGCGAGCAGCATGCCCGGGTTTGTCTTGCCGGGGCGCCGCGCTGCGAGCAGTGCGAAGTCCGTTTCTGCAAGAGACAACGGTATCGCTAGCGACACACGGGCGGCGGGGAGGCGATGAGCCTCACCGGGCTTTTCGAGATCCAGGTCGTACCCGGGCCGTCGGCGGTCCGGATGTCCGCTGCGACTCAGGGAGCACGCGCCGCGCGGCGACGCTGACTCACCCGCTCTTATCTATCTGTGCACAAGCCCGGCCTCGCGCCGGACCTTGTTCTGTGACGGGCTGCACTTGGATTTTTCCGGCGAAGGCCGGATACTCAGCAGTGTCGTAACGTGCAGGAAGGAGGTGATCCAATGTCTAGTGGGATTCCGACGGTATCGTTTCAGCCTTCGCATCTCGGCCGGACAGCGGAGCAGCCTTCGGTGGCTGGCTGAGAGGCACGGATCGCGAGATACCGATCCAGAGGTTGGGCGATACCCGATCTCACGGAAAGCCCCGCGCAAGCGGGGCTTTCTTTTTTTGGTTCTTCGCAGATTGGCGGGGTCATCATGCGGCGAAGGCTGCATAGGACTCCGCCCATCCCCGGGTCTCGCCGCCGGCTGGCCCTGCGGGTGCCCTCGCAGGCGTGCTCGCTGCGGAGTG
>WYBE01000009.1 GCA_011526045.1 Nevskiales bacterium | reverse complement strand
GTCATCGTGCCGCCGGTGGCGTACTCCAGCCCCATCTGGAAGCCGGTGAGGGTCTGCTTGGCGTAGGCCTCGAGCGGGCCGGTCTTGCTCGCGATCAGCGCGATCTTGACCTCGCCGGCGGCGTGCGAGGCCAGCGGCGCGGCCAGCAGCAGCGCAGCGGCGGCCGAGGCGGCGAGGGGCAGGAGTTGGCGGCGCTTCATTGGGCGGTCTCCGTGGGGTGGGATGTGGTGCAGTACGCAACGCGCGTGCCAGGCGTCTGAGATCAGGGAAAACGCTCGGTTTTGGGGCAGATTGCTTGTTGTTCGTACTTTTTGCAGACACACGCTACTTTGGAATCGACCGCATTTCGGGCACATACATCGTCCTTTTTACAGACAGATGTGGGTGCGCAAAGACGAATCTCCCGGCCCCTCGACATTCGATGGCATCCGCGGCGGAGGCGGTTTGGCTGCCGCCGGCAGCCACCAATGCCACCGATGTCTGCGCGCTGGCATCTTGAGGAGTGATTTGCTGCCGGGACGCACACCGGCCAGCCGTCGAGCCCGCATGCCGGATAGCGTCGTGACGTTATGGCGTCACGCTGCTACGATCGGCACCATTGCCCTGCCTCGGACAGCCATGAGCACTCGGGAGACGGTTCGCTCCACGGTCTACCTGGATCCCGATCTGCACCAGGCGCTGCGGCTGAAGTCGGCGCAGAGCCGGCGCAGCATGTCCGACATCGTCAACGAGGCGCTGCGCCTGACGCTGCGCGAGGACGAGGAGGACCTGGCCGCCGTGCGCGCGCGCGCCCGCGAGAGGCCGCTCGACTACGAGGCCTTCCTCGCCAAGCTGAAGGCCGATGGCACGCTATGAGCTGCGCGTCAAGCCGTCGGTCGCAAAAGACCTGCGCGGCATCCCGCAGGCCGACATGCGGCGGATCCTCGAGCGTATCGAGGCCCTGCGCGACGACCCGCGCGCGCCGGGGTGCGAGAAGCTCGCAAGCGGCTCGGAACTGTACCGCGCACGCCAGGGCGTCTACCGCATCGTCTACGCGATCCTCGTCGCGCAGGTGATCGTGGAAGTCGTCCGCGTCGGCCACCGCGGCGGTGTGGATCGCGGCCGATAGGCGTCGCACCGGCGATGAGCGAGCCCGCGCCGAAATTCCACGGCCACCGCCAGCGCCTGCGGGAGCGCTTCGTCAAGGCGGGCCTGGACGGGATGGCCGAGCATCAGGAGTTGGAACCGGGGTCGAGCATCGAGCAGCCCGCCGGGGGTTCGCTGCGATCCTTGCGTCGGCCGCGGGGGGTGGCTCGCTTTTTGAGCCAGTGAGGGTGCAACATCGTCGGCCATGGACGCACATCGGACCGACTGGATCGCACACGGCCCCGACCACGACCTGGTCACGCACCTGAACGCCGTCGGGGCGACGGCGTCGGGTTTCCTGCCCGCCCCGCTCGCTCGCCTGGGCGAACTTGCCGGGCGGTGGCACGACCTCGGCAAGTTCCGCCCGGGATTCCAGACCTACGTCCGTCGGGATCCGGACTTGCACGTCGAAGGTCGGCCCGTCGTGTCCTCGGACAAGACCCATTCCGCCGCCGGCGCCTTGCACGCTATGGAGGCGCTGCACGATCAGCACGGTGACCTGGGCCGGCGGATCGCGCGCCTGATCGCCCACGTCATCGCCGCGCACCATGCCGGTCTCTACGACGATGCCGACTTGATGGAGCGGCTTTGCGGCGGCGGCGCCGAGGCGAGCGAGCGCGAGCGCAACGAGGCGGTACAGGTCTGCAGCCGCGCGTACCCGCAATTGCTGGCCTGCCCGCCGGAGCTCGATCCACGGCAGGCGATATTCGCTCTGCCCGGGCTGCGCGAAGGCGAGCCGCTCGCAGTCTCGCTCGCGCTGCGGATGGTTTTCTCGGCTCTGGTCGACGCCGACTTTCTCGATACCGAGTCCTACCTCGATCGGGACCGCGCCACCCACCGCCAGGGTTTCGCGCCGCTGCCGGTCTACGAGGCCAAGCTCGACGCCCATCTCGCCGCGCTCGGCCGGCAGGTCGACGCCGCCGGCCGCAGCGGCGAACCCGTCATGCAGGCACGTGCCAGAGTGCTGGCGGACTGCCGCGCGGCAGCGGCGCAAGCTCCGGGTATCTTCAGCTTGCAGGTGCCGACCGGCGGTGGCAAGACGCTGGCCTCGCTCGCGTTCGCGCTCGCGCACGCGCGGCGGCACGGCATGACGCGCGTCGTCGTCGCCATCCCCTACACGAGCATCGTCGAGCAGACCGCCGACGTGCTGCGCAGTGTCTTCGGACGCGATGCGGTCGTCGAACATCACAGCCAGGCCAGCGGCGGCGGCGACGGGCCACGCGCGACCGCGCGTACCCGGCTGGCGTGCGAGAACTGGGACGCGCCGTTGATCGTCACGACCAACGTCCAACTGCTGGAAAGCCTGTTCGCCTCGCGCAGCAGCCGCTGCCGCAAGCTGCACCGGCTGCAGGGCAGCGTCATCGTCCTCGACGAGGCGCAGGTCCTGCCGCCACCATTCCTGCAACCGACGCTCGACGCGCTGCGCCTGCTGTCGCGCCACTACGGCGCCACCATCGTCTCCTGCACCGCGACACAGCCGGTGCTGACCGATATCCGCCGCTTCGACCCCTTGCGCGCGCTACGCGGCCTGACGCCTGGCGCTGACATGCCGGTGGAGATCGTGAGCGAAGTCGGCCCCCTGTACGAGGCCCTCGAGCGCGTGGAATTCCGCTGGCCCGACGACCTGACGACGGCGCAGGAGCTCGAAGGCGTCGCAGGCCGAATCGCCAGCCAGCCGGCAGTGCTCGCCGTCGTCAACACCCGCCGCGACGCGGCCGAACTGCTGCGCGCCGTCGATGCCGCCGCGGCGGTCGACGACCCGCCCGCGCTGCACCTTTCAGCCGCCATGTGCGGCCAGCACCGCGCCGACGTGATCGCCGACGTGCGCCGGCGGCTCCAGGCGCGGCTCGACGGCGACCACGGCCCCGTCCGTCTCGTCAGCACCCAACTCGTCGAGGCGGGAGTCGACCTCGACTTTCCGGTCGTCATGCGGGCGCTCGCCGGGCTGGACTCGATCGCGCAGGCCGCCGGGCGCTGCAACCGCGAAGGCCGGCTCGGCGGCCGGGGCGGCCGAGTCGAGATCTTCGTGCGCCCGATCCCGGCGCCACTGGCGGCGCTGCGCCATGCCGCCGCTGCCACCGTGGCCGTTCTCGGCAACGACCGACCCCCGACGCTGCCGCCCGACCTGTTCAGCCGCTACTTCGAACACTGGTACGGCCGCTTCGGTTCGCTGGACGAGAAAGGCATCGGTGCGATGCTGCGTAACAGCGCGGACTTCGCCGCCAAGCTGCGCAGCGCGGCGCAGGCCTACAAGCTGGTCGACGACGAGGACC
>WYBE01000008.1 GCA_011526045.1 Nevskiales bacterium | reverse complement strand
CGAGGTAATCGGCGACCGCCTCGGCACGCTGCTCGGAGAGGCGCTGGTTGAACGCTTCGCTGCCGACGGAGTCGGTGTGGCCCTCGATGGTGCCGCTGACGAAGCCGAGCGCGATGAGGTTGCCGGCGACTTCATCGAGCATGACCTTGTCGGCTTCGGTCAGCTCGGCCGAGCCGAAGGCGAACTGCAGCTGGCGGGTGACGTCGCAGGAGCAGCCGCGCGCGTCGACGCGGTCACCGGCTGGAGTATTGGGGCAGCGGTCGGCGGCATCGGGCACGCCGTCACCGTCGGCATCGGGCGCAGGCGCCGGGGGCGGAGGCGGCGGTGGGGGCGGCGGCGCTGCGGCCGCGACGACCGGCTCGGCCTTTTTCTCGCCGCCGAAGGAATACTCCAGGCCGAGGTTCGCCGACCAGAGATCACCGACCTCGGCGTCGAACCAGTCGAGGTCCGCGCGCATGCCGAGACGCTCGGCAATATGGATGATCGCGCCTGCGCCGGCCATGACACCCTCCTCGGAGGAGGTGGAGGTCACCGTGCCGTTGCGGCTCAACTCGCCATCGAAGCTGTACAGGCCCGCCTTGAGATAGACGCTGACTTCGTCCGTCGGGATGGGAATGTAGCCGAGGAGCGCGCCGCTGAAGCCATCGAAGTTCAGCTCCAGGTTGCCGTCGTTGGGGGCAGGCTTGGTGGAGAATTCCTCGAAGTCGCCGGTGTTGTGATATGCGCCTTCGACACCGAGCCAGCTGTTGAGACGGTACTGGACGCTGAGCTTCAGGCCGAGGGTGTTGTCGTCGATGAGGTCGAGGTCGCCGTCGGTCCACTCGAAGTCACTGAAACTTGCAGCCGCCCCGACCCGCCACCCCGGGACGTCCTGGGCGGCCTGGGCGGTCCAGCTCGCCAGACCGAGGCAGACGACGATGGCCGTGCGCTTCATAAACCGAGTCTCCATCATATTGACCGTTTCCCCGCGCCACGACCCCCGGCCGGATTCCATGGAATCTGCGAACCTGCGGCCCGCGGGCAGGGTGATACCGGACTGTCGCAGGGCTGGCTTATCGTTTTCGAATGGCCGGCACCGCGCTCTCCCTGGTGCGCCGGCGGCCCATCCAAGCGCAACGCAGTATACGGGAGCGACCTAGCCGGTCAATGCGAGCGACGCCGGCCCAAGGGCACAATTTGCGTTGATATTCGCCACGCGAACGGCCACGACCCCGGCGGTCGCCGTGGGGTCTCGACCACGGCGCACCGGGCCGCATCCGCTCACCGCTGCGAGCCTGAGGATGCGGGCGGTCCGCCAATCGCCGCAGAACCTAATCTGTTCCGCAACTCGATGACGTTCTGCTCCGACCCGCCACTCGCATTCTTCATGACCCTGCGGATCAGCGTCGGCGCGACGTTCCATCGCTGTCCATCGTCGGTGATGACGGTGACGGTTTTGCGGTTATACCGTGTCAGCATGCCAACTGTCTCGCTGCGACCCGCCGGCCGAAACGAAACGCGGTCGCCAATCCTGAACTCGAGCATTTCCGCGTGGGCCCGCATCTGAGAGAGGAATCTCAGGCGTTCCACGATGCGATTGTTCAGATCGATGAGCTCGGCCTCTGTCAGCCTGTCTATATCAATGGCCATGCGAGCCCTTTGTGCGGGATGGTGATGTCGCGGAACATGAAATGGACCGCTCCGAGAATGCGAAGTCCCGCCCACAGGTCATCGACCTTGAGCGGCTCTCTCATATAGTACACGGCACGCGGCACCCGGCGGAGAGGGGCACCGCGGAGGTGCAGCGCATTCTGAGCCATCGTCGAATCGTGACGGCACGGCCTGGCTGTCGGACCTCTGCTTTAGCGGCGGCCTGCGGTTGCTGGAGAGCCTGCGCCTGCGGCCTGCTTCGGCGATCTGGAGTGAAGGCAGCGACTGGTGATCCTGGTATTGAGCGCGATGTTCTAGCTCAGGTTGAGGCGTTGCACCGCCGCAACCAGCGCTGGCAGGCGCGCGGCGGCATCGATGGGCAGGTCCACGAGCTCGCGGCCGGTGGCAGCAGCCGCTTCGCGGGTCGCCTCGTACCACGGACTGCCGGCGGTCGCGCCGAGCAGGATCGCGGCTGGCGACTGGCGCAGGGCCTCGATCAGCGGGAATTCGAGCGCGTCGGCGGTGAGCGACTGCCAGTGGCCGGCGGCACCGAGCAGGTCGCACAACTCGAGGTGCAGGCGTCGTTCGTCGAGATCCGGCGTGCCGGGCCGCGCCGCGCGCCGGCTGCGTTCGAACCACGGGAAGAACAGGCGCGAGTCACGCAGCAGGTGCCAGGCAAGCTGCAGGTGACCGCCATGCCATTGCGGTTCGATGGCCGGCAGGCCGTGGCGCAGGAACGCGACACGCGCTTCGGCCGCGAGCCATGGCAGATCGGTCAGTGCCAGCCGTGGTCGCATCAGGCTGCTTTGCCGGGCGAGCACCAGCGCGATGCAGGCACCCGCGCCTTGCCCGAGCGCAGCCACTTCGCGCAGACCGAGGCGCCCGAGAATTGCGCCCGCGGCTTCGGCACAGGTATGCACCGTCGCCATGCCTGCTCCGTCCGCTGCTTCGGACGCGCCGTGACCGGGCAGGTCCGGAGCGAGCAGCGGCCGCGTGCCGATGAGTGGTGCGGCGAGCGCGGTGAGCATCGCCGACGACTGCCCGGCGTCGTGCAGCAGCAGCAAGGGCTCACCGCGACCGGAGAGATCCATGCGCACGCGCGCCTCGCCGTCCGGGGTGTGCACCATGCAGTTCCACAGCCGACCGGGAATCGGCCGCGTCGCCACCGGTGCCGGAGCATCGTCGCCGCGATGGGCGAGCAGGTGCTGCAGCGAACGCTCGAGCGCATCGGCACCCGAGCCGGCGGCTTCGATCCTGGCCGCAGGCGGCAGGTTCTGGTAGCGGGCAAAGTGTTCCTGCAAGGGGTCGCCGTGAGCCGCAGTCACCAGCAGGGGAACACGCAGCGCAGGCAGGATCGTCTCCGGCTGCGACTCGAAGGCCGCGCGATAGGCGACTGCGTAGTGGTCCCCGGCGCGCAGGAACTCCATCAGGCTCGCGTGCAGCCGGTTCGGCTCCGGCATGTCGAAGTCCATGCGCGTGGCGGCGCTGCGCTCATGCCAGGGAAAGAACACGGTCTGTTCGCGGACCCGCGCCCACAGCCAGGCGAGGTGGCTGCCGTCCCAGGAGGGCACCAGTGGCGGCAGATACTTCCCGAGGATGTTGCTCCGCTCGGCGTCGGTGAGCTGGACGAGGCCGTTCGCGGCGAGCGCGCTGACACGCTCGGCGTTGGCGGCGGCAAGCCACGCGCCGACGCTCGCGCCGGTGTGGTAGCCGTACACGCCGAAGCGCCTGATGCCGATGGCGTCGGCGAACTCGAGCGTGGCGGCAGCGAAATCCGCGATCGGCACGATGGCCGGGCCGAGCGGGTCGGAGCTGCCGTAGCCGGGGGTGTCCGGCGCGATGAGAGTGAAGTGCAGCGCCCAGCGGCGCATCAGGTCCACCATCTCGCGCGAGGACTGCGGCGACTGGTGCAGCAGCAGCACCGCGGGGCCTGCACCGGCGCGCCGGTAGTGCACCTGCCGCGGACCCCAGCGGCCATCGATGGTGACGAAATGACGACTGACCTGGTTGTGCATGAGGACAGGCCCTGTAAAAGCACCTAATATTCGTCCCCATGAACGTACTGCCTGCGACGCGCCGGCGCAACGACGCAGCGCACCGCGAATTCGATCCGCTCGCGCGCGTATACGTCGCCCAGGCCGCGCGGCCTGCCGCCATCGAGCCCGTGGAGGCGGCCGCGCTCGAGGCGTTACAGCGCGCCCTGCTGGTGATCGACGGCACCGTCACGCAGTTCATCGAGGCATGGGCGCTCGAGCCCGTTGACGTGCTGCGTCTCGATCAGCACGAACTGCGCCTGACCGAGGCCGACCCGTGGCTGGCACTCGATGCCGGTGCCGACGTCATGCGCCGGCAGGTCATGCTGTGCGGCGCGCAGAGCGGGCGCTTTTTTGCCTGGGCCGACTCCCGGATCGCCACCGGGCGCATCGACGCCGACCTGCGTCGCGGCCTGCAATCGGAAGGCGGCGGTATCGGCCGTATTCTGATCGATGCGGGACTGGAGTCCCGGCGCGAGCCGCTGTGGTTCGGTCGCGACCGGCCGGCAGACGTGCCGCCCGAGGTGAGCGCCCGGCACCCGGGCGAGTTTCTCGTGCGCAGCTACCGGCTGCTCGTCGCAGGGCGGCCACTGATGCTGATCACCGAGCGTTTCCCGCTGTGAGAGCGGCCATGGCCGGCCCGCTGCGGAGATCCGGGTGACCGCCGGGCGCCGGCTGCATCTCGCCGGGCTGTACCTCGGCCTGGTCTTTGCCGCAGGAGTGGCGCACGGCGCAGGCGATGACTGGCTCGCCTACGGCGGCGATCCGGGCGGCAGTCGTTACTCGACACTCGCGCAGATCAATCGCGGCAACGTCGCCGGGCTCGAACTCGCCTGGCAGTTTCGTACCGGGGCGGTCAAGGAAAACCCGGCGCTGAAGCAGTACATCGATTTCCAGGCCACACCGATCCTGCTGCCACCGCAGGCCGGCGGACACCTCATCGTCTGCGACCCCTTCAACCGGGTCTTCGCGCTGGACCCGGAGCGGGGCACCGAGCGCTGGCGCTGGGATCCGCAGATCGACAAGACGCCTTATGCCGGGCGCTTCAAGTGCAAGGGCGCGGCGTTCTGGCGCGACGGCAAGGCGGCGCCGGATGCAGCCTGTGCGTACCGGCTGTTCATGCCGACCGCCGACAAGCGGCTGTTCGCACTCGATGCGCGCAACGGACGCCCCTGCGAAGGTTTCGGCAAGCAGGGCGTGGTGGACGTCGGGCCGCTGATCGCCGCGCTGCCGCCGGTGCAGGGCATCGCCAGCACCCAGCTCGTCACGCCGGCCGCGGTGGTGCGCGACACGGTGGTCGTCAGCACCACGTCGAACAAGTTCCGCAGCGAATGGTCAGTCAATGGCGCGATCCGCGGCTTCGATGCGCGCAGCGGTGCGCTGCAGTGGACCTGGGATCCGCTGGTGCGTGAGGCGAAGCACGGCATCGAGCCGACACCGCCCGGAATCGGTGGCGGCAACAGCTGGGCGGCGATGTCGGTGGACGAGGAGCGCGACCTGGTATTCATTCCGACCGCGAGTCCCGCGCCCAACTTCTGGGGCGCGCATCGGCCCGGTGACAACAAGTGGGCGAACTCCATCGTGGCGCTGCGCGGGTCCACCGGCGAGTTCGTGTGGGGCTTCCAGACCCTGCACCACGACGTGTGGGATCGCGACGTCGGCTCGCCGCCGATCGCGGTGGATATGCGCCGCGACGGCGAGACCATCCCGGCGCTGTTTCAGCTCGTCAAGACCGGCATGCTGTTTTCGTTCAACCGCGCGACCGGCGAGCCGCTGTTCCCGATCGAGGAACGCCCGGTGCCGACGCTGACGGATGTTGCGGGGGAGCAGCTCTCACCGACGCAGCCGTTTCCCGTGAAGCCGCCCGTGCTGGTGCGCAACACGCTGAGCCCCGACGACGCCTGGGGCTTCACGTTCTGGGAGCGCCGGGCCTGCCGCGAGAAGATCGAGTCGATGCGCCATGGCGGACACTTCGAACCGCCGAGCACCCAGGGCACCATCCTGTTTCCGCAGATCGGTGGCGGGCCGAACTGGGGTGGCGGCGCGTTCGATCCGCAGCGCAACCTGCTCGTGACTCCGGTCGCGGAGTTTCCCTACGTCGTCAAGCTGGTGCCGAGGGCAGAAGTGGACCCGGAGGTTGCAAAACGGCCGGAGGCCGGTGCGCCGATGCAGGCGCCCGGCTATATCGGCAACACGCCCTACGGCATCACGCAGGGCCCGCTGTCGCCGCGCGATTTTCCGCCGACGCCATGCACGGCCCCGCCATGGAACTTTCTCGTTGCGGTGGACATGGCCGAGGGCGAGATCAAATGGAAGGTGCCTTTCGGTGTGCTCGACAGGATGATGCCGGTACCGATTCCGTTGGAATACGGCACGCCCTCTGCGGGCGGACCGATCATCACGGCGGGTGGGCTGATCTTCATCGGGGCAACCTCCGATGCGCGGGTGCGCGCTTTCGATATCGACACCGGTGAGCAGGTCTGGGAATTGCGCACGCCCACATCGGCCCAGGCAACGCCCATGACCTACATGGTCAACGGGCGGCAGTACGTGGTGTTCGCGGCCGGTGGTCATAGCTGGTATGACAGCGCCGGCATCGACGATTACCTGCTGGCGTTCGCGCTGCCACCGGGCGCGCAGACGCCGTAGCGGCCGGGACTGCCGCTCCTCGAGGGGTGCTGCGCGGATTCGGGTTTGCACCCGCGGCGCTGAACCTTATTTCTTTGAGAACCAGTGCCTGGCGGCAGCGACGCCAGTAGGTCTAGGCTGCCGGTCTTACATAGTGCGCGGCAGCCTTGCGTTATGTTAACGATTCAGGAACTCGTCCTGATCTTCGGCCTTATCGGCGTCCTCGGCGGCTGGGCCATGGGGCGTATTGGCACGTGGTTCGCCGCACGTCACGGCAGCGCTCGTCCGCAGGAGGTCAACCACCGCATCCGCGCGCTGGAGGCGGACCTGCGCGTTGCGCAACGCAAGGCCGAGGAGGCGGAGCTCGCGATCGAGCGCAGCCGGGAGGAGACCGGCCAGTTACAGACGCAGGTGCAAACCGGTGCCGCGGCGCTGCTCGAGCGTGATCACGAGATGGAGCATCTGCGCAAGCGCCTGGCCGACGAATGCGCGAAGACGCAGGCGCTGCGCGAGGAACTCGTGGACCGCGCCGAGCAGACCATCCGCGCCAACGTTCGTGTGAAGGAAGCCGAGACGGAACTGAGCGTCGCGCGCGCCGGCTCGGAAGCGGTGATCGAGCAGGTGCAACAACTTGCCGCTGAGCGCGAGGAACTCACGGGCAAGCTGCGCGTCCTGCAGGCGGAAGCGGCCAGCCAGCCGCGCGGCAAGATCACCCGCCTGCCGCTGCGCGACCCGACGGAGCGCTGAGCCGCACCCGGGCGGGCGGGGCGACCCGCTTTGCCTCCCGCGGGGCCGCTGCCCCGGTCGTTTACCCAGTGCACGGCGGGCTGGCGCCGCCGGTTCGCATCTCTCTGCTACCGTCACTGCCGTTCCCGGCCGCGCTCACGGTGAACCGCGGCGCGCCGCATTGCGCCCCGGCGCAGCCGGCGAGCGGCGCCGGCAGTTGCCGCCCGGGGGCATTTCGGCACACGATGCCGCTGGCGGAGGTTCGCGCGCAAGGGGACGGAATCCGATGCGACTCGGCTTCGTGGCTGGTTACGGCATGGCGCAGGTCAGCCTGCCACTCGACCTCGTGCTGGAGGCCGAGCGGCTCGGCTTCGACTCGGCGTGGACCTCCGAGGCCTACGGGACCGATGCGGTCTCCACGGCCGCCTGGCTGCTCGCGCGCACCACACGTATCCGCGTGGGCACCGCGATCATGCAGATGCCCGCGCGAACCCCGACCTGCGCGGCCATGACCGCGATGACGCTGAATGCGCTCTCGGGCGGACGCTTTCTGCTCGGCATCGGCCCCTCGGGACCGCGCGTGGTGGAGGGCTGGTACGGCGTCGCCTACGGCCGGCCGCTGTCGCGTACCCGCGAGTACATTGCGATCATCCGCCAGGTCGCTGCGCGCGAAGCGCCGCTGGTGCACCAGGGGCGCGATTATCGGATTCCCTACGCAGGCGACGATGCCACCGGCCTCGGCGCGCCGATGAAGAGCATCCTGCATGCCGACCGGGCGCTCAGGATCTACACCGCTGCGGTGACGCCGAAGGGACTCGCACTCGCCGCCGAGATCGCCGACGGGGTGTTCCCGATCTGGCTCGATCCGGCGCGGCCGGAACTCATCGAGCCGCATCTCGCCGAGGGCCTCGCGCGCGCCGGCGGGCGCGCACGCGACGCGATCGAGGTGGCGCCGTTCGTGCCGGTGTCGCTGCACGAGGACGTCGAGGCCGCGCGCCGCCCGGTGCGTGAACACCTGGCGCTGTACATCGGCGGCATGGGACCGCGCGGCCGCAATTTCTACCACGACTACGCGCGGCGCATGGGTTACGAGGCGGCGGCTGCCCGCATCCAGGATCTCTACCTCGCCGGTGAGCGCGCCGCCGCTGCGGCCGCCGTGCCGGAGCAGCTCATCGACGCGGTTGCGCTCGTCGGGCCGGCGGCGCGCATCCGCGCGCGGCTCGCGCCCTGGAAAGAAGCCGGCCGCGCCGGTCACGTGAGCACGATGCTGTTCGGCGGTGCCTCCGCCGAGGCATTGCGCCTGCTCGCCGCTGAACTGCTGTGAAGATTCCGGCGCTTTCGGCCTGAGAACACACGATGCAGATCGACGTCATCCTCGACACGCGTGCGAAGGCCCAGGATCTTGCCCGGCTCGGGCAACTCGCCGAGCGGCACGGCATCGGCGGGGTGTGGGTGTCGAGCCTGAACGATTCGCGCGATCCGTTCACCAATCTCTCCGTGCTGGCGCAAGCGACTTCGCGGATCACGCTCGGCCCGATCGCGGTCAATCCCTTCGATACCCACCCGTTCAAGCTCGCAGCTGCGTTTTTTACGCTGAACGAACTCGCGCGTGGTCGCGCCCGCATCGTCATCGGTGGCGGCGGGGAAGCGCTTGCCGCGCTCGGCCTGGCGCCGCAGCGGCGCGTGCGCGCGGTGCGCGAGTGCGTCGGCATCGTCCGGCGCGCAGGCAGCGGGGAGATGGTGACCTTCGAGGGCGAGTTGTACCAGGTACGCGGTTGCAGACTCGGCTGGATCGAGGCGCCGGTGCCGCCGATCTACGTCGGTGCGGGACAGCCCCAGATGTTGCGCATGGCGGCCGCGGTTGCCGACGGCATCATGATGAGCGATGTGCCGCCCGCGCCGGCGCGTGAGGTCATCGCCACGCTCGACGCCGCGCTGGAGCAGGCCGGCAGGAGTCGTGAGGGCAACGCCGATGCCGCTCCCGGCGCTGGCGCAGCCCCGGGGAATGACAGTTTCCGGACCAGCGTCTTCACCGCCTGGCACGTCTATGCGGACGAAGCCGAGGCGCGCCGTGAGGCGAAGCGCTGGCTGCTGCTCCGGGGCATCTTCCGGCCGTGGCTGCTTGCGGCGTTCCTCGAGCCCGCCGATGTGCAGCTCGTCATGGCGAGCCGCGCGGCCTTTGCGCGGGCATTCGCGGCCGGGAGCGACGTCGTGGAGGGTGTGCCCGACCGCATCCTGGATGCCCTGGTGGACAACGTGACGCTCTGTGCTACGCCGCGCGGCATCGACAAGATCGTCACCAAGCTGCGCGCACTGCGCGACGCGGGACTGGGCGCGGTGGCGCTGCGCCTCTACGCCAATCCGGCCGAATCGATCCGCCTCATCGGCGAGCGCGTGGTTGGGGCGCTGGAGTAAGCGTTCCCCGCGAGTCGGGAAATGGCGCGGGTGCGTCAGGGCGGGCGCCGGCGTTGCGCTCAGTGCCGGTGTTCCGGCAGCGGGGTCGGCGCGAATCCCGGGAATCGCGCGGTGGCGTACGCGGCGTGGCAGCTGACGCAGCCTTCCACCAGGCGCGCGTAGTGATAGGTCACGAGCTCGGCATCGCCGGAGCGGGCCGCGATCGCGAGCTTCTCGGCCCGTTGGTGGAATGCGGCGTCGAGTTCCTTGAAGTGCTCCGGCAGCTTCTGTTCGAGTTCGCCGGCCTGCTCGGCGGTCAGCGACTGGTCCATGACGTAGCTCGCGCGGATGCGTTCAGCCGTCTTCGCGATCGTGTGCCAGTCGGCGCTGGCGAGCGCCAGCGCGATGCCCTGCACGCCGCCCGCGATCTCGACCATCTCGGCACGCAGCAACGCAAGCGTCCCGGGCGACAGGGCGAGGGACTGCGGCGCGGCAGCCGGTTCGGCGGCACGCGCCGGCGTGACCGCAGCCGCCAGGCTTGCGAGCAGAAGCAGGGTAGCCTGGATCAGTGGTTGCATCGTCCGGGTTCTCCGTTCGGTTGGTCAGTCATCAGCGCCGATCCTGCCGCGCAGCGCCTTGGTGCGCGCGGCTTTTTTCTTGCTGTCGATGCGCCGCTCCTGCGATGCCCGCGTCGGCCGGGTGGCCTTGCGTGGCTTGCGGGTGGCGAGCGCCTTGCGGACGAGCTCATCGAGACGCGCCAGCGCTTCGTCGCGGTTCTGCTCCTGCGTGCGATGACGCTGAGCCTTGATGACGACGACGCCGCCGGCCGTGATGCGCCGGTCCCCGAGTGCGAGCAGGCGTTCCTTCAGCGTCGCCGGAAGTGACGAGGCCGGCACGTCGAAGCGCAGGTGTACGGCGCTCGCGACCTTGTTGACGTTCTGTCCGCCGGCGCCCTGGGCGCGGATCGCAATGAGTTCAATCTCGTGCTCGGGGATGCGCACGGCAGGGGAGGCGGGCCGGAGTCAGCCGGCGGCCGCGCCGTGGCACTTCTTGTATTTCTTGCCGCTGCCGCAGAAGCAGGGGTCATTGCGCCCGAGCTTCGGCTCCTCGCGCCGATACGGCGTGGCCGGCTCGTGGTGATGTTCATGGGAGTGGTCGCAGTCCGGGCCATGGACGTGCGGCTTCTCGGGTGGTTGCTTCTGCGTCATGAGGCTGCCCTGAAATCGCGTGCCGGTCTGAACTGCATGGTGGCGAGCGCCGCCGCGCCATAGGAAGCCTGCACGCGCGCGTCCGGCGGGTCGCGGTAGAGCGTCGTGCGGTGCCGGGCGCTGCGGCCGAGGCCGGTGATGAGCGCATCCATCGCTTCCGGCGCCAGCTCCTGGCCGTGCGCTGCGCCGGCGGCGCGCGAGATCGACTCGTTCATCAGCGTGCCGCCAAGGTCGTTGGCGCCGGCAGCGAGGCAGGCTGCGGCGCCGGCCGCGCCGAGCTTGGTCCAGGAGGCCTGGATATTCACCACATGCGGGTGCAGCACCAGGCGCGCGACGGAGTGCATGAGGCGCGCTTCGCGCCAGGTCGGCCCCGGCCGTGCACGGCCGCGCCGGTACAGCGGCGCTTCCATGTGCACGAAGGGCAGGGGCACGAATTCCGTGAGGCCGCCGGTCTGCTGCTGCAGGTCGCGCAGCGCGAGCAGGTGCCGCGCCCAGTGCCGCGGCTCCTCGAGATGCCCGAACATGATGGTGGCGGTGGTCGGCAGGCCGATGCGGTGGGCGGTCGCGACCACGTTCAGCCACTGCAGCGTGTTCACCTTGTCCGGGCAAATGAGCCGGCGCACCGTGTCATCGAGAATCTCCGCGGCGGTGCCGGGCAGGCTGCCGAGGCCGGCCTCCTTCAGCTGGCGCAGGAAGGCTTCGACCGGGATGCCGAGCGTGCGTGCACCCTGCGTGACTTCCAGCGGCGAGAAGGCGTGCACGTGCATCGCCGGCACCGCTGCCTTCACCGTGCGCAGCACGTCGAGGTAGGTTTGTCCCGTGAATGCCGGATGGATGCCGCCCTGCAGGCACACTTCGGTGGCGCCGCGCGCCCAGGCCTCCTCGGCGCGCCGCGCGATCTCGGTCAGGTCGAGCACGTAGGGCGCGCCGCGCAGGTCTTCGTCGGTGCGGCCCTTGGCGAAGGCGCAGAACTGGCACTTGTAACTGCAGAGGTTGGTGTAATTGATGTTGCGGTTGACCACGTAGGTCACCGTGTCGCCACAGACCTCACGGCGCAACTCGTCGGCGGCCGTGCAGAGCCGCTCGACGTCGGCGTCGCGCGCGGCAAACAATCGCGTCACCTCGGTTTCGTTCAGCCGCTCGCCACTTCGGGCGCGTGCCACGAGGCCGGCGAGCGTGCGCTCCGTGAATGGCGCCGCCGGCCGCGCGCCTGGCGCCGGCGGTCGGGCCGCGGCGTCACCCGCCGACCAGGCGTCGTCGCGGGCGTAGCCCTCGGCGTCGGCGGCTGCGAGCACGGGTTTCACCATCGCGGGGTCGAGCCAGCGCGCGCGCGCGCGCACGTAGCCGGGGTAAACCGTGAGCCGCTCGACGAGGATCTTGCCGGTGGCGGCAGTCTGCGCTGCAAGGTCAGCGATGTGCGGCCACGGCGACTCGGGGTTGACGTGGTCGGGCGTGACCGGAGAGACGCCACCCCAGTCGTTGATGCCGGCTGCGACCAGTTCGCCGAGTCGGCCTTCGTTGAGATTGGGCGGTGCCTGCAGGCTCATCTCCGGCCCGAACACCAGGCGCGCGACGGCGATGGTCCAGAGCAGTTCCTCGAACGGCGGAGCGGGCACGGCAGCCATGCGCGTGCCGGGCTTCGGCACGAAGTTCTGGATGATCAGCTCCTGGATGTGGCCGTCACGCTGGTGGATCTCGCGCAGCGTGAGCAGGCTCTCGACGCGTTCGGCGCGCGTCTCGCCGATGCCGACAAGCAGCCCCGTGGTGAGCGGCACGGCGGCGGCGCCTGCGTCCGCGATGGCCTTCAGGCGCACCGCCGGCTGCTTGTCGGGCGAGCCGAAGTGCGGCCCGCCGCGCGCCGCGAGCCGTCCCGCGGCGGACTCCAGCATGATGCCCATCGAGGGCGCGACGGCGCGCAGGCTGCGGTAGTCGTCCGGCGCGAGCACGCCGGGGTTCAGGTGCGGCAGCAGCCCCGTCTCGCGCACCACGAGTTCCGCCATTGCGCGCAGGTAGGCGAGGGTCGAGGAGAAGCCGAGCGCGGCGAGTGTGTCGCGCGCCGCCCGATAGCGCAGCTCCGGCTTGTCGCCGAGCGTGAACAGCGCCTCGCGGCAGCCGGCGGCCTGCCCGGCACGCGCGATCGCGAGCACCTCATCCGGCGCGAGGTAGGCGTGGCGCAGCCGGCGCGGAGTCTTCGCGTAGGTGCAGTAATGGCAGACGTCACGGCACAACTCGGTGAGCGGAATGAACACCTTGCGCGAGTAGGAGACGACGGCGCCATGGCCCTCGTCGCGCAACGCGGCGGCGAGCGGCAGCAAGCCGCGCAACCCGAGTGACTCGGCGCGGGCGAGGATGTCGTCGCGGGACAGTGACTGCCAGTCGTTCATTGCGGCCCTAAGCGCGGTGTGCCTCGTGTCGCGCAAGCGCCCGGCCACAGATGCCGCTGCGGTCGAGGTAGTCGCGGGCTGATATGCCGGGAGTCTGCTCGCATAGCCAGCGCACATCATCCACGGTGTCGATGTCGCGCGCAAAGCCCGGTAGCGTACAGCGTGTGGCCACGAGACCCCGTTCGTGCGCTGCGGCGAGATGCCGCGCGGCGCTGTCGGGCCCGAACAGGCACGGAATCGCGCCGGGCGGAGTCAGTACGAGGCCGTTGGTGCCGCCGTCGCGCGCCGCCGCTGCCACGCTGACGCCGCCGCGGTGTGCCGCAAGCAGCGCATCGACGTCGGCGCCGGTGAGCGCCGGCAGGTCGGCCGGCACGATGAGCGCGGTGGTGGCGCCGTCGGCGCCGAGCCTGCGCGCAGCCGCCACGAGGCTCGCGCAGAGATCGCCGGGTTGCTCATCGACGAGCAGGCGACAGGGCAGCCCGTCCGCGACGGCCGCCGCGCGGTCGTCGGCTGCCAGCAGGGCGATGCCGGCGATGGCCCGCGCACTGCGCAGTGCCGCGAGCACGTCGCGCGCCATGTGGCGGGCGAAGTCCGCGCGCTCGGCAGGGCCGAGCAGCGGCGCAAGGCGGCTCTTGGCCTCTTCCGGTGGCTTCAGGGGCACGAGTGCCCACACGGGATCGAACTCACCCATGCCGTCAGCCACCGAGACGCAATGCGAGGCCGGTCGCGAAGCGGGCGAGCGCCACCCGGTCGCACGTCGAGTGCATGACGGTGGCGGTGACCGCGGCGGTCACGCCGGACGACTCCACGGCCGCAATGTCGCCGGCGTCCACGTGATCCAGTATGAGTGCATCCAGCACTTCGCGGTAGCACTGCGCGATGCCCGCGGAGTTCACGGGCAGGCCCAGTCCGGCCATGAGCCTGTCGGTCGGTCCCTTCAGCGCCCGGCCGCCGACCAGCGGTGAGACCGCCACCACCGGTACCCGCGTGGCGGCGAGTGCCTCGCGGTAGAACGGCACGGCGAGGATGGGCCCGATGCTGAGCCAGGGGTTGGACGGCGCGATCAGGATGCCGCGCAGTTGCGGATCGGCGAACGCCGCGCGCGCCGCCGCGGGCGCCGTGGCCTCGCCGGCACCGGCGTAGGTAATTGCCGATACCGCCGGCTGCGCCTGGCGGCGTACAAAGTACTCCTGGAAAGCGAGTTCTCCCTCGCTCGTGTGCACGCGGGTCGCCACCGGCCGGTCGCTCATCGGCACGATGCGACTCCCGAGGCCGGACATCGCGCAGAAGTGTGCGGTGATTGCCGTGAGCGTTTCGCCCGCGGCAAGGCGCCGCGTGCGCTCGACGTGGGTGGCGAGATCGCGGTCGCCGAGGCGGAACCAGGTCTCGCCGCCGAGACGTTCGAGTTCCGCCATGAAGTTCCAGGTCTCCTCGCGGCAGCCCCAGCCAGTGTCGGGATTGACGCGCTCACTGAGCGTGTAGAGCAGCGTGTCGATATCGGGCGAAATGGCGAGCCCGAGGTGACGGAAGTCGTCGCCCGTGTTGGCGATGATGGTGAGCGAACCCCGCGACAGAATGCGGTCGAGCCCGAGCGCAAGCTTCGCCCCGCCCACGCCGCCGGACAGTAGCACCCAGTTTCCGTCGGCAGCCTGCATGGCGGGCAGGTCAGCGGAACAGGTCTTCGGCGCGCGGGCGCAGCACCGCCGCTGCCGACCCTTCGCCGAGCGCAAGCGCGGCGCCGCGGATCAGCACCGCGGGGATGCCTTCGGCCGCTTCGCCCATGACCAGGGCCGCGGCGGCGGCAAGGCTGTCGGCCGGCGCAATCTCGCTCACCTGCAGCGCGCGGCCGTGGCGATCACGGCGGCCGCGCAGGTCCAGGAACGGTGCGACGCCGGCGGTCCCGATGGCAATGCCGACGGTGCCCTTGCGCCAGGCGCGCCCGACGCTGTCGGTGATGATCACGCCGCATCGCTCACCGCTCGCCGCCTGCAGTCGCTCGCGCAACCGTGCGGCAGAGGCGTCGGGGTCGGCGGGCAGCAGCAACACCGTGTCGTCGTTACCCGCGAGATTGGAGCGGTCGATGCCGGCATTGGCGAGCACGATGCCGAGGCGATGCTCGGCGATGATCAGGTCGCGGCGCCTGCGCACGATGTCGCGCGATTCCTGCAGGATCAGTTCCACCAGGCGCGGGTCCTTGTGCGTCTCGGTGGCGAGCGCGAGCGCGCGCGCCGAGGGTACGATGTCGGCGAGCCTGCGGACGCGGCCTTCGGCCTTCGAGACGATCTTCTGCGTGACCGCGAGCACGTCGCCTGCGGCGGGCGCGAGGTTGGCGTGGCGCAGCGCGCCAAGCAGCAGTTCGCCGAGATCGTCGCCGGGACGCACCTCGGGCAGGCCGCCGAGCGGCGTGATCAGGAGGGCGGGGCTGGTCATGGCGGCGGTCGGTCGGGCGACGGGGCGTCGCCGTGGACTCAGGCGGCGGGTTCCTGCTGGATGCCGGTCAGCCGGATGCCGGCGTGATCGCCCCGGTAGTGCCGGTTCATGAAGATCAGCACCGAGGTCAGCGCCTCCATCGCCGCGGAGTTCGCCAGCGGACCGGCATGCCAGGCGCGGAAACCCGCCTCGCGCGCCAGCCTCACCACGACTTCGCGGGCATCGGCCTTGTCGCCGGCGACCAGTACGTCGCACTCGGGCGTCGCGCCCGAGGCGAGCAGGTCGGCGGCGACATTCTGGAACGCCGATACCACCGTGGTATCCGGCCCGACGATCTGCTGCGCGATGACTGCGGCCGAGCCTTCCTGCGGCAACTGCACCCGCATCACCTTCGGCGGCACCAGTGGCACGGTCGTGTCGACGAGGATCTTCCCGCGCAGGTGGGGGTGGATCGCCTCGAGGATCGGACGCTGATGCGCGAACGGAACCGTGAGCACCACCAGATCGGCGGCGGCGGCGGCCTGCGGGTTGCCGTGGCCGCTCACCTCCCGGCCGGGAAGCCGAGCGGCGAGTTCTTGCGCGGCGGCCACCGCCTTCCCGCCGTCACGCGAACCGATGAGGATGCGATATCCGGCGCCAGCCCAGCGCCAGGCGAGACCGCCGCCGAGTGCGCCGGTGCCGCCGATGACCGCGATGCTGCGAATTGCGCTGTTCGATGCCATGCGCGGCATTCTAAAGGAAATGGGGACAGCGGCCGAACCCCACGACGGCCCGCAAACCGCTTGCTACCCGGCCCGGCGGTCAGTATCGCTCGAAATGCGGCAGCACGTGCCGGGCCAGGATCTCCAGGCCCGCCATCGGCTCGTCGAACAGCCGGATGGAGAGTTCCGTCAGGCCGGCCCGCTCGAAGATGCGGAAACGCTCGATCTGCGCCTCGATGTCGTCGAGAGTCCCGGCCGAGGCACAGGCAGCGATCAGGCGCGTGACGATCGACTCGGGAACGTCCTCGATCACGCCCGAGCGCGTCCAGAACGCCTTGGCGAAGTTCTGCCACTTGTCGATCACGAGCTGGCGTTCCTCCGGGCTTACGTACGGCAGCATGTCGTACTTCGGCGGCAGCAGCTCGCCGCGGAACACGAGTTCACGCCGCGCTTCGTACATGGACTTTTCGCGGTCCTCCTTGATGTGCCACGCCCAGAAGTTACCGATGCGAAAATCTTCGGCGGCAGTCTTGCGCGCGGCGAGGCCCTTGCGCAACGACTCCATGTGATGGCCGATCTTCTCCGGCGTCACGTCGCTCATCTGCGTGCCATCGGCAATGCGCCCGGCGAGCTCGAGCATCCTCTCGCCCGTGGAGCAGGTAAACACCTTCGGTTGCAGGTGGCGGGTCCAGGCGGACTTGACCGGCCGCGCCAGCTTGTAGAGCTCGCCGTCGTACTTCATCACCACCTTGCCGGAGCCGACCGCCTGAATGATCTCGACCGCCTCGCGCACGCCGCGCAGCATGCGCTGGGCCTTGGGGTCCATCTTCCGTCCGGTGGCGCCCATGACGGAGCCGCCACCGCCGATCGCCACCACGGCCCGCCCCTTGCTGATGTCGTTCAGGGTCAGCAGCGCGTTGGCGATCTTCAGCGGATGCGTTTCGTAGGGGGAGACCGCGAGAGCGCCGAGGCGGATGCGGCTGGTGGCGAGCGCCGCCGGCACCAGCGCGACGAATGCATCCGGGTTCTGGTGATAGTTGGAATGCCACAGCGTGCGAAAGCCGTGCTTTTCGGCGGCAACGGCGATTTCGGCGACCTGGGCAGGGCTCAGGTCGGGTTCCAGGATGAGGTCGATCTGCATGGCCGGGGTTCCTGCGGTATAGCGGTCGCCGGATCATACAGACGGAGCGACGCGTTGCCGCCGCGCCTGCGGCAAATGCGTAGCGCGCCGTCCGCCTGCCGGTGGCTTCCGGGCGGGCACCTATTGCAGAATACGGTCGCGATGGCAGCGAGGCGCCATCGCGATGGCGCGAACCTCCCAAATAATAAAGGCCAGTACAGGGTCCCGACGCTCACGCATTCCCGATGACGGCTCCCGGGCCGGTCACCGTCCGACGGCGTCACGGCGCACCGACATGGAGATATATAAGGAGTTCATCTTCGAGGCTGCGCACCGGCTGCCGAACGTGCCGCCGGGGCACAAGTGCGCGCGCCTGCACGGCCACTCCTGGCGCGGTGCAATCCATGTGTGCGGCCCGGTCGGCGGGCACAGCGGCTGGATCATGGACTACGCGGAGATCCGGCGTGTGTTCCAGCCCATTTTCGACCGGCTCGACCACAACTATCTCAACGACATCGAGGGGCTCGAGAATCCGACCAGCGAGGTGCTGGCAAAGTGGATCTGGCGGCAGCTGAAGCCGTCGTTGCCGAACCTGTGCCAGGTGGTGATCAACGAGACCTGCTCGTCCGGGTGCATCTACCGGGGCGAGGAGGAAGAGGGCGCATGAGCGGTGGCGCGGAGCTTGCTGCCCCCTGCGCCGCGGCGCCGGCCGCGAGCGACGAGACCTGGATGCGCACGGCCCTGGAGGCTGCGCGCCGCGCCGGGCTCGCCGGAGAGCCGCCGATCGGTGCCTGCCTGGTACGCAACGGCAAGCTGGTCGCCACCGCGTCGAACTGCGTCATCTCGAGCCTCGACATCACGGCTCACGCGGAGATCGCGCTGATCCGGGAGGCCTGCCGCAGGGAGCGCACGCTCGATCTTTCCGGCGGCGTGCTCTACGTGACCGTCGAACCCTGCCCGATGTGCCTGGCGGCGAGCCATTACGCGCGCATCGACCGCATCGTCTACGGGGCGAGCCTCGCGGACCTGCACGCGCTCACCGGCGCGGAACTGATGCCGGGGCACGCGGCGGTCGACGCCGGACCAGGGCGCACGGGCGGCTGCCTGCGCGAGGACGCGCTCGCGTTGCTGCAACGCTGGGCCGGCGGATGCGGCCGGTGAGTGCCGCGCCCGGTGAGGTGCAGGCGCGGGCGGCGGCGACGCAGTACGACGCGATCGCCACGCAGTACCAGCGCTCCAGGCGCTCACCAATCCGCCGCTTCGTCGAGGAGCCGAGCCTGTTCAACATGCTGGGCGACGTCGCGGACCTCGCCGTCCTCGATCTCGCCTGCGGCGAGGGCTGGTACTCGCGGCAGTTGCGCCGACGCGGCGCGCGCCAGGTCGTCGGTGCCGACATCTCGGCGGCGATGATCGATCTCGCGCGCGCGCAGGAGCGCAGCGAGCCGCTCGGCATCGATTACCGCGTCTGCGACGCGCGCGCGCTGCCGGTGCTCGGCGCGTTCGATGTCGTCTGCGCGGCGTATCTGCTGCACTACGCGCGCGATACGGACGAGCTCGCCCGGATGTGCCGGAGCATCGCCGGCCAGACCGTGCCCGGTGGACGGCTGGTGTCGCTCAACGAGAACCCGTTCCAGTCGCCGGAGCGCTACGCGGGGTATCTCGGCTACGGGTTCAGCAAGAGCGTCGTCGGGGCGCGGCGCGAAGGCTCGCCGATTGCCTATGCGATGGTGAGCGGGCGGGAGCTGTTCCGCTTCGAGGTCTATCACTTCGAGCCCACGACCTACGAGCGCGCACTCGCCGAGGCGGGCTTCGTCGACGTGCGCTGGCACACGCTCGTCTTCGACCCTGCGGGTGAAGCCGGGCTCGGTGCGGACTACTGGGCCGAGTACCTCGGTAACCCGCCGGTGATCGGACTGAGCTGCAGGCGGTCAGGCGGGACGGTGGCGGGACGATGAAACCGGCCGACATTGACCGGAGCATGCACGAGGACGCAGACCGTTCGTTGGCGCGAATGGTGGAGCGCCATGCGCGCGAGCGCGGCGATGCGATCGCGCTCAGCCAGGGCGCGGAGTCGCTCAGCTATGCGCAGCTCAACGCCCGTGCGAACCGGATTGCACGGCGCCTCGCCGCGCTCGGTGCGCGGCCCGGTACGCTCGTCGGCCTGGCGCTGCCGCGCGGGCCGGGGCTGATCGCGGCGTTGCTCGGCGTGCTCAAGGCGGGCGCGGCGTTCGTGCCGTTCGACCCCGGATATCCCGCGGAGCGACTGCGTCGCATCGTGGGACGGGCCAGTCCCGCGGTGCTGGTATCGGTGGAGGCAACAGCGGCAGCGCTGGCGCCGCAACTGCCGGCCCTGTGTCTCGACCGCGATGCGGCGGCGATTGCCGCAGCCGAACCGGCGGACCGCGGCACCGCGATCGACCCCGGCCAGGCCTGCTATGTCATGTTCACTTCCGGTTCCACCGGCGAGCCGAAGGGCGTCGTCGTCAGCCACGGCAATGTCGCGCGGTTGTTCGACGATATGGGACCGCGACTCGCGCTGGGTGACACCGATGTGTGGGCACAGCTCCACTCCTGCGCCTTCGGCTTCTCCGTGTTTGAGATCTGGGGCGCGCTCACGCACGGTGCCCGTCTCGCCATCGGCCCGGCGGCTGCCCGCTCCGACGGCGTGGCCCTGCGCGACTTCCTGCGTCAGTCCGGCGTGACCATCCTCTCGCAGACGCCTTCGGAGTTTCGCGCAACCGTGCTGGCGCCGGCGTTCACGGGCGCGTGGCCGGCGCTGGCGGTGCGTGCGCTGGTGCTGAGCGGTGAGGCGGTGCAGCCGGGCGATCTGCAGGCGTGGTCGGGGTCGCACGCCGCACGCGGCCCGCGCCTGGTCAATACCTACGCGATCACCGAGACCGGTGGCAACGTCATGTTCCGGGAGTACGTGGTCGCGGATCACGACGCGCGCAACATCGGCATGCCGCTTGCCGACGTCGAGATTCGCCTGCTCGACCCGCTCCGACAGCCGGTGCCCGATGGCGATCCTGGCGAACTCTACGTGTGCGGGCCCGGCATCGCGACCGGCTACCTCGGCGATGAGCGCCTGACCGCGAGCCGCTTCGTCGCGCTCGATGCTCCACCGCGACGTGCCTATCGCACTGGCGATCGCGTCCGGCGGATGCCCGATGGCAGCCTCGAGTTCCTCGGCCGCGTGGACGAGCAGGTGAAGTGGCGCGGCCACCGGCTCGAGCTGGGCGAGATCGAGACGCTGCTGCGCGACCATCCCGGCATCAGCGCGGCTGCCGCTGCCATCCGCGCCGATGACGCCGGCAACGAAAAACTGGTCGCCTACGTGGTGCCCGGCGCAGGCGATGCCGGTCGCGAGGCCGAGTTCTGGCCCTCGCTCGGCGGCTACCAGGTCTATGACCGGTTTCTCTACGACCTGATGAGCGCTGATACCGTGCGCACGGAGGCGTTCAGGCGCGCCTTCGAGCGCCACGCGCAGGGGCGGGTCGTGCTCGATCTCGGTACCGGGCCGCATGCGCTGCTCGCGCGGCTGGCCGTGCAGGCCGGGGCCCGCAAGGTGTACGCCGTGGAGTTGCTGCCGGAGGCGGCGGAGCAGGCGCGCGCGGCTGTCGCCACGGCCGGCCTCAGCGAACGCATCGTGGTGCTTGCCGGCGATGCGCGTTCGATCAGCCTGCCGGAAGCCCCCGAGCTGTGTGCGCAGGGCATCGTCGGCAACATCGGCAGTGCGGATGGCATCGCCCCCATCTGGAATCGCGTGCGTACGCAGTTCGCGCCGGGCTGCGTACCCGTGCCCCTGCGCTGCACCACGATGCTCGCTGCGGTCGAGCTGCCGGCGGCGTTGCACGCGGCGCCGGCGTTCGCGCCCCTGGCCGTCGGGTATGTAAAGAAGATTTTCGAAGCGCAGGGTCGGCCGTTCGACCTGCGGCTGTGCGTGCGTAACCTGCCCGCCCGGCAACTGATCTCCGACAGCGTGGTCTTCGAGGACCTCGATTTCCGCGGCGCGTTGCCGGAACACTGGCGCAACCGCGGCCGCCTCACCCTGCACCGTCCGGGGCGCTTCGATGGTTTCCTGTTGTGGACGGTCGTGACCACCGCCGAGGGCGTGCAACTCGACTACCTCGAGCACCAGCAGGCCTGGCTGCCGGTGTTCGTGCCGTTGCCGTCCGACTCCCCGCGGCTCGCCGCCGGCACTGTGCTCGGGCTCGACTGGGAGTGGGCATCGGGCGGCGATGGGCTCATGCCTGATTACACGATCCGCTGTGAGTTCGCCGCGCAGGGCAGGATGCGGCGGGTGACGGCCGTCAGCCGCCATCGGGAGACCGCCTGTGGCAGCAGCGCCGTGCACCGGCAACTGCTCACGCTCGCCGAAGAGCCGGCGCGGGGCGTGGCGCCGGTGGAACTGCGCGCCTGGCTCGCACGCCACCTGCCCGAGCCCTTGCTGCCCACGGCCTGGATGTACCTGGATGCGCTGCCGCTCAATGCGAACGGCAAGCTCGACCGCCGGGCGCTGCCGGCACCCGGCAGCCGGACCTGGGGCGGCCACGGCGGCGCGCCGCGCAGCGCGCTGGAATCCGATCTTGCCAGCCTGTGGTCGGAAATCCTCGGCGTTGCGGCCGTCGGCGTGGAGGACAACTTCTTCGACCTCGGCGGCGATTCGATCGCGGCGGTCCGCCTGACCACCCGCGTGCAGCAGCTGCTCGACGACGGCGTGATGCTGGCGGCCGTGTTCGAGGCGCCGACCATCAACGCCTACGCCCGTCATCTCGCCGAGCATCATGCCGCGGCGGTCGCCACCCGTTACGGGACGCGCCGCACGCCAGCCGGACCGCAACGCGGGCAGCGGGGGTCGCGGCGCAAGCACGGCGAGCTATGAGTGCCGCCGAGTTGCTCGACCACCTGCGCCGCGCGGGAGTCGAGCTGTGGGCGGACGGCGAGCGGCTGCGCTACGACGCACCCGAGGAGGCGCTGACCGACGAGTTGCTCGTCCGGCTGCGCGCGCACAAGCCGGAACTGCTGGAGCTCGTGCGTCGCCATGGCGATCGCAATGGCGGTCGCGCGGCCGCAGTCACCGCCGCGCCGGTGCAGCGCTCACCGCTCGCGCCGGCGCAGGAAGGCTTCTGGCTGCTGCAGGCGGTCGATCCCGGCCATGCCGGCGGCAACGAGCAGTTTGCGATTTACCTGGATGGCGCGCTCGATCGCGCCGCACTCGAGCGCGCCTGGTGCGCCGTGCTCGTTCGCCATCCGATGTTGCGCGCCCGCTTCGGCGAGACGGGTGGCGAGCCCTGGCAGGAGCCGGGTGCCGGAGCCGTCACCGGCTTTGAGTTCCACGATGGCTGCGCGATCGCGGGCGCCGACCCGGGTGCGCTGACGGCGTTCGCATCGCGCGCGATCTGCATGCCGTTCGACCTTCGTGCCGGCGAGGCGCCGCTGCGCGCGGTGCTCGTACGGCTCGGCGAACACCTCCATGTGTTGCTGGTGACGGTCCACCACATCGTCGCCGACGGCCACTGCGTGCCGGTCATTCGCGATGACCTGGCGCTGGCGTACGAGAGCGCGCGCGCCGGCCACGTGCTGCCGGCAACGCCCGCCGGGCCGCAGTACGCCGACCTCGTGGCGCGTGCGCAGGCGCCGGGTCACGCCGCGCAGGCCGCGGCGAAGCTTGCGTTCTGGCGCGAGCGCCTGCAAGGCGCGCCGGTGCGCCACGCGCTGCCGCAACGCTTGCGGCCCTTGTACGCCGAGCGCCGCTCGCGACGCGTGGCGTTCGAGGTCGGGCCGGTAGTTGCGGAGGGTCTGCGGGCACTCGCCCGCTCGCAGGGCGCAACGCTCTTCAGCGTGCTGCTTGCGGCGCTGCGGGTGCTGCTCGTGCGCTACGGCGGGCAGGACGACGTGCTGATCAGCGTGCCGGTGACCCAGCGTGACACGCCGGAGAGCCAGCGCCTCGTGGCCTGCCTGATCAACAACCTGGTATTCCGCGTGAGCGCAGGCGGCGACCCGCTCTTCACCGGGTTGCTCGCCCGGGAGCGGGCCGGGCTGCTCGAGGCGCTGGCGCGGCGTGACACGCCGTTCACCCGCGTGGTGCAGGCCTTGCGACCGGACTGGCGGCCGGGCGAGCAGCCGCTGTCGCAGATCCTGTTCCAGTTCGATTCGGCGGCGAAGCCGCGCACGGGCGACGGTGTCGTGTTCCGCATCGAGCCGGTGCACGCCGAGCGGCATTCCTGGTGGGACCTCGAATGGTCGGTGACGGACCACGGCGCCGGCGCGGGTCTCAGCGGGCACCTCGGCTATGCGCTCGCGCGCTTCGAGCCCTGGCTCGCGGAAGCGATGCCGGCGCATTTCGCGACGTTGCTCGAAGGCATCGCGGTGGACCCGCATCGACCCATTGCCGCGCTGCCACTGCTCGATGCGGCCGGGCGGCATCGTGTCCTGCTCGAATGGAACATGACGGCCGCCGATTACCCGGCGGCGGCGACCCTGGACGGGCTGGTCGCGGAGCGCTGCCGGCGCGCCCCGCAGGCACTGGCCCTGATCTGTGGCGAGGAGCGCCTGAGCTACGGGGAACTCGAGCGGCGTGTCGCGACGCTCGCGGCGCGGCTGCGCGAACACGGCGCCGCGCCCGGGGATTTCGTCGCGCTGTCGCTGCCACCGGCTGCGCACCTGGTCGTCGGGCTGCTCGCGATCCTGCGCAGCGGCTGTGCGGTCGTGCCGCTCGATCCGGCCTACCCGCGTGCGCGGCGCGCGTTCATGTTGCGCGATTCGGGTGCGCAGTTGCTGCTGACGGCGTCTGCGGTCGCCTCCGATCTCGATGTCCCGGTGGAACGCATCGAGGTGGACCGCTGCGACTGGTCGCAGGCGGTGGCGTGCGCCGAATCGGGCGGGGAACCGGACAGTGCGGCATTCGTGCTCTATACCTCGGGTTCGACCGGCGAGCCGAAAGGCGCGGTCGGGCTGCACCGGGGCGCGGTCAACCGCTGCCACTGGATGTGGCACGAGTACGGCTTTGGCCCGGGCGATGTCTTCTGCCTGCGCACGAGCGTCAACTTCATCGACTCGCTGTGGGAGATCTTCGGTGCGCTGATGCACGGCATTCCACTCGTCGTGCTGCCGGGCGAGGCGGCGCGCGATCCGGCCCTGCTGGTGCCGGAGCTGGCCCGGCACGAGGTCACGCAGTTGGTGCTGGTGCCGCCGTTGCTGCGCGCCTTGCTCGACTGCGCGCCGGACCTGGCGGCACGCTTGCCACGGTTGCGTGTGATCGTCACCAGTGGCGAGCCGCTCACGCCGGAGGTGCTCGCCGCCTGCCGCCGCGCACTGCCGGCGGTGCGCGTCCTGAATACCTACGGCACCTCGGAGATCTGGGATGCCACCTGCTTCGAAGCCTCGGCAGCCGCCCCCGGCGACCGGGTCGCGATCGGCCGACCGATCGCGAACATGCGCTGCTACGTGCTCGATGCGCATCTCAACCCGCTGCCGCCCGGCGTGCCGGGCGAGCTCTGTGTCGCCGGCGTCGGCGTAGGCCCCGGGTACTGGCGGCGACCCGCGCTCACCGCGGAGCGCTTTCCGCCCGATCCGTTCGCAACGCAGGCGGGCGCCCGACTGTATCGCAGCGGTGATCTTGCGCGTCGCCTCCCGGACGGCAACCTCGAGTGCCTCGGCCGCATGGACCGGCAACTGAAGCTGCGCGGGTTCCGGCTGGAGCCCGGCGAGATCGAGGCGGTGCTGCGGGCCTGTGACGGGGTGGCCGATGCGGCGGTCGTGCTGCGCGGTGAAGGCGACGCCGCCCGGCTCATCGCCTACGTGGCCGGCGTCGTGCCCGACCCCGATGCCCTGCGCGCGCAGGCGGCCGAGCGCCTGCCGGCGTTCATGCGGCCCGCTGCCTGGGTGGTGCTGGAACGCCTGCCGCTCACGCCGAGCGGCAAGGTCGATCGCGATGCGCTTCCGGAACCGTCCGCTCCGCGCCGCATGGCGCGCGAGTGCAGCGATCCGCTGGAGGCACGCATTGCAGCCCGCTGGTCGCAGGCGCTGGGTGGCGTGCCCGTAGGCCCTGACGACAGCTTCTTCGATCTCGGTGGCCAGTCATTGCTGGCGATGCGCGTGCTGGCGCGCATCGGCGCCGACTGTGGTGCGCAGTTGACGCTGAAGGATCTCTTCGCGGAGCCGACGGTCGCTGCGCTGGCACGGCGCATCCGCGCGGCGGGCGAGGCATCGCCGCTGCCCCTGCGGCCGGCGCCGCGCGACGGCGTGCTGCCGCTGTCCTGGGGCCAGGAGCGGCTGTGGTTCCTCGAGCAGCTCGATCCCGCGAGCCCGGCCTACAACCTCGCCTGGACCATCCGCATCACCGGGCCACTCGATCCCGCCCGCCTGCAGCGCGCGCTCGATGCGCTGGTCGCGCGCCACGAAGCGCTGCGCACGGTGTTTCCGACGCGCGACGGCCGGCCGCGGCCGGAGATTCGCGCGACCCTGCCGGTCGCGATCACGGTCGAGTCGGTGGAGGAGCAGCAACGTGCCGGGCGGGCGAGCACGCTCGCGCGCGTGCCGTTCGATCTCGCCACCGGGCCGCTGCTGCGTGCCGTCCTGTTGCGCGGCGCCGCGGATGCGCACGACCTGGTGCTGGTGGTCCACCACATCGTGACGGACGGCACCTCCAATGCCATTCTCTTCCGGGAACTCGCTGCGCTCTACGCAGGTACGGCGCTCCCGCCGTTGCCGGTGCAGTACGTGGACTACGCGGCCTGGCAGCGCGACTGGCTCGAGGGCGAACGCAGCCGCCGGCAACTCGGATACTGGCTCGAACGGCTCGCGGGCGCGCCGCCGGCACTGGTCTTGCCCGCGGATTGGCCGCGACCTGCGGAGCAGCGGTTCCGCGGCGCCTGGATCTGGCGCACGCTCGCGCCGGAGCGCGCCGGGGAGCTGCGGGCGTTCGCGCGCAGCCGGGGCTGCACGCTCTACACGCTGCTGCTCGCCGCCTTCAAGGTGCTGCTCACGCGCTACTCGGGGCAGACCGACCTCGTGGTCGGCACTCCGGTCGCGGCGCGCCCGCATCCCGATCTCGAAGGGCTCGTCGGGCTGTTCGTCAACACCGTGGTCCTGCGGACGGATGCCGCGGGCGACCCGTCGTTCGAGGAGTTCCTCGGCCGCGTGCGCACGACGGCGCTCGATGCCTTCGCGCACCAGGACCTGCCTTTCGAGCGGCTGGTGGAACGCCTGAAGCCCGAGCGCAGCCTAGCGCGCGCGCCGGTGTTCCAGGTGATGTTCAACCTCGTGCCGATTCCCGAGCGGACGCTGGCGAGCGGCGCTGTCGGGTTCCGGCTCGGCCGGTTGCTCGACCACGGCGTCTCCACCTTCGACCTGACGCTGACGGTCGGTGAACACGCCGGGGAACTCGAGCTGATCTTCGAGTTCGACACCGACCTGTTCCTCGCGCGCACGATCGAGTGCATGGCCGATGCCTACGAGTGCCTGATCGACGGGCTGCTGCGCCACCCGGACACGCCAATCAGCGGGTTGCCGTTGCTGACGCCGGCCGCAGCCGCGCACAGCGACCGGGCGCTCGCCGGTGCGCGGGCCTCGGTGCCGGAACACGAGACGGTGTTGTCGCTCTTCGCCGCCCAGGTGGCGCGGCGCGCCGGTGCCGTGGCGCTCGTCGGCGAGGGCCGGCAGGTGACCTATGCGGAACTCGACGCCGAGGCGGGTCGCATCGCGCGGCGCCTGCGCGTGCTCGGCTGCGGTCGTGGCAGCCGGGTCGGCATCTGCCTGCCGCGTGGGCCACGGCTGCTCACGGCCCTGCTCGGCGTGCTCCGCGCGGGCGCCGCCTACGTGCCGCTCGATCCCGAGTATCCCGTTGAGCGCCTGCGCCTCATGGCCGAAGACGCCGGGCTGAGTCTCGTCATCGGTGCCGGGCACGCGCTCACCGTCCCGGGCGTGCCGGTGTTTGATCTTGCGGACGATCCCACCCGGTTCGCGGCAGAGCCCGGGCATACACCGGCCGAAACCGTGCGAGCGGACGATCCCGCCTACCTTATATATACGTCCGGTTCCACCGGCCGTCCGAAGGGCGTGGTCGTCAGCCACGGCAACCTGGCGGCGACCTTCCGCGGCTGGGAAAGCGTGTATGCGCTGGGGCCGGATGACGTACATCTGCAGATGGCGTCTGCATCCTTCGACGTGTTCGCCGGCGATTGGGTGCGCGCCTTGCTCTCCGGTGCCCGCCTGGTGTTCTGCCCGCGCGAGACGCTGCTCGATCCGGCGCGGTTGTATGGCGTGCTGACTGCCGAGCGCATCAGCGTCGCAGAGTTCGTGCCGGCGGTGATTCGCGTGTTGTCGGCCTGGGCCGGGCAGGAGAGTTGCCGCTTGCCGCCGCTGCGCCTCCTGATCGTCGGTTCCGACACCTGGTATGCCCATGAGTATCGCGCGTTGCGCGCCGCCTGCGCGGCGAGCACGCGAATCGTCAATTCCTACGGTGTGGCGGAAGCGACCATCGATAGCACATGGTTCGAGTATGCCGCGGAGCCGGCGGCCGACGACACGCGCGCCGTGCCACTCGGCCAGCCGTTTCCGCAGGTGGCGCTGCATATTCTCGACGCGCGCGGTCGACCGGTTCCTGTGGGTGTTGGCGGGGAGTTGTGGATAGGGGGAGCGGGTGTAGCGGCGGGTTATCACGGGCTCGATGAGCTGACGGCGGAGCGGTTTGTTGCGACGGGCT